>NZ_NMWV01000045.1 GCF_002860405.1 Bifidobacterium imperatoris | reverse complement strand
AAGGCGTACCTTGTGGGTGGTCAATACGTCATCGACAGGGCGATGCCAATCGGCGGCGCCGGCGTGACTCGCAATACTCCAACGGGTAAAATCGCAGTCAAACGGAGTAAGGCAAAACAATGGAGGGAATCCGATCGTCATGACAATGGATGAATTGATTTCTCTCGCCGAACAATGCCTCGAAATCGTTAAAGGCCTCGATGAGATTACCGAGGAAGACGCCCGCGACATGATTCTTTCCGGAGAACCTGATCTGGCCATCGCTGATGCCCTGGACATTGCTTATTCCCATCCTGGCCTATACGCAAAATTCCCGGACGGAGTATATGAGCTTGCGAAAGATCCGGATTACATGGCAATCCATGTGTATCTTGATCTTCTGAAAGCCCACCGGAAGAGGTAAGCAAAAAACTTTATTCATCTAGCCCGTCATGAAGTTCATGGCGGGTTTTCTTATGCCCGCAGGACGGGCGGAAAGGAACCATCATGGCCGATGACGCCAACGAGCAGAACAACACTCCCGAACCTCCTGGCGGGCAGCAGAACACCGACACCGGGCAGAAGCCGCCGTGGGAGCGAGACGGAGAGGAATTCTCACCGGAAAAGGCATGGAATCTCATCCAGCATCTGCGTGAGGACAATTCGAAACTCAAAACCGCAAGCGAGGCCAGCAGCGCCAAGCTGCGCGAGATCGAGGACGCGAAGCTCACGGAACAGGAGAAGCTGCAGCGCGACCTCAAGGAGACTCGCGAACAGCTCGCCCAAGTCAACATGGCGAAGGCATGGGCCGAGGCCCGCGCCAAATACCCGTCTCTGACGGAACAGGATTTCGACCTCATCGGCGGCGACAACCCCGAAGAGGTCATGGACAAGGCCGCGAAGCTCGCGGCACGCATCGACGCACAGGCTGCGAAGGACGCGGACCAGAACAACATCAACCCATTGCAGCGCGTGCACGCCAAGCCATCCGGGGGAACCGACCCCACGTCGAATCCGGCAACGGATTGGCTGCGAGACGCGTTGACCAGCAAGTAAAAGGAGCCAAACATGGCATTCGACAACACCATCGGCCGCACCGACCTCGGCACGGCCCTCATCCCTGACGATGTTTCCCAGGAGATCATCCAGACCATGCCGGAATCATCCGTGCTGCTGACCCGCGCCAAGCGCGTGCCGATGAGCAGCATGAAGAAGACGCAGCCGGTTCTCGCCACCCTGCCGGAAGCCTACTGGGTTTCCGAGGGCGCGCTCAAGCAGACCAGCAAGACCGGCTGGGAGGACGTGCAAATCACCGCCGAAGAACTCGCGGTCATCGTCCCGATTCCGGATTCCGTCGTGGATGACGCGAAAATCAACCTGTGGGATACCGTCAAGCCGCTCATCGCCGAAGCGTTCGGCAAGAAGGTCGATGCGGCCGGCATCTTCGGCGTTGACAAGCCTTCCACCTGGGGTGACGATATCCTCTCCGGCGCGAAGAAAGCCGGCGCCACCATCACGCAGGGCACCGGAACCGACCTCGCACAGGACGTCGCCAAACTCGGCGAAGTCCTGAGCAAGAAGGGTTTCGCCGTCAATGGTTTCGCCAGCCAGCCCGGCCTGAACTGGCAGCTCGTCGGCCTGCGCGACGCGAACGGCCAGCCCATCTACACGCCTTCCATTACCCAGGGCAATCCTGCCAGCCTGTACGGCTACCCGCTCAACGAGGTGAAGAACGGCGCATGGGATTCCACGAAGGCGGTGCTGCTCGCAGCCGATTGGACGAAGTTCGTGGTCGGTGTCCGTCAGGACATGACCTATCAGATCTTCGACCAGGGCGTCATCAGCGACGCTGACGGCAAGGTCATCTACAACCTCATGCAGCAGGATTCCAAGGCTCTGCGCGTGGTCATGCGCGTCGGCTTCCAGGTGGCCAACCCGGTCACCCGCGTCACCGGCAAGGGCACCCAGTATCCGGCCGGCTTCATCGTCCCGAAGGTCGGTGCCTGATATGGCCAAGCAGATACGATTCGTTTCCCAGCCGACCATTGTTGACGGCCAGGACGTAGCCGAAATCGCCGTGTTCGACGTCGATGATAATCCAGTCAACGTCGGCGGCTCCAAGGCCCCCGATGCGGGCAGCGTCACACCGGCCTCGCTCTCCGGCTATGACCCCAGCACAGGCCATTCCAAAATGGTCAAGGTGAAGGCGGACGGCTCCGGCTTCGATTTCGTGGATGATTCCACGACTCCGACCGCCGGCGCCATCACATCCGCAATGCTCGCACCGAACGCCGTGAACACCGCCGCCATTGGCGATGGACAGGTCACCGCGGCGAAGCTCGCCAAGGGCGTGATTCCCGCCGCCTACACGCTGCCAGCCGCCTCCGTCACCGCATTAGGCGGTGTGAAGAAGGGCGTGGCCGTACCGAACGTGGCCGCAGACGCGGATGCGGCGGCGCTCGCCTCCGCGTTCAACAGCCTGCTCACCCAGCTGCGTGCGGCAGGCGTGATAGCGGCCTAAGGAGAACTCTTATGAGCAATCCGCTGCCGACATTCGCCACGAAAAACGATCTGGCCGAATGGCTCGGAGAATCCATCATTGAAGACGCCGACACGAAGCGTGCGGAACGTTGCCTTCGTGCCGCGTCGAACCGTATCCGCAGATACACGAAGCGCACATGGGTCGATGAGGCAGGCCAGCTCATCGACCCATTACCGGAGGACCTGCAGGATGTGTGTCTCGCTGCGGCGGGCAGATTCTACATGAATCCCGAAGGTGAGACCTCGTGGTCACGGCAGATCGACGACGGTATGGATGGCGGCAGCAGAAAAGTCGATGAAGCCGGCATCTATCTGACCGCCAGCGAGATGCAGACGTTGGACGATCTCGTGGCCGACCAATCACCGCTCATCGGCGGTCTGGGAGTCATCGGCATCACCCGAAACGAGCTGCCGAGTCTCGACATGAGCCCCTACTGGTTCGAGGACGATGATTATCCGGGCTATCTGAATGCGAGGGTGGTCGGATGAGCACGTTCCGTAAAGTCAGTCTCCGACGACTGCGCTCCTACGCTGAATCCCTGATGACGGATTCGTTCCGCATCACCCGTTACACGGGTGGAAGCGAAACGGATCCGGAAACGGGGTTGACCCGGCCGGTGATGGAGCTCGTGTATGAGGGCAAGGGGAAATTGCAGACCTCCGGTGGCGCGGCCTCGGATAAGGTGAGCGCCACCGGCTCTTCGAGCAATGTGGGCGGGAACGTGGCCGAATGGCTGCTCTACCTGCACCTGCCGATGAACGCCACCGGATTACGGGAGAAGGATATGGCCGAATGCACGGCCTCGTCCGATCCTGATCTGGTGGGCAGGCGCTTCCGCCTGGTCAACATGCAGTCCGAGAAAACTCATGCGACGGCGAGACGCTGGAACGTGCGCGAGATTCCGAAGGCTGGTGGTGGCTGATGGGCGTGGTCGATGTCGATGTGAGTCAGGTGAAGGCGTTCGCCGCCAAGCTGAAATCGGTGCCGATTCGCAAGCAGCGGCTTGTGACGGCGGCGGTGAAGCATGGCGCGCAGAACATCAAGACCGCGATACTCGCTGACGTGCGAACCTCCTCCAACAGGGGCATTTCACGAATCCCCGTCTCCTATGAAATGAAGGAGTCCGGCACCCTCGTGGAGGCGGATATCGCGCCGCCGAAGGGCGGTGCCGGCAATCTGGCGAACATCGCGTTCTTCGGCACGTCTCGCGGCGGCGGCACCCACCGTTTCTACGAGCACGGCGAGGAAGAATTCGAGACCACCGCCAAATACGTGCGGGAGGCGGCGAGCACCTTATGAAAACCAGTGAAGCCAAAGACCTCATCTGGGCGCTGTTGCCTTCCATGCCGCATTGGCGGGTGTACGAGGATGTGGCCACCGGTCCGGCCCCGCCATGGATCGTATGGCGCGTACGCTCCACTGACCGCACGGTCAACGAGGCGGTGAACGTGACCAGTCGCCTGTTCGAACTGGATATCCGCGTGGTAGCCGCCTATGCGAACGACGTGGATTCTGCGTGCGAGGCGTTCATGACGGCGTTGGATGGAGTGCATCCCCGTGGCATGGGCGCGTTGGTCCCATATTCGGATTCCGGCGTGTATGCGAGCGAACTGACCGACCCCGAAACCGGTCAGGCGTATGTGATGCGCGTCATCTCATGGAGATTCGGCCAATAGACCGGACCTCCCCCCCTCTCTTATCAATCGTTATTCAAAGCAAGGAGCATATTATGCCGAACAATGTGAAGGCGTATCTCGAGGACGGTCGAGTAAAGACCATCTTCGTGCCGACCATCGCCAACGTGAAGAAGCCGACCATCGTGGAACTGACCACCGACGTGCTGGACCTCTCCTATTGGCTGACCTCCGACGGATGGAAGCTCACCCATTCGCAGGACATGATCGACGATGACCGAGAAGGTGCCGCCGCGGTTGGCCAGATTCCAGGCCAGGAGAAGTTCACGGACGGCACTCTGCAGGTGCTGGACAACGTGAACATCAAGGGCGAGACGAACGATGCGGTCGCTAAGCTCATCTCCGGCGCCACCGGCTACATCGTGCGTCGCCGCGGCAAGGCCACGGATGACCCGTTCGCGGCCGGCGACGTGGTGAGCGTGTTCCCGGTGGTCGTCGGTATCAAGACGCCGGTGGCGCATGCGTCGAACCAGCGTCAGCTGAGCACCATCAGCTTCTCCGCTGATCCGGGCTCTCAGGATGAGACCGCCGTGGTCACCGCCGCCTAACCCATTGATCTTCTCTCCCGCCGTTTTCTAGTCCTCTTTTCGCGACGGGAGGGACTTCTTTTTTGTGAGACATATGAAAGAGGACATCATTCTTCAGAAAAAGAGGCGACATATGGAACTTCAGGTGCACTCCCCCTATACGAGCGTGGAAATTGTCACGAACATGACCGCGTTGCGCGCGGCCATCGAACTGACCAACCGGATCAACGAGCTCAAGGCCTTGGAGAATATGACCGAGGCCGAAGCGTCGGCCGCACGCGGCGAACGTGAAAAACTCGCAAAACAACTCAGCAAAACCGTGCAGGACGTGCAAAAGAGCACACTGACCGTCACGCTTGAGGGGTTACGTGCCAACGAATGGAACCAGCTGATCCTGCGCTGCACCAGCATGGAGAACGGGCGCCAGTCCCGCGACATGAATCGGCTGCTGCAGCTCGCGTTCCCGCGCATGCTGCGTGCCATCAAGGATCCGGTAGGCAAGGCCATGGAAGCGTCACCGGAATCGGTGAAGACCTTATTGGATAGTCTCACCGACTCGCAGACGGCGGAAATCCTCACGACCATCCAGGAACTGAACACTCCGGTCACCAGCCTCCCAAAAGAGACGTTGACGTTGCTGGCATCACTGAACTAGCCGACATCATCGGCAACGACCCGCAACTGCTCGCGTCCCTACGCTGCGCACGGCAACTGGGTATGAGCCTCAAACGCTTCAACGGCTGGACGCCAGCCGATGATGATGCAGTGGAATGGGATGAGACGGAGCGCATGTGGATGCTCGCTTTGCAATCCTATGAGAATCGCATCTGCCCGTTGTGCGGCATGGATACGCGCGTCTGTCATGATCAGGACGCGTTCGAAGCATTGCGGTTGAAGGGCGAAGTGGAATTGTGCTTCGCCGCCTATGAGCGGAACCGGGCGTTGGAGGAATACCGGGGGTCCGGTTCTCCGGATCCGAACGCATCAGGCGCGTTGACCACCAGTCTTACGCGGAAACCAGTCAGAATCTAGAGAAAGGCGGCGTATGGCCGGTTTGAATGAGAACATCATGATCCGGCTCATGGCCGACACGTCGAACTACACGACCAGGATGCAGGCCGCAAGCGCGCAGGCGTCGAAACTGTCCACCGCGTTGGAGAAGCCGATGACCACCGGTCAGAAGATCGGCGCCGGCCTCACCAAGGTCGGCTTGGCGGTCGGTGCCGTGAGCGCCGCCGTGGGCGTGGCCGCGGTGACCACGTTCGCCCAGTTCGATGCGGCCATGAGCACCGTGCAGGCCAACACGGGGGCTTCCGCCGCGGAATTGGACAAGCTGCGTCAGGCGGCCATCGACGCGGGCGCGAACACCGTGTACAACGCGCAGGAGGCGGCCGACGCGATCAACGAGCTCGGCAAGGCCGGCATGAGCACCACCGATATTCTCTCCGGCGGTCTTTCCGGAGCGTTGAACCTCGCCGCGTCCGACGGCATGCAGGTATCCGAGGCGGCGGAGCTCATGAGCTCCGCCATGGCCCAGTTCAACCTGACCGGAAAACAGGCCGGCAATGTGGCTGACGCGTTGGCGGCTGGCGCAGGCAAGGCACAAGGTTCGGCCCGTGACTTGGGTTATGCGTTGCAACAGTCCGGCATGGTCGCCAATTCGTTTGGCATCGGCATGACGGAGACCGTGGGCACGCTCACCGCGTTCGCGAACGCAGGCATGATCGGCTCGGACGCTGGCACCAGTCTGAAGACCATGCTCATTTCGCTGGCGAATCCAAGCACCAAGGCGAAGAACCTGATGCAGGAGCTCGGCATCAACGCGTACGACGCGCAAGGCAACTTCATCGGCTTGGCCAATCTCGCCGGCCAATTGCAGGACAAGATGGGCGGGCTCACGCAGGAGCAGCGCAACCAGGCGTTGGCCACCATCTTCGGCTCCGATGCCATCCGCGCAGCCAACGTGCTCTACAACGAGGGCGCGAAGGGCATCGACAAGTGGACGAAGAAGGTCGAGGACTCCGGTTTCGCGGCGCAGCAGGCCGCGGCCAAGAACGATAACCTCAAAGGCGACCTGGAGAACCTGAGCGGCAGTTTCGAAAGCATGCTCATCACCATCGGCAGCGGAGCCAACGGCCCACTACGCTCCCTCGTGC
>NZ_NMWV01000044.1 GCF_002860405.1 Bifidobacterium imperatoris | reverse complement strand
TCATACCCGACGACAAGCGAGAGGAGATCGAACACACGCTCGCGACCGTGAACCCGGCCGAGCTCGTCCGCCGCATCCACGACATCCAGGACCGGCTCGAAGCACTGGCGGCACCGCGCACCGCGCGGCTGGCCAGACGCATGGGCCCGGACATGGCATACTTGAACAAGACGCTCGCCCGGATCGCGGGCGTCGAACCGGAAGACGACGAAACCCCACAAGCCGACGCGGACTAGGATTTCACGCTCACCACAGGTGAGGCACCACTCCGGATTACGCGCTCATTTTCAAATGAGGCACCTCGCCGGTAAAAGTAGATATAACTGATTCTTTATGTCAAATGACTCTCAGAATCCTTCGGGAATCTGGTTTGCCGGATCGTTCCATGCCGCGAAATACTCACCAACTGCCCATAACGGCACATTGGTGAGCCAATCCTGCTCACGATATCCTTTCATCGATGAGCGATATCCATGCAAGCCTGTGTCTGCGCACAACAGACGCAGGCTTTTTGCGTGAACGTTCTCCTCAGCCTTGACTTCCAATGGAGCCGGCTGCCCGTTATATTGCAGGATGAAATCCACTTCCGCGGTTCCACGGGTTGCCGTCCAATAATACGGAGCGTGGCCGGTTGCCGTAAGCTGTTGGCACACATACTGCTCGGTCATTGCACCCTTGTATTCCTCGAACACCTTATTGGACAATAAGACATCGCGAGCGGATACGTTCATGGCGGCCCCGAGCAACCCGATGTCATGCAGGTACAGCTTAAAAGCCGAAAGATCCTCATAATCACGCAATGGCAGTTGCGGCTTATTGATGCGGTATACGCGATGAGCTAATCCCGAATCGACGATGAATTGTATTGCAGTTTCATACTGGGTTCGTCGCGCACCAGATGTGATATGCCCGAAGACGAATTTATGATTCTCGCGCCCTAGCTGCGAGGGGATGGAACGATATGCGAGACGCACACGCTCCACATCAATCTCAGGAACATCACCCTTATGTTTGGAGAAATCCTTGTCATAGTCCGACAACAATGCCTGTTGCACACGACGGGCCGCTAGATAGTCGTTGTCACCATCAAGAAATTCGCTGACTGCCTGAGGCATGCCGCCAACGAAATAGTATTGCCGCAGTAGACGCTCAAGCTTATCGGCAAACAGCTCCGCTCTGTTGAAATCCAGCGCATGCACTATCTCGGCTAATTCTCCCTGGCCAGCCGCTTCAAGAAACTCCATGAACGTCAATGGATACATGTCTATGGAGTCGATTTTCCCAACCGGGAATGAATGACCCGCATGGTACGACAGTCCTAGATACGAACCAGCTGCTGCGATGTGCTGCTCGGGAGTGTCTTCGGCAAACGCCTTCATCAGGGTAAGTGCTGCCGGAACCTCCTGTATTTCATCAATGATGACTAACGTATGGCCGGGTACGATTCTGGTGCCGGTAAGCACCCCAATATTCTCTAGTACTTGCTTCGCGTTATACCCGGACTCAAACACCGCGTGCGTGTGCTCATCCATAAGGTTGAGGTATGCGCAAGAATCGTATTGCGTACGTCCCAACTCTTTCAGCACATAGGTTTTCCCCACCTGCCTGGCACCGCATAGCACCAGCGGACGACGATGCCGAGACTGCCGCCATGCTTCCAGCGTGGTCATGATATTGCGCTTCATAAGACCTCCATCGTCCGGCACATGAGCTTCGGCAAATACGCTTATGCAGACGTACTACTAAGGCGAGTATAGCCTTGCCGCGCATCGCCGATGCAAAAATCATGACGAACTTTCACCCAGTTCGGGCAAAAGTCTGGACGAATAAACTGCCTTTTCATGCAAAAATCATGACGAACGGTCGGCATACAGCTCTATGACTGTTACATTATCGTTCAATCCTTGGCAAGCAGCCAATCGATAAGGTTCATGCCGCGTATGCCGTTGTGCGTTTGCGGGAATTCATCCATACCGCTCAACGCGCATTGAAAGACACATGATGAGTCCATCCAGAAGCATTTCCGTAATGCGCTCCATGACATCATCGTCCACAGTTGTTATCTTGCGTGCGTATCGCGCGTTCAGGTCTAGGCACTTGGCTTGTACAATCTCCGCCCACCCGTGAATCTTGCCCTCCATCTTCCGCCGGAATGGTTCCCATCATCAGATGGTCTCCTGCCCAACGGGAGAAGCAAATCCGTCCTCCACCGGCGTAGGACCGTTATACCCTTTGAACAACTGCCGGTAATCAGGAATGTCAACATATCTTCTCTTCGCGGGTATGAGTGTAATCATGCCGTTCTCAGCATTGACCTCCAATGAGTCGCCCACCCGCAGACCGGCGCGTTCCATCGTCTCCTTGGATAGGCGCACGCCTTGTCCATTACCCCATTTGACCAATGTTGTAGTACTCATGATCACCTCTTTCGTATTGACACAGTATGTACCTCACGTATTTCCTCACGCTCGCGAGTCCACGAACAAGGTGCAAGGTGATCAGCTGTTGTTCCATTCGGCGGGCCAGTTGGCGGGGTGTGGGAGTTCTTCTAGGGCGGGGAGGCCTTCGACGATGTCGAGGGTTTCCATGCTGACACGGATGACGCGTTCGGCCAGGTCCACAATGTAGCGTGGATTATCGCTGTAATCGTTCGGATCATTGGTGATGCCGCTCTTCTTGTCGGTGGTGACCTTGTAGCGGTCGATCAGCCAGCCGATAGCGGACTTACCGTTGACCACGTACTCGTAGGCGCGCAGCGGAATACCCTCAATCGTGAGGTTTTCCGCCACTTTCAACACGGTAAGGTCCGGCACTTTCTTGCCGGTTTCGGCATTCTTGATCTTCTTCGGGTAGGTCATCTTCTCAGTACGACCCGGGTTCGCGCTGTCGCCAACTTCCATGACCGGCCACGGGTCGATGGATTCGTAATCGAGATGCAGATGTGCAAGGGCTCGGCCGGCCTTCATGAACGCCGTGAAGTCCTTTGCGAGCGGGATGCGTGGCAGCTCCTTCTTCAGGTTGTTGGCGAAGCGCTTGCGGTATTCCGGGCTGTGCAGCACGCCGTACACGTAGTAGAAAATGTCTTCCTTCGTGATCTTCAGATTCGGATACGCCTCACGGAACACCTTGAGACCCGTATCAGTGATGGCATCATGGCGAATATAGCCATGCTCATCCGCACCCTGCATATCCGCTTCGGAGAACAATCCGCCGTCGTCTGACGGTTCGACCTTCTCATATCGGTACAGCGGGAAACACTGTGTTGCATCTGGGTCAACATGCAGGTCAGGAAGAATATCACTGATAAAACAGGTGTAGTTTCGCTTATTGGTGACCGAAGAGATAATGACCATGTTTTTTAAGCATCGAGGGAAACTCTGCTGGTAGGTCATTTCGTTCGGCGCATTTTCCGGTTCACAGCCTTGGGTAGAAACGTGGCTGCTGGTAGGTCCTTTCGGCCGATCGCCTCCGGCGATCGGGAAAATGCGTGGCTGCTGGTAGGTCCTTTCGTTCATAAAAGAATCGAAGTAGACCCATTGTTTGCAGAATGGACGGTAGACACCGAGTATGCAATGGTCAGGATCGTATGGAATCTTGGTGCCTTTGTCGGCATAATCCTGCAAACGCCTTGTCCAGCTGAATCGAGTGGTGTCTTGCTCCAGAGGTGTTCCATCTACATGATGCTGTTCAATGGCATGATTGGTGTCATCGAGTAAACGACTCATATTGGACTGCAATTCAGGCAACGACATGTTCCACGCCCAAGTATCACGACATGTTGCTAAGCCTCTAGACCAAATAGCGAACAATCCTGTTGGCAGTTTCTTTGAGCCATCTTGCACTCCAGTGGGAATGAATGTGGCATAGCTGTCGTCGCGATGGTCGAGCCAATCGCCGTGTTTGTCTGGCTGAAGCTCACTCCATTTCGGAGTACTCTCTACCACTTCCTTAAGAATATTGAGCTTCTGCTGACGATCTAGATAATCGCCTATATCCCTATAGTGGATAGCACCATGCTCTTTGGAGGTGGGATTTTTGACCAGCATAGTAATGGCAATAGTCGTTCGAGTTCCTGACCCAAAAACATTGTCTTTTTCTTTTCGGCGTTCTTCGCCGGAACCTCGTGCATTGCCGCGCAGATTGTATACATAAATAGCATTGAACTCTTCAGTGAAGCATCGACGTATGCCCGCACCTGAACCGCCCTTGACCCATCCTCCGTTGGAGACGAAGCAAACGATACCGGACTCTCCAATACGGTCGGAGGCCCAGCGGAATGCACGGATGTAATGGTCGTACAACGAGTTGTTATTATTCGCATCGGAGTTCGCCACATAGGTTTCCTCTATGCGTTTATCCAATGTTGGATATTTCTGGGTATCGGTTCCGGTATGGCCCACATCGCCGGCACGGTACGGCGGGTTACCGATAATCACCTTGATGGGCAGTGCCTTTTGCTGCTTGATGCGTTCGGTATTCTCAGTGAAGATGGTGTCATCGAGGGTGTCACCATCTTCATGCATTTGGAACGTGTCCGTGAGCAGGGCGCCCGGGAATGGCATGTAGTCGCCCCCAACACGCTTGTGGTATGACTGTTCGATGTTGATGTCCATGATGGTGGCGGCCAACGGGACTATCTCATTGGAATGCAAATCGTGCGCGTACTTGTACGGCAGGTCAGCCGTATCGATCAGGCTCTCATCCTCGATAAGGCGACAGATATACGTACCAGTGCCCGCGAAGCCGTCGAGCACATGTACGCCGCGGGAACCTAACGATTGGCCGAACTCGCGTTGCAGGGCGCGCTGCACCATATGCAACTGCGCGTCCACGACTTCGACGGGCGTGTAGACGATACCCAGCGAGTCGGCGGTGTCTTTGAACGCCTTGGTGAAGAACTCGTTGTAGATCTCCTTGATGAGATTCTGCTTGGCGACATCCGTCTCCAACTGGCTCGCAGACAATCTCACCGACGAGTACAAATCACGCAGCGTCGGGTTGCTGGTCACCTCGGGCAATCCGGCCGCATACAGGGCGTTCATCGTGCGGTCGAGACCCCGCACGATCGGATTGTGCTCGATGACCTCCTTGTTGGTGAACAGGGTCTGGAAGATCGGCTTGGTCACCTCATGCTGTGCCAATACCGCAATCGCATCCGTCTCCGAATAGCCGGGGTTGAGGCTGTCTTTGAGACCATCCACGAACTCAAGGAACGATTCACGCGCCGCACCAGGCTGGTCGACCAGCTGATAGATCGCCTCCGCGCGACGGCGAGTGATGGCTGCGATATCATCGGTCCATTCACCCCAGTAGATCTTCGTACCGCACTTACGCACAATCTGCGCGTTGATGGCCTTCGCCATCTCCCCCAGCTCGAAATCAAGCTCCGGCTGGAAATTCTTACCGGCAGGTTTCCCGTCAGCGTCATCACCGGTATCGTCAGCGCCATCATTGCCATACACGCCTTCGCCGCCGATGCTCGCCACATTACCCGTGGTTTTATCGCGACGGCTGCTCCGCTTGCGCAGCTTGGATTCATCGAGCACTTCCACCTCGATAATCCTGCGCAAGGAATCCTCATCACCCAAGGCGGCCGCGTTGATGATCGCATCCAAGCGTTCATCATGGCTCCTGAGCGCGCGCACCACCTGCCATACCGTTTCATAGGCGCCCGAGGAGAGAATCGCATCCGGGTCCGCACCCAACGGAATCACCACCGGGATAATGATGTACCCGTATTCCTTGCCGGGAGCCTTGCGCATCACACGGCCAACCGACTGAATGATATCCACGCGGCTGCGGCGGGCGTTCAAGTAGATCACCGCATCCAAATCCGGCACATCAATACCCTCAGCCAGACAGCGGGCATTGGAGAGAATATGGCACTCATTGTCCGCGGTCTTGGCGGCCAGCCAATCGAGCTTGCCACGACGGGTGGCCGCATCCATGCCGCCATCCACATGATCGATCTCCACGTGAACCTCATGGTTCGCGGCGATCACCGCCTTGTTTGCATCCGTATCCTCCAGATTGCGCGTGTAATCATCGATCACCGTACGGAACTGGGCGCTCAACGCCTTCGAATCCTTAATCGACGCGGCGAACGCGATGGCATGATGCAGCACGCGCTTGGCATCATCCGGGCCGACTTCGGCGGCATGACGACCGCGATTGACCAGCTCCTCCACACCCTTCGCATGCCGACGATCAAACAACGCTTTCCAACAGCCCACGAATTTGGCGGCATCATCCAGCGGGATCTCGGAATCCTTGGCACTGTATTGTTTTTGCATGGCCGAGCCCATCATGCTTTCGGCCACCTGCATCACCACGATCTTGTAGTCGGTGAGCAAGCCAAGCGCCACGGCCTTGCCGAAGCTCAGCCGGTAGGCGATACGACCATAGACCTGTTCATCATCCATACTCGCTATCTCGATCGCACCCTCTTTGGCCTTATTCTTCGCGCCCTCGCCGAAGATGCGCGGCGTGGCCGTCATATACAGACGCTTCGTGGAGTGAATGAAATCGGCGTCATGGATTTTCTGGAAAGCGGCTTCCCCGTCCATCACACCCGTGGTGCGGTGTGCCTCATCACAGATCGTCAAGTCGAAGTCCGGCAGCCCAAGCTGCTGAGCATCATGAATCACCTGAATCGACTGGTACGTGGAAAACACCACGTTCAACGCATCCTTATGCGGCTGGAAACGGTTGGCGATGGTCTCCGCATTCGTAGTGGCCGGGAACGGAATATCCGTGAGCTGCCCATAGGATTCCTGCTCCGACTTGCTCAGCTTGCTGGCCTTGCCATCCGAGCAGACCACGTACACGTTGATACGGCGGGCACGAGTCTGATTCACCCAGTCACGCATCGACTGCGACACCAAGCTGATGGAAGGAGCCAGGAACAGCACGGTTCCGCCCTCCCCTACCATCGATTCCGTGAGTCTCAAGGAGGTCAAGGTTTTACCAGTACCGCAGGCCATAACCAGCGAGCAGCGGTCGTGATCCTTGAGTTCGGTTGTTACCGCTTCAATGGCTTCGCGCTGATGAGGACGCGGGCTGTACGTTACGCGACCGGCATTGGTATTGCTCGCGGAACCGTTGGAGAACGCCTGCCAATCCAAATTCGATTCGCGCATGGTATCCATATCAAGGCGCACCAAATCCATATCCGGATGCGAAAGCATGAAGTTCTCAAGTACGGACGTGTAGCCGGCTACTGTGTCGGCAATCATGTAATGCTGATAGCGCTTATCCGCCAGCGCATTCATGAAGAATGTGGAGACATCACCGGCCGCAAGCTTAGGCTTGGAATAGCACTTGGCCTGAATCGCCCACAGCGAGCCATCCACATCCTCGGCAACCAAATCGATGCCAGTATCCATCTTGCCGTCATTGGTAGGCGCTTCATCCCACATCCACACCTGCTTGATGCGCTCCAGCCATGCGGGATCATGTTCAAGGAAGAACTCAACGGCACGCTCGAAACGAGTCCCCTGTTCGCGCTTATCGACCGATTCAGTCACGATTTTTGCGAAAATCTCGTCAATACTCATGTTGAGGCTCCCTCATCGGCTATCGGTACTGGCTTCAAGGATACCGGCGCATTACAGGAAATCCCTACCGCACATGCCGACTGCTTTTCCGCGGACGCTTCATCTACTTAAATACAATTGTTTCACGTGAAACATTGCGGTTC
>NZ_NMWV01000043.1 GCF_002860405.1 Bifidobacterium imperatoris | reverse complement strand
GATCTATTACTGGAGCCCCGAATCCGGTCTTACCGGCCTGACTCACCCCGATCAGGCGAAGCTCCTGGAATTGGCCGGCGTGAAGACCGTGCACGGCAACAACGGCTGCCCGTGGTGGGGCCGCGCACAGGAGATCACCACCATGGTCCAGGCTCACACGCTCGCCTATGAGACCGCGCAGACCGCCGCATTGCAGGCCATCGCGAAGAACGCGGGAGCCGACGCGGAAGCCATCACGGCGGCGGTCAAAACCTCGGTGAACGCCGCATTGGCGAATTTGAGTATCACGCTCACCAACCAGGCCAAAACCACTGAAACCACTGAGTCCAAGGAGGAGAAATAACATGGCAGACAACACTCTCGACACTCAGCTCGAACAGGTCACCGCCCCGGTGAACACGCCCGGAGTCGCCGACCACAAGGCCCAAACGGAAACCACCACCGGCTACACGCCCGTATTCAACGACACGGTGCGCACCGTCATCTACATCGCGACCCTCGTGGCCGGCATCGTCGGCGCCGGCGTCACCGTGTTCGGAGACCCGCAGATCGGAGCCTACATCAGCGCAGCCGCAGGCGTCATCGCCTCCGCATTCGGCACCGCCTACAGTCCAATGCGACTCGCAGGTAAATGACATATTAAAAAACGGCATGAAAATTTCAAAAACAGGAAAAATTCCGGTTCATGGAGTTCCTAATGGAATAATTCACGCCCTGATTTAAGAAAAATCGCCCCGTCCGGCAGTGCGCCTCCTTGTGAGCCGTCTGCCGGACGGGGCGTTTTTTGCCCACATTTTGCCCACATTTTTTCTGAAAACGGGTTAAAAACCATTA
Source organism: Bifidobacterium imperatoris (assembly GCF_002860405.1). Classification (GTDB taxonomy): domain Bacteria; phylum Actinomycetota; class Actinomycetes; order Actinomycetales; family Bifidobacteriaceae; genus Bifidobacterium; species Bifidobacterium imperatoris. The sequence continues at coordinate 4,510 of NZ_NMWV01000043.1, read as the reverse complement.
AAACCGGTAAAAACGAAAAAGCCGCTCAGGCTTACTCCCGTAAGGCTTTGCGGCTTGTTTCCGACCATCTCGAACTGTGGGCAATGAGGGACTCGAACCTTCAGCGCCCACAATGCAAGACCGTTGGAATACCAACGTTTTCAGACCATCACAGTCGGTTCGGGAACGTTTTTGCCCACATTTTGCCCACATTCCCTTTCGGCGCCCGATTCGAGCTGCACGGCCGCATCGACCATCCGCGTCACATCCAACAAGTCGGAATCGAACAGGTCCGCGTACACGTCCAGCGTCATGGCCGCGCTCGAATGCCCCAGCATGCGCTGCAAGCCCTTCACGTTCGCGCCCGCATGTACGGCGATGCTCGCCGCCGTATGCCGCAGGTCATGCGGGCTCGGCCAATCATCCGAATCCCACCCCAACCGTTTCAACGCGCTTGGCCACCACGTGCGGTTGCCCTTGACTGCGCTCGCCGACTGCTCGCGTATCGGCTTGCCCGACGGGTCGGAGAACACGCGTTCGCCGCGTTTGCGGTGTGCGAGAACGGGAGCCAACGCGTCCGTGACGATGGCGGGCATGTAGAGGGTGCGCATCTCATAGGATTTCGGAGTGCCCTCCACGGGCTTGCCTTTGACGGCGACGATGTTGTGGCGGATCGTCAGCTTCCGCTCCTCGATGTTCACGTCTTCCTTGCGCAGTGCTGCGGCCTCTCCCCATCGGAGTCCGCAGAAGCCGAGCAGCAGCACGAGCGCACGCCGCTCCTCCCCTATCCGCATGGCGTTGCCGCATTCGTTCGCGAAGCCGATGAGCTGCGGGATGCTCAGGTAGATGCGCCGCTCCTTGCGTTTCGGTTTGCGCGGCAGTTCCAGTCCGTCGCATGGGTTGCGCTGCAGCAGCCTGTCCCTGCACGCCTTGCCGAGCATGCCGTCCATGATGCCGACCGCTCGGAGCACGACGCTGGCAGACCGGCGTGAGGAGAGTTCGCTCACCCATGCCTGCAGTTCCGCATTGGTGATGTCGCCGATGCGGCGATTGGCCCACTGCGGCTCCACGTGAGTGCTCCATGCGGTCTCGATGCTGCTCCTGTACGAGGGCTTCCAGAACGGGGTGCGCACGGCCAGCCACTCCTTATATATGGAGTCAATGGTCTTGCGGCCGCCTTGCGGGTCCACGAACGTGTCGGAGGCTTTGGCGATGGTCACGTGTTCGGCCATCCAGTTGGTCGCGTCGATCTTTCGTTTGAACCCGCGTTTGTCGGTTTGGGTGCCGTCGGGTTTCCGGTAGCGTACCCGGTAGCGGGTCTCACCCTTGCTGGTCTGGTATTTGACGATGTTCGCCATGATATGGTTCTCGTTTTCTGCTTGTTCACGGGTTTTAACCGGTTTTAACGTGGTTTAATGGGATTTGACAGAAATCAATCAACCGAGTAAGTTGCATTGATTTCAGGAAAAATATGAAGAGGAGGCTCGCATATACGTGAAACGACCGGGCGTCGTGAAGCCGATACCCGTATACGTTCCGCCAGCGGACGGCATACCCCGTAACGCGGTGGACGCGAAATGGATGAAACTGCATCGCAGCGCCCGCCATTACATGGAGCGTCGGGCGAAAGCCAAAGCGGAGTCACAGCAGCCCGAAACCAACAATCACCTATCCTGACGAAAGGGACGACAGCTATGAGTGCAGTCGCAGCCGCGCCGAAAGCCCATAGAATCGGCAAACCAATAATGTTGACGCAGGCGGAAATCGATAAACGCAAATCAGCTCTCGAACGGGAATATGGTACGCGTGAAGAACTCGAACGTCGCAAGCAGCTGTACCCCTTGTCCGCTGATGAATTCTGGGCTCTTGATGAGCTTGAATGGTTGGAGGCCGAGTGAGCACGCCCGATGTCGGGAAACAGGCGACGGATTTCGCCCAACGCATGGAAACGCTGTTGCAGAACGTGTTGGGCGGACTGGAGGAAGGATACGTCGCCGAACCTCATGACAAACGTTTGCGTGGCGGTCGAATCGGATACAGAATCACACAGCGGGAGAAACGCGGCATAGAACTCAACTCCGACGGCGAGACCGTTGCGTCGCTGTCCTTCAGTTTCGAATGCTCGTGCAAGGATGCGGGAGCATGGCTTCAAGTTGACAAATCCGTCATCATGGTCAGTGCCGAACCCGAGCATATGCCGTTGTTCCATTACGATTTCAACCGTGTGGTGGGATCCGAGATACCTGGGGCGCACATCAATATCTTCGGTTCCAATGATGCGGCGACGCGTATCATGCTCTCCTGCGGGAATGGTTCCAGAGGCAAGAGCCGCCGCAAGAAGTACATTAATGACGGGGCTTTCCCCACATTCTCGACGCTGCATTTCCCAGTAGGAGGCGACCGCTTCCGTCCGGGGTTGGAGGATGTGCTGCAGATGGCCGTCTACGAATTCCATATCGACACGACCGCCGACTGGAAGAGGTTCATCGAAGAGAGCCGAGCGGAATATAGGGAACGGCAGCTCAAGGCATTGATTCGGGAATTCCCTGATATCGCCTATGACACGCTTAAGCGTGAAGGATATCTGGATGCATCCGTGCCGCCTGAACGCCCCCATAGGGATGAAGGCCAGAGTAGGCTGACCCAATACTGAGGTTCGTGGGGAAAATAGCATTTTGGGTGTGCTTCGCCCGTATAATGTCGGGTGAAGCGTCCTCCTTTCTTCAAAACCATGTGGATTCTTCACTTGCCTCATGCCGGTGGTCTGGACCGGTGTGAGGCGTTTTTCGTTTATCGGGGGTTGATTCCGCGGGCGAATTTCTCGAAGTCGCTCAACTGGTCGATGCTTGACTGGTTGTATCGTGCGAGCTCCGATTTCGCTTTCACATCGGCCTGCTTGCTGTTGACGCGGTATCCGACGGCGATGATCGCATCGAGATTGTAGAAGGCGACTTCTCTTGCCACCTGCCTGCTGCCCTCCTGCCGAACTATTCGGAATTTCCTAATAGTTGAATCCGGTTGGAGTTCCGCGGTCTCGTAAATGTTTTTCAGGTGCTCATTGATGGTCGGCACGGAGACTGCGAACAGTTCGGCCATCTGCTTCTGCGGCATCCAGAACGTCTCATCCTCATACGTGACCTGCACTGGCACGTTCCTGCCGTCCGCCTGATAGAGGACGATGCTGCCCTCCTGCGGCTCCCGCTTCTCGCTCATCATGGTCTCCTTCCTAAACGCATCGAATTCGATGCGTTTGATTATTCGATGCTCTCGTGCAACAGGTTCTTGTAATCCTGGATGACTTGGACGGTGAGGCCGAGTTCGCATGCGATGAGGTAGGTGTTGCCGCCGTAGAGCCGTTCGGCCAATGCGTATTCGATGGGGTTGACGAGCCGTAGCGCGGTTTGGATGCGGGTGCGATGCTCGGTTTTCGAATCGTATGGATTGCAGCCTTGGTCGTGGTGTTGCGCGTGGATGAGCTCGTGCACGAGCGTGCATCGTTTCTGCGCGTCCAGCAGGGTCTCGTCGATGACGATGAGGCGGGTGGGCTCGTAGTAGAGGCCGCATAAGCCGTTGGGGAGCTTGCGTTCCTCGACGTGGATGCCGTTGTTGGCGGCCTCGTCCAGCAGGCCGTCATACGTGATGCCTATCGCCCATCACCTCCTTCCCGTTCGATTTCCTTGTTCGGATCCCGGTTGGCCGCGATCGCGTACTCCTCCGGGTGGGCGGCGATGCGGTCGGCTAACTCGGCGGATAGGTCATTGAGCGCAGGGAAATTTACAGGTCCGTCATTTATTAAATAATCTATTTTTTGATCGATTTCCTCAATGACCAATCGGGTCTCTCGGCCACGTTTCTGTGGTGACGCATTTTCCCCAGCTCTTCTCGCGGTTTCTTCATCAAGAAACCTGCCATATGTCAATAAACAGATTGCGGATATCGCAGAAGGCGTTATACCAACCTTGGCGGCAGCTCTTTGTTCAGAAAGAGTGGGTGAATGATGAGCCATTTTATTATGTATCTCTCGGGGCCCATTAATGGCGGTCACGACTAAATAATTAGATACATTCGCCATGATGTCAGGCACCGATTGCAATAGACTCTGATTTAACTGTTGGATAACAGGGTCTTCAAACAAGTTCCCCCCGGATTTTCTTAGTAGTTCAAATTGTTTTCCATCAAGAGCTTTACGAAGTTCTTCGCGACTTATCGAAGATTCTCCGTCTAATTCAATGTCGCCATCCCCTGGGAATAGGTCAGAGAGTACAAGAGATTCACCAGATAGCGATTCCAAGGCTTTGATGAGAATCAGCATGTTGAATAATGATGCACCTGAAGCATTCCTTTTCATTCCCGAAATGAAGCCTGGGGTCCAGGTTGCCCCATACCGGCGTGCTTCCGTTGCTATCTGATCCAGGGTCAAGCCTTTGTTGGTTTTTACCGAATCAATATAACTGTAAATTGCTTCATTAATTCTCATGTTCTCATTTTAACAACACGACACGCCAACACAAAACCACAAGTTGTCATAATG
>NZ_NMWV01000042.1 GCF_002860405.1 Bifidobacterium imperatoris | reverse complement strand
GCAGCTCGCGCGACTGCTCCGAATACCGCTTCGGCCGCTCCGCGGGCGACATCGACGGCCTGCCGCGCCCGGCTTCCGTGAGTCTGCGTCTCGCGGTGCTCCTGCCGATTCCCAGCACGGAGCACATCTCATCGAGGATGCGTCCCTTGTCCTTCTTCGACGCCTTCATGTATTCATCCCTGAATCTCAGGGTGACCTGCCGCTTCGTCGCCATGCTGATCCTGTCTTCCATAAGACAAGCCAAACAGGACCGATACCGTTCGCGCTCATTCCCGATGAGGCACCACCACACCCTACGCGCTCAAAAAACGTGAGGCACGTCGACCTTAATCGTGATACAGTTAATTTCAATACACTTAGTGGGAGGGTGTGAATCGAGACCATCTGCCAGCAATGGCTGATGCGACGCAATTCCTTAGGTAAGTTGCCTTTCATCGCCACGCAATTCGGCAAGTGGTGGGGCAACGATCCGATTGCACGTGAACAGACCGATATTGATGTGATCGCGGCCGAGCCGCAGGAAAAGAACATTCTGTTCGACGAATGCAAATGGCGCAATACGTTCAACGAGACTGAGGCCATTGAACGATTGCACCGACGTGCGGACCTAGTACGTGGCTACCCAGCTGAAAACGCGCGATTCATGTTGTTCACCAAATTACCGGTCTCAGAAGTCACAAGAAAGCGGTACCAGGAGGATGACTCCATGACGTTCATCTCGGCGAGTAACCTGTATACAGCGGAATGACTGTACTGTTTCTCCGCGTTGTTCATGCATGAGTTAGGGTTTGATGTGGCCTTGTTCAGCGCGGATTGGAGGTTTCTGATGGTTCCCATCGAGGACGTGTACGCGCAGATCCGCGAATTCGCTGCCGCTGCCGGCGTGCGTAAGGTGATACTTTTCGGTTCTCGCGCGAAGGGAACGGCGCGACCCAAAAAGCGATATCGATCTTGCTGTATCCGGGTGTCCTGATTTCAATACTTTCGAGGATCATTTGCAAAACGATCTGTGGTCGTTGCTCAAGTTAGATGTCATTAACCTCGATGAGCCGATTTCCGAGTTGTTGCGGAGGAAGATTGAGCGTAGCGGAAAGGTCTTATATGAAAAAGTATGAAAATTATGTCTCCGCAATGACTCCGCACATATCTATGATGAGGAGCGCGCACGGCGTCTGGTGAATACCGTAATCACGGATTATATTCCTGAGTTTGAAAGGGTAAACGCAGAGCTTGTTGCCCGGTATGGCGATCAGCTGGTTAAGTAACTACTTAGCTCTATTGCAGATGATTTCATTGCGGATGATAACTATACTGTAGCCATCTTACCCACTGGCGCGTCCCTCCATAGTATCGGGCTGCCTCCGCGACCGGCATGCCCGAGAGGATCGTGTTGACGATGGCCTTGTTACGCAGGAACTCGCTGCGAACGCTCCCGTTGTCTTCGATGGATGGGTGATGCCGACTGCTGCAATTGTGTATCCATACACCGGTCAACAATCAACAGACCGTAAACCATGCCTCAAGACACGCGTCAACTATCCGCTGGGATTAGACAGATTCTGTTATCCTTTTTAGAACCTTTTAGATTGTTTTAGATTTGAGGGAAGCTATGGTGAGCGCAAGAACGAATCCTTTCAAACCGAGTGCTGGTCATCTTCCTCCAGTATTGATTGGACGAGATCTAGTCCTTGATGATTTTCAAGAGGGATTGGATAACGGGTCTGGAGCTCCAGGGCGTTTGATGAGAATCACAGGGGCTAGAGGTATTGGCAAAACTGTAATGCTAACGGAGTTCAGGCGCATAGCTGAACAGCGCAGCTGGCAGGCCATTAGCGAAACCGCTTCTGCTGGCATGGCCCAACGATTACTGAGCAAGATGCAGCCGCAGAAAGGGAACTTCAGTTTTTCATTTGAGCCTTCGGTGAGTGTTTTTAATGTTGGCGGCAGTCTGGGTGGAATGCGCTATGAGAGGGATTCCATGCCTTTGACGTTGCGTGAAGCCATGAGTGCTCGTTTGGATACGCTCGAAAAGCGTAATGCGGGATTACTGGTGACGATTGATGAAGCCCAGGCAGCAGATAGATCGGATATGGTAGCTGTGGCAACTGCAGCGCAGCATCTCATCAGTGAGGATCGTAACTTGGCTTTGGTCTTTGCCGGACTTCCCTCGATGTCTTCTAAATGGTTGAATGACGATGTAATGACTTTCTTGCGCCGTGCACAGCCGGAACGACTTGGCGACATTCCTTTAGAGGAAGTATCGAGTGCTCTTGCCGATACTTTCCATGCTTCCGGAATTATTCTGAAGGATGAGCCGCTCCATATTGCTACACAGGCGACGGCGGGTTACCCATTTATGATCCAATTGGTTGGATACCATATCTGGCGGGTTGTGCGACGTAATCATGATTTGTCTGGCCCCGTCGAGGTGTCAATCGATGAGGCGCAGGCTGGTGTGAAGGATGCGATGAGCCGCCTGGGAGATACGGTTCACGGCCCTGAACTGGATGGTCTTTCTCCTATCGATAAAACATATCTGCTGGCTATGGCTCAGGATGATGGGCCTTCATCGACGTCAACTATTGCCGAACGCATGGGCAAAGATGTGAAATATGCCGGTATCTACCGCATTAGATTGATCGAGGCGCAGGTTATTGAGGATTGCGGGTATGGGAAAGTGGATTTTGCGATTCCGTACCTGCGCGAATACCTCAGAGAACATGCGGCATATATCCGCATGACCCTTGGACTGTCTGAAGAATAGACGAACTCAGGTTTTGGCGGGAATGACAGCCGGCAGACATGATTCAAGATTGGCGAGCAGCCCTTAGCGGTGAATTCGGATTTTCGTCGTTATGCTGGATAAAACGGCTGGATGGGAGGATTGGCCGGATTAGGGTGTATCGACTCTTTTCGGGTTGGGGGCTTTCTAGTGGCGTAGTGAGCCTTGCCGGCTTGTTTAAGTATCAATTTTTCAAGTGCCAAGTCCGCTATTGACGCGCAAACGCTGCTGGATGCCGTTCGGAGCGTACGGTGTCCGAGTATGTGGCGATGTTTGAGAGCATGTTTGTTATTGATCCGGTGAAAGGATGGGTGCCTCCAGCTAGAGATCCGAAACGGCTTCAGGTAAAGGCTCGCTGTTATTTTGCGGATGCGTCGACGAATCTTATACGTCTCAGGAACAAGCTGATGAAGAATCCGAGTGCACGTGCTAGAGAGCCAGGATTCATGGCTGCTCTCGTGGGCATAGGCGAGTACGCCTATCAGCGAGATGATGGTATCTATGTGATTCCAGTTGGAACGCTAGGCAAGTGGTTACTGGGCTGAATATAGATGACGGATCGACAGACAGGGGGGATGCAAGGGCATTACCAGGAGATAAGATGTGGTCTGTTTTTTGTTCCGCCTCTACTACGAGACGAAACAAAAAACAGACCACATCATTGTCGTCGCAGATGATACCGAGAAGAACGATATGCGGCCGACTATGATGCATGCCCAGAACCTGTCTATTGCTTTTTAGTCAAAAAGACGGCTCATAAGTTTTATGATGATTTGTCTATCTTTGTTTAAATCAAATTTTCTTGCAAAAATCATCCCGCAGTGAACGAGTTCATCATAATCATTTATGGTGAAAGTATAGGGGCTGCCTCTCAACCAATCGATATGTCTCAGACATGATTCGGATGAATCATCCTCATTGAACCTGTATATACGTTTCTTGTAATCGGGATTATTGAACGCAAGAGTTTGCATGAAGAATTCATCAGGACTACGAGTGTTCCTAAATAGCTTCTCTATGTAATCCTGATGGTCAAGAACGTATCTTGCGAAATCGTCAGGAATGCTGAACCAGTTTGCTCCTTTTTTAATCACAATGTCATTCGGTATACGATTCAAACGAATTAATCGTTGAAACAGGATGAAGATTTTTTCAAATACTTTATAAATAGAAAAAGTATGATCTCTATTGACTACACAGAGTTGTTTTTGGAATAAGTGATAGTAGCGTACAAAAGGTAATGTTAGTTCAACATTTTTGGGCGTAGTGAAATGAATGAAGATATCGTTCCGATTTCTTAACATGGTATGGATTTCCCTCTGAGTCTTCAGGGGAAAATCCATACCGGATATCAGATGGTAGTAATTGTACTTACCTGTCCGAGTAGCAAGGCGCAATAGATTCAACTCACATTGCACTTGACTGTATTCCGCCCAATACACATTAATTCGATTACAGAAATAGAGCTGAGAAGAAACAGGTTTAACAATCTCATTCGGATTGATTTTAGATTTAGCATCGAGATGAAGGAAAATATCACTGAATTCCGAATCTAAAGATCTAATCAGATAGTTAAGTTGTTCAAGATTGTTGTGTGCCATGAGCAGGTACGCCTGCTTATCGGATTTATCAGTCATTTACTATACCCTCGATATATTCAAAAGCTTCTTCGCGGAGTTGTGCAAGCGCTTGATCCGGTTGGGCGTAATCAGGGGCTATTGACAGATCTGCACGGAGAAGCGAGGGAATGGTTTTGTAGCGATCTGTGAGTTGAAGCTGGGTTAGGAACGACACGGCTCGATCATCCTTGGATAAATCATTATGCCCAGAATCGATGTACCAAAAGTTCTTATGGAAAATCGTTGAGAAAGCTGTTCCATGGAAGGAGGTAGTGAAGACAATCTTTGCGTATTTCATATAATTCAAGAAGGCTTCCGGGCCATATTTCTTCACCAAGCGAATCTTGTTCTTCCAGCAGCAACGAAGAGCCCATTCCTTAGGTTCAAAGAAGTATACCGGCATACCGGTTTTTTTGGATACCTGGTGGAGGAAGGACGCTATCTCTTGTGAGATGCTGAAGCAGTAATAGAAGATGTAGTCGCCTTGGATAATGGGGGAACTTCCGAGTTGTACTGTCTTCTCCCATTCTTCTTGAGAAAGCAACATGGTGGGGTCCACGCAGAGTGAAACCTCTCTACCGGTGGCTGCGGAAACCCATTTCCTTGCATTCTGTTCTCGAACCGAGATTTTGTTAAATTTCTTGACAAGATCAAGGTAGTGATCCTTAAGCGAATTATCTGCAAAAGGATTATTGGCACCGAAGCTTACGGCATAGGCATATCGCTTGTTGGAATCAGAAACAAAGTTGAGATAATACGCGTCATCGGCATCCATGCAGTGGATATTCCATACTTGATCGCTGCCAGTGATGAATTTCCGATACTTGGAATTAGTGGCAGTCAATTCCTTATTAGAAGTGTAGCCATCTTGTGACAGACGGAAATATTTATGCTCAAACGCTTCGTATGCGGCAGCCTGTTGCTGAATACGATTATAAACAGTGGCCCAAAGTGCATTCTTTATAAATGACTTCAAGCCGGTGACTTTCCAAAAAGTGCTGTACATTTCTTTTTGTCCCTGATTGGAAAAATCAAGAATATCATTATCGGCACCGTATTTGTCAATTAGGACTCTTTGAAGAGCTAATGCCTGGAGCATAGAGCCGCAGTTATAAGAGTTATGGAATGTGATTGTGGCAGTTTTGTCATTGCGGGACATTATTATTACTCCTTTTCTTTGATTTACAAATTAGATAGATGCATGTTTTGGCAAATGCGGATTCATATTAATATGAAGAGTTTTCTTTAACATGGAAATGAATAGATCGTCTTTAATTGCGATGAGATAAATCAGAGACCCGATTCCATAGATGAAGGCACCGAGGAGAATCTGAACGACCAGTGTGATAAGCGTTGAGCCGAGAATGTGACCGACAACCCAAACAGCTATCCCCATTAAAGCCCCTATCGGGAAGAACACAATTCCCGATTTCAGATATTGAAGAGTTGGGAATTCTTTTCTGGTAAATATGTATTGAACACAGAATACAGAAAGTTCGGCTAGGATGGTACCAATCATTGTTCCTATTGCTTGTAGGTGGGGTATTAAAAGCAAATTTATGGAAATATTGATAGCTGCACCAACCAATGTCGAAATGACGTATGGCATATCTTTTTTATTGGGAATCAGATACTGAGTTCGTAGGATGTTAGCCCAGATCATAAAAATAAGACTAAAGCTTAAGCCAAATATAATAGGTGAACTTCCTGTGAATTCGTCTCCAAAATAAACTGGAGCGAGAACATTGCTAATTCCAGCAAGACCAAACGCCGCACCACAAACAAGCATAGTGAAGTAGCGGAACGAAATGGCATTGTATTTCTTTATTTGATTTGAGTCACCAGATGCGATGAGATTGGAAATCCTCGGCAACATAACCGTACCAAAGGCAGTAATGAGACTTACCGGGATATTTACGATTCGTTCCGCATTATCAAATAGACCAACCTGGGTCATATCAGACATGGCGCCAAGCATAATCTTGTCTAAGACCTTATAAATGCTATAGGCAATAGCAGGTATAAATAAGACTATTACTGGCTTGATGTTCTTTTTCACCTCGTACCACTTTGGCTTGCAGAATGGAACAAATTTATGAACATTCATCCAAAGATAGATTTGACTTAATGAAGCTCCCAGAGCCATAATTAGTGTGTATAGCCACAAATCATCACGGTTTTTGACAAAAATAAAAATCGAACACGCGGTCGCAACCTTGATTATGGTATTTCTAATGACCGTAATCTTGAATTGCTCAAGACCGAAGAACAACCAATTTATATCAAGCAAATAAGATATAACGAAGAGAATATTAATATAAGCAATTATTTTATCGCCATTAAATAAGAGAAAAGCAAAAACGGTATATAAAAGAACCGCGATTCCCGTACTGATAAACTGAATTGCATATATATTCCAAAATGTTTGTGCGGTCTGTAACTTGTCTGTTCGATGCAACGCAATGCTTCGACTACCATGATTCGTGATACCGAGCATACCTACAAGGCCAAAGTAATAAGAAATTGAATAAACGTACGAATACGTACCGAGGCCAGCGGCACCAAGGACTCTTGAAACATAAGGGGCTGTAATAAGAGGAAGCAATATGACCAGTATCTGATAGGCCATATTATAAATAAGATTCTTTTTTAAACTTGTCATAAATATCCCATTTAAATCTAAATCAAATGACCGTGCCTGATCGAATAGTCACATATACTCATATAAGCAAACATGAGGAATAAACAAAAATTTGTTGTATATATTTCAACAATGGAAGCAAATAGGTATATTACAATTCCCCACCAAATAAAGGTCCTATTCCTATTCAAAATATAACAATAAGAATTCTTGACAGAAATCAGGAGACAAATAAAGATACATAGTGCCGGAACTCCCCCCATAAGCAAATAATCCAGGTACAGGTCATGGGCAAAAATATCTTTTACCAAATATGATAATTTCAAATGTACATTACCTGATAATGAATCAGTAATTCCAGTTCCAAGAATTAGGTGCGACAAAATACTTTCAATTGCGGAATCCCAAATGTATGTTCTATCGGAGAGTGTTAAAGACTTATGTAAAACATCGACAATAAGAAAACTAAAAATATTCTGGATTCGAAAGACAACAATACCTAGGAAAGAAGCAAGCAGCACAATTAAAGATAAATTAGGACTTATCGTTCGATGTTTTAATTCGAGTAAACAAAGAACAATAAATACAAACAAAACAATAAGTCCCGTGCCACTACCGCCAATAATCAATTCCAATGTACATATGAGGCTCATAAACAATGATGTCTTCGTCACAATTTTGTTGTAGCTTCTGTACGCTGTTTCCGCATTAAAGAACAAGCAGGTCATAATTGGTGCAACCATTTGATTTTTAGCACCAAATAAATAATAATATGATACTGTGTCTGAACTTACTGTCTGAAATAGGCCTTGTGGGAAGCATAGCATCATGACAAGGTTTACAAGAACAAGTATATTAAGACCGTATGTTACCCCCTTACATATATTTAAGGTTTCCACCGGGCTATGCGACCATACAGAAAATAGTAAAAATGGGTATAAAATATATAAAGATAACTGTAATACCGCAACAACATTCGTATTATTTACTATAGCGGAACATATAAATGTAAATATAAGTGCAATAATTAAGTATATCTTTATATTTTTAGTTATAAAGCTAAAGGCGCTAGCATTTATCAATATTAATGCAATACATATGGTAAAGAAGAAAAATCTAGAGAACTGAACAACTAGGCCGAGTGGCGGGTATTTATATCCAATTGCATTTTGAAAGAAAGGGATAATTGCAAGTGCTATAAATACTATCTGAAGATTCTTGCTAAATTTCATCTCATCCCCAGTTAAAACTTTTTCCTTGTATTTTCTTTACCAATTTAAAGAGCTTTATGGATAAATAAACGATACCAATATGCTTGATTTTAAGAATTTTCAGAAAGATGTTATACTTTCCGCTAAGTTTTACATCCAAATTAATAAAATCATTTAAATATTCTTTTTTATTGACTTCATTCAGTAAGATACGTAAATCGCTGGATTCCAATAATGAAGTATAGAGAATACGCAACTTTTCTTTATAGATTATATCCATTGGATAATTTCTTTGATTGAATATTTTATTCAATTGTTCAAGTTGCGACAATCTGCGATCAAGGTTCTTATTCCTATTTGCCGTGACCTGTAATCCGTTATTGGATAATTCATAATTATATAGAGGCGAAGAAAGTGTCTTATAATTTTTTTTACTTTTTTCACAATAATCTACAACAAATAGAAAGTCCTCACCCATATCAACGGACGTGTCCATTATTAGATTATTGCCGTCGATTATACTGCGGCGAAATATTTTATTCCATAGAGGATTGAACGCTTTTGCTTCTTGCAGTTTTCCTATAAATTCATATAGGTGATCATTCGAATATGTTTTGTCATCAAGCCTTTGTTCAAAAGCTTGTTCCCCATTATTGGATCGTACTTTGTATCCGCATGCCACCAAATCTATGTCGTCTTGCATATTAGAGGTCATCTGCGAAATCATTGTCGAGCTCATTTCATCATCTGCATCCATAAAGCAAATAAATTCACCGTTTGCTCGTGACAGCCCGTAGTTGCGCGCTGCGCTTGGACCGCTATTGTTTATGTGCAAAACCTTGAGTCTATTGTCCTTATCTGCTAAGGCCTTACAAACGTTCAATGTCGAATCAGAGGATCCATCATCGACTACAATTACCTCGAGATCTGTATATTCTTGGCTAAGCGCTGATTCTATCGCTCTTGCAATCGTCTTTTCAGCATTATACGCAGGAAGAATGATTGTAACTAAAGACATTTAGTCTCCCCTCATATGGATATGTTATATAACCATTGGCTGTATTGTCCTTATGGTTCTCCAGTACTATCCAATATAATTCTCTTATTCAGCACATAAAATTGTGCATAATAACTTCGTACTACAAGTGCTTAACTCTTAATTATTTTATTCTTTGACGTGTCATTCTGTCTCGTTTGTCTAGAATAATGCTGTAGTCAGGAACATCTTTTGCAATTAATGTCCCTGCACCGATTACTACATGACTACCAATCGATACGCCATCTAAAATGACAACGTTGCTGCCTATCCAACAATCATCGCCAATTGTTATTCCGCGCTGTTGAACTCCTTGGCTTTTTATGCTTTCATTCGAATTGCTAAATACATGATTTTCCGCAAATAGGCTACACTTTGGTCCTATCATCACATTATTGCCGATGTAAATACGACCAGAACATCCTATATACCCATGAGGGCCAATTGAGGAATTGTCACCGATAGTTATTCCATATCCGTAATCGCCGCCATAATAGCTTGATGGACGAATCATAGTGGCGCGACCAATAGTGACGTCGTTGCCAAAATTTAAACCGTTAGAACACAGTCCCTGTATTTCTGCGTAATCTTCAAACTTTACGTTTTTCCCGCAACGCACATTATGTGCATGGGATATGGTGACGTGTTGTCCTACCAGTAATAAGCCATGTGCTTCGCGAAGAAATAAACGAATCCACAATCCACGTATAAATTTGGTGCCTGTGCGCATGAGAATGATGAGTTTGTCAATGTTTGCAATATTTGAATCGAAGCTCATCGAATCAACCTCTTCCCGAAGTGGATTGATAGATACTGATCAGTTGTTGATAGTTATTTTCAGGTGTGTATTTGTCCTCATAATCCTGACGAGCATTTATGCCCATTTTTTTGCATAGCTCTGGTTTTTCCCAAAGACCACGAATGGATGTAACCCAACCGCGCATATCTCCCAATGGAACTTTCACACCGTTGATACCGTCATTGACTGCTTCCACAGAAAACCCCAAGTCGGTTGCTACAAGCGGCAATCCAAGGCTTTCGGATTCAATCTCGACCATCGAGCAGCCCTCGTACCAAATCGAGGGAAACACTACAAACTCTCCGGCTTTCGCAATAGCCATGCATTGTTCATGCGGCGTGTACCCAAGGAAATAGACATTCGGCTTCTTATCCGCCCAAGCTTTGAACTCGCTTTCCAGCGGGCCTCCGCCCATCACCACGAGCGGAATATCGTCAATCTCATTCCAGATACGTTGAAGTACACGAATGCCTTTCTCTGCACCAATACGACCATAAAAAACTGCATACCGTTCAGGCAAGCCAGATACATGCTCAGCAGCCATATTCGCCTGAGCATCAGGAACAAAATTATATTTCTTTACTATCTTCGACGAATCGAAGCCTATACCCTTTAACAAGTCAATCTGATTCTCATTGAGACAAATGTATCGATCGATTTGCTTATAAAAGCTTCGACGGACGCGGTGGTACTTGAAGATGCCCGCCACGAGAAGACTCTGCAGACGAGATCCCTTGAAACAGGCATGGCGAGCCATCCGCAGATAATGACCGTCACCACATTCATTGCAAATCTGTCCGTCACGCAGTGAGGTCGCCACAGGGCAGACGAAACGAGTATCGTGCAATGTAGCCACCACAGGCACACCCATACGCTTCGCCGCATACAGAATCGACGGAGACAATAGCGGGAAAAATGTATGCACATGTACTATGTCGGGATGGTGCTCACGAATCAGAGAAGTCACCGCCCGGTAGTTCTTAAATGACCACAGCATGCCGAACGTAGCGGCCAACTTACCTGCTGCACCCGCCTTGTCGAACTCATCATTCGACACTGTATAACGAATTACTTCATGACCATGTTCCTCGAGCATACTGGTTTCGCTCTTAAATACCTGATCGTCACCGCTTGCAGAACCCGAACGATGGAAATTGTGAATGGCGAGGATTTTCATCATCTCGCCTCTCTATTTCGTCTCGTTGAGGAAGACGTTTTTGTATTGGTCGGCGATGTGTTGCCAGCTGTACGCGTCAGCGATGCGTTGCTTGGCCTTGACGCCGAGCGCGTGAATCTCGTCAGGAGTCATGGCATCGGCACTGTTGATCAAGGCAGCCAGGTTGCCGGGCTCCTTGGACCAGTACAGAGCAGCGTCCTGCGCGACCTCACGGTTGAAGCCCACACCCAAAAGTAGGTTCAAGTCCGTGGAGGCCAACGCCTCCAACAGGCTCGGGTTCGTGCCGCCCACTTCATGCCCGTGGAAATATGCGTATGCATCCTCACGAATCTTCATCAGGAGTTCACGGTCGTACACGGTGCCCACGAACTTGATGCGAGGATCCTGGTCGAAATGCGTCTTCTCCTTCAACTCCTCGAGGAACTTGTCGGAAACATTCGTTACCAGCGCAAAGTCCCGTTTCGAACTGCTCGCCATGAACTCGCGGATCATCGTCTCGTAGTTGTTCTCCGGCACGAAACGGCCCACCACCAGATAATACGACTTCGGGGAGAGCCCCTTATCGCGGAACCAATCCATCAGCTTCGGATCGTCGTCCGCCAGTTCGCTCGCACGCGCGTCCGCCCCGTACGCGATGAACGTGGTCTGCGGGTCATACGCCGCATACTCCTCGCGGATGTACCGCTCCATGTTCACCGAATCGCACACCATCAGGTCCGCATGCTTCGTCATCATCTGCTCGGACAGCTTCCAGTAACGACGCACCGGCGCGCTCCACTTCGCACGCATCCACTCATGCCCGTCCGGGTTCACGTACAACTTGCCACCCAGCTTATGGATCACACGTTCGAAATGCGCAGCGAACGGGCCGATACGGCATGCTAACACATACACGATGGGATTCTCGATACGGTTCGCGCGAATGTAGCGCACGCACTCGTTCAACGCAGCAACGTCATACCAAATCGCCTGAGCCGGGCCAATCTGCGGCACCCTCACCCTGAAGCAATCCGCGTTATGGTACAAGAAACGACCCGACTCCGACACCGACTTACACGCCACGTGGTACTTCAACCCCGGCTCCGAAGCATGACGCTCCGTCAGACGATCAACGAACGTCTCATAACCACCGTAACTACCCGGAATCCCCTTCGACCCCACAACGAACACATGCTGAACCGATGACACCACGCTCATGCCGCAACCCCCACAAAACTGACATAACGGGCGTTATCGGCTTAATTCGTTCGAAGATATGCTGGGAAGCTTGATGGCAAGAATCCTATTTTTCGTATTTAAGGTCTTAATGACATCAATCTTCGAGAGATTGAATCGTGCATCTTTGAAAACCTTCTAGATTCTTTTGGCTCCTCTTAGTGTTGTTTGATCCCTGAGTCCTCCCTATATCAAGCACGATGCAAGCGCTTAACCACCCGTTTTTAATGTCTAGAACGTGGAATATGTGTTAAGAAATTGTTCGCAATCTCTTTTGCCGGGAGTCCCATAAACATTGTTATTCTGCGGTTTATAAGCAAAAAATGCATGTTCCCCCGTGTCTCATTTCCAAGGGTGACAGACACCCCCGTAGGTTATACTGCTCTGTAGTTTTGTCGTGAGGCACAGTTGTGCCGCAGGCAGGGAGGAAGAACCGTGGAGAAGAGACTGTTAGCCGATAACGCCCGTTATGTCAGTTTGTTTGCATTCATTGGCCGCATCATCTGAGGTTTTGCCGGATGAATGTTCCTATCCGAGTAGCTCAAGTGGTTGGTCGCATGATGGGCGGTGGCGTGGAGGCCACGGTGATGAATCATTATCGTCATGTCGACCATGACCGCGTGCAATTTGATTTCATCGTGCAGGATGATTCGACCGTAGTGCCGGCCGAGGAGATCGAATCTCTGGGCGGACGAGTGTTTGAGATTCCCTCCTACAAGCGTCTGCCCGCGTATATGAAAGCGTGTGAACGTTTGTTCCGCGAACTGCGTCCGTCGATCGTGCATTCGCATATGAATTCCCTGAGCGTCTTTCCCTTGAAGGCAGCCAAGGATGCTGACGTACCAGTGCGCATCGCGCACAGCCATTCCACGAGCAATCCGCGTGAGTATGCGAAGACCGCTATGAAGATGGTGTTGCGTCCGTTCTCCCGCGTTTATCCGACACATTATGCAGCTTGTTCACGC
>NZ_NMWV01000041.1 GCF_002860405.1 Bifidobacterium imperatoris | reverse complement strand
CTCATCCGCTCCAGCTCGCGGAACGCGAAACCGTCCCAGTCGGCGAGCTCGCCGTGCGCGCGCAGCATGGGCATCCACAGGGGCAGCATCGCCTTGAGGTACTTCGCGCACGGCGCATCCATCATCAGCCACACCTGGACCAGCAGCTCGCGCGACTGCTCCGAATACCGCTTCGGCCGCTCCGCGGGCGACATCGACGGCCTGCCGCGCCCGGCTTCCGTGAGTCTGCGTCTCGCGGTGCTCCTGCCGATTCCCAGCACGGAGCACATCTCATCGAGGATGCGTCCCTTGTCCTTCTTCGACGCCTTCATGTATTCATCCCTGAATCTCAGGGTGACCTGCCGCTTCGTCGCCATGCTGATCCTGTCTTCCATAAGACAAGCCAAACAGGACCGATACCGTTCGCGCTCATTCCCGATGAGGCACCACCACACCCTACGCGCTCAAAAAACGTGAGGCACGTCGGGATGATGTCGAAAGTCGTAACCCTGTGTATACTTAATTGCTGTTGCTTTGGCAGGCCGAGCCGTGAAGCGGACAGTTCAGTGGACTGTCCGTAGGCGAGGGGAGCGTGATTTATCGCGCGACCTGGTACCGAGCCAAAGCGTGTTGCTTTGGCGAGGGAAGACACAGTCTCGTAAGAGTCCGTATCTTCCGTTATCGACTCGGCGTGAGATTTCACCTCCTTGGGTGCTGGTCTGCGGCGCGTCGTGGCGTCAAACAGACAAAACGATAAGTAACACCAAAAAACAAGGAGTATCCATTATGGCTACCACCATCAAGCTCGAGGGTGAAACCCGTACTGAGTTCGGCAAGGGCGTTGCTCGCCGTCTGCGCGTTGCCAAGAAGATTCCGGCAACCATCTACGCTGGCGGTGAAGATCCGGCTTTCGTGACCCTGCCGATGCGTGAGACCACCCTGGCTCTGCGTCACACCAACGCTCTGTTCAGCATCGCTTTCGGCGGCGAGACCAAGATGGCCGTCGTCAAGGACGTGCAGAAGAACCCGGTCAAGCGCATCATCGAGCACATCGACTTCCTCGAGGTCAAGGCCGGCGAGAAGATCGACGTTGAGGTGCCGGTCTTCGTTGAAGGCACGCCGAAGGGCGCTGCCGTGGCATTCGTCGACATTCAGGAGCTCAAGGTTCGCGCTGACGTTGCCAACCTGCCTGAGAAGATCGTTGTGAGCGTTGAGGGCCTGACCGACGGCACCAAGGTGTTCGCTAAGGACGTCGTGCTGCCTGAGGGTGTTGAGCTCGACGTTGAGGATCCGGAAGAGTCCGTGGTCACCGTTGAGGTTCCGGAAGACGCTACCGAGTCCACCGCTGCTCCGGAAGCTGCTGCTCCGGCTGCCGACGCTGACGCTGCTCCGGCTGCCGACGCTAAGTGAGTCGTACGTCTGAAACGCGATAGCGTACAGGCGAACTCCTAAAAATCGTCGAACCCGCGTCTAGAGAAATCTAGAATGCGGGTTCTTCATTTTCACCATGTGAAAACTCTTACACTCGTTATGCGTGTGTGTGCGAAAGTATCCACAGAGCTTGCGCCACAAGCGCATAACCAACCACTATCACGGCGGTTCAAACCGCCAAGTCAAGAAGAAGTAACGACTAATGACTGAAAACACGCACCACGATCCGGCAGCGCTTGATAAGCTCACCGAACCGTTCACCGTACTGCCGAACGACAACCCCGCATCCGATGAGAAGCGTCAATCCCTCATCGACAAGCCGGCTTTCGGCCAGGTGTTCTCCGATAACATGACCCACATGACCTGGACCAAGGGCGAAGGTTGGTCCGATCGCCGCGTTGAGCCGTACGCTCCGCTGAAGATGGATCCGGGTGCTTCCGTACTGCACTACGCACAGGAGTGCTTCGAAGGTCTGAAGGCATATCGTCACGCTGACGGCTCCACTTGGCTGTTCCGCCCGGATGCCAACGCCGAGCGCTTCCAGAACTCCGCCAAGCGTCTGTACCTGCCTGAGCTGCCGATTGATGACTTCCTCGGCTCCGTGGCTGCACTGGTCAAGCGTGATGCCGCATGGGTTCCGTCCCGTCGCGAGTACACGCTGTACATGCGTCCGTTCATGTTCGCTTCCGAGCCGTTCCTTGGTGTGCGCGCACCTCAGGAAGTCGACTACTGCGTGATTGCTTCTCCTTCCGGCCCGTACTTCCCGGGCGGCGTGAAGCCGGTGAGCATCTGGGTTGAAGACAAGTGGTTCCGCACTGGCCCTGGCGGCACTGGTTTCGCCAAGTGCGGCGGCAACTACGCTGCATCCCTGCTCGGTGAATACACCGGTATTGCCAACGGCTGCCAGCAGGTCTGCTTCGTGGATGCTGCCACCAAGACCTACCTTGAGGAGCTCGGCGGCATGAACATGATGGTTGTCCACAAGGATGGCCACGTTGAGACCCCGTCCCTGACTGGCAACATTCTGCCGGGTGTCACCCGTCGCTCCCTGATTCAGCTGCTGCAGGACAAGGGCCGTGACGTGGTTGAGACTATGATTCCGCTTGAGCAGCTGCTTGAGGACATCAAGTCCGGCGAAGTCACCGAGGTGTTCGCTTGCGGTACCGCCGCCATCATCACCCCAATCGGTCGCTTCAAGTCCGAGAAGTTCGACGTGACTGTTGCCGATGGCAACTCCGGCGAACTGACCGTTGCCCTGCGCAACGAACTCCTCGGCATCCAGCTTGGCGAAATCGAAGATCCGCACAACTGGATGTGGAAGGTGTGCTGATTAGACAGCATGTCTAATTAATGGCTTGTGATGATGCCCTATGGTGATGCCATAGGGCATCATTTTTGTGTAAGCTCATAAGCGGTCATGCACTGAGGAGGAATAGTATTCATGCAGGTGGCGTTGGAGAGCAATGCGGTGTTCTTGGGCATCGAATATCTCGCCATTCTGTGTTGGGGCCTTTCAGGCGGCTTGGCTGCGATTCAAAAAGGCTATGATATTTTCTCCATCATGCTGTGCGGTTGGCTTACTGCACTTGGCGGGGGTCTGTTCCGCGATGTGATGTTGGGAGACCTGCCGCCGGTGGGCATCACCGATAAAGGATTCGTGCTCACCACGTTGTTTTCTGGGGCGATTGCGGTAGTGGCTCATCCTGAAATCAGACAATTGAAATGGACGATGATTGTCGTTGATGCTTTGGGCCTTGGTCTGTTCGCCGTTAATGGCACCGCTAAAGCCTTGGCCTTTGGCACTTCCGGAATGACCGCCATATTCCTTGGCATGTTCACCGCGCTTGCTGGCGGTTTGATTCGCGATATCTTTCTCGGTGACGTGCCAATGATTATTCGCGACAGGCACCTATACGCCATTCCTTCATTTGTCGGCTGCATATTGACTGTGCTGGCGTGGCGTGGATCAGAGCATGGTTTCTTCGATATGCGCTCGGAAATGGTATTGGATGTTCTGATTGTCGTGGTGGTGGTACTGATTCGTGTGCTTTCGGTAGCGTTCAATGTGACGATGCCTGGTGCTGTGCCTCGTACTCATGTATATCTGCCGGGGGAGAAGCGGTACCTTCAGCGTCCGGATATTACGCCTCGCTCATCCTCGAGTGTTGATGATGAGTTTGTTGAGAACGGATCTGCTGAAGATTCGGATGCTCAATAGTGCTGTACTCCAATAGTGAGCAGTGCGAGTAAGCAAAACAAAAACCCTGCAATCCAAATGGACTGCAGGGTTTTGCTAAAACCTTATCGGCTTATGCTCACAGAGCGTTGATAGCCACAGCGAGGCCGGACTTGCGGTTAGCGGCCTGGTTCTTGTGGATCACGCCAGCACCAGCAGCCTTGTCGAGCTTCTGGGCAGCGACCTTGTAGGCGGCCTCGGCGGCAGCCTTGTCACCGGCGGCGATGGCTTCGCGAGTGGCGCGGATAGCGGTCTTCAGGCCGGACTTCACAGCCACGTTGCGAAGGTGACGCTTCTCATTGGTGAGCACGCGCTTCTTCTGCGACTTAATGTTTGCCACGTTTACTCCAAACGATGTGTTTTACAAGGACATACAAAAGTAAGAGGATAGCATGCACCCCGGAAAAACCCGCGCGGTGCCACGCCGAATACAGTCCCTCGGCTACACTAAGTGAAGTTTGAGTATATGCCAAGAGGAGGAATGCGTTGGTCGTCCAACACAATCAGCCGGGTTCCACTGATCAGTCACTGATTCGTAACTTCTGCATTATCGCGCATATCGATCACGGTAAGTCCACCGTGGCCGATCGCATTCTGCAGTTGAGCGGTATCGTGCCCGAGCGCGAGATGCGTGACCGTTTCCTTGATCGTATGGATATCGAGCAGGAGCGTGGCATCACTATCAAGTCTCAGGCTGTACGCGTGCCGTGGACGTTCGATGGTACCGAATACACGCTTGGCATGATTGATACCCCTGGCCATGTGGATTTCACCTACGAGGTTTCCCGCGCGTTGGCTGCATGTGAGGGCGCGGTACTGCTGGTTGATGCCACGCAGGGTATTGAGGCGCAGACGCTTTCCAACCTGTATATGGCCATCGATCATGATTTGACTATTATTCCGGTGCTCAACAAGATCGACTTGCCGTCCGCCGAACCGGACAAGCACGCCGAGGAAATCGCCGGCTTGATTGGCTGCGATCCGAGCGATGTGCTGCGTGTTTCCGGCAAGACCGGCGAAGGCGTGGCTGAGCTGCTTGACCGTATCGTGTTGGAAGTGCCAGCACCGCACGGTGACCCGGAAGCTCCTGCCCGTGCACTGATCTTCGATTCCGTTTATGACTCTTACCGTGGCATCGTGACCTATATTCGTATGGAAGACGGAGAGCTGCGCGACCGTGAAAAGGTGCACATGATGGGTATCGGCATGACCCACGATCCGATTGAGATCGGTGTCATCAGCCCGGACATGATGCGCACCAAGGCACTTGGTGCCGGCGAAGTCGGCTACATCATCACCGGCGCTAAGGATGTGAGCCAGTCCAAGGTGGGTGACACATTGACTTCCGCGGTTCGTCCGGCAACCGAACCGTTGCCTGGCTACCGAGACCCCAAGCCTATGGTGTACGCTGGCCTGTTCCCGATCGACAACGCGCAATTCCCGGAATTGCGTGACGCGCTCGACAAGCTCAAGCTCAATGATGCCGCGCTCATCTACACTCCGGAAACCTCCGTGGCTTTGGGCTTCGGTTTCCGCTGCGGATTCCTTGGTCTGCTGCACATGGAAATCGTCAACGAACGACTGTCCCGCGAGTTTGGTTTGGATTTGATTCAGACCGCTCCGAACGTCACCTATGACGTGACCGCTGAAGATGGCAGTGAGCATCATGTGACCAATCCGAGTGAATTCCCGGACGGCAAGATTAAGAAGATTGTGGAGCCTATGGTGGCTGCCGACATCATCACGCCGAAGGAATTTATCGGTGCTGTGATGGACCTGTGCCAGGATCACCGTGGCATTATGGGCACGATGGAATATATTTCCACCGACCGTGTGGAGATGCACTACCGCATTCCGCTCGCGGAAATCGTGTTCGACTTCTTCGATCAGCTGAAGTCCCGCACCAAGGGCTATGCGTCGCTCGATTATCACGAGGACGGCGAACAGACCGCCGATCTGGTCAAGGTGGATATTCTCATCCAAGGCGAGAAGGTGGATGCGTTCAGTGCCATCGTGCATCGTGATAAGGCGTACAGCTATGGTGTGATGATGACCAAGAAACTGCGTGGCCTGATTCCGCGCCAGCAGTTCGAGATTCCGATTCAGGCAGCCATTGGTTCGCGCATTATCGCCCGTGAGAATATTCGTGCATTGCGTAAGGATGTGCTCGCCAAGTGCTACGGCGGTGATATCACCCGTAAGCGCAAGCTGCTGGAAAAGCAGAAGGCCGGTAAGAAGCGTATGAAGATGCTTGGCCATGTGGAGGTGCCGCAGGAGGCATTCATCGCAGCACTCTCCACCGGTGAGGAATCCAACGACCGCGACACCAAAGATAAGATTCGCGCCGCCCAAAAGACGGAAGGCTGATGTTCGAGGTCTACATTCACGTTCCATTCTGCCTGAGACGTTGCGGTTATTGCGATTTCAACACATACACCGCAGTCGATCTTGGAGCGGGTGCCTCGCGCGGCAATTATGCCAACATGGTCATTCGCGAGATGGAACTGACTAAGCAATGGCAGCTCCACCGCGGCATCGAAGAGCCACCGGCTTCCACTGTGTTCTTTGGTGGTGGTACGCCGACCATTCTGTCCGCCGACGATTTGGTCGTGATGTTGAGCGCGATTCACAGAATCTGGGGAATCCAACCCGATGCTGAAATCACTACCGAAGCCAATCCGGATACGGTCAACGAGTATTACATCAACCGTCTTGCCGAAGGCGGCTTCACCCGCATCTCCTTCGGTATGCAATCCGCTGTACCGCATGTGCTCAAAACCCTTGATCGCACGCACACGCCGGCCAATGTAGCTGCCGGAGTCGAAGCTGCCGATAAAGCCGGGCTTCGCTCCAGCGTTGACTTGATTTACGGTGCGCCGGGGGAGAGCCTTGACGATTGGCGCACTTCAGTACAGGTCGCCATCGATCTTGGAGTCAATCACATATCCGCATACGCCCTGACCGTGGAACCAACTACCAAAATGGGTAGGCAGATTGCTGCAGGCACTTTGCCTAAGCCGAACGATGACGATGAGGCCGTCAAATACGAGATTGCCGACGATCTGCTCGACGCTGCAGGCTTCACATGGTACGAGGTCTCTAACTGGGCAAAGCCCGGATACGAAAGCCAGCACAATCTCGGCTACTGGCGCAATGTGGACTGGGCAGGTCTCGGCCCGGGCGCGCACAGTCATTACAACGCCCGGCCGTCAACCGATGCCCTGCGTGCATGGGATATCGCACATCCGCGCCTGTGGGGCACCGCCATCAACGAGAGTCGCATCCCATGGGGTGGCAGTGAGGAAATCACTCCGACCGAAAACCTCGAAGAGCTCATCATGCTGGGCTTACGCATTCGTGAAGGCCTCGATTTGGACCGCATCAATCATGCCATCGCCGCAGCGGAGAATCGGACGGCCGCGAGCGGCGCTGGGGCAGAAGGGCTCAAGCCCATCGATGTGGCTCAGCTTCAGCCGGTGGCTGAGGAAGGCCTCATTGCCATTGAGTCGGACGTCGAGCATCACACCCGTATTATTCCCACGCGTCGAGGACGCCTCCTCAACGACGCCGTTATCGAACGATTCTTTGAGCTCGCTGGCGTGTAAATCCTCGTAAAATCCATCGCGCAAGACGAATAACTTGCATTTTGCTAGGTACCTTGTATTATTTGCAAGGTACCTAGCAAAATGTTGACTTATGGGGAGATGATGCGAACCATGCCTTTGAGCGACCGGGAACTGGTGGAGCTGTTTCATGATGTGGCACGCGTCAGCCATCAGCGGGAGGTGCGCAACAACGACGCACTCGCGCACGGTAGCGGGCAGTCGCGTTGTCTGCTCACTTTGAGCGGTCTCGGTCCAGTCAGCCAACGCAGGCTTGCGGCGATCCTAGACGTTCGCTCGGCTTCATTGAGCGAACTGCTCGGCAAAATGGAGACACGCGGCTGGATTGCGCGTACACCGCATCCCGAAGATGGCCGCACCTATATGGTCGCGCTCACCGAGGAGGGCAAGGCCGAAGCGCTGCGCCGGCGTTCGTCCGGTAGTGATGCGTCCGTCGAGCTGCTTGCCGCGCTTGACGAAAACCAGCGTATGCAATTCGGGGAAATCCTGTCGGCAATCAAACGTCATTACCAAGAGCTCGATCAGAATCGCTAATAACAACAAAGCAATACCATGTCTCACCTTGAACAATCTTCATTAAGCAACCGTCGCCGTGCGCTTATCTTCGCCAACATCATGCTCTCATGCATCGCCACCACCATCATGGCCACGGCGCTTACCACGGTTTTGCCACCCATCGTGGTCGATTTGGGCATCACCATGCAACTCGGCCAATGGCTCACCAGTGGATACTCGCTCGCCATGGGCATAGTCATGCCGCTGACTGCGTTCCTCATCACTCGATTCCCCACAAAGCCGTTGTATCTTGCCGGTGCGGCGTTGTTCATCGTGGGCTCGCTGATCTGCGTGGCTCCGGTGCCATTCGCCGTCATCATGATTGGCCGCGTAGTGCAGGCGTGCGGCAATGGGCTGCTGATGTCGATGGCGCAGGTTGTGCTCATGACCATTTATCCGGACAATCGTGGCACGGTTATGGGCTGGTATGGACTTACAGTCGGCGTTACACCGGTGATTGCGCCTACATTGTCCGGTTTGATGGTCGATGCATTCGGGTGGCGATCGATTTTCTACCTGGTAATCGCGGTTATGGTGGTGTCGCTGCTTGCCGCATGCTTCGTATTCGGCAATGTGCTCAACACATCCAAGCGATCCTTCGATGTATTGTCGTTTGCGGTGAGCATCGCGGCATTCGGTGGCGTGACGCTCGGTATCGGCAACATCGGTTCCATGCCGTTCGTCAGCACGACGGTGCTGCTGCCGCTGGTCTTGGGCGTAGCCGCATCTGTTTGGTTCGTGGTGCTGCAGCTGCACCGCGAGCGCCCATTCCTCGACGTGCGCATTTTGCGTAACCGTGGCTTCGCGCTGAGTGTGATCGGCAGTATGCTGCTGTACTTCGCGATGATGGGCTCGTCGGTGATGCTGCCGCTCTATGTGCAGACCATCAAGGGCGGCTCGGCGTCGATGGCCGGGTTGGTGAGTCTGCCAGGCTCGCTTGCGATGGCGATCATCAGTCCGATGGCCGGCAGACTCTACGACCGGTTTGGCGTGAAGCGACTGTTTTTGATTGGCGGCATTTGCCTGACCGCCAGCAACTTGTGCATGGGGCTGTTGCCTCTCTCGGCATCAATCTGGGTGGCTGCTACGATCAACGTGGCGCGTTCGTTGGCGATCGGTTGCCTAATGATGCCGCTTGTAACCTGGGGCACCAGTTCGGCGGGCGAGGGTCGTCTCGCCGATGCGAACGCGCTGCTTACAGCGCTGCGTACGATTGCCGGTGCAATCGGCCAGGCCGTGTTCGTCGGTATGATGACCGCGCTGGCGGCTTCCGCGCACGCTGGCGGCCTGGATTTGGCCGCGGCGAACATGCGTGGCCTGAACCTGACATTCCTGGCCATGTGTACCTGCGCGGTTCCGCTGATCATCATCCCGCTTGTTTTTCTGCGCAGTGACAAGTAGAGCTACTCCACGCCGCGTAGCAACGTATGTGCATAATCGTGCAGTTGTGCGCGGGTGAGCGTGTGGCCGCGAAGATACGCCCAGTCGAGCACGAGCATCACCGTGTTCGCGTAATGGTCGGCAATCAGGTCGGCCGGCAAATCGAATCGGTCGCGATCGACACAAGTGAGCATGAGCCGCCGGGCGTTGCTCTCAATGAATCGGTGCAGGCTGGTGAACAGAGGGCCTTCGGGAGGATTATTCGCCAGAACCGTGTGCAGTAGAGCGGTATTCGATTCCAGCAGGTCGGCCATTGAATCCAATGCCACGTCCACGCGACGAGAGGAATCGACGGCAGCGAGGTCGGCGGAGTCCGTCTGCCTGGACAAGGCAATCCAGCAGTAGGTGAGCAGGTCGTCGCGATCTTCGAAATAGTTGTAGAACGTGGCACGTGGATAACCGGCGCGCTCGCATAGTTCGTTGACGCTGATGTCGGCGAATGACTTTTCGGCAAGTAGCGTCATCATCGCATCAAAGAACGCGTCGAGCGTGCGCTGTGTGCCGCGTGTGAGTTTGGCGTTGAGGTCTTTCTTCATGACCGTCAGCATATCCTATCGTCCAGAATTTTGCATTTGTCCAAGTTTATGTTAATTTAGACAACTGTAAAAATATGGACGCATGGAAAGTTGAATATCATGACAGACAGCACGATTGCAACGTCGGCGCCGACAACGCTTACCGCCGAGCCGCTGACTCTGCCCTGCGGAGTGACAATCAAGAACCGGTTCTACAAGTCCGCAATGAATGAGGCGCTCGCCGGCCGCGACTGCGCGCCGACCGAAGCTCATGTACGCCTGTATCGCACGTGGGCGCAAGGCGGTGCCGGTGTGCTCGTCACCGGCAATGTGATGGTCGACCATATGCAGCTTGGCGAGCCTGGCAATGTTGTCGTCGAAGACGAGCGCGACCTCGCCATGCTGCGACGTTGGGCCGCGGCCGGCACTGAAAACGGCGCGCACTGCTGGATGCAAATCAATCACCCTGGCCGCCAGTCGCCGATTACCATTAATCCGCATCCAGTTGCGCCGAGTGCGGGAAAGGTCGCTGGTGAGTACGGTAAGTTCTTCGCTGAACCTACCGAACTGACGCGCGAACAGATTCACGACATCATCCGTCGGTTCGCCAATACTGCCCGTATCGCCAAGAAAGCCGGTTTTACTGGCGTGGAAATCCATGCGGCGCACGGCTACCTCATCAACCAGTTCCTCTCGCCGCTTGACAATCGCCGTACCGATGAATATGGCGGCAGTCTTGAAAATCGTGCGCGCTTCCTGTTCGACGTGTTCGATGCGGTGCGTAAGACGGTCGGTCCGAAATTCCCGATTGCGGTGAAGCTCAATTCATCCGATGTGCCCATCGCCATCAAGGTCAATGAACGGGACGGTGCGCCAGGAGGGTTCAGTGAAGAAGAATCCGTCTGGGTGATGAAGCAACTCGAAGCCCGCGGCGTTGATCTCATCGACATTTCCGGTGGCACGTACTCCAAGCCGGTTATCCAGACCAATGACGGTGCGGCCGAAGATCGCAGACGTGGTGTCTACTTCACTGATTTTGCGCGCCGCATCAAAGGCGAACTGAGTGTACCGATTGCGTTGACCGGCGGATTCCGCAATGCCGATGATATGGAACGTGCGCTTGACGAGGGCATCACGCAGATGATCGGCATCGCGCGCCCATTAGCGCTTGTGCCCGACCTGCCAAACCGCATTATCCGCGATGGGTGGCGTGGAAGCGTCGATTTGCCACGGGTTACCACCGGTATCAAGCATCTCGATAAGGCATTCGGCGGCATTCTCGTTATCAGCTGGTTTGAGCTGCAAATTCACCGCATTGCGCGTGGCAAACACCCGAATCCACGCATCGGCGGCATGCGTGCGTTACTGTTCTCGCTCAAACAGCATGGTCCCGCGGCGCTCACCCCGCGCCGCCGCAAAGGCCGGCAGTGATTCGAGAGCGGCAAAGGCTGACCGGAAGAAGTCATCGAATGCATCGAAACAGTACAAGCGGGAATATGGAAAGGACATCGTAATGGACATCGCCATCATCACCGGCGCATCATCCGGTCTCGGCCGCGAATTCGCGCGACATATCGCCGACCGATATCAACGGCTCGATGAGATCTGGCTGATCGCGCGCAGGCACGAACGCCTCGAAGTGCTCGCGTCGGAACTTGCCCCATCGACGCACACGGCCCTGCGCGTCGTACCGCTCGATCTTGCCGATTCCTCCAGCTATGGCAGACTCGGCAAACTGCTGGCCGACGCCAAGCCGGTGATACGCGTGCTCGTCAACAACGCCGGTTACGAGCGCGAGGGCCTGCTGCGCGACATGAGACCGGCAGACATGCTCGCGATGATTGATCTCAACGTCAAAGGGGTGACGATGGTCAACCGTGTATTTCTGCCATACATGAGCCGGGGAAGTTTCGAGATCGTCACCGGCTCGGTGTCCGCATTCGCGCCGATGCCGTGGCAGGCGGTCTATGGGGCCAGCAAGGCATACGTGCGCTCGCTCGTGTTCGCGATTCGCGAGGAGGAGCACCCCCGCGGCGTGAACATCATGCTGCTCAGTCCCGGCAACATGGACACCGAAATGAACGTGCGCGGTTCAGGCGGCGGCAAAATCGGCATGCTGCCGTATCTGGACCTTGCCGGGACTGTCAAACGGTCGTTGAGTCTCGCGGAGCGCGGTTGCGGCGAATACACGCCGATGACGTTCTATAAGGCGTACCGTTTGCTGGCCAAGCTTGTTCCCTCAACGCTTATGGCGCGTTTTACTCGTCTGAATTCGGGCGGTGCGAATGGTCGGGGCCTATAGCGTCGCGGATGGGACAACAAGAGACGCCGGAACCGACTGTATGTTCGCGTCCTCACGAGTGCCGCGCGAACATACAAACGATTTTGGCATGCAATTTGTTTGTAAGTTCGCGCGGGGTTCGTCGATGCGCGAACTTGCAAACGATTCGGTGGCCGGACCCGAGTCGGTTGCGCTCGCCGGCTGGTATTCCAGCGTCATGGTGGCTGCGGCCGGTGACTGGGGGTCGAGAGTGGCGGTTCTCCATCCATGATGTGGAGATGGAGTGCCATGCATGATCGTATTGCCGCCCAGATCAATGAGAAAATTCGAGAAACCCGCCTTCAGCAGGATTGCCGCAAGCCGGTTGGCAATCCAGCCTTTGGCTATGCCGTCCAGATCAATGGTGGCTTGAGGGTCGGATAGCCTGCATCGGTACTCACCGGTAACTGGGTCATGCTCAATCTCAATAGTCCGAAAGTCAACATGGGAGAGAGCGTTTGCCACCGCCTCTCGAGAAGGAACCATCTGATTGCGCCAATCCCAGAGTTGTACCAGTGGCCCGATGTCGATATCGAACAGTCCCTCGCTCTCCGCGCAGTAATGCATTGCGGTTTCGATGAGTTCGGCGGTTTGTGCATCAATGCCCGTCCACTCGCCATGAGCCTGATTGATGCGAGACACATCAGAGTGGGGCAATGTGCGTGAGAACAAACGTTCGAATGAGCGGCACTGGTCGATGAGTGATTGCAAAATCGCGATGATTGGTGACGGCGCATTGCCGCTGATTCGCACGTCGATATGAGCCGACGTATCGAAGGTGAAGAATCGGCAACGAGCCAGCCTCTTCGCATCGTCGATGGTGATGGATGCGAGATGCTCGCGCGGAATTGGGTCCAGGGTGCTTGATTGTTGCATGGCTGTAGACACGTACTTCCTGACTCGTTGCCTGATGCCTGCCCTGATTTGCAACCTTTGGCGTTACCGGGCGGTTTCGCTGGTGAGCTTGTTCAGCCATTGGTTGGTGGCGTCGTCGGAGTTCGCGGTCAGGCCATCGCCGATGGTCGCGTTCGGTGCAGCCTCGCGCAGCAAGTCGTAGCTGTCCTCGATTGGCGTGTATGAGCTAGTGCAGAACGGATAGATGGTCTTGCCGTCAAGATCGTAGGATTCGAGGAACGTAGCGATGAACATCGGTGCCGTGCCCCACCAGATGGGGTAACCCAGCAGAATGGTGTCGTATTGGTTCATATTCTCGACATGGTTCGCCAACGGCATGTTGATTGCATTCGGCAACGTCGGCATCGCCGTGGGCACGGCAGTAGGCGGCGTAGCCATCACCGTGTTCTCCATCCGAGCAGCTGCAGGTGCAGCCTGCCTGTTCGCCGTGATACTGCTTGCGCTGTTGCCGATACGCGTACGACTCAGCAATCGTGTTTGACGCGAACGGCACCTGCTCTCGTTTTCAATCGTAAGGAATCCAGTCATGACCTCATCAAACGTACTCATCATCACCAGTTCGCCCACCATCAATGGCAACGGCGATGCCATCGCCGCCATTGCCGCGGCGGAGTGGTGGCGCGCGCTGCAATAGGTACGGTAATTACCCCGATTTTTCGTCCCCCCCCCTCTAATTTGAGCTGCATTGGGTAAGAAAGGTTGTCGGAATGCTTACGGTTGAGAAAATATCATTTGAAGCGTTCGTGGAGGAAGCTTCCGCTTGCGATGTCGCAATGCCTATTGAACAAACCAAGGTTTGGACGGATTATCAACAGACCATTGACGGTCGCAGACCTTGGGGCGTACTGGCTGTGTTGGATGGTGATGCTCCGGTTGCGATGTTGTCGTTGATTGAGTATCGGACACATGGCTATCGGTATCTGCGGTCCATGCACGGCCCGGTGTGGACGGTGCTGCCGAACCCGGCCCTGGAACGCTCCGTGGTCGGGTCGTTGGCCTCCTTCGTGCGCCATGAGGATCCGGGGATCGTGTTCCTGCGCCTCGACACCTGGTCGTCGGCCGGCGCCCTCCCCGTGCTGTCCACGGTCCCCTACGACTGGACGGTGGTCATCGACGTCACCGGCGGCGACGAGGCCATCCTGTCGCGCATGAAGCGCCGCGGCCGGCGCGACGTGCGCAAGGCGCTGCGCGAATGCCCCGCATCCGTGGCCGACGAGACCGGGCCCGCCATGTCCGATTTCTCCGAATACTACGACGTGATGCTCGAGACCGGCGAGCGGGACGGGTGC
>NZ_NMWV01000040.1 GCF_002860405.1 Bifidobacterium imperatoris | reverse complement strand
ACATCGACGGCCTGCCGCGCCCGGCTTCCGTGAGTCTGCGTCTCGCGGTGCTCCTGCCGATTCCCAGCACGGAGCACATCTCATCGAGGATGCGTCCCTTGTCCTTCTTCGACGCCTTCATGTATTCATCCCTGAATCTCAGGGTGACCTGCCGCTTCGTCGCCATGCTGATCCTGTCTTCCATAAGACAAGCCAAACAGGACCGATACCGTTCGCGCTCATTCCCGATGAGGCACCACCACACCCTACGCGCTCAAAAAACGTGAGGCACGTCGCATTACTATCTAATTTATCCATTGAGCTATAATTAACTTATCGCTCATCCAAGCGAAAGTGTCAAAGGAGACACATATGAGCAAAAAGAATCTTAATGGAATTAATTATACATTTGCATCAGGAATGGTATACATTATCACCATAATTCTTCTTTGCTCTACCTGCATCACCAGCAAACAGGGAAATCTAATCTCTTTTATTGCTGTCACTTTTAATATAAGAAAAATGATAATATGGATATTAATTTCCATATTATCATTTACATCAGGTTTAATAGGTTTCAATCTATATCAAAAAAGTAAAAGGACACCACTACTCATTTGTTTTGTCATTAATTTTTATTATTTTGCTATAAGTATTCTAACCCTGTAAAGGATAATGCCATGAATAAGCTACAATCAGCAATAGGAAGTACGTCATAATAATAGCTTCACTTGCCAGTTTTTCAACACCAGCATATGCTGAACATAACTATACTTCAAATGAATTAATCAACAATGCTGTAAGTTCCATTGTAAGTAAAGAATTCAATAATAGAGCACAGCATGACCCATCAATTGTAGAAATTGGCCCAGTGACCGTTGAATTGACTCAGACTTTTATACAAGAAAACGGAACTGATCCATCACAATTGGCAGATATATTTTTACATAACCTTGATAACACCACTACAAATAACACTATGGACGAAAATTTAATAGCCCATTAATCCTACGTGGAACTCAAACGTATTCTGCATGCATTTCAAGTTTTTTGATGCAAATCGGCATTAAATGGATCTGTCAAGATTTTAGAGCTAGTGTTTTAAACGGAGCTGTCACTAATAAGTTAATGCTTGGCACCTCATATGATAAAGGAATAGGAATAGGCGCCTGGTCTCATAATAGAAGTTGGTTCGAACAACCAACTTCAAAAGAACTTGATGTTAATTATAAAGGTAACGTATCCGCTGTGATAAAGGGAGGATCTATTAGTTATCCTTTAACCGTAATGGCGATTTTCGACGTCAATACGTCCAATCTCAAACAACATTTCCAGTGAATAAATGATTAGCGGCTGTTTTGGTCCGTACTCATGTACTAAAAACCAAAACAGCCGCTAATCATTTTCGCAGACTGTGATTCATTAAGAACCTTCAGCGAGGCAGCATCATCGGACGGTCAGACGCCTTGATTGGGGCCGGCAGCTCGCTGGTCTTCTCGCTGGATAGGTACTCGTCCACAGCGGCGGCGCAAGAGCGGCCCTCCGCGATAGCCCACACCACAAGGCTCTGGCCACGGCCGGCATCACCACAGACGAACACGCCATCCTGACTGGTGGCGAAGTTGTCGTTTCGAGCGATGTTGCCGCGCTTGTCGAGCTCGACCGGCAGCTGGTCGACCAGTGTGGTGGTGTCCGGGTGCAGGAAGCCCACGGAGATGAGCACCAAATCGGCCGGAATGATACGCTCAGTGCCGGGCTGTCGAGTGAACGGACCGTTCTCGCCGGGGGCAACGTTCACAATCTTCAAACCGGTCACATGGCCATGCTCGTCAGCCACGAAACCTTCCGCGGTGGCGGAGTTCTCAATGGTGACCTTGGACTGTTCCTCTTCAGAACCGACGAAGTTCACAGAATCGGTGTTGTACAGGTATTCGCCGCCTTCAGCCATCGACGTGGTCTTCTGGTAGAGACGAGCGAAGGTAGGCCACGGCTGATTATCCGGACGGGAGGTCGGTTCCTTCGGCATGATCTGCAGCACGGTGACGGACTTGGCACCCTGACGGATGGAAGTACCAAGGCAGTCGGAGCCGGTATCACCACCGCCGATAACCACCACATGCTTGTCTTTTGCGGTGATGTCGTTGACGGGCTTAACACCAAAGACGCGGCGAGTGGCATCCGGCAGGAAATCGAGAGCAAAGTGGATACCATCAAGCTCACGGCCTGGAATCTTCATATCACGAGGCACGCGAGAGCCGATAGCCACAACCACAGCATCGTAACGATCGCGCAGCTCATCCCAAGAGATGTCCTTGCCGATTTCCACGTTGGTGCGGAATCGGGTGCCTTCGGCTTCCATCTGCTCGATACGGCGGTCAATCAGACCCTTTTCGAGCTTGAAGTTCGGAATGCCGTAACGCATCAGGCCACCAAGTGCATCATCCTTTTCGTAGACGACCACAGTGTGGCCGGCGCGGGTCAGCTGCTGTGCCACAGCGAGACCTGCAGGACCGGAGCCGACTACGGCCACGGTCTGATCGGTCAGGCGCTGCGGCGGCAGAGGCTTGACATAGCCGAGCTCCCATGCCTGATCGATGATGGTGACCTCATCGTTCTTAATCATGGTCGGCGGCTGGTGAATGCCAAGCACGCAAGCCTGCTCGCACAGTGCCGGGCAGATACGTCCAGTGAACTCCGGGAAGTTGGAAGTCTGGGAAAGACGGTTGTAAGCATCCTCCCACTTGCCCTGACGGACCAGATCATTCCACTCAGGAATAACATTGCCGAGCGGGCAGCCGGTCATACAGAACGGGGTGCCACAATCCATGCAGCGTGCGGCCTGTTCGCGGGTCCACGGCTGCAGACCAGATTCGGCGTGCACATCGAACCAGTCCTTGATACGTTCCTCGATGGGGCGTTCAGCCAGCTCGCGGCGGGTACGGACTTTCAGGAATCCTCTTGGGTCGCCCATGTCAGCGCACTCCTTCCGTGACGTGCTCGTAAACCTCTTCCCAGGCTCCGGGCGAATTGAAATCGATATTGTTGGCCTTGGCTTCTTCCATAGCCTTGGTCATAGCCAAGTACTGCTTCGGCACCACATGAGTGAAACGCTTAACCGTTTCATTCCAGTCCTCGAGCAGAGCTGCCGCAAACTGGGAGCCGGTCTCTTCAGCGTGCTGCTTAACGAGGTCGTGTACCAGCTTGGCGGTTTCGGCGTTCAGCGACTTGAACAGGAGGCTACCGGACTTGATGGCACCGGGGTTGACCTTCTTCATGTCGAGATCAAGCACGTAAGTGTTGCCGCCGGAGAAGCCTGCACCGAAGTTGCGTCCAGTCGGGCCGAGCACCACCACGGTACCGCCAGTCATATATTCGCAGCCGTGATCGCCCACGCCTTCCACCACGAACGTGGCACCGGAGTTACGCACGGCGAAGCGTTCGCCTGCACGGCCTGCCACGAACATCTGACCGGAGGTGGCACCGAAACCGGTGACGTTGCCGGCGATGACGTTCTCATGCTTGTCGAAGGTGACGCCTTCCTCGGCACGAACGATCATGCGGCCACCAGAGAGGCCCTTGCCGGCATAATCGTTGACTTCGCCGTAGATGCGCAGGGTCTCGCCACGCGGAATGAAGGCGCCGATGGACTGGCCGCCAGAGCCATGCAGGGTCATGTCGATGGTGTCGTCTGGCAGACCTTCCTCGCCGTAGCGACGGGTGATCTCGTAGCCTACCATCGTGCCGACAGTACGGTTGACGTTGCGAATCGGCATTTCGATGCGCACGGGCTCCTTGCGTTCGAGCGCCGGCTCGGCGAGCTTGATGAGCTCGTTGTCCAGAGCCTTTTCGAGCTCATGGTTCTGCTCGATGGTCTGGTGCAGGATGGTGCCCGGAACCGGACCTGCCTGCTTCAGAACGTTGCTCAGGTCGATGCCATCAGACTTCCAACGCTTGATGGCTTCGTTCTGGTCGAGGCATTCAACGTGGCCGATGGCCTCTTCAAGGGTCTTGAAGCCGAGCTCAGCCAAGATCTCGCGCACTTCCTCAGCGATGAACATGAAGAAGTTGACCACATGCTCAGGCTTGCCGCGGAAACGAGCGCGGAGCTCCGGATCTTGGGTGGCGATGCCCTGCGGGCAGGTGTTCTTCTGGCATGCGCGCATCATGACGCAGCCTTCAACGATCAGGGCTGCGGTGGCGAAACCGAATTCCTCGGCACCGAGCAGGGCTGCGATGACCACGTCGCGGCCGGTCTTGAGCTCGCCGTCGCACTGGACAACGATGCGGGAGCGCAGGCCGTTCAAGATCAGCGTCTGCTGAGTTTCGGACAGGCCAATCTCCCAAGGGGTACCGGCGTGCTTGATGGCGTTGAGCGGAGCTGCACCCGTACCACCGTCGTTGCCGGAAATCAGCACAACATCGGCATGGCACTTGGCTACGCCTGCCGCGATTGTGCCCACACCGAACTCAGAGACTAGCTTGACGTGGATACGAGCCTTCGGGTTGGCCATCTTCGCATCGTTGATCAGCTGCTTCAGATCTTCGATGGAGTAAATGTCGTGGTGCGGCGGCGGGGAGATGAGTTCCACGCCCGGGGTGGCGTGACGCACATGGGCAATCCACGGCGGAACCTTGGCACCCGGCAGGTGGCCGCCCTCACCCGGCTTGGCACCCTGGGCAAGCTTGATCTGCAGATCGGTGGCGTGCACCAAGTAATCAGAAGTCACACCGAAACGAGCGGATGCAATCTGCTTGATACGGCTGTAACGCTGCGGATCGTTGATACGGTCCTCGGATTCGCCACCTTCACCGGAGTTGGAGCGTGCGCCAATGGAGTTCATGGCGATGGCGAGCGTCTCGTGTGCTTCCTGGGAAATGGAACCATAGCTCATGGCACCGGTGGAGAAGCGCTTGACGATTTCGCTGGCCGGCTCAACTTCGGAGATGTCGATGGGCTTGCGGGTGTTCTTGAACTTCATCAGGCCACGCAGGGTCATGATGCGGTTCGAAGTGTCGTTGATGTGGTGCGAGTACTTCTTGAACATCTGGTAGTCGCCGCGCTGCGTGGACTGCTGCAGCAGGAAGATGGCTTCCGGATCGTTCAAATGATCTTCGCCGGTACGACGCCACTTGTAGTCGCCGCCAGTCCTGAGGTTGCGGTGCGGTGCCGCGGTCCACTGGTTCGGATAAGCCACGCGGTGGCGGATTGCCACTTCCTCGGCGATTTCGTCAAGGCCAACGCCGCCCACACGGGAGGTGGTGCCAGTGAAGTATTCGTCCACGACTTCCTGGCTCAGGCCCACGGCTTCGAACAACTGCGCACCACGGTAGCTCATGATGGTGGAGACACCCATCTTGGACATGATCTTGAGCACACCAGTGGAAAGGGCCTTGGTGAGGTTCTTCACGGCGGTACGCTCGTCTACCTTGAGGTAGCCGGTACGGGCCAAATTCTCCACGGATTCAAAGGCCAGATACGGGTTCACGCAGGCTGCACCGTAAGCGATGAGCAGTGCCACATGGTGGATTTCACGCACGTCGCCGGCCTCGACGGCCATAGAAATCTGGGTACGAGTGTGACGACGCAGCAGGTGATGCTGCACGGCTGCAGTCAGCAGCAGGGACGGAATCGGGCCCCACGTATGGTTGGAGTCACGATCGGAAAGCACGATGAAGTTCTTGCCGTTTTCGATGGCCTCATCGATTTCAGCGAAAATCTCATCCAAACGTTCTTCCAAGGCCTTGCCGCCGCCAGCTACCTGATACAGGCCCTTGACCACGTACGGACGGTAGTAGTCGCCCAGGATACGGGCACGGTCGAGGCGCTTCAGCTGAGCCATCTCATCGGAGTTGACCACAGGCAGCGGAATCAGAATCTTCTTGGCGTGCAGCTCGGAATCGGCCAGCAGGTTCGGTTCTGGGCCGATGGCGGATTCAAGGGAGGTAACGATTTCCTCACGCTCCCAGTCCAGCGGCGGGTTGGTAACCTGTGCGAACTTCTGGGTGAAGTAGTCGAACAGCATGCGGCTGCGCTTGGAAAGGGCCGGCAGCGGGGTGTCGTTGCCCATAGAGCCGAGTGGCTCCTTGCCGGTGTTGGCCATCGGGGTGAGCAGCAGCTTCAAATCTTCCTCAGTGTAGCCGAACGCACGCTGACGGCGCTGCACGGACTGACCGGAGTGGCTCACATGCTCACGCTTCGGCAGGTCGGAGAGCTCCACGGAGTTGCCTTCCACCCACTTGCGGTACGGATGCTGGGCTGCGAGGTTCTTCTTGATTTCCTCATCCGGAATGATCCGGCCTTCGGCAGTATCCACGAGGAACATCTTGCCCGGCTCCAGACGGCCCTTGGACACGATGTGATCTTGCTCGGTTTCCGGCAGCACGCCGGCCTCGGATGCGAGCACGATGTAACCGTCATCGGTAAGCTGCCAGCGACCGGGGCGGAAACCGTTGCGGTCAAGCAGTGCGCCCACCTGGGTGCCATCGGTGAAAACGATGTCTGCCGGACCATCCCACGGCTCGATCAGTGTGTTGTTGTACTCGTAGAAAGCACGCACATCCGGGTCGAGATCATTGTTCTTCTCCCATGCCGGAGGCAACATCATGCAGATGGCGTGCGGCAGGGAGCGACCAGCGAGGTGCAGCAGTTCGAGGCATTCATCGAACGTACCAGAATCGGAGTAACCCGGAGTAGTGATTGGCAACAGCGGCTTGAATTCACCGAGCAGTTCGGAGCTCAAACGGCCTTCGCGGGCGGACAGCCAGTTGCGGTTGCCCTGAATGGTGTTGATTTCGCCGTTGTGAGCCAGCAGGCGGAACGGCTGAGCGAGCGGCCAGCTCGGGAACGTGTTAGTGGAGAAGCGGGAGTGGACGATGGCCACGGTAGCCTTCATGCGCTCATCAACCAAATCCGGGAAGAAGTGGGTGAGCTGCATGGTGGTGAGCATG
Organism: Bifidobacterium imperatoris; assembly: GCF_002860405.1. Classification (GTDB taxonomy): domain Bacteria; phylum Actinomycetota; class Actinomycetes; order Actinomycetales; family Bifidobacteriaceae; genus Bifidobacterium; species Bifidobacterium imperatoris. The sequence goes on along the minus strand of NZ_NMWV01000040.1, from coordinate 10,299 downwards.
CCCTTGTACGTAATAGTACGAGCGGAAAGGGATGCGAAGTAGACGCCCACCTCATGCTCCACACGCTTGCGGATGCGGAAGGTCTTGCGGTCAAGCTCCACACCACCCAAGGAACCGTCCTCGGATGCAATGACCAAGGTCTTGAAGCCCGGCATGGCGGCCAGTGCTTGCAGGCCAAGACCGTCCGGGTTGGTGGGAACCACACGCCATGCGAGGACTTCGAGGCCTTCTTCGCGAACAATCTTGGCGATGGCCTGTTCCTGCTGGCCGGAAGTTTCGATATCACGGTCGAGGAATGCGATGCCTGCGGCGTAATGGCCGGCTTCCGGCAGTTCGGCCGGAACCGTGGCACGCATAAACTCGTCCGGCATGCTCATCAAAATGCCGGCGCCATCACCTGTATTCTCTTCGGCACCCACAGCACCACGGTGATCGAGGTTGACCAGCACCTCGATGGCGTCCTTGACGATCTTGTGTTCAGGGCGCTTGTTCAGAGTGGTGACCATACCCACACCACAGGCGTCATGCTCGTTGGAGGGGTCGTACATGCCGTCCGGAGCATGGACCGTGAGATCAAGCGGGGCTTTGAATGTCACCGAAATCACCTCAATTACTTATGGGCACGCTAACAACGCGCCACTTCTCTAAGTTGCTGTTGACAGCGTAGCGTTGCACTATGTCTTTTACGTTTCGCTGTCCATATACCGAGTTGCGTAAAAAGTCAAGAGTCAATTTTACGCAATTTTGGGACACTCACAGAACCGGCCGCGTCATGCCCTTCACCTTCGCGCTCAAACCGAGATATCCACAAGAAAAAGCCAAAAAACGTTTGTAAGTTCGCGCGATGACGAAGCCTGCGCGAACTTACAAACGTTTCAAGAGGCAAAATCCTTTGTATGTTCGCGCACTACTCGTCAGTTGCGCGAACATACAAAGGGAATATCGATAAACCTAACCGCTACTCCACGGATTTCAGTGCGGCGAGCATGTCCACCGTGCGCAAACGCCGGTAGACCACCACGCCCAGGAGCGCCAGCACTACCGTAATCAGCACCAGCGGCACCACGAACGCGGCCCAGCCGAGCGCTGGATCGAACATCACTTCATCCGGTGGCACTTCAGTGATGATGTACTGATGCAGCCATCCGCCGAACGCGTAGCCGCCCACAATACCCAGCGCCGAAAGCACGATGGTTTCGCGATAGATATACATCGTGGTCTCGTTCGAATGAAAGCCGAGCACCTTGATGGTCGAAAGCTCGCGGATTCGCTCGGAGACGTTCAGGTTGGTGAGGTTGTAAAGAATCACAATGGCAAGCAAGGCCGCCACCAAGATGAGCACCTCCATGATCTGGTTCAGTGAGTTCACAATGGTGGCTACCTGATTCTTCATCGTGGTGTTCTGCACCACTGACCTCACGCCATCCACTTTCATGAACCGTGCACCTTGCTTTTCGGCGTTTTCGATGCTGTTGTCTTTGAGCTTCACCATGTACGCATTCGACTGGTAATCCTTATGGAATACGTGCTCGTATTCGCCAGAGCTCATCACCATGAAATGGCCGATATACATTTCGGTAATACCGTCCACACGCACATGTCGGTTCACACCGCTCAAATCGGTTACGGTGACGGTATCCCCCACTTTGGCGTTCAGCATGTCCGCCATGCGTTCGGAAATGATTGCCCCGCGATCGGTGAGCACTTGCGACTTACGCCCAACGCGCGAACGCAATGTCAGGTAATCGCCGAAGTTGTAGGCATCATCAGTAACCAGTAAGGTAATGCTCTGCTTATCGTGCTCCTTGCCAGCGGTTTTGGTGAGTTCCTCGTAGCGAATCGGCGTGGAAGATTCCGCAGCAGCCCTTTTCATGGAGTCGGCCACCGTCTTGTTCTGTTCCTCGTTGTTATCGCTGCGTTCGGCCACGATGAGGTCGTAGTGGATGATCTCGTCGAACTGCCGCTCGCCGATCTGCCCGATGGAGGCCTGTACGCCAAGTCCCGCGGTCAGCAGTGCTACGGCTCCAGCCACGCCGAAAATGGTCATGAGCCCTCGGGTCTTGTACCGGAACAGATTTCGAGCGGTGACTTTGCGCGTGAAGTTCAGCCGATTCCATAGCGGCTTGATACACTCCAGGAAGATCTTCGAGCCTTTGGCCGGCGGCTTCGGTAGCAACAGGGCCGCCGGCTTCTCGCGAAGTTCACGGTATGCGGCAAGCACGGCAGGCACCACGGCGCTCACCCATGCGAGCAGGAATGCCACCACTGTCACAACTGGATGGAACACCAGCGCGATGCGCGGCACGGTAAAACCGTCGCTGTACGCATGGTAGACGATCATCGGCAGCAGGGTGTGGCCGAGCAGCACGCCCAGGATCGTGCCAATGGTGGAGGCAGTGAACCCGTAGAATATGAATTTCTTCAGGATGTCCTGATTCCCATAGCCCAAGGCCTTCAACGTACCGGAATTAGTGCGCTCTTCATCCACCATGCGGCCCATCGTGGTGAAGGTCACGAGAGCGGCCACGAAGTACAGGAACACAGGGAAGATCATCGCCAACTTTTCCACGATGTTCGCGATGATTTCGTAGACTCGGTAGCCTTCTGAAGTCAATCCTTCACGTCGGCCATCGATTGAATATGCGGGCACTTCGAGCGTATCCACCTTTTCGCGTGCCAGGGCGATATCATGCTCGGCCTGCTTGATGTTCTTCTCGGCGGCAGGCTTGGCATCGTTGAATTCCTGCAGTTTCTGGTTGTATTCATCCTCCGCTTTTTCGATGCTCCGGTTGCCTTCGATCAGCTGGCCGGCTCCCGATGATGCACTGGCTGGAGCGCTGGATATGGCCGCGCCCAATTCGGTCTGCTTGTTGGCCAGTTGATTGCCGGCATCGGCAATGGCTGCCGCGTTCTGCTGATATTCCTCGCTACCATGCTCGAGAGCCGAGGCACTGGAGTTCCACTGCGGCAATGCGGCGTTGTATGCACTGAGCTTGCTGTTGTATTGCTTTGCCGCATCATTGTATGCCTGCAATGCCTTGTCGTACTGGGTTTTCACGCTGTCGTATGCGTTGCCGGTCAGTCCTGTATCAGCCCAGGATTGCAGTATCGCGCCGGTTTTGTCCAGCACTGTTTTGGAAGCATCCAACGCTGTACGAGCCATGTCCAATTGTGCTTTGGCATCAGATAGTTGCTGCCACGCTACACCGAGCTGGCCTTGTCCCTGGCTCAACTGCTGCCCGCCTGCCGCCAACTTGGTTTGCGCCGCGGTGAGTTGGGAACCAGCGGAGGCGATTTGCGCGCTTGCACTGGATAGTTCCGCCAGCGCAGAGGATGCTTGATCGACGGCTTGAACACTGCCATCGGCCAGCTGGTCTTTGCCCGATTCGATTTGAGCTTTGGCATCGTTCAGCTGTGTCTGGGCCTCGCTCAACTGTTGTTTGGCTGCATCGACTTGGGACTGTGCCTTATCGATCTGCTTACGACGTTCGTCTTTGATGGAATCCTCACGAGCCTTGGGTTGGTCGGCAAGACGCTTGGTCAAGGTGTCCTTATGCGCCTGCACGAGATCGCGGTATTCGCCGGTCCAGTAATCGACGTTCTGTGTGTCCTTGAAGGTCACGCGGCCAATCATCTTCACCTTGGAGTCAAAAGCGGCATCTGTCACCACTGCGTAACCGTCGAGTTCGCCGGTGCCCGCCGTGGATTGGCCGAGATTCACATTCGATAGGCCTTCGGTTGAATTCACGAATCCGACCACCGTGTATCGGCTGCGCTTCAGAACCTTGTCCCCCGCGATATCCGGTTGCTCGCTCAAGGTGATGGTGCTATCGATGGCGTACTTGCTTCGCTCGGTACGATCCAGTGCAATTTCATTCGCTTTGCTCGGCAATCGACCTTCTTCCACGGCAAACGTGGAGATGGATTCCGGATTGGAGTAGACGCGCAGGCTGTGGTTGCTATTCTTGATGGTCACGTCTTTGAAGTAGCCAAATTCCGCGGATTTGACGCCGGCGGTATTGCGAATGATGCGCGCGTCCTCATCGGTCAGACCGTAGTCGCTGATGACAGTGACGTCAGCCAGATGATTGTCGCGGTAGTAATCGGTACCGGTGATGCGCATGTTCGGCCCAGTGACAAACAGACCGACGAGCGCGAACGAGCCGAGCAGCATCAGGCTCACGATGGAAAGAAAACGCCCCTTGGATTTGTTGAGGGTTGCGAAGATGTCCTTCCACAGCATGTGTTTGCGCAGCATTCCGGTGCGTGATGTCGTGCTTCGTTTATGGCTGCGACGAGCCGATGACTGTCGAGCATCGGTTTCGTCGGTCACCAGAAAATCGTTGAAATCAGCCATGCTTACCACTCCAAATCCTTGATATCCATCGGATGCTCATTAATTTCAATGGATTTGACGCGCGCATCGTGCATGTGAATGACTCGGTCCGCTATGGGTGCGATGGCTGAATTATGGGTCACGATGACCACCGTGGCACCTTTCTTTCGACTTTGGTCCTGCAAAATCTGCAGCACTTGTTTGCCGGTGTTGTAGTCGAGCGCGCCGGTCGGCTCGTCGCACAAAAGGATTTTGGGATTCTTTGCCACTGCCCTGGCGATGGCCACGCGCTGCTGCTCGCCGCCGGAAAGTTGGGCGGGGAAATTGTCGATACGGTCCTTGAGCCCGACGTCAATCAGTGTCTGTACCGGATCCTGTGCATCTTTGACGATTTCGGAGGCGAGCTCCACGTTCTCTTTGGCGGTCAGATTGGCCACGAGATTATAGAACTGGAAGACGAAGCCGATGTCATACCGGCGATAGTCGGTGAGTTGATGGGCGTTGTAGTTGGAGATGTCTTTGCCGTCGATGATCACCTGCCCTTCGGAGTTGGTGTCCATGCCGCCCAAAATGTTGAGCACGGTGGATTTGCCGGCACCGGATGCACCAAGGATGATGGCCAATTCACCTTGTTCGATGCCGAAACTGACATCATTATTGGCGGTGATGGTGGTGCTACCGGTTTGGTAACGCTTGAAGCTATGAACCATTTCGATGTATGCCATGAAGATTCCCTTGATTAAACAACGTGTTGATTTATTGCCTGCATCGTAATTTCGCGAAGAACAGTCGGTCAATAACCACAATTGGACGAACTGTCTAAATTGAACACTTCCGGAAATATTGCCGATTTCGCACACTAATCAGACAACGTGTTGATAGAATCAACGACTAGAGCAATATACAAGAGACTGGCACAACCGTCTCGTGAGACTACCCCTCAGTCGCCTACGGCGACAGCTCCCCCGACAAGGGGAGCCGAGAGGAGCCGCACCACATATGTACTGAACGGAGGCAGATATGGCAGGTAAGCGCAATACCAAAACCGAGGCGAAAATCAAGGCGGCGTTTACCTCGCTGATGCAGTCCAAGGGATTCGATGCCATGACCGTGAGTGACATCGCCCGTGCGGCCGGCATCAATCGCGGCACGTTCTATATGCATTACATCGATAAGTTCGATCTTCGCCAGCAGCTCATCGACGACACCATCGACGACCTGACCCAGATTCTTGTGGAGAACTCGGACGAAAACGGGCAGACCATCACCACCGACGGCAAAGCGATTTGTGATGCGTTCAAAGAAGCAGCCATCGCCAAAGCGCTGCATTACGTCAAGAATGACTATGCCTTCTTCAACGCCATCTCCCGTTCAGGCACCGATATGCAGCTGTACGATCGACTGAAAAACGTGTTGAAGCAGCTGATTGTAGCGCAGGCCAAGCGTTTCGGCGAGGAGCCCAAGCATGATTACAACGGTATTCCCGCCGATTACGCGATGGAGATCCTCGTCTCCGCCGTCTCCTCAATCATCTGGCTGTGGATTCGCCGCGGTTGCAAGGAAACCCCTGAGCAGATCTGTCACATCATCGAAACCAATAAAACCACCGCACCGATTGACGTGCTGTGGTGAAACAGTAACCCTTACGTGCAGGTCTGCGTCGCGTCATTGCCAATATCGAACAATAGGAGGAATAAATCATGCCATATATAGTGAAGCGTTTGGCATCCATGCTTGTGGGGGCTCGCCATTGAATCGTTTGGCATCGGCACGATCATCGCCGCGGCCATCACCGGGCTGATTGTGAACTTCTTCAACCGCCATGTTCGCTTTATCTCCCCGTCGAGCCAAACAACCAAAAGGATGTACGAACTTCAGCAGCCGCGAACACCGCTGATTAAACGGGGACAATTGTGATTACGATGGGTAACATGACCACTACTGAAGTTCAAACAGATACCGAACTGCCAACACGACTGAAAGAGGAAACTCAGGCACCGGACTTCACGTTGCCCGCGGTCAATCCTGATGGCAGCGAAGCAACAATCGCGCTTTCCTCGCTTACCGCACAAGGCAAGAGCGTAATCCTCTACTTCTATCCAGCGGCTATGACGCCCGGCTGCACCACGGAAGCCTGCGATTTCCGCGATAACATGGCTCGTCTCGGCTCTCTCGGATACACAGTGCTCGGTGTTTCCAAGGATCCAATGCCCAAGCTGCAGAAGTTCCGTGAACGCGACAATTTGTCGTTTCCACTGCTATCCGACCCCGATCTGACCGTGCATAAGCTTTATGCCGCCTATGGCGAAAAGAAACTCTACGGCAAGACGCATGTAGGCGTTATTCGTTCCACGTTCGCCATCAACGCACAAGGTGTGATTGAACTAGCACGCTACAATGTGCGTGCAAAAGGCCATGTGGAGTCGCTCTTGAAGAAGCTCGGCTAACGAGCCGATTCCGAGGCACGCAGACAGGGCCTGCCCTGCACAATCTCAACTTGGGCGGGCGGCGGTTCAATTCCCTTCCGCTTCGCCTGAATTTGGTCGAACACCATGCGGAAGGCCCGCTCCCCCATCTCGTGGAAATTCTGCGTATAGCTGGTCAGCGGCGGCTCCCACATAGTATCGAACGCCATGTCATCGAACCCGATCACACTGACATCCTGCGGAACCTTGCGTCCAGCTTCACGCAGGCCTTTCATGACGGCGATGGCCAGCTCATCGGTGGCGGCAAAAACCGCTGTAACGTCCTTGTGGCGACCCAGTTTTCGACCTGCCGCCACCGCCTTTTGCAAATCACCGACAGGCACCACTATCGGCTCAGGTACATCGAGGCCACGTTCTTCAAGTGCATCCCGCCAGCCATTGGTACGGGAATTGTCGCCTGATTCCTGATTCCATTGCACATGGAACACCATCTTGTGTCCCAAATCAAGCAAACGCATAGTCATCCAACGGCCACCATCACGTTCAGCGTTGATAACCTGATAATCACCGTCGCCGAATCCGCCGCCAACCACCACAGTTGGAACGCCTTGCGGAATCACCTTCAGCGCCTCAACACCGGCCCATCCATACTCATAGACGAGCACACCGGCGGGTCTCACCGCAAGCCCCATGCGCACACGAGCCTCAACGGAAGCGATATCGGACTCGTCCAACGAGACAATATTGAGCAGGAAGCCGCGCTTGCGTGCCGCAGTCTCGACGCCATGATTCGTGGCGGACGTGGAGAATTCGTCAGGCTTGGAGGCGAATACCACCACCGAATCCATTTCACGGTTGGACAACGCACGCGCGGCCATGCTTGGCTCATAACCAAGCTCCTTGATGGCCTCGGCTATACGTTTGCGTTTATCCTCGGCAATTTTCGCCGTGCCATTAAGGTATCGAGACACCGTAGGAGCTGAGACACCGGCAAGCTTGGCCACATCCTTGATAACCGGGCGTGAATGCCCTGTGCTTCTTGCCATAGTTCTCCCCTTCCGCACACAAGTCCTTAACTTCCACCATAGAAACACGCCGGCACAAACGAGTTACCTATTCGGCAACAGCATTCGCCCTCATAGTCGAACATCAATCCGACGCAGGTTCACAGGCATCGAACATGTCGAACATATCGAACCGGTTCGATTCAAGCGGGAGTAAGAATGGCGGAAAATGGCGCGAAACGCCGATGACCACCAGGTAACTTGTCAAGCATCGCTTTCCGCGGTATTCTGAAACCGGTTTCAAACGAAACCACAAAAACTCAAAGCCAACCGGCTTTGACTAACGAAAGGAAACAATCATGTCTCTCAAGGATTCTATGCTGCGCGGCCTCGCTCTCTACGGCGCCAACTCCATGTCTCAGTCCGGCATGAAGAACGGCCAGATCATCGCTGACATCGTCAACGATTCCGAGAAGATCGCTCGCTGAATCACCGGCGCTTAGACGCTACCGAGATCGCATATAGCGGCGTTTCTCACCGGACCGAACAGGTCACACAACTGAAGATTCGATAATTCAACAGTCAGCGTGAAGCTGGCATAACTGAATAATCGGACAACGGCGTCCGCTTCATTCTTTTACTCATAGACACGGTCCAGCAGCTCGTCGATTTGCTGGAATCGTTCCACATTAGGTCTGAACACCGGTCGTCCGGCGGCCACTACCAAGGCCGGACGCTCCAATGCGTGCAAATCCTCCAATGGATTCATATTCAATACCAGCAAATCGGCAGCCTTACCGATTTCGAGCGAACCGGTCACATCATCCACACCAAGCATCTGAGCGTTCACCTGCGTGGCAGCATGAATTGCCTGGGCTGGCGTGAAGCCAGCGAACCGCACCAACAGCACCAGCTCACGCCAGGTGGCATACTGCGGCACGAACGTCATACCGGTGTCCGTACCAACTCCCACCACGAGGCCCGCTTCATGCGCCTGACGAGCACCGGTCACCATGCCTTCAACCACGGTCTTGGAATTCTCCAATTGGATATCCGTGATACCAGTCACCTTCTGGTCAATCATCGTCAGCGGAAGTCCAGCGGAGAGCGTTGGTACCAGAGCGGAATAGCCGCGCAGCGAATTCGGATTATGGCGGAACAAGCCAATCAACTCATCGTTCAATACACTGCCATGTTCGATGGTATCCACACCGGCTTCAAGCGCACGACGCACACCCTCGGTGCTTTGCGCATGAGCGCCCACAATAATGCCGTTGTCATGCGCCACCTCGCAGATGGCCCTCATCTGTTCCACGCTCATCTGAGGGCTGCCGGCCTCACCAATCTTCTGGGCATCGGTCACTCCCCCAGTGGCCGCAATCTTGATGGCATTGACGCCATGCTCAATATTGCGCAATGCACATTCTCGCGCTTCTTCTGGCGTGGAGCTGGTAAGCGCAATCAGTGGCGCACCATGCCCTTCCGGAATCGCCAGCAGCGGACCAGATGCCAGGATTCTAGGCCCGGCAATCTCGCCGGCGGCAATCTTATCCCGCAACTCCACCACTTCATAACGCACATCACCAAGCGTGCGGATAGTGGTAACACCGGATTCCAGTAAGGTTTTCGCATTCTGTGCAACTGTCGAAGCCATATATGGCTTGCCCAGCGCCGAATGCACCAGCCCGGCCACCATCCGCTGGCCCTGGGGCGTGGCCAGTTTGGGATTCAGGGGCTTGCCCTGTGCGAACAGGTGTGTATGCGCATTGATCAGGCCCGGCATCACAGTTTTACCCGTGCCATCCAAGTAATGATATTCCTCAGGAATACTGGTCTCGATGCTGGGCGCCACCTGCTCGATGCGGCCGGCCGCGTTCACCAGAACAGTCATGTTATTGCGCACAGTTCCCGATTCGTCACCGGATATCACACGAACATGGGCGAGCGCGAACGGTTCGACAACAGACTGGTAGCGACTCATGGCAAATACTCCTTCATTGGATGGCCGGCGCTACTCGTTTCATTTCGACCGAGTAATGCCCTTTGTTTCATAAGCCTACCCCTATTTGAGTTACTATTTCAGTTCATCGAACGCAATCAGATGTCATCAACCAAGCCTCGTCACAACGATTCTTGCGCTCAGTGTTCGCGGTGCTGCAATGACGAGACAATACTGCGCCAGATGTTGCGCACATGTTTAGCTACCACCAAAGCCCGATACATCGATTTGCGCACTGGTACGTCGCGGGCTGGGGCGACTGGTGTGGTTTCCTCGGTGAATTTGGTTTTGAATTCGTTCAGGCCTTTGAGCGAGGGAGCGAAATCGGAGCCGATGCCCATCAGGTCGTAGTCGGTGACGCCCTGCCCGCCGAGCATGCAGCATTCCGCGTACAGGAGGCGGTCGGTGACGTGCAGGCGCATGGCCGAGTCGCGCATCGCGGCGTAATAGCGCACGGCGCATGTATCGTTCACGGTGACGATGGACCATGCGACCACGCGGCCGTCGATCCGCGCGGCGAACACGCGGCAGTGC
>NZ_NMWV01000004.1 GCF_002860405.1 Bifidobacterium imperatoris | reverse complement strand
GCGTCTTCAGGCCGGCAGACGACTGCGTCGGATCGCCGTGGCGTTGGCGCGCGTCAGGAACAAGGATGACGCGGCGGCGTGGCTCGTCTCCTACAACCAATGGGAGCAGGACTTCGCCGGTTTCCTCGACGAGCAAAGCCGGTACGCGGACGGCAGCGTGAACGACGCGCACCAGCGGCTCGTCAAGGCCAGGCGCATGATCCGCAGACGCATCCGCGAGGACCAGCTGCTCACGTTCCTCGACGAGGAGCTCATGGCCGCCGGTCCGGTGCCGTCGACGAACAACCTCGTCGAATCATGGAACGGTCGGCTGCGTGACATGCTGCGCCATCATCGCGGCCTGCGCCTGATACGACGGCTGAAGGCGATCTGCTGGTGGTGCCACCAGCACACGGAACGCCCCGAGACGGACGCGTGGCTCGCGGCCAACGCGATCACCGACCGGCGGCTCGAGGACCTCTACAAGCACGCATGGGAGCAAAGCCCACAAGGCATGCACGAGACGTTCGGCATTCCCATGCGATACGGCACCGGCATCGACTGGAACGACTTCCACACCCACGTCGAATGGACATCAAACAACTAGGCCACCAGACACACAATTTGGCCTATAACCCGCATCCCAAGCACAAGAAATAGGGCTGGCTTCCTATCCTTAGAAGCCAGCCCTTATGCGATTGATAGAATCGAACCCACGTCGGCACTTTGCCGACCCGCTCAGTTTATCGCAGCACGCCAATCACACCCACTTGGATTCCGAATCGCCACTGCCTGGCTGATTCGGCACCAGAAGCTTCAGGATGCGATCCATGTCTTCCGGGGAAGAGAACACGATTTCGATGCGACCGTGCTTCTGCGTGCCCTTAATGGACACCTTGGTATCGAAATGATTTTCCAAGCTCTGCTGCACAGCTGAGCCAACCCACGGATTGGTCTTGGACTTCTTCGGTTTCTTCGGCTGCTCCCCCGACGCAATCTTCATCGCCACAATTTCTTCGGTGCTGCGCACAGAAAGACCTTCGGAGATAATGCGAGATGCCAGCTTGTCCATTTCCTCAGGATCGCTCAAGCCCAGCAGAGCGCGAGCATGACCAGAAGACAGCACGCCAGCAGCGACCTTCTTCTGCACTGCAGCAGGAAGATTCAGCAGACGCAGCATGTTGGCAATCTGCGGGCGAGACTTGGAAACCGACTTGGAAAGCTGCGCCTGGGTCAGACCGAACTCATCAATCATCTGCTGGTAGGCAGCCGCCTCTTCAAGAGGATTCAATGCCACGCGATGCAAGTTTTCCAGCAACGCGTCACGCAGCATGTCATCGTCAGCAGTGGTCTTGACGATGGCGGGAATGGTTTCCAAACCAGCCAGCTGCGACGCACGCCAACGGCGTTCACCCATAATCAGCTCATACGGGCTGTCCAGATGACCAGCGAACGGATTGGCAGACGATTCCTGATCGTCCTTCTTGGCTTTCGCTTCGGCAATCTGATCGGCCGGGCGCTTGCGCACCACAATCGGCTGCAAAACACCGACTTCCTTGATGGAGGCAGACAGCTCGTTGAGCTCATCCTCATCAAAAATGGTACGCGGTTGATGTACGTTCGGGCCAATGTCGCTGAGCTTCAACTCTGCAAGATAGCCGCCCTGCACAGGCTTTAGCTCAAGCTTCTCTTCGTCCTTACCGGATTTAGCGGTCTTAGCGGGCTTCGATGTTTCACGTGAAACATCCTTGCTCGTCGCCTTCGGGAGGTCGGCAACCGGAAGCTGCGGTTGAGGCGAATCCGAACCGAAGAACAAATCACTCGGGTGAGCAATATCATCCAATGCTGGCATGGCCGCGCGTTTGGCCATGTTCTTCTTCACATTGCTCGATGCCTTACCGGGAGTCGCCACCGAAGTAGCAGCAGAGGCCAGCACCTTGGTTGCCGACTTCGTTTCCGCCACCTTTTTGGCATTCTCAGGAGACTTTACTTTCTTCTCGACAGTCTCATCCCCTGGCAAATCAGGAAATAGTGCGCCGAGTCCCTTGCCCAATCGTGATTTCGATGCCATTATTTCCTCCTCGAATCAAGAGCGTCGAGTACATTCTGAGAGCGTCCAGCGATTTCCAGAGCGGCTTCACCATAAGCAATAGCACCCAAACCGCGAGGATCATAAGAGATAACCGATTGAGAGAAGCTCGGAGCTTCGGAAATCTTGACCGAGCGAGGAATCGTAGTATCCAGCACGATATTAGGATAGTGCCCCTTGACCTCGTTGTACACTTCCCTACTGAGCAGGGTACGACGATCGAACATCGTGACCAGCATAGTAGACACCAGCAGCACAGGATTGAAATGATCCTGAACCAGACCGATGGTGTTAATCAGCTGTCCCAGACCTTCCAATGCATAGTATTCAGCCTGAATCGGAATCAGCATCTCCGTCACCGCGCACATGGCATTAATTACCAACAGGCCAAGGCTCGGCGGGCAGTCAATGAAGACGTAATCATAATGCTTGTCGGACTGGCGCAGATACTGCTCAAGCGCTTCCTTCAACAAGGTATTGCGATTCGGCAAATCCGCAACCTCAAGTTCGGCACCACTCAAATCGATAGATGCCGGCACCACATCAAGCGTCGGGAAATCAGGGCAAACGCTGATGACATCTTCAATAGAGGAACGGCCTTCGAGCACATCGTATGTAGAAGGATCGCCAGAAGCATGAGGAACACCCAGTGCCGTGGAGGCATTGCCCTGAGGATCCATGTCGATGACCAGAACCTGAGCACCAAACTGTGCCATTGCAGCAGCAAGATTCACGGTGGAAGTAGTTTTACCTACACCACCCTTCTGATTGGCGACGGCAATCAGTCGAGTACGCTTCGGCTTCGTAAATACAGCCTGCTGCAGAGCCTCGTACCGTGAATTTTCATCGGCCATCTGGCTACCCAACCCAGAATTATCCCCACCAAAAATACGATGAAGGGTTTCGGAAGCAGACTCAATCACTTCCTCTTGATGATCCTTCATGGCCATCGCTTCTCCTTGCACTGATATAGTTTCAAGTCTTCCTATTCGCATGGACAGGGCGCGAAGTTATCCACTTTTTCAGACCCCAATGTGGATAACTGTGGATAAGTAGGTGTCTTCACCGCTGTCTTTTGCGTTTTTCCTTGCCAAAAATCCTTGATTTTTGAACGATTTCGAGCTTATCCACGTTTTTGCACTACCAATGTGGATAACTTAAGAGGCATGTGCAAAATGTGGATAAGTGGATAGTGGATACAATCACGCTCATCACCGCTTATCAACAATGACCACATGCGTCGGTTCCAGATTCGGACCCACAGGGGCCTCCACTACTCGCGCATTACGCCCACCGAAACGCTCTATCTGATCCTTTGCCTTGTCGAGCTCTACCTGTGCGGAACGACCCTTCAGAGCAATGAGTTGACCAGACGTCTTAAGCAACGGCAACGTCCACCCCGACAATTTGGTCATGGGGGCAACAGCTCGGCAGGTGACCACGGCAAATGGATGAATCTTATGCTTACGTACCTGAGCGATGACTTCATCGGAACGACCGCGAACCAATGTCACATTGTTCAGACCCATCAGATCCACACACTCGGTCAGCCAGTCGATACGACGTTCCATTGGCTCAATCAACGTAAATTTATGATCCGGGAGGCAAGCCGCAGCAACCAATCCCGGGAACCCACCACCACTGCCAACATCGGCCACCGTTTTAAATCGAGCCCCAGTGGTCGACTGCTGTACATATGGCACGATGGCTGCTGAATTCAGAATATGACGTTCCCAGATGATATCCACATCACGCGGACCGATAAGACCCCGAGGTTCGCCTTCGCTCTCGAGTTTCTTATGGAACAATTCGAGTTGAGGCAGCGCATCCCCAAGAATCTCGGACAGAACCGGAGATCCTTCCAAAGCGTCTGTCATGGTCACTCCCCTCTTGTGTTTCACGTGAAACATCACACATGGAATGAGGCGCCGCTGGTACGACGCCTCATAGACATGAAACCAAATGCAATCACATGCTGCTGAGATGTGGAACTACCGTTAAGCTCGGCTTTATCTCAACAGCATCCGAAATCACTCCTGGTCGAAATCCTCAGCGTCTTCGGAATCCTCGCTCTTATTGCGCAGGTAGACGGTCACATAACGATGAGGTTCTTCACCGTGAGAGCGGGACTTCAAGCCTTCCTCACGAACCACATCGTGTACGACCTTACGCTCGAAGGAATTCATCGGCTTCAAATCATATGGCTCGCCGGATTCCTTCACAGCATCAACGGCATCAAGAGCGATATCACGCAGGTGCTGACGCTTGCGCTTCAGGAAGCCATCCACATCGACAATCAGATGGGAACGCTCACCGGTCTTCTGCTGCACGGCAAGACGAGTCAGCTGCTGCAGAGCATCGACTACTTCACCATTGCGACCAATCAGATGCTTGATGTCGGTATCATCATCGGCAACGATCTGAATGGTCGGACGATTGTTGCGAATTCCCATTTCGATATCGCCTTCATAGTCAGCGATATCAAGCAAGCCCTCGAGGTAATCGGCAGCGATGTCAGCCTCTTCGTTGAGCTGGTCGATTGACTTCTCGTCATCCTGTGCCATGCGGTACTCCTTCTAACAAATGCTAAGTTTCAAGTCTAGGCCCTGTTTCCATGAACAAGGTCCAAAGTGTCGAATGTGCTCCATGTTTCACGTGAAACATGGAGCACATTCAATCAACAGATGGTTTTACTTGCGCTTGCGCTTACGCTGAGGCTGGACTCGCTGATAGCCCTTATTGTCCTTATGCTCAGCTGCTTCCTTGGCCTTGATCAGCTCCTCTTCTTCCAGAGAAGGCAGACCAGCCTTTTCGCGGCGAGCGTTCTCGCGGCGGTGATCACGCTTCTCCTTATCCTCGGCAGCCGGGGAGCCCGGAGTCGGGAAGTACGTGACCTGCCAGACCGTGCGGATCAAGTTGCAAACGTTGTTGGTCAGCCAGTAGACCAGCACAGCGAATGGCATGGCGATACCCGAGAAGATGTACATGATTGGGAAGATCCACAGCATCATCTTCTGCATGGACTCGGCCTGTTTGTTCATAGAAGCAGCGGCCATATTGCGCTTCATGCTGAAATACTGCACGAACCACAGGCAGAAGCACATCAACGCCACGAAGATGCCGATGACGATCTTGCCTGCGAAAGCGGCGGAAGTAAAGTTGTCAGTGACGCTAACGATACCGAACACATCGGTCTGGGTGAACTGCTTGGCAGTGGCCACATCGAATGCACCCAACGGTTCTTTACGCACACCATTGGCGATGTACGGAATAGCGGACAGCGTGTAGAACATGGCCATGAACACAGGGCCCTGAATCAGCATCGGCAAGCAGGATCCGGCCGGATTGGCGTTGTTGTCCTGATAGAGCTTCATCATTTCGCGGCTCTGAGCTTCCTTGGAAGCCTGATCCGTCTTGCCCTTGTACTTGTTCTGGATGCGCTGCATCTTCGGAGCAAGCGCCTGCATCTTGCGCATCGACTTGATCTGCTTGTAGAACAGCGGGAAGATGCAGATCTGCACCACCAGCACCAGGCAGATAATGGCAAGGACCCATGAAACGCCGATCTCGTTCATGCCGAGCAGCACGAAGAAATCATGCACAAGCTTCAGAATCCAAGTCTGGAGCCACTCGACCGGAGTCAGGAGCTTATAGAAGAATCCCCAGAATCCGCTATCGAGAAGGAATTGGTTTGGATTAGTCATCGATGGGCCTCTCCTTGGGTCGTGGCCAATGGTGTCAGTCGAGGTTCCTCATGAGCCTTCGACCAAGAAAATCTATAAAAAATTGAATATTGTTGCGGCACGTCGTCTATTCCCCCGCGACTCCACGGCCGGCAACGAAGCAATCGCAATACGGCGAGCACTCCCCCTTTGAAAGCGCCATACCGTTCGAAAGCCTCAATGGCGTAATTTGAGCATGACGGATAATACTTACAACAAGGCGGTGTATTCGCGGAAATGTGACGCTGGTACCAGCGCACACCGCAAATCATCACCGCCTTGATGGAAGTAGACATATCACTTCGCCTTGTTCGCCACGGCAGCAAAGCATTTGGCAATTTGGTGGTCCAAGGACTCAAACGAAGCGGAAGCTGCGCTCGGCTTGGCGCGCAACACAATGTCGCAATGTTCCGGGAGTTGGTGCTCATGCATCCTGGCCAGGACTCGGAACCTGCGCTTCACCGTGTTACGGGTAACCGCTTTACCTACGGATTTGGAGACGGCTAAACCCAGGCGACGATGATTCGCCTGGTCGTCATGCTGTTCGTCGAGCACCAGATAATGCACGACGATGTCTCTGCCACCGACTTTTCGCCGACGTTGTAATACGCCGACAAAATCACGATGGCTTTGAAGCCTCTCCACCTCGACTATGCCGCTGTGGTAATGATCGCTACGATCAGGCGGACAGGTTCTTGCGGCCCTTGGCGCGACGGCGGTTGATCACCGCGCGGCCGGAACGGGTGCGCATACGCAGGCGGAAGCCGTGCTTCATGTGACGACGACGGTTGTTCGGCTGGAACGTCCTCTTCATATCAATGCTCCTAGGTCTATTTGGCAACGCTTCGCGCTGCCCTCACGTGAGTCAAGCTATACCAACGTACTCTCAACCCTGGTCACAAGTCAAAATAAGGCACGAGTTTTCACATTTCGACACAGTGCCCGCAACACGCCGAAGACCTGAGAAGTGGCGTAATATCAACCGTTTCGCCCTAAAAGTTATCCACAAATTACATTGATGTTATTCACAATCCAGCATTTCCAACACGCAACACGGTGGATAACTTCCGTGGATAGTAGTAAACATTACCTATTGTATCCATGTACGTACGAGCAAGAAGAAGGGGTCTTTATGGCTGGTTCATCTGCCGACCCCGCGGTCGAGGCAGCCCGCATCTGGTCGGATGCGCTCACCATGCTCAAACACAGCAATTCGCTGACCCCGAGAGAGAAGGGTTGGCTCGAAGGTGTGGTTCCCGAAGGTGTATTCGGTTCCACCATTGTGCTGTGCGTGGAGTCCAATGACACGTTGCAGGCCATTCAGGGCAATCTCAATGAGCAACTGCTGCGCACTTTGCAAACCGTGACCGGCATCACGATGTTCCCGGCTTTCAAGGTTGCGCCGAAGCCCAGCAAGCCTGCGCCTGCCGCAACAGCCCAGCCGAAGGAATCGTATCCTCGGGAAAGCGCACCTACGGTCGCCGAGTTCGGTCGCGACCCTTATGGTCTCAAACAGCCTGAGCCAGTGGCGAAGCCCGAACCGAAGTATTCGCCGGTGCCGGCTTCCGAACCGCAGCAATATCCGGTCGGTGGGCAGAAGATGAATCTCGATCCGGAGACTCATCTCAATAAGAACTTTACGTTTGATTCCTTTGTGCCTGGCGATTCCAACCGTTTCGCCCGTACCGTGGCACTTGCGGTGGCCGAGGGATCGGGCCAGGACTTCAATCCGTTGTGTATTTATGGCGGATCCGGTTTGGGCAAAACCCATTTGCTCAACGCCATCGGCAACTATGCGCTGGTCAAGGATCCGAATCTGAAGGTTCGTTATGTAACCAGTGAGGAATTCACCAACGAATTCATCGATGCGTTGCAGAACCCGAACCAAAGCCAAGGCCAGATTGCTGCATTCAACCGCCGTTACCGTCAGGTCGATGTGCTGCTGATCGACGATATTCAGTTCCTCGGTGGCAAGGAAGCAACGTTGGATCAGTTCTTCCATACGTTCAATTCCTTGCATCAGGCGAATAAGCGCATCGTCATCGCGTCCGATGTGGCGCCGAAGAACTTGAAGGGCTTTGAAGCTCGACTGATTTCCCGCTTCGAATCCGGTCTGACCGTAGACGTCAAGCCGCCGGATCTGGAGACCCGTATCGCCATTTTGAGGATGATCGCCTCAATGAACGGCTCCAAGATTCCAAGCGACGTGCTGGATTTGATTGCCGAACGTTTTACGGAGAACATTCGAGAGCTGGAAGGTGCGCTTACCCGCGTAACCGCAGTGGCTTCACTGAGCAATCAGCCGGTGACTCGTGCTCTTGCCGAGCAAACGTTGCAGGATTTCTTCACTACCGACGTAGAAATCAAGCCCACGGACATCATCGGGCAGGTGGCCAAGTACTTCCATTTGACGTTTGATGATCTGGTTGGCCGTTCTCGTACCAAGAATGTGGCTTTGGCTCGCCAAATTGCCATGTATCTTGCCCGTGAAATGACCAGTATGAGCTTGCTGGATATCGGTGAAGTGTTCGGTGGACGCGATCACACCACCGTAATGCACGCATATACGCGTGTCAGCGATGAAATGCAGCAGAAGCAGGAGATCTATACCTACGTTACGGAGCTCACTGTTCGTCTGAAGCAAAATAACGCTGAATGACACAAGCCGTTTGACAGACCGTTTTCGCCACTTTTTCCAGAGGCATCAGAAAAAACGTCAAAATCGGTCTCCAGAATCGATTCTCCTCGATGATATTCGGGTTCAACACGCCGTGCGCCTGACGAAAAAGCATCAAAGTTATCCACATAGTTATTCACAAATGTGGGTAAAGTCTGCGGATAACTCGTGGATTACCCACTCATTTTCGGTGGAAAACTCGTGTATAAATCGCGTTTTGATGTGGAAATCTGAAAAGCATCAAAAATCCTGTGGATAACTCGGCTGTTTATCCACCGTTATGCAGAAGTTATCCACATTTGGAAATCTCTCGCGACGCGTTGCGGCAGAATACTTTTCCCCACTTATCCACACTATCCACCGCGCTTATTATGTAGATTACTTACAGGGTACTTAGAAAAGCATCGTCACCACAGCAACTGCCCGAGCTTTACCCGAATCAACTTCGCCGCCTAACGGCTAGAATGTTCTTCAGCAAATTCAGACGAAGGGAAAACCCACATGAAAGTCGAAATCGATACCGCGGCCTTGGCCGATGCCGTAGCCTGGACGTCTCGCGTCATCGACGCTCGACCCTCCAATCCAATTCTGGCTGGCGTTCGCCTCGAAGCCATCGATGGCACGCTCCAGTTCTCAGCCTTCAACTACGAGATTTCCGCTCGCCACCACATCGAAGCTGGCGTGGACGAAGCAGGTTCCGTTCTGGTTCTGGGCAAGCTGTTAGCAGATATCACCAAGTCGCTGCGCTCCGAGAAGACCTACTTGAGCACCAGCGATTCCACGCTGACCATCACCGCTGGCAAATCCACGTTCACTTTGCAGCTCATGCCGGATACCGAATACCCGGATTTGCCCACCGTGCCTCCGGCACTTGGCCAGGTTGATGCCCCGACTTTCGTGCAGGCAGTGAATCAGGCTTCCGTGGCAGTGTCTCGCGAAGAAAATCGCCCGGTTTTGACTGGTGTTCGTATGCAATTCCAAGGCGACAAGGTTGTTATGACCTCCACCGATCGTTTCCGTTTGGCTCGCGCCACCTTCACTTGGACTCCGCAGGACCCGGCCGTGGAAACCACCACGCTGGTTCGCGGCTCCCTGCTTAAGGATGTGGCTCGTTCTCTGGATGAGCACCAGAATATTCGTCTCGACTTCGATGCCGATAACCCAACGCTTCTGGGCTTCGAGAATGCGGGTCGTGTTTCCACTTCCCAGCTCATTGATGGTGAATTCCCGGCAGTCGATCGCCTGTTTGCAGACGAATACCCGATTCAGGCCGTGGTGAACAAGCAGGATCTGCTCGACGCCATCAGCCGTGTGGCACTGGTTGCCGAACGCAACGCTCCGATTCGCATGTCCTTCACCGGTCAGGAAGTCGCACTGTCCGCTGGTTCCGCTGATGAGGCTCAGGCCAACGAAACCTTGGACATCGACATGGATGGCGACGACATCACCGTGGCATTCAACCCCTCCTACTTGAAGGAAGGCCTTTCCGCCATCGCCGAGCCATTCGTCCGCATCAAGATGACCACCCCGGTCAAGCCGGTTGAGTTCAACGGTCAGCAGGAAGCCGACTCCGACGAGTCGATGGATTACCGCTACCTGCTGGTGCCGATGCGCTTCAACAGCTGAGGCAACCGACCGGATATCAAGAAGAAATCGTTCACATACTGATGTACGTTTCGCGTCTCGCACTCGACCACTACCGCTCCTGGAGCCAGGTAGTGGTCGATTTTGTACCAGGCGTGAATCTCATAGTGGGGAAAAATGGGCTTGGTAAAACCAATCTGGTAGAAGCCGTGGAAATCCTCTCTACCGGAGCCAGCCACCGCACCTCCAGCACCTTGCCTCTTATCGAACGAGGGCAATCCACCGCTACGATTCGCGCGAACGTGGTAGGCGCTGAATCAGCGGACGATACCGACCAAGTCACCACCTACGAGGCATCCATTCATGCACGCGGTGCCAATCGAGCCCGCATCAACTCCGGTTCATCGCTCTATCTGCGCGACATCGTCGGCCAAATCCCCTCAGTGGCCTTCACACCCGAGGACCAGCGTCTCGTTTCAGGAGATCCAGCTGCCCGGCGAACCCTGCTGAATCAAGCCGGTGCATTGCTTGAACGCGGCTACCCCGAAGCATTGCAGCAGTTCACGCGCATCGCCAAGCAGCGTGCCACCTTACTGAAACAGCTCAATGCCAGTTCCAATACTGGGCAGCCGGTAGACGCTGTCTTAAGCGGGCTGGAAATCTGGACTGGGCAGTTCATCGAAGCTGGCATTGTCTTGACTCGTATGCGCAAGCGCATCATTGATTTGCTCGCCGAACCATTTGCTGCAATCTATCGTGAACTTGCCGGCGAGACCGAGCAGGTGACACTCAGCTACGTGCCCTCATTCGACGAAGTACTGCTCTTTGACGAGCCTCATAACGCCATCAGTGAGCATTTCCAGCGCATCTACCCCGGAGAAGTGGCCCGCGGTGTGAATCTTATCGGCCCGCAGCGCGATGATCTCAGCCTGGAACTCTTCGATATTCCCGCCAAGGAATTTGCGTCCAACGGTGAAATGTGGACTATGGCATTGGCACTGAAAATGGCCTTGTTCCAAGTGATTCGAGAGCAGCTGGGCATGCGTCCGATTGTGATTCTCGATGATGTGTTCGCCCAGCTGGACGATAGCCGCCGCAGCCAGATTCTTGATTTCGCAGCCCAGCAAGAGCAGGTGCTGATTACCGTGGCATCCGAAGGTGATGTGCCGGAATCCGCGCACACCATGCTGGGTGAGAAGGCTCATGTGATTGATGTGGCCGCACTCAAGGATGCATTCAAAGATCCATTCGCTGATTTGGTACAGCAGGTGCGAGCATGATTCCGCCAGTGGCTTTTCGTCTTCATCTTGACCAGACCAAGCTGGCCTGCGAAGTTTTTGAACGAATCTCACGACGTGGAGCACTGCTGAATGATCGTCAGCATCTTCAGCAGAGACGTGAAGAAGCCATCGAAAACTTCGGTAAACCCGGGCGCGATCCCGCTGAACTCGGCAATGTGATGTCTACCATCGCCGGCAATGGCGTGTGGAGTACGAACCTGAAACTGGCGCAGTTGCGCAACCATTGGGACCAAGTAGTAGGCCCAGGCGTCGCTGCGCATTCAGCTGTGGCCGACTTCAGCGGCGGTGTGCTGACCATTCGTGCCGAATCCACGGTCTGGGCCACTCAGCTGACGTATCTGATTCCACAGCTGACTGAAACCATCCGCGGCAATCTCAAAGGATTGACCATCAACGAGATACGCGTGACCGGTCCGGCCGTGGGATATTCGCGCAAATGGGCCAGAAGAAAGTAGAAGGCAATAAAAGCCTCGCTATGGCGCTCGTCGTGCTAAACGAGTAAAATCACATGCAGTATGGTCAAAAGGCTAGAAGAGCCCTTTACGGGCTTCTTAAGCCATATCGCCCCTGCAAAAGACGAGATTTGCAAGGCTGACCTGGTAGTTACGGAAGGAAGCCTGTTGGCAGACGAAACCAGCAAAGAGGAGCAGCTGAAGGCGGCTGCAGAGCATATCAATAATGCGGAACTCACTGAAGGCGAACTCGACGAATCCATGGCCCCCGAACATTATGAGGCCTCTGATCTGAGGGTGTTGGAAGGCCTGGAGGCCGTGCGTATCCGCCCGGGTATGTACATCGGTTCCACCGGCCCGCGCGGCCTGCACCACTTGGTCTACGAGATCGTCGACAACTCGGTCGATGAGGCTTTGGCGGGATACGCCAGCCATATCGAAGTCACCATTCTGCCGGACAACGGCATTCGCGTGGTGGACGACGGCCGAGGCATCCCAGTTGACGAAGTGCCCGGCGAAGGCGTCTCCGGTGTGGAAACCGTGATGACCAAGCTGCACGCCGGCGGCAAGTTCGGCGGTGGCGGCTACGCAGTCTCCGGTGGTCTGCACGGCGTAGGCATCTCCGTGGTGAACGCACTCTCCACTCGCGTGGACATCGAAGTGCGCCGCCAGGGCTTCCACTGGACCCAGACCTACATCGACCAGCACCCCACCGCTCCGCTGAAGCAGGGTGAGCCGATGGCTGAAGGCGAGTCCACCGGTACTTCCGTGACCTTCTGGGCCGATCCGAAGATCTTTGAGACCACGGTCTACGACTTCGAAACGTTGCGTTCCCGCTTCCAGCAGATGGCCTTCCTGAACAAGGGCCTAAAGATCAGCCTGACCGATCTGCGTGAACCTGATCAGGCCGGCGATGAAGTGGCTGGAGACAATGCGCCGGAAGCCGGCGAAACCCACCAGACTGTGACCTACCAGTACCTGAACGGTATCAAGGATTACGTGGATTATCTGGTCAAGTCCCGCAAGGCCAACCCGGTTGAGGAAGAAGTCATCAGCTTTGAAGCCGAGGATCTGAAGCTCGGCATCTCCGCCGAACTGGCTATGCAGTGGACCACCGCCTACTCTGAGGCAGTGCACACCTTCGCCAACACCATTTCCACCACCGAAGGCGGCACCCACGAGGAAGGCTTCCGTGCAGCGCTGACTTCGCTGGTCAACCGTTACGCACGCGAGAAGAGCATCCTCAAAGACAAGGACGAGAACCTCTCCGGTGACGATGTGCGCGAAGGCCTGACCGCCGTAATCTCTGTCAAGCTCACCAACCCGCAGTTCGAAGGCCAGACCAAGACCAAGCTCGGCAACTCCGAAGCCAAGACCTTCGTGCAGCGCGTGATGACCGACAAGCTCGGCGATTGGTTCGACTCCCACCCGGCTGAGGCCAAGAACATCATTCAGAAGGCCATCGAGGCCTCCCGTGCTCGTCTGGCCGCGAAGAAGGCTCGTGAGAACACGCGTCGCAAGTCCATCTTCGAGTCTGCCGGCATGCCGGATAAGCTCAAGGACTGCCAGTCCTCGAATCCGGAGGAGTGCGAGCTGTTCATCGTGGAGGGTGATTCCGCAGGTGGCTCCGCCATTCAGGGCCGTAACCCGATCACCCAGGCCATTCTGCCGCTTCGAGGCAAGATTTTGAACACCGAGCGTGCCAGCCTGGACCGCATGATGAAGTCCGACACCATTGAATCGCTGATCACCGCGGTCGGCGGCGGCTATGGTGAGGACTTCGACATCTCCAAGGTTCGCTATCACAAGGTCATCATCATGGCCGATGCTGATGTGGATGGTGCCCACATCGCCACGCTGAATCTGACCCTGTTCTTCCGCTACATGCGCCCGATGATCACCGCAGGCTACGTGTACGTGGCCATGCCGCCGCTGTACCGACTGAAGTGGACCAAGGGCCCGCACGACTTCGTCTACACCGATGCCGAGCGCGACCGCGTGCTCGCCGAAGGCAAGGCCGCTGGTCGTCAGCTGCCCAAGGGCGAAGGCATCCAGCGCTACAAGGGTCTGGGCGAGATGAGCTACCAGGAGCTGTGGGAAACCACTATGGACCCTGAACACCGCATCCTCAAGCAGGTGCACATCGAAGACGCCGCAGCCGCTGACGAGACCTTCTCCATGCTGATGGGCGACGAAGTGGAACCCCGCCGACTCTTCATCCAACGCAACGCCAAGAACGTCCGCTGGATTGACGCCTGACGGAATCTCCAGTCTCCCTCTGATGAGGGAAATGTCACCGTGAAGCGGTGACGGGGAGAGACCACGTTTGAGCTTTTTAAAACACCAAAGGAATGGTAATAAGTGGCAGACGAAACAAATAACACCCCGGGCGGTGTCAACGACAACACCGACGGCGCCGACGAGCAGTTCGTTCCGGACGGCTCTATGGAGCCGTTGAGCCCGCAGGAAGCGGACAACACCGATTACGGTCTGATGACTGGAGAACGCATCCAGCGCAAGGATCTGCAGCAGGAAATGCGTGAATCCTACCTGGCCTACGCACTCTCCGTGATCGTGGAGCGTGCACTGCCGGATGTGCGCGACGGTATGAAGCCGGTGCACCGCCGTGTGGTGTACGCCATGTACGACGGCGGCTACCGCCCGGACCGTGGCTACAACAAGTGCTCCCGTGTCGTGGGCGATGTGATGGGTAAGTACCACCCGCACGGTGATGCCGCCATCTACGACACCCTCGTGCGTATGGCACAGTCCTGGTCGATGCGCTACCTGCTGGTCGATGGTCAGGGCAACTTCGGCTCCCCCGGTGACGATCCCGCAGCAGCCATGCGTTACACCGAATGCCGTATGGCTCCGCTGGCTATGGAAATGGTGCGCGACATCGACAAGGACACCGTCGATTTCGTGCCGAACTACGATGGCAAGACCCAAGAGCCGACCGTGCTGCCGGCCCGCTTCCCGAACCTGCTGGTCAACGGTTCCGCAGGTATCGCAGTCGGTATGGCCACCAACATTCCGCCGCACAACATGCGCGAAGTGGCTGAAGGCGTGCATTGGGCGCTGGAGCATCCGGATGCCAGCCGTGAAGAGCTGCTGGAGAACTTGATCCGCATCATCAAGGGACCGGACTTCCCCACTGGAGCCACCATTCTCGGCCACAAGGGCATCGAACAGGCCTACCGTACAGGCCGTGGCCTCATCACCATGCGTGCCGTGGTCAACACTGAGGAAATCAACGGCCGTATGTGCCTGGTGGTCACCGAGCTGCCGTATCAGGTGAATCCGGACCGCTTGGTCGTCTCCATTCGCGAGGCTGTGCGTGATGGCAAGATTCAGGGCATCGCCGACATGCGCGATGAAACCTCCGGTCGTACCGGCCAGCGCCTTGTGCTTGTGCTGAAGCGCGATGCTGTGCCGAAGGTGGTGCTGAACAACCTGTACAAGCACTCCCAGCTGCAGCAGACCTTTGGTGCCAACATGCTGGCATTGGTCGACGGTGTGCCGCGTACGCTGTCTCTGGATGCATTCATTCGTCACTGGGTGGATCACCAGCTTGACGTGATTGCTCGCCGTACCGCATACCTGAAGCGTGAGGCTGAAGAGCGCGATCACATCCTGCAGGGCTATCTGAAGGCCCTTGACATGCTCGACGAGGTCATTGCCTTGATTCGAGCCTCTGAAGACACGGATACCGCTCGTACCGGCTTGATGCAGCTGCTCGACATCGATCAGGTACAGGCCGATGCCATTCTGGCCATGCAGCTGCGCACGCTGACCCGCATGAACCGCGACAAGATCGTCAACGAGCATGAGGAACTGCAGCGCAAGATCGCCGATTACATCGATATCCTGGCCCGTCCGGAACGCCAGCGCAAGATCATCGGCGACGAGCTCGATGAGATTGTGGCCAAGTACGGCGACGAACGCCGCACCAAGATCCTGCCGTTCTCCGGCGAGATGAACGTTGAAGACCTGATCGCTGAAGAGAACGTGGTGGTTACCGTAACCCACTCCGGTTTCATCAAGCGCACCAAGGCCGACGAATACCGCGCCCAGCACCGCGGCGGCAAGGGCATCAAGGGCACCAAGCTGCGCGAGGATGACGTGGTCGATCACTTCTTCCTGACCTCCACGCACAACTGGCTGCTGTTCTTCACCAACAAGGGTCGCGTGTACCGCATCAAGGCATACGAGCTGCCCGAGGGCTCTCGTGATTCCAAGGGCCAGCATGTGGCCAACCTACTGCAGTTCGCTCCGGACGAGCAGATTCAGGCCGTGCTGTCCATCCCGAACTACGAGGTGGCTAAGTACTTGGTGCTCGCCACCCGCTCCGGCAAGGTCAAGAAGACGCCGCTGGCCGAATACGACTCCCCACGTCAGGGCGGTCTGATCGCCGTGCGTCTGATGGCCGACGAAAACGGCGAGAACGCTGACGAGCTGATCGGTGCCGCACTGTGCAACGCCGAGGATGACATCATCCTGGTCTCCAAGCTCGGCATGAGCCTGAAGTTCCAGGCTGATGACGATCAGCTGCGACCGATGGGCCGCCAGACCGCAGGCGTGCAGGGCATGAAGTTCCGTGAAGGCGACAACCTGCTGGCTATGGATGTGGTGCCGAACGATTCCGACAAGGACCTGTTCGTGGTCACCAACGAAGGCTTCGCCAAGCGCACCGCCATTTCGGAATACCGTCTGCAGGGCCGTAATGGCCTTGGTGTGAAGGCAGTTCAGCTGGTTGAAGGCCGTGGCTCCCTGGTGGGTGCTCTGGTGGTTTCCGAAGACGATCAGGTTATGGCCATCATGAAGTCCGGCAAGGTGATTCGCTCCAACGTGAATGAAGTCAACCGCACTGGCCGCACCACGCAGGGCGTAACCTTCGCCAAGCCAGACAAGGGCGACGAAATCCTCTCCATCGCTCGTAACGAGGAAAAGGACGAGCCGGAAGAGGAATCCACCACTGAGGCTGCACAGTCCGGTGAAGCCGCTGAAACCCCGCAATCCGGCGAGAATGTGAACAACACGGACGAGGCATGAGCCGCGTCCTGAAAAGCTGGTAGCCTCTCTAACAGCAGAGGCTACCAATAGCCTGTTTAAGGAGAAACGATGAGCGAGAATCTCGAAGGCAACGAGCCGGTTATTCAGCCCGCAGCCGTAACCCCAGCGAACGAACCCGTCGAGCCGCTGATCGGCTCTCATCAGGGTGCTCCGCGTGTGGCACGTTCTGTATCCAGTGATCCGGAGGAGTCCGCTCTGCCGAACGGCAGCACTCCGACCACCTCGCGCCCGAATGTGCGCCGCACCCCGCGTGCCCGCCGTATGAGCCTGTCTCTGACCCGCGTGGACGCCTGGTCCGTGGCCAAGGTGTCGTTCATGCTTTCCATCGCCGGTGCCATCATTCAGATTGTGGCCGCCGCCATCGTGTGGCTGCTGCTGGATGCCGTTGGCGTGTTTAACCAGCTCACCCAGATCGTGTCCGCCACCGGTCTGAACGCCGACTTCGATCTGAAGAACGTGCTGTCTCTGACCACCGTGGTCTCCGGCATGACCATCTTCTCCATCGTGGAAGTGGTGCTCTTCACCCTGCTGACCACCATCATCGCGCTGATCTACAACGTGGTCAGCTCCCTAGTCGGCGGCGTGCACCTGACCTTGGGTGACGACTGATTCGCATCCAATACCAACTACAGAAAAAGCGGCTCCTCGGAGCCGCTTTTCTATTATCAGCATCGGCCTGCAGCCTCGGAAGAATCTATCGGCCGAAGGACGATTCCTAGGCGGATTCGCGCTGGGCGATGTGGAAGTCGGCTACGATGCGTTGGCGTTTGCGGTCGGATTCGTCGTCGATACGTTCGATGAGCATGTCGACGGCCTTTTGCGCCACCATTGGGATATCCACGGCCACTGTGGTCAGAGAGGGCGTCATAATGGCTCCCATTTCGATGCCGTCGAAGCCCATTACCGCAATATCGTCGGGCACGCTGAGGCCAATATCCTTCAGTCCGCGAATCACGCCGAATGCGGTGGTGTCGGTCATGCAGAACAGGGCATCGCAGGAGCGCACAATATCGGCGTTCTGGATGATTGCCTGACGGGCATCAGTGTCATTCCAAGGCGTTGCGATAATCGGCACACTCATCCAATCCACGCCCAGCGTGTCAAACGCATTGCGGCAACCCATCAGACGGCGATGGCGGGTGTCATTGGAATCAAATGTTTCATGCTCATCGAGGCTCTCGCCCAGTCCGCCGATAATGCCGATATGTCTTTTGCCGGTACTCCACAAGTATTCAATGGCGGCCTGTGCACCGGTCTCGCTGGGCGTCAAGATCGTATCGATATCCTGCTGAGGGCGATCATCATCCAACAGCACGGTCGGTCGGTGATTCGACAACTGCTCAATTTCCGCTGCGGACAGGCGACTGGAACTGAAAATCAAGCCATCGCAGAACTGATTGGAGACTCGTTCGATGATGGAACGCTCGTTATCCGCATTGATACGGGTTTCCTGCACCACGGTCTGGTAGCCGCGCTTTTCCGCCGCTTGGGAAATCAGCGAGGCGAGCTGAGACGGATAGGGACGGTCAAGCTCGAAGATGGCGAGGCCAATGGTACTGAAATTACGCCCGTGACGGCTTGCGGAGACGCGCAGGCTGCGGGCAGACAGGCTAGTGGTGTTGAGCCGGTAGTGCAGCTTATCTGCAGCCTCGCGCACACGCTGTGCCGTCTCTGGCGTGACGTTCGTATTGCCGCGCAGCACGTTGGAAACCGTCATTGCGGAGACTCCGGCCTCGCGCCCGACATCTTTCATGGTGACCATAGAAACCCCTTTGCTGTTCACCAATATACAAAACAGGGTGGTTTATCGTTACATTGCTCGTTTTGAACCGCACCTCCGATCATCGAATCTGAATTACTTCAGTCCAACAATCGTGGTGCTGTTCAGTATCGTGACACCCCTCTTTTGTCATTTTTGTGACCGGTTACGTAGGTTGTGTATGCTTGGTAAATGCGTGACGATGGCGTCTCTTATCGATCGTCATCACAGGCATTAATCAATGCCGTTAGGCTCACTAACGGTTAGGAATCGCTACGGTAGCGATAGTCGGTCATCGGTGACTGCGAGACGGCTGACGGAAGGACGAGGAGGTC
Organism: Bifidobacterium imperatoris; assembly: GCF_002860405.1. Lineage (GTDB taxonomy): Bacteria > Actinomycetota > Actinomycetes > Actinomycetales > Bifidobacteriaceae > Bifidobacterium > Bifidobacterium imperatoris. Next base: position 33,869 of record NZ_NMWV01000004.1, on the reverse strand, counting down.
TCCTCTATGGCTGCAAGCAATGTGCAGAAAATATTTGGAGGAGTGGTCGCTGCGGCGACACTATGCGCCGGAATATTAGTAGTTCCGGCGGCATACGCAGAAGACACAGATAATCCTGTGCCAGCTACGGGAACCACATACTATGTGGATTGTTCCGCGAAAGAGAACGGTAACGGAACTGATCAAAATAGTCCGCTGAACTCATTCGCTGCAGCGAACAGTGTGACGCTGCAGGCTGGCGATCAGCTACTGTTCAAGCGTGGCACTACCTGCACCGGTGACAGTCAAACCGTTGATGGCGCTACCATCAAAGCTGCACTGCGCATCGTGAACGTAAAAGGTACTGCCGAAGCTCCCGTCATCATCAGTGATTACGGTGACGCTAACGCGGACGCGCCAAAGCTCGCTGGCGATGGCGTGGCCGATGTGGTACTGCTGCGCAATAGCGAATACATCACTGTGCAGAATCTTGATATCAGCAACACCGATCCTGAAGCGGACCACTATAAATACATGCGTCGCGGTATTACGGCAGAAAACGATAATGCCGGCGAACTGAGCGGCATCGTGATTCGCAACAATGCCATCCATGATATTTACGGCGAAAAGCAGAAGGATCTGGGCGGTTCGGCCGCAATCCAACTGGAAAATTACGGTCGTTCCATTCCGGTTGATGGCGCAACGCAAACCAAAGGCAGCATTAAATCCGATACGTCCCGCAAGACCCCTTCCTGGTTCAATGATGTACAGATTGTGGGCAATACGATCACCGATGTGAACCGCTCTGGCATCAATATGTCGTCCGACTTCCGTTGCCGTGAAGACGTGGCTTGGGAGTGTGGTGTTTCCGGATCGCTGCGTGACCAATATGCGTGGACTCCGAACACCAACCTGTACATTGCCGAAAACACGCTGAAGAATATTGGCGGCGACGGTATCGTCGTGCAGATGTCTGACGGCACAGTTGTGGAAAAGAACTATCTGGAAAACGCGGCAAGCGTATCTGGACAAGGTTCCAACGCCGGTATCTGGAATTGGAATTCGGATAACACACTGTTCCAGTACAACGAAGTGACCAATACGCAAAAGACCAGCGGTAACAACGATGGCACTGCATGGGACTTCGATTACGGCACCCGTAACACCGTATTCCAATACAATTACAGCCATGACAACGCCGGTGGTGCCACGCTCGTATGCGCCTGCACCGACTGGTACAAGTGGCAGAACAACAATGCTGAACTGATTGGCACAGCGCTGGGCGGCACCTTCCGTTACAACCTGTCCGTCAACGATGGTGTGGCAAGCAAACCTTGCGACGGCTCATCCAACACCTACCGCACCGTGACGCTCGACGGCATCACCGATATGAACTATTACAACAACACAACCATTCTGCCCAAGGGAACCAACGTCACGTTCTCGAATAATGCGCAGAACGCGGGCGTTACCTACAACAACAATGTGATTATCGCTCAGGACGGCACCGCTATGGCCGACCAGAACGACAAGCTCAACTCCGATGGCTTCCAAATCAACTACGGCAACAACCTGTATGTTGGCGGAGACAAAAACATGTGGGCTAAGGTGAACGAAAACGGCAACAAGTACGTTGCTCTTGCCGATTACATTGCTGCCACTGGTCTTGATCTTGAGGCTGTGGCCAAGGGCGATCTGAGCACGCTGTACTCCGCCAAAGCCACGGCATATGCGGCCGGCAAGGGGCGTGCAATGGCCACGGACAACTTCCCATTCGCCATCAGCAACACCTATCTGACTGGTGACAATGCTCTGAAGACTCGTGACTTCCCTCACGGCTTCAATCACGCCAAGCAGACCTACGGCACCCAGCATGTGGTGTCTGGCTGGTCTGCTCCAGCAGTAGGAGCCTTCCAAGGATCCGACACCACTGAAACCGGTGATGTGGCTGATCTGGCTGCCGGCAAGTCGGTGACTATTGACGCTCCGGGCAATGCCACCTTGGAAATCAAGGCCACTACTGCAAGCGATGCCGTGCTTGAAGCCGGCTTGGCCAATGACCGTGATTATGTGCAGAAGACCTCAGGTGCAGGCGAGCAGGTATTGCATGTGCGCACGTCGTCTGATGTGTCCAAGGTGACGTTGACCAATGCCGGAAAGTCCGGTGAGATTACTGGCATCAGCGTCAAAACCGTGTACGACCAGCTGTGGGATGGTTCATTCGAGAACATTAATCTCGGCACCAACAGTGAGCCGTGGAACGGCATTTCGCCTTGGACGCCGGCGAACCGAGACCGTTCCAAGAACCGCGACACGTACAAGGATTCCAGATTCAAGCGTTACCGCTCTGATCTGAACCAGACTGATGCTGTTGTTTCCGGTGAGCGTGCTGCCAAGTTGGGCAAGAGTGATGGCGTCTCATTCACGCAGATTGACCAGCGTAATATTCCGGCTGAGCCTGGCAAGACCTATGAGCTTGGCTTCTGGATCACCACCGGTGCCAGCAATGATGAGACACCTTCTACGGTGAGCGCCACCGTGCGCTATCGCAAGGAAGGCTCCGGCGCAGGCGGCAACTTCAGCCAGTACTCCACCGCACTGCTGAATAAGACCGTGGATGCCGAAACCGCAAAGGGCGGCGAGAAAGTCTACGTATCCGGAACATTCACTGTGCCGTGGGATGCTGCTGCCGATAGCGCGCTGTGGGTCAATATTCAGCAGCCGGATTTGGCTGACTCGTCCGCTGCATACGTGGATAACGTCACGTTGGTTGAGGCTGCTGCTCCAGCTACGGATATCGAATCCATTGCTGTGACCAAGCAGCCATCCAAGGCTGATTACCAAATTGGTGAGTCGCTGGATACAGCTGGTTTGGAAGTCACTGCTACCTTGGCTGACGGTACTACGCGCGTGCTCGATGCATCCGAATACACATTGCTGGGCTTCGACTCCTCCAAGGCCGGCGTGGTGCCGGTGACGGTCAAGCTTAACGTTGATGGCAGCAAGGTGGCACGATTCCGCGTGCGAGTGCAGAACGTGACCAACTTGGCGAACAAGTTCTGCTCGTCTGCAGCTGCTTCCGATGTGCAAACCAAGTGGGGCACGTCGAGCGCAAAGTACACTTGCGATAACAACCTGTCGACCAACTGGTCGAATTGGAAGGACTCGTCCGAAACCGCTCCAGCCAACCCATCATGGTTGAACTGGACCTTCGATCAGAAGTATGAGCTGAGCAAGCTGGAATTCTATCTCGACCAAACCAAGGCCGAGGCGGCACCTGAGCAGTTCAAGGTGCAGTATCTTGCCGACGATGGCAGTTGGGTGGATACCGACATCATCGGAAAACCTGATGCCAGTAACCCGTCCACGCCAACTACCGTGGATCTGAACAGTCTGCCGGCAACCAAGGCCATTAGCCTGATCATCACTCCTGCCAACTATGGCAGTGACTACCCATACTCCAAGGTGGCTGAGGTGAAGATCTTCCAGGCTGCCGACCCGCTGCCGACGCTCGATTCGCTGAAGATTGCAGCCGAACCGAGCCAGACCGAATACACGGAGGGTGACATGTTCTCCGCATCCGGACTCAAGGTGCAGGGTACGTGGTCGGATGGCAGCACCGATGAGCTGTCGTCTGGCGAATACACGCTGGCAGCCACCAATGCTGCCGGTGAAGCAGTGGACCTTGACCAGCCGCTGCCAGCCGGTGACCTGACCATCACAGTCACTTCTGCTGACAATGCTGAAGCCAAGGCCACATTTACGGTAACGGTTGCTCACAAGCAGCCGGAACCGGAGCCTGAACTGACGATTACGAGTATTGCTGTGGCGCAGAACCCGACCAAGACCACATATACGGTCGGTGGCCAGTTCTCTGCAGACGGCTTGAAGGTGAATGCGGCGCTGTCTGACGGCACCACACGCGAACTTGGCGCAAGCGAATACAAGTTGACTGCCTTCGATGCCTCCGATAACCCGGTTGACTTGACCAAGCCGTTCACCACGGCCGGCGAGTTCAATGTTGTGGTGACGCTGAAGTCCGACACTACCAAGACCGCCACGTTTACCGTGACCGTCAAGGCTAAGGGCAACAGCAATCAAAACAAGCCCAGCACTCAAAAGGGCGACAAGCTGACCGATACCGGTTCGTCGGTGACGATTATCGCTGGTGTGGTGGTTGCTCTGGTGATTGTGGGAGGTGTTCTGCTCATCAACCGTAAGCGTCACTAATCATTGACGAACGGCTGTTTGGCCGGAAAGCCTTTGTGTGTTCGCGCAAGTCACGTATGGTGCGCGAACATACAAAGGCTTTTGTCGTGCAAATCGTTTGTAAGTTCGCGCAGGGGTCGTGGATTGCGTGAACATACAAACGAATCAGCGCGGCAAACCTACGCTGACTGCCGAGTCACAATCTCGGTGGGCAGTAGTTTGACGGTTTGATGATCCACTACCTCGCCGTGCAGCATACGGAGCAACAGCTGCGACATCACACGGCCATGCAGCCACGAATCCTGTCGCACTGTAGTGAGCTTTGGATCCATCATCGTGGCAATCGGGGAATCATCAAAACCAGTGACCGCAATATCTTCGGGCACCCGATAGCCGAATCGACGCAGCTGATTAATCACGCCAATGGCGATATTGTCGTTGGCGCATACGATACCGTCGAGGTCATGAAGCATCGGCTGGAATTCAACTGCCGCCATCTCACCGCTGGCGATTTCCCAATCGTCGGCGTAATACACATGACTGTCATCGAAATATGCTCCCATAGCTTGTTTGAAGCCGTGCAGTCGCTTGCTTGACGATGGCGAGTAACCAGGCCCGCACACATAGGCCAGCCTGATTTTCCCTTGGTCCAGCAAATACCGGGTAATACTGCACTGACCGTCGGCGTTAGCGAAATCCACGGCTGGGTAGGAAACTGCGGTACTGCGATCGCTGGCTTCGGACAATACCACCGGACGATGCGCAGTGCGGAAAATATTGATCAGCGAATCATCCTCACTTAAGGAGAACAACAGATACCCATCGGCGAAGTCGCTTTGTACCAGCTGTGCTATGCGCTGTGTGGAATCCTCGGAATTGGCGATGAGCGTGACCATCTGATAGCCGGCATCGCCCAAGGTTTGATTGGCTTCCGCCATAGCGGCGGCAGTACTTGCTTGCAGCAGGGTGGCTATGGATTCGACCTGCACGATGAAGGCAACAGTTGAGGTACGCTGCTGAGCCAGTGAGCGAGCCGCTTTGTTCGGCGTGTAATGAGATTCTTCGATGGCCTTGGCGATGCGGCGCGCGGCATCGGTGGAAACATGCTCATTGCCGTTAAGGTATCTGGAAACAGTGCCGTAGGACACTTCGGCTAAGCGGGCCACATCTCTAATGGTCACTTTTTTGGTCGCTATTGCTGTGCGAGACATGTGGATATCCGCTTTCCTTAGTGAATTGCTTCATTGCAGTACATAATGGTAACCGGTTACGGCAAGATGTGTGAACAAAAGGCATTGATGGCGATATATCAGCTCCGTGCTTGTGACACGAAGCTTTCGCGCGGCACCAGCGTGGTGGAAAGCAGCGTATGCGTGTGGGTGGCGGAGTCGTAATTCAGCGACTGGGACAGTACCAGCAGCGCGGTTCTCGCCAGATCCTGCTGGTTGATGTCGTACGTGGTCAGCGGAGGCGACACATACTGTGCGATGGTCTGATTATTAATGCTGATCAGGCTCACATCCCGCGGCACAATAATGCCGGCCTGATTGAACGCCTGCAACATGCCCACGGCCAAAGCATCAGTGGCCACGATGAAACAATCCGGCAGGTTGCCGTCAAGTGCTTTGACCACCTGTTCGCCGAGTTTGCGGCCGCTCTCCACGCTCACCTGCTCGCTGATGAAAATCAGCCCGTCATTGTTCACGTTGAGACGCTCGCACCAGTTGCGGAAAGCCAAAGTGCGGACATCTTCCGGATACTCGTATGTACCCATGATGTGGCCTTTGCAGCCGATGAATCCAATGCGATTCATGCCGCGGGCCGTGGCCTCGCTCAAGGCATCCAATACGGTTTGCGCCAGATCCGGCTGCACTGAATCGAACAGGTTGGGCGCGGGATTCACATCGATGAATACGCCGTGAGGCAGCACATCATGCAGCTGCTGCAATTCTGCTTGACTGTGCACTTCCGGGCCGATAGACACAAAACCATCGTATTGATCGGCGTTTGCCGTCAGCGACTGCACATCTTTGAAGAACGACAAGGTAATGTGCATATCTTCTGCGGTGGCAAGCAAGGCGTTGCGCAATTCGCTGTAGTAGGCGTTCAGCAGTTCCTCGTCGCTATCGATGGCATCCAGTACGGCGATATCATGCGGGGCTAGGAAATGCCTTTCCTGCACCTCGTACCCGAGTTCTCTGCTCACCTGAAGAATCTTGCGCCGGGTTTCCTCTTTGACGGAAAACGTGGGGTCGCCATTGAGCAGGCGGGAAACGGTTGCCGGGGAGAATCCGGCTTGCTGTGCTATTTGCCTGATAGTGACCATAATGATTCCCGATGAGTTCTTTCCATGTGCTGCATTAATGCGCAACAGTAATGCGTTTACTTATTATCCATCGTAATGCATTGAATTCATGTGCGTGTGGATATGCAATATGAAGTATGCTGTTTAGTAAACAGTTTATTTACTAATCACATGGTGGTGTGCAACATAATTCAGGAAGGCGATAATCACATGACTGATTCGATGATTGCCGAACAATTCAATCCGGCATGGCTTACGGATCCACGAGTGTTCGCAGTGAACAGAGTGGCTGCGCATTCAAGCCATCGTTTCTATGACCATGCTCCGGCTGCGGGCGAATCGATGGATCTGCAGCAAAGCTTGGACGGCGAATGGGTAGTGTCGCTCGCTGATCTGTCTGACCTCGGTACTGATACGCTGACTGCTGCTGATTTTGCTGCTCCCAGTTTCGACGACTCTGCATTCGAAACCATCGATGTGCCGTCCTGCTTGGAAGTCAAGGGATTCCTGCCGCATAAGTATGTGAACCAGCAATACCCGTGGTCTGGTCACGAGGCTCCCGAGGCACCGGGCATCCCCGAGCATAATTATGTGGCGTTTTACCGCCGCGCCTTTACGCCGGAATACAAGGTTGCCGCAGCCGTGTCTGCAAATGTGCAGGCGTTGGCGGCCGGTGAGACTCCTGTGCGTCCTATTACCGTGACCTTTGAAGGTGCCTCCACCGCCATCGCCGTGTGGCTCAACGGTGTATTTATCGGTTACTCTGAGGACTCCTTTACGCCCAGTGAATTCGATGTGACCGCCGCACTGCAGCCGGGCGAGAACGTGCTTGCCGTGGCCTGCTTCCAGTACACATCCGCCAGCTGGCTTGAAGATCAGGACTTCTGGCGCATGCACGGCCTGTTCCGCTCGGTGGAACTCACCGCTCAGCCAGCCGTCCATGTTCAGGATCTGCGCGTCACCGCCGATTACGATGTCGCTGCTGGAGAGGGTGAGCTGAGCGTTGATGCATTCGTGCGCAACGCCTCCGGTGCCAATGCTTTTGAGGCCGTGCTGACAGACGCTTCTGGTGCGGAAGTGTGGCGCAACAGCATTGCTGACGTGCCGGTTATTGAAAACTTTGACGACTCCCCCATCGCCGTTAGTTGGAAGGTGAACGTTGGCCATGTGGACGCGTGGAGTTCGGAAGAGCCGACCCTGTACACCCTGACCATCACTGCGTTGGATGAGAACGGTCAGGTGATCGAAGCCGTGCCGCAGCGCATTGGCTTCCGCCACTTCGCCATCGAAGACGGCTTGATGAAGATCAACGGCAAACGCATTGTGTTCAGGGGCGTGAACCGCCACGAGTTCGATGCACGCACTGGCCGCGCGGTTTCCGAAGCTGTGATGCTTAAGGATATCCGCGAATTCAAGCGCTTGAACATCAACGCCGTGCGCACTTGCCACTACCCGAACCAGACCCGCTGGTACGAGCTGTGCGACGAATACGGCATCTACATGATCGACGAAACGAATCTCGAAACCCACGGCACGTGGACCTACGCGGACGGTACCTTCCATCCGGAAACCGCCGTGCCGGGCAGCCGTGACGAATGGCGTGCGGCCTGCGTGGACCGTCTCAACAGCATGATGCACCGCGACTGGAACCATCCAAGCGTGGTGATTTGGTCGTTGGGCAACGAGTCCTTCGGTGGCGATGTGTTCCGTACCATGCGCGACTTCGTGCATGCCAACGACCCTGATCGTCCGGTGCATTATGAGAGCGTGTTCAACGAGCCGGAATACAGCGACGTGACGGACATCATGAGCCGCATGTACGCCAAACCTGACGAAATCAAGAACTTGTACCTGTTCGGCGACGATCAGAAGCCATACATCTCCTGCGAATACTCGCATTCGATGGGCAACTCCACCGGTGGCCTGCACCTGTACACCGCACTCGAGCAATACCCGAAGTACCAAGGTGGATTCATCTGGGATTACGTGGATCAGGCACTGTTCCAGACTCTCGGTGACGGCACCGAGCGCCTCGCCTACGGTGGTGACTTCTACGACCGCCCAACCGACTACGAATTCAGCGGCAATGGCATCGTCTTCGCGGACCGCACGCCCACGCCTAAGGCACAGGAAGTCAAGCAACTGTATGCCAACGTGCGCCTAACTCCGGACGAGTCCGGCGTGACCATCATCAACGACAACCTGTTCATCTCCACCGCTGATTATGTGTTCGCCGCGCGCGTGCTGGTGAACGGTGTTGAGCGTTGGCATGCGGATTATCGCTTTGATGTGCCGGCAGGAGACACGCAGCGACTGCCGATTGCCTTCCCACGCGTCACCGATCTGGTGCCGCTGAGCGGTCGTGCGGAAGTCGTGTACGAAGTCGATCAGCGACTGGCTTCGGCCACCGACTGGGCGCCGGCCGGGTATGAGCTGACGTTCGGGCAGTATGTGGCCAGCGTGGACTTTGGCGATGCTGAGGTTGATTCCGCTGCGGCTGCTTCTCTGGCTGTGGTGGCTGAGGATCCGTTTAATGCCGGCATTCACAATGATGCCGCCGAGGCGCTGCTCTCCAAGAGCGCAGGCGGATTGGTCTCCTTCAAGCGATTCGGTACGAATGGTGAAGCCGACCGTGAAATGGTGATTCGCCGGCCTTCGCTGACCACCTTCCGTGCGCTGGTGGATAACGATCGCGGCAACCAGTCCGGATTCAATCGCGCACAATGGTTCGCAGCCGGACGCTATGCGCGCGTGGTCGGCACTGCCATCGAGCAGAACGTCGAGGGTCTGACTGGCACGTACATCTATGAGCTGGCTGATGCGGCGCATACGCCGGTTACTGTTCGTTATGAGATTGATGCCGCCCTGCGCATCCATCTGACTGCCGAATTCCCGGGCGAGGCGGATGCCGCCACCCTGCCGGCATTCGGTCTCGAATGGGCGTTGCCGTCCCAGTACGATCACCTGCGTTTCTACGGTCTTGGCCCTGAAGAGACGTATCGTGACCGCCTGCACGGCGGCAAGCTGGGCATCTTCTCCCGCACGGCGGACGAGGACTTCGCGCCATATCTGGTGCCGCAGGAAACCGGCAATCATGAGGGCGTGCGCTGGGCGGAAATCACCGACGCCGAAGGACATGGTATGCGCGTGACCGCAGCCGGAACCGATGCGCAGCCGTTCGCCGTGAGCCTGCTGCCGTACAGCTCGCTGATGCTGGAGGACGCGCTGCATGCTGACGAACTGCCGCCAGTGCGCCACACGTTCCTGCGTCTGCTGGCTGCCCAGATGGGTATTGGCGGCGACGACACCTGGGGCGCACCCGTGCACCCGGAGTTCCAGCTGCCCGCCGATAAGCCCCTGAAGCTCGACGTGACGCTTGAGCTGATTTGAGATCATCACAATTAAGTACAGAATGCCTGCTGCCATCTTGGTTGCAGGCATTTTTGTTGCGCGCATAACCGATATGTACTGCCATATGTACATTTGGTCACAAAGGGTGCACCCTTTTTCTGAATGCGGTTCGGGGGTTCCGATAGCACTTTCTCCAGTGCTATGTTGAGCGCGAGCATAGGCAGGGGGATTTGCTCAGGTTGTGGTGTATTGGGATTTCTCCCTGTTATCCACTGTGCTACATCCAATTCACAGCATAAGAGAGATTCCCATGAAGAAAACCATTCTTCGCGCTGCTGGCATACTACTGGCTGCCGGCATGATATTCGGCGGGGCCGCGGCCACCGCATCAGCTACAGAAGTTAGCAATCCAACTGCATCGCAATCATCAAGCTCAGTAAATACTACTGCTGCATCAGCTATCGACCATACCTGGTCTTTGGATGCATCAACCAATGCCGCTCTTGCCGCATTGGGCACAGTGCAAGGTGCATCGCAAACTTTCGATGGCCTAACCATTGACGCCACTGCAGTCGGAGCCAAATTCGCACCGCGCACCAACGACACCCAAATCAACGCGGGAACCATCATTGGCGTCCCGGTACCGGCTCATACCAATCCAGCGACCATCACCCTGTCGCTTTCAGGCGGCACCACTGCGGTCACTGCATCTGCGGGCGAGGTAAAAGACAATGTCATCACCGTGCCCGCATCGGATACTGACGTTACCGTCAACATCACATTTACAGCTCCTTCGTCGTACCTCAACAGCATCGTTCTTGCCGAACAGAAGCCGGAACCAGCGTTCCCCGGTACCCCTGCTGCCGTGTCGGCTACAGATACCAGCTGGGATTTCACCGAAGCTGCAACCGATCGACCAACTGTGCAAGGTGGCACTGCCGACTACCACGGCATCGCCATTGATGCTCGAGTACAAGGTGCCAAGTTCAGCCCGCGTACCACAGCAGCCAGCGGCGGTAGTGATACTCAGGTAAACGCCGGAACTATTCTGTACATTCCTGTCGCCCAAGCCGAAGGCGGTGCCAGCATCACCGTGCAGGGCCAGGCATATGGGGCCACGCTCAAGCTCAATGATGCGGATATTGCCACCGGTGCCGCAAGCGTGGTCAGTACCGACTCCACGCGTTATGTGCCACTTACCGTTGCAGGTGCCGGTAGCCTCTACCTGACCGGCATCGCCATCGATTATGCTGCCGACTCCCCCGCTGTTGCCAGCCATATCGTCACCGTTGGTCCGAACGAGCAGTACCAGAGCATTCAGGCTGCATTGGACGCGAATGATTCTTCCGAGACCAATCGACTGGTGCTGAAAATCGCTCCTGGAGATTACCGCGAAAAGGTGACGGTAACCAAGCCGGGCGTCACCTTTGCCAACGCTGACGTGACTGCCAAGCGCGCGGTGACGATTCGCGCCAGCTACTATTCCTCCAACACATTCGATGCTGCGGGCAACTTCGTGCCGCAGGATGCATTCGATCTGGGCACCAATAAGTGCGCCACTGTGACCATTGGCGCGGGTGCTACCGGTTTCGCAGCCTACGGCATCACCTTCCAAAATGATTACAACGTGGTGGATCACACCGCTGAAGGCCAGCAGACTCCAGCCGTTGCCCTGAACACTCAGGCAGACAAGGTATACCTCAAGAACAGCCGCATTATCGGCCGTCAGGACACGTTGTACGTGCAGGGGGCCGGCAATCGCGTATACGTGGATGGCGGATACATTGAAGGCACGGTGGACTTCGTGTTCGGCGACGCGAATGCATACTTCACCGGCACTGAACTGCATATGGCCGCGTTCCCCGGCAAGAACAACGGTTATTTCACCGCTGCCAATACGAAGAAGTCCGGCGTTGGTCTGGTGATTGACCGCTGCCGCCTGACCGTTTCCGATGCTTACGGTGATAATGCGAAGCTTTCGCTGGGTCGCCCGTGGCAGACATTTGCGAAGTATTCGCAGGTGCGCACGGCTGACGGCAGCAGCTACGTGACCGATGTGAATTTGAATGCGAAGAACGATACATATGCGGATATTTCGTCCGCTGTGACGTACCTCGACAGCACTATTTCCAGCAAGGTCATCAAGGACCGTTGGAATGTGTGGACCGGCAAGGATAAGAGTGGCAAGAGCGTGGACGTGACCTTCCACCCTGATGTGCGCTTTGCTGAATACGCTAGCCATGACGAGTCCGGAGCGCTGCTGAATCCCGCCGATTATTCGAAGATTGTGCTCGGCAAGATGGAAGCTTTGGATGCGGCCCAAGTACAGGCCAAGCGTGCGGAACTGCTTGCTGACATGGGCTTTGGTACGGAAGCTGGTCAGTGGGCTGCACCTGATGGCGCATGGCCGTTTGCGTTCGATCAGAAGTACTCAACCGGCACTGACACCACGGCTTCACAGCCAGGTACTGATAGCCAGGCGGGCACTGTTTCCCGTCATCGCCCTAAGGCCAAGCAGATTGCCAACACTGGTTCATCCGTAGCCGCTATCGCTGTGGTTGTGCTGCTGCTGGTGGCAGCCGGCGTTGTTTTGGTTGTTGTGCGTCATAAGCGGCAGTAGCGCTTAGATGATTGCTTGAGCACAATGAAAAACCGGTGTTTGGAGCACATATTCGCTCCAAACACCGGTTTTCTTGTTGTACTTAGCTCTGAGGGTTACAACCCAGATTTACAGAATGCCCTGGGCGACCATTGCGTTGGCCACCTTGACGAAGCCTGCGATGTTGGCGCCAGCCATCAGGTCGCCTTCCTCGCCGTATTCCTTGGCGGCGGCCAGAGACTCGGCAACGATGGATTCCATGATGGACTTCAGCTTGGCGTCGGTCTCCTCGAAGGTCCAAGACAGACGGTAGCTGTTCTGGCTCATCTCCAGGCCGGAGACGGCCACGCCACCGGCGTTGGCAGCCTTGGCCGGGCCGTACAGCAGGCCGTTCTTCTGGTAGACGGCGATGGCTTCTGGAGTGGACGGCATGTTAGCGCCCTCGCACACCACCTTGCAGCCGTTCTTGACCAGAGCCTCGGCAGAAGCCTCGTCGATTTCGTTCTGCGTGGCACACGGCAGAGCGATGTCACACGGCACGGTCCACACGCCAGAGCAACCCTCGTGGTACTCAGCGCCCGGCACGCGCTCGGCGTATTCCTTGATGCGGCCGCGGTGGCCCAGCTTGATGTCCTTGACGATATCCAGCTTGATGCCATCCGGATCGTAGACGTAGCCGTTGGAATCGGAAGCGGTCACGACCTTGGCACCCAGCTCCTGAGCCTTCTCGGTGGCGAAGATGGCCACGTTACCGGAGCCGGAGATCACCACGGTCTTGCCTTCGAAGGAATCGTTCTTGAGTACGCGCAGAGCTTCTGCGGTGTAGTAGCACAGGCCATAACCGGTGGCCTCGGTACGGGCCAGGGAGCCGCCGAATTCCAGACCCTTGCCGGTCAGCACGCCGGAGTATTCGTCACGAATGCGCTTGTACTGGCCGAACAGGTAGCCGATTTCACGGGCGCCGACGTTGATATCGCCGGCCGGAACGTCGGTGAACTGGCCGATGTGACGGCTCAGCTCGGTCATAAAGGCCTGGCAGAAGCGCATGACTTCAGCGTCGGACTTGCCCTTCGGGTCGAAGTCGGAGCCGCCCTTGCCGCCACCCATCGGCAGCGTGGTCAGGGAGTTCTTCAGGATCTGCTCAAAGCCGAGGAACTTGATGACGCCCTCGTTCACGGTCGGGTGGAAGCGCAGACCGCCCTTGTACGGGCCGATGGCGGAGTTGAACTGCACGCGGTAGCCGCGGTTGACCTGCACCTTGCCGGCATCGTCAACCCAAGCCACGCGGAACTTCACCACGCGCTCAGGCTCGACGAGGCGCTCCAGCACGCCGTTGGCCTCGTATTCAGGATGCTTGGCGACAACAGGCTGCAAAGTGTCCAGCACCTCGTAGACGGCCTGCAGGAATTCGGGCTGATCGCCGTCGCGCTTCTGCACCTGATCATAGACGCGCTTGACGTACTCGTTAGTGAGCATAGTGAAACTCCCCTTTGGGTTGGACTATCAAATAAGACGCTTCCGATTGTAGGCGTGAACTCTGGAAACGCTCAAGAGGTGCCTGCGAGATTCCTCACTAGGTGGACACCGCAGGGGGCTTGTGGTGGGTGATCGCCAAAGGATGTATGGTACGAAATTGCGCAATGGGTGAAAATGCGGGATCGTACCATTCGTTGTTCGGTACGCATGTTCCCAAGCGACGATGATAAGCCATTTTCCTTGCCGCAATGCAGGGAATCACAAGGTTCTACGATGTTGTACCACGGCACAGCAGTACAACATCGCAAATCAAATGAAAATGCGCTGATGTCCCACGAATGAGACGTCAGCGCATATGTTATGTAGCGTTTATGCAGCAATTATGTAGCAATCACGCAGCGCGGGCGATGGCCTGTTCGAAGTCCTTGGTGCCCTTGAAGGCTTCCTGCATCCACGGGTTGATGCCCTGCTTCTTGGCGCGGATGAGGATGTAGCCCAAAGCCAGCACGTTGGCCACGAGTGCGATCAGCGAAACCACGAGGTTCACGTTCGGGTTGTTCACGGACTGGGTGGAGAACACGGAGTAATCCTGGAACATCGGGAACACCTGGGCGAACATGCACCAGATGGCCAGCGTAAAGGCGCGGTTCTGAATCCAGCCACCCTTGTTCCAGAAGAAGTTGGCCACGGTTGGAGCGAGCAGCAGTGCGAGGCCGCAGTACCAGGAGTGGGTGGGCAGGCAGTTGTAGGTGTAGCAGAAGTTCCACAGGTCGTAGGCCACGATGAACACCCAAGTCATGTCCGGCCAGAGCATATCGTCCTTCTTCTTGGAAGCGTAGATGCCGAACCAGCCGGTCATGCAGAAAATGTTGAGGATGCCGGCCAAGCCGTTGAACACGTTGTGCCAGCCACCGTACAGGGTCACGCCTTCGGTGGAAACCCAGGTGCCGCCCCAGCCGCGGATGGCGGATTCAAAGTCGGAGACCACGGCGATCAGGATGTTGATGGCCACGATGACGAACGGGAAGCACTTGAACCAGTGCGATTTGCCGATGGAGCCCCACTTGTATTTGAGGGCCATGAAGCCGATGCAGCCGATGGTGGCCGCGTACAGCTTGGCGTAATGGAACCAGCTCGTCATGTGCACGTAGGTGGGGTTGTTCAGAGCCCACTCAGCACCCATAGCGGCGGCCGTGTAGATGGTAATGAAGTAGACGGTCAGGATTGCGGGAATGACGAGGAACGCCACCACGCCACCAGTTTTGGTGCGACGAGCGAGCTCGTTGGCGCCGATAAGGCAGCAGAAGACGAGAATCCATCCAATCCATTGATAGACGGCATTGTCGCCGTAGACCTGAAACAGCATAACGGTCCTTTCCGAGTGTCCTAGTTGCTGTGCCCTGTGCTCGTCATCCCTCGTTGGATGCCGGGGCCTGGGCTGTTGGCGCTTGGCTCGAGGTGCTGTGTCCTGCAATCATTGCGGAACGAGCATTGTTGACGAAGCGTCAATTTCTCTCGCAGCATATTGTAAACCCTCTTTTGACGCTGTGTCAAAAGAGGGTGTTTGCTGAGGAAATCACTGGCCGCACAAAGCCTGAATGACCATATGCGAATAGGCCTCACGCCCCAATCCCTCACCGATGGTCAGATGCACGCCGTCATCATAGAAGTACTCGCTATGCCCCTCGCTCAGCCCATACCAATCCATGATGCCCACATTCTTATGTCGAGCGGCCACCGCACGCATGGCTGCATTCACGCCCTCGGCATCCATCGCGGGGTTGCGAATCGTAATGAAATACAAGGCTTTGCCATTCACCGCGGTCACTGCATCCTCAAATGACTGTTCCGGATTCGCTCCGGCGCTATTGGTGCCCAGTGCCGCAATCACCACGCGCTTATCGTCGCCGGCCGCCAGATGCTGCTGGTAGGTGGACGGGAAGGCAACCAAACTACGGCCGATTTCATTGTCCTGAATGGCGTTCGGCATAGTGTTCACTAGCACGCGCTGTGCGCCCATCTCCACAGAATCGCTGATAATCAGCGGATCCGCACTGCATACACCGGTGGATGCGTCGTAGGTCCAGCCGGAAGTATCCAAATTATTCGGTACTTTTTCGGCCACTGGTACCAGCTTGTTGGCATCTTGGGTTTGTTGGTCGGCTTGTTGCGCGGATTCATCTGACTGCTGCGCTGGCTTTGGCGCCGACTTGGTTTGCGCTGGCGTTGCCTCGACTTTGGCGGTTACCGGACGCAGCTGCACGGATCGAGCCTGTGCAATCGCACCCCAGTCAAGCGGTAATACACACAGCAGCACAGTGCCGACCGCGCACAGCACGATAATGATTCGACGGCAAAGTTGCAGCACACGAAGAGCGATAGCGCGCGCATTATGCTTGGCCTGAGCGCGGTGCCGGTACTTGATTTGCGCAGCTGTGGCACCCAAGCGAATCGTGCGCTCAATTAGCTGATAGAACACTTCCGTGGCAATCCACAGTACGATGGCCTGCACAATCCACTCCCACCATGCCAGTTTGGTAGTGCGCGTGGCCGGATTCATCATCTCCAGCAGCGGATAATGCACTAGGTACAGCGAGAACGAACGCGAGCCGATGTACCTGAGCGGGCGCGCGGAGAGTGCTTGGCCCACCATATTGCCGGGCACGATGGCCGCTGCCAGCAGTAGCGCGGTGAGTAGCGCCACAATCAGGTAGCCGCCGCGGTAGAGCACAGTCCAACTTGATTTGGCAGCGACAAAGGCCACAATCAGCAGCATCAAAGGCACTAGTGCCAGCGCATCGCCGAAGTTGAGATGGTGAGGCTGGGAACTGTCTGACGCCGCTTGCTGATTGCCGGTGATGAGCAGTGCTAAGAGTGCGCCGGCCAGCAGCTCTGCGGCACGAGTATCCAAGCCATAGTATGAACGGCTGCCCGTGGCATTCGGATCGAAGAGGAATGCCATAGCGAGCGTGGAGGCGAGTATAAGCGCGGCGATGATGCCAAGCTGCGCTTTGCGTGACAGTTTGGCACGGTGAAGCGCCAACAATACCAATGGCCACAGTAGATAGAACTGCATCAGTACGCCGAGGAACCACAGATGGGTCAGCGGCGAAGGCAAGCCGGCGGCCGCGAAATAGGAAACATGCCGGAAGATATTCACCCAGTTGCTGACGAAGAACAGTGACGGCAGTGCGTCGGCTTGAACTTTGGGCAGGAGGCTCGGCGACGTGAGATATGCGGCTAGAGCGGTGAGTGCAATAATGACGACTGCTGGCGGCACGAGTCGCTTCAGTCGCTTGGCTAGGTACGTGCCATAGGAGATGCTGCCGGTGCGGCTGAGCTCGCCGGTAATGCTGCGGGTGATGAGGAAACCGCTGATGACGAAGAAGATGGTGACGCCAAGGAATCCGCCCTGTAATAGCGAGGGGCGAGTGTGGTAGTCGACCACGCCGAGGATGGCCAATGCTCGCAGGCCATCGATGGCGGTGAAATGGGTGCTGGCCGGCTTGGGGCTGCTATTGATGTGGGAATCCGCTGGATTCATGCCGATGCTCTTAGGGTTGCTGTCGGAATGATGCTGCGACGATGCTGCGATGCGCGCCGGACGAGGATTCGTCATTGATGAACCACTTTTCTGCAAACTGCCTGTTCTCTCTGGGGTGCATTGTAGCCGGTGGGGGTACTGAGATTTACGGTTGTGCGGTACGTTGTGCAGTGCGGTGAGTGAAAAGCAAAACCCTTGGAATAGGCTTGATTCCAAGGGTTTGGTGGTGGAGCTAGCCGGGTTCGAACCGGCGACCCTCTGCTTGCAAAGCAGATGCGCTACCAGCTGCGCTATAGCCCCATGTTGAGTTGTTGAAAAAAAGAGCGGCTCGCGAGCCGCTTCATTTTTCCGTGGGCCCAGGAGGACTTGAACCTCCGACCTCATCCTTATCAGGGATGCGCTCTAACCAGCTGAGCTATGGGCCCGATCCGCACGCTCCAAAAGCGCACAAGTGATTACAATACCACTGAATGCGAGGGTGTCAACGCAAGCGTGTTTCGGCGTGTCGCGGTGGGGGAAACAATAATAGAGAACGATTACAAGCACGGCACGGGGTAAAGGAGCGTCATGCAGTACTGCATTGAGGGCAAAACAAAGGATTTCGAACTGATTCCCGAACCTTGTGCGATTGATATGAACCCCAATGCAACAGTCCTGTTGCCGTATGTAGGGCGCATTGTTGAAAACGCGGGCGAGGCCGATATCGCTAATGTGTGGGCCCATCAGGTTGCCGACGATATTGAAGCAGCCACTGGCCTGCGATGGGATATTGCGAAAGGCAATCGGTGGCAGTCGTTTATCGCGCTATCTATCGCTTCCGATGATGCTCTAGGGCAGGATGAATATCGCCTGACGATTGCGCAAAACGGAATTGCGGTGATCGGCAGTGATGCAGACGGCCTGCGCGACGGCATCCAAACATTGCGCCAAATCATCCGCCAATGTGCCCCGGCGCTGCCTGAGCTCACCATCGCAGACAAGCCTGCCTATCAAACCCGCGGCTACTATCTTGATGCCACGCGCGGCCGTGTGCCGACATTGGATTGGCTAAAACGTTGGGCCGACAAGCTATGCCTCTACAAATACAATCAACTCCAGCTCTACGTTGAGCACACCTTCGCCTTCGACAATATGAGCGAAACCTGGCGCGGCACCAGCCCGCTCAAGCCGGCCGACATCATTGCATTCGACGAATACTGCGCGGTGCGCGGCATCGAACTAGTGCCATCAGTCTCCACATTCGGGCATTTGTATATGGCATTGCGCACGCGCGAATTGCGCTACTTGGGTGAATTTCCTGAGCAGGCCGACCGCCCATACAGCCTGATCGAGCGTATGGAGCATCACACGCTCAACATCACCGAAGCAGATGCATTCGCGCTCTCCTGCACCCTCATTGATGACTATTTGCAGCTGTTCCGTAGTCGCAAGTTCAACATCTGCGGTGACGAGACGTTCGACCTTGGCAAAGGCCGCTCCAAGCCGGAGGCGGATAAGCGCGGAGTGGCTGCCATGTATGCCGATTA
The DNA here is from genome assembly GCF_002860405.1 of Bifidobacterium imperatoris. GTDB lineage: Bacteria > Actinomycetota > Actinomycetes > Actinomycetales > Bifidobacteriaceae > Bifidobacterium > Bifidobacterium imperatoris. The sequence continues at coordinate 14,880 of NZ_NMWV01000004.1, read as the reverse complement.
TGTGTCCCGGTTGTGCGAGCATCTGTCCGAGCAAGGTCGAGAGCCACTGTTCTGGGGCGATATTGCGATAGAAATGCCCGAGATTCTTCAGCGCCTGCCGAAGGATGTGACATTGCTCAACTGGCTGTATGAGCCAGATATTACCGATGAGAAAGTGCGTCTTGTGGCCCAATCCGGCGCTGTGCAATACGTGTGCCCGGCAGTGTGGTGCTGGAATGCGCTGCTGCCGCGACTGGACTGGGCTTGGGGAAACATCTCGCGCTTGACCCAATACGGGCAGCGCTATGGTGCTGCGGGATTCCTGCTAACCGACTGGGGTGATTTCGGGCATATCAATGATCCGCGTATAGCCATCCCCGGCATGATGTATGGCGCACAGTGCGCGTGGGATCCACAGTGGGCCGCAAGGGTGGGCGATGGTGCGCATGCTGAGCTCGATCGCCGCATTTCGATGGTTGAGTATGGTGATAGCACAGGCGAATTCGTTGCCGTGCTGCGCGATGCCAGCCATCAAGTGATATTCGACTGGATGAATATCGTCCGCTATGTAGAGCTTGATGCGGGCGACGGTTCTCTCAACACTGATGTTCGTGATTCGATTCGGGTCAATAAAGACGGTGGTGCTCAGAATCATCATTATGCCGGGCTCATCCATGCCAGCAGCACTGTGAGTGAGGCGCGCATGAATCTGCTTGCTTGGCTAAAGCCTGACATACTGCGCTGTGCTGAGGCCAACAGGGCGCTGCGTGCGGATATTGCTCAGCTTGGGGCGATTGCAGCACGGTTGACAACGTATGATGCTGACACTGTGCGGGGCAGTGTGCTGCAGCCGGTACTGATTGCGGCAGAGGGGCAGCGTCTGTTCAATGAGCTGGGCTTGCGCTTGGCGCTGCAAGAAGGAGTCATTGCCGAAGCTGAAGCTACGAGTGATTCGATGCCGCTGCAGGTTGCTCGTGGGCTTGAACAATGGTTTGAAACCTATGCGGCAGTGTGGCGTACGGTCAGTGCCGAGTCAGAGCTGCGGCGTATTGCTGATGTTGTTTGGTACTGTGCCGACTTGCTGCGCGAGTAGGCTGACTGTCGGTTCCGTGCGTGACAATGGCGCACATGCCGTATCGTCCATCATCTCGCTCCCATGCTGGCTCCCCTGTTGCAGCTGGTGCCAGCCTCAATGTTGACGGATTGTCGATTACGGTGGTGCGCAAGCCTATAAAGAACATGTATTTGCGCATCAAGCCGCCGAATGGAGACGTGGTGGTATCAGCTCCACGGCGCATGAGTGAGCGCACAATCATTGATTTTGTGCGCGGGCGCAGGGCTTGGATTGACGGCAATGTGCGTAAAATGCAACGTGCAAGGCAGCAATCATTGGTATCTGAGCCGGAACATACCGGATTTGTCTGGACTGATGATTTGCGCAAGCAAGCCGCGGCCAATATCAATGCGCAGCTGCCGGGGCTGCTCGCGCGATGGAGCCCGGTGATTGGCTGCACCCCTACGCATATCACACTGCGATTGATGACTACACGCTGGGGGTCGTGCACGCCGAAAACCGGGCGGATTCGTCTGAATCTGCAACTGGGCTTGATGGAGCCGCGGTTCCTGGAATACGTGTTGGTGCATGAAATGACGCACCTGTGGGAGCGTGGTCATGGTGCAGGCTTCCAGCGGCGCATCGGCTCCTATCTGCCGAATTGGCGCGAATTGCGCCGGGAACTTAATCGCCGCGTGGTGCTGTAGTACTACCCCTCAGTCCGCTGACGCGGACAGCTCCCCTGACAAGGGGAGCCGAGTGAGCCGGATACGCCAGGAACGAGAAGCGCTCAGCCGGCTCCCTTGACAAAGGGAGCCGAGAAGAAGGAGATGGTCTCCCCTGGTTTGGCTGATAAGAGCGGCGGACGCTATTGCTGGCTATCGCCGGCGATGTGGCTGATGGCCTGATCGGATTCGTCGACGATCTGCCGCATGGTGGCCTCGGCCGCTGCACCATCGCCCTTGCGGATCAGCGCGGCGACTTCAGTATGCCAGCTCAGTGCAGTCTGATCGGCTACCTTAGGCATCAATTCATGCTGCGTGCGGCCAGTCAGCGTGGAGGCAATCACATCACCGAGTGCCGCGAACATCAGGTTGCCGGAGGCCTCCAATAGTGTGCGGTGGAAGAGAATATCCGCCTCCAAATACTCGGCTTCATCGGCGTGGTCGGAATGTGCCACCATCTCGATGGCCGCGCGGGTCAACGTGGCCCAGTGCTCTGTAGTGGCGTGCGAGGCGGAAAGTCGAGCGGCCACAGGTTCCACGGCGGCGCGCAGCTGCGAGAGCTCATGCAGCGCAGAAAAACGATGTGGGCCGCGCAGACGCCACTGAATTACTTGTGGGTCCAGAATGTTCCACTGTTCGATGGGGTTTGCGGTGGCACCGGCCTTGCGCTTGACGCTGACCAATCCCATTGATTCCAATACGCGCGTGACTTCGCGCGTCACCGTGCGCGAAGGTGCGGAGTCGCCATCCATGTTCGGCTCGGGCAGCCGCTCCCCCGGTTCAACCGCTCCGCTGACTACGGCCATGCCCCACTCGTCTAGTAGACGGTCGTGCAGGGAAAGCTCGGTGGCGCCGGCATCGGATGCGGCGGTATTCGGAGAAGTCGCAGAAGTCATAAGACAAGTATTGCACGCATGGCTGGTTATGGCATACATATTCGACACGCCGGTATGAAAAAGTATTGCGTATTCCATAATCAATCGTTATAGTAGATAACAACATACGAAATGTATGCAGTGACAATGAAACGTCATTCAAATGCAACTACTCAAAGAAGAGATGGATTATGAATACGCTTGTTTTGGCTGAAGCCGCGAACACAGTCCAGCTCAACAGTACCCAGCTCGGCATCAGTGTGGTGGCCAGCATCGTCGTGCTGATTCTGCTGGTTACCGTTGCGAAGCTGCACCCGTTCGTCTCCCTGCTGATCTCCTCTCTCGTGGTCGGCATCGGCTCCGGTTACGGCCCAGTGGCCACCGTGGAAAGTTTCTCCACCACCTTCGGCTCCACAATGGCATCCGTGGGCATTCTCGTTGGTCTCGGTGCCATGCTCGGCCGCGTGCTGATGGACACCGGCGCTGCAGACAGCATCGTTGATACGCTGCTCGCCAAGACCTCCACCACGATGATTCCGTGGACTATGGCCTTGATTGGCGCACTGATCGGTCTGCCGATGTTCTTCGAAGTCGGCCTTGTAGTGCTCGTGCCGGTGATTATCCTCATCACCCGCCGCTCCAAGCTGCCGCTGATGCGCGTTGCCATTCCTACACTCGCCGGCCTGTCCGTGATGCACGCCTGCATGCCGCCTCAGCCTGGCCCGCTCGCCGCACTGAGCTGCTTCAAGAACGGTTCCGTGGGCATCACGATGATGTTCGGCCTGCCGATTGCCGTAATTACCGCTGCACTCGTTGGCCCGCTGTTCTCCAAGTTCGCCGCCAAGTGGGTGCCGGTCGGCGCTCCCGAGAACTTCGACACCGGCAAGGGCCGTGTGGATGCCGATGGCAACCCGGTCACTACTAAGCCGCCGTTCGCCCTGTCCGTGCTGTGCATCCTCGTGCCGGCCATCCTGATGCTCGCCAACGCCATCTTTGAAATCGTGGCTCCTGATCAGGCCGATTCCAAGGCCGTCTACGCTCAGGTACTCGCCTTCTTCGGCAAGCCCGCCATCGCACTGGCCACCGCCGTAATTTTCGTGATGATTGTGCTCGGCCGCACCACGCACATGTCTTGGAAGACCGTCAACGATTCTCTGAAGGCCGCACTGCCGCCGATTGCAGGCATCCTGCTCATTGTTGGTGCTGGCGGCGGCTACAAGGGTGTGCTGGTAGACACCGGCATCGGCGACATCATCGGTAAGTTCGTCGAGAGCTCCGCCATCTCCATCTTCCTGCTCGCATGGCTCATCGCCGCCTTCGTGCGCGTGGCCACTGGCTCCGCCACCGTGGCCATCATCACCACTGCTGGCATCCTCGGCCCGGTCGTCGATCAGATGGGCGTCACCGCTCCGGCCATCGCCCTGTTGGTCATCGCCATCGGCGCAGGTTCCGTGTTCCTCTCCCACGTCAACGACGCAGGATTCTGGCTCATCAAGGAATACTTCGGCCTTGAGGTTGGTGAAACCTTCAAGACCTGGACCGTGCTTGAATGCCTGCTCTCCGTGGTGGTGCTCGCCCTCGTGATGATCTGCAGCATCTTCGTGCCGCTGGTCTAACCTCACATTGCACGCGGTGCCGCCCGTTTTTTCCTTCCCTTATTTTCCGGACGGCACCCATTTCCTCTTCAATCATTCGTAATCCTCTCCCCTACTCAGCCGAAAAGAGACTCTTATGACCATCGCAACCGAGGCACATACCGACATCATCACCGCGAACACCCTTCCCGACGACTACTTCACCAACACCAAGCCGATCATCGTGCTGATGGGCGTCTGCGGCTGCGGCAAAAGCACAGTGGCTGCTCACTTGACCGAGCGCTACGGCTTGCAGTACGCGGAAGCCGACGATTTCCACCCGCAAGCCAACATCGACAAGATGGCCGCTGGCATTCCGCTCACCGACGAAGACCGTTGGCCGTGGCTCGACACCCTGGCCTCCTGGATTGACGAGCGTATTACTGCCGGCGAAGCGGCCGTGGTGACCTGCTCCGCACTGAAGAAGGTCTACCGCGACAAGCTGCGCCGCCCGGGCGTCGTGTTCGTGTACATGCAGGGCACCTTCGACGAGGTGATGGAGCGTCTCTCCCACCGCGAAGGCCACTTCATGAAGCCGAGCATGCTGCAAAGCCAGTTCGACATCCTCGAAGAGCCGGGCGACGACGAAGTGCATGTCAACGTGCACATCGGTCTGGCTGACCCTGATCAGGAAGCTATGGCTGTGGCCGGAGCCCTGAACCTGTAACAGTTCATCAACGACGATAACGAACACAGTATTTCGAAAGAAGGCAATTGCAATGCAGATGGGAATGATCGGCCTCGGCCGTATGGGCGGCAACATGGTCAAGCGCCTGCGCGAAGACGGCCATGAGATTGTTGGCTTCGATATGAACCCGGAATCCGGCCGCGATGTGGACTCTTTGGAAGCCTTGGTGGCTGCGCTTGAGGCCCCGCGCGTGGTGTGGGTGATGGTGCCCGCTGGCAAGCCCACCGATTCCACTGTGGAGCAGTTGGGCGAGCTGCTCGAGCCGGGCGACATCGTGGTTGACGGCGGCAACTCCAAGTACACCGAAGACCGTGAGCATGCGGCCGCCTTGTCTGAAAAGGGCATCGGATTCCTCGATTGCGGTGTTTCCGGTGGTGTCTGGGGTGCTGAACGTGGCTATGCGTTGATGATTGGCGGCTCCGATAAGGATTACGAGACCGTACTGCCGATTTTCCAGAGCCTGAAGCCGGAAGGTGAATACGGCTTGGTGCACGCCGGCCCGGTGGGCGGCGGCCACTTCGCCAAGATGGTGCACAATGGCATCGAATACGGCATGATGCAGGCCTTTGGCGAAGGCTTCGCCACGATGCTGCGCAGCGAATACGTCACCAATCCGGCCGAAACCATGACCTCATGGCGCACCGGTTCCGTGGTGGCCAGCTGGCTGCTCGACCTGCTCGACAACGCCACCAAGAACGATCCGGAGCTGAAGAGCGTGCCGGCTGTGGCCAATGAGTCCGGCGAGGCCAAGTGGATGGTCGAAGCGGCCCTCGAGCTCGGTGTTCCGGTGCCCACCACTGCCGCGGCCCTGTGGCAGCGCCAGACTTCGCGCGGCGGTGCCGACGACATTCTACGCGTGGTGACCGCACTGCGAGCCCAGTTCGGTGGCCATGTGACCAAGGTGGACGAAATCGCCACTCACTGATTGCGCATGATTGCTCGGTAGGCATCCTCAACGTCGAGGATATGGTTGCGGCTCCCCTCTTCGGAAGGGAGCCGCAACTGTTTGTATGTGCTATTGCGCTGGCGATGCTCACGCCAGATGAGAACGCATGAACCACTGGAATTTCTCGAGCTGCTGGACGTGATCCTGGATGATGTTGGAGCTGACGAAGTCCAGCTCATCCAGTTCAGCCACAGCCTTGCGATCTTCGGCGATGAAAGCATCGTAGTATTCGATCAGCGCCTTGAGATATTCCTCGGTACCGGCGCGACCGTCCACATCGAATGGCTTCCATGTGCGGTTACGCACAACCGCGTCCGGGCGTCCGTCTGGAGTGCCACCCAGTGTAGCGATACGCTCGGCGGTTTCATCGGCCTGAGCCAGCACGGATTCGACCTCGGGGTCAAGCATTTCGTGCACGGCGATGAAGTTCGGTCCGGTCACGTTCCAGTGTGCGTGCTTCAGCACCAGAGCAGCCTCCTGCTCCTGGCTCAAACGGTTCTGCAAGATCGCAATGGCCTTCTCACTGGTCGCTTCATCGAGGCCCGGGACCACAAATGCAAGTGTCATGATATTCCTTCCTTTCATGTTTGGGAACAGTCATTTCAGTCTAGGCTGTTTGCCTCCGCCACAAGCCCGGAGCAAACGTGGCGATAATCACGCTTCGGCAGATGGCGCGTGGTCAGGAGGCAATTAAGGACTCGCCTACGGCGAGACTCAGCATTGCCTTCGCTCGGGCTGTCGCCTCGCTCAGGCCTCGGCTACGGATAGTCCACTGGACTATCCGCTTTACGCCTCGGCCGACTTGCGCACTTCGATGGTTTCGATACGGCGTCCGTCGACCTGGGTGATCACCATGTCGTAGCCGTCGTCCGAATGCAGCACATCACCCACGGCACCCATCTTGCCGGTGTGGGCCAGGAAGTAGCCGGCTACCGTCTCGTATGGGCCGTCTTCTAGTTCGATGCCGGTCAGATCGGCGAAGTCCTCGATGGTCATGCTGGCTTCGATGGTGGCCACGCCATTCACGAAGACTGTGCGAGGCTTGCGTTCGCCGCCCTTTTCGGTCGGCAGATCGTACTCGTCGCGAATATCGCCCACAAGTTCCTCGGTCATATCCTCCAGCGTCACGATGCCATCCGTGCCGCCATACTCATCGATGACCACAGCCAGATGAATACCGCGCTTACGCAGCAGTTCAAGGCTCGGCAGCAGCTTGGAAGTACCGGGCAGGGAAATGCCTTCGCGCACCACGTCGCGTACGGTTTTGGCGTTCGGGTCGCGCACGTCGAGCAAATCGCGCACATGCACGAAGCCAATCACATCGTCGAAATCCTTGCCGGTTACCGGGTAGCGGGAGTACGGCTGGTCACGTACGAATGCGGCAGCCTCGGCAATCGGCTGATCGCCCTCGATGAACACCACATCAGCGCGCGGGCGCATCACCTCGGCCACAATCGTTTCGGAAGCGTCGAACACATCGTCCAAAATCGTGCGCTCATCCTTGGAAAGATTCGTATTGGAACTCACAAGCACACGCAGCTCATCATCGGACACCTCAGACTCGGTCTGCTGCGGATCGAAGCCAAGCAAGCGCACGATACCGTTCGTATTCTTACCAATCAGCCAAATAATCGGGCGGCAGATAGTGGCGAACGCATCAATCGCGGGCACCACAGCGCGCGCGATCTGCTCTGTACGCTGCATGGCGATACGCTTTGGCACCATTTCCGAAATCACAATGGAGCAGTAGGAAATAATCAAGGTGAGCACAATGTTCACCAAACCGCCTGCAATACCAACCGGTACGCCCCAATTTTCCACTGTCGGAATCAGGTACGGGGCGATGGAGGATGCACCGAACGAGGCAGATAGGAAGCCGGAAAGCGTCACACCGATTTGCACGGTGGACAGGAAGGTGTTTGGATCGCGCGCGATTTTGGCGACTTTGGCACCACGCGCATCCTCCTGCTCCATCTGCTCGATCTGCGAGCCGCGGAGTGAAACCAAGGCCAGCTCCGTGCCGGAGAAGACAGAGCCGATGATAAGGAACACAAAAATCAGGAGGATGTTTAAACCAAGTGACATGCATCCAACTCTAGGGGAGTGGGGAGTCAATTACGTTGAGAAGCATGCGGAATGAGGCAGCGGTACGCAATGGTGCGCATTCATATACATTAGTACGCAATAGTGTGCAATAGTACGCATTCGTACACAATGGTAAGCATTGAGATAAGGCGTAATCATGATGATTTGGTCGCTATAGCCACGGCTGTACAGCATGTCATCACGGATGCCGACGAAAGCGATACGCCCGATGCTGATAAAAAAAGGCGTTGCCATCGTGTTCGCTGGTTTGCCTTATATGGTGAATGATTTGCTGGATAACGAAGTGACTACTTTCCTCCGGCGTGCACTTCGCCGCGAACTTGATAATGTTCCCCTGCCCGATGTGAAAAATGCTTTTTTGGAGACGGTTGCGGATTCCGGCAAAACTATCAGTGAGCAGGATGCTCTTGAGGCTGCTCGTCTGTCTGAAGGATATCCATATATGGTGCAGCTCGTTGGCTATTACATGTGGCAGTCAGCGCAAAGGCGACATTCCGATATGATTACTGCAGATGATGTGGCGACTGGTTTTTCAGATGCTTTACTTGCTTTTGATGATGCTGTGTGCGCCCCGGCTTTGGATGGCATTACCGGTGCCGAGAAGACGTTTTTGATGGCAATGGCGAAAGATTCACCCGAACCTACGCAAGTGGGGGATATCGCTGACCGTGTGCGCAGGAGCCGTAGTTGGGTGAGCAAATACCGTGCGATTCTCATCAAAGACAAGCTCATTCGATCAGTTGGGCATGGGCAGCTAGAGTTTGCGGTACCGCATTTGGGCCAATATTTGCAGTCTTTGTGAGGCTGCACAAGTAGCTGCGGTCTACGCCCACACAGCAGTGTGAAGAACAGTCGGTGATTGCATGCTGCGCATTTGATGAGCATGCGCAGCACACGCTTGGTCAATCATCGACTGTTTGGTCTTAGAAGCTCAGTACCTCGACGCGACCGGTGTCGAGCTGGTAGCGGGCGCCCACGATCATGAGCTGTTCGGAGGCCAGCGCCTGCTGGATGACTTCGGAGCGATCCACCAAGGTTTCGATGGTGTGCGCCACATGCACGCGCTCGATATCGTCCAGGCAATCCAGCTCGGCCTCGCGCGCCTGCCAGACGGAAATGCCAGCCTGACGCAGCACAATCGAATCCGACTGGGCGATGCGCTCGTCCAAATCATCCATAATGTCTTCGGCTTCGATGGAATCCCGGGTTTCCTCAGCCTCGGCAGTTACCGTGCGCACCAGTTCGTTGAATTCGCGCTCGGCAACCTCGAGTGCACCACAGCGGCCGTGGCCGAGCACACATAAAAGGCTCACATGCAGCTTCTTGACCGCGTATTCCAGCGATGCGATGACCGCGTCGTCAATCATCTGACCGGCCGTGCGCACAGTGAACAGGTCACCCAAGCCCTGATCGAAGATGATTTCCGGAGGCACGCGCGAATCCGAGCAGGAGAGCACGGCAGCATCCGGCTTCTGGCCATCGGTGAGCATGTGACGGGTTTCCTTATCCTGCCAAGGATGCTCGGCTTTGCCCTCAGCGAAACGTTTGTTGCCCTGAAGCATACGACTCCAAGTGGCGTTCGCCGTGGATTCATGTAATTCGCTGGGTAGGGGAGAGGTAGATTCTACTGCTGGCTCCGGCGTCTGCCGTGCTGCCTCAACGTTCTGTTCGAAGTTCTCTTCAAAGTCCGACTGTGTCATGAAACCTCCATAATCGGCTTGTTGCTAGCTCCTAATAGTAGCTGGGGAGGTAGTACCGGTGCCGTTGTGATTATGCTCATACGCTGAATCGGCACGAGCCAGAGTCAATCTCGTTACGATGGAAAACGGTAATGCAACAGGATTCCTGAAAGGACCGATGATGACTCTGCTGCAGCATGAACTGACCGATTTCAAGGTGAACGCTTTCCAGAACAACGAATTCCATGAGGTGACCAAGGAAGATGTGCTGGGCCACTGGTCCCTGTTCTTCTTCTACCCGGCTGACTTCACCTTCGTGTGCCCGACCGAGCTGGAGGATTTGGCCGAGAATTACGCCAAGTTCAAGGAGATTGGCTGCGAGGTCTACTCCGTCTCCTGCGACACCCACTTTGTGCACAAGGCTTGGCATGACGCCAACGAGAAGATCGCCAAGATCCAGTACCCGATGCTGGCCGATCCGACCGCTCTGCTGGCTCGTGACCTTGACACCTACAACGAAGCCGATGGTATGGCCGAGCGTGGCGACTTCATTGTGAACCCTGAAGGCAAGGTTGTGGCTTACGAGGTCATCTCCTCCAACGTGGGCCGTAACGCTGAAGAGTTGCTGCGCCGCGTGCAGGCCTCCCAGTTCGTCTACGAGCACGGCGACCAGGTTTGCCCCGCCAACTGGACCCCGGGCGAAGAAACCATCGAGCCCAGCCTCGACCTCGTCGGCCAGCTGTGACAGCGTCGCAGCAAAGAAATCAGGCTCCCGTAGGGAGCCTCTTTGCTATTCGTGAAAGAAAGAATCAAATATGACTCAAACCAACAATCTCTATGACGTTGTGGTCATTGGCGGCGGTCCTGCCGGCCTGACCGCTGGACTGTACCTTGCCCGCGCGCGCTACCGTGTGCTGATTCTTGAAAAGGATGATTTCGGCGGGCAAATCACCATCACCAATGAAGTGGTGAACTATCCGGGCGTCGGCCGTACCACTGGCCGTGCGCTTACTCAAACCATGCGCCAGCAGGCCAAGGATTTCGGTGCAGAGTTCCTGTCCGCCGAGGCTACCGGGCTTGATGTCGAAGGCGATATCAAAACCGTGCACACCTCGCGCGGCGATTTCAAGACTTTCGGTATTTTGATTGCCACCGGTGCCTCCCCGCGCAAGCTTGGCTTCGAGGGTGAGCGCGAATACGCCGGCCGCGGTGTTGCCTACTGCGCCACTTGCGACGGCGAGTTCTTTACCGGCAAAGAAGTGCTGGTGGTCGGCGGCGGTTTCGCGGCTGCCGAGGAATCGGTGTTCCTGACCAAATACGCCTCTAAAGTCACCGTGCTCGTGCGCGAACCCGACTTTACCTGCGACGCTTCCGTCGCCGCCGAAGCCAAGAACAATCCGAAGATTGACGTGCGCTACAACGTTGAGCTCAAGGGCGTCACCGCTGGTCAAGGCGGCTTGCGCGAGGCCACGATCCTGAACCGTGAGACCGGCGAAACCGAGACTTGGAAGCCGGCTGGCAACGGCACATTCGGCGTGTTCGTCTTCGCCGGCTATGTGCCCGCCACCGACTTGGTGCGCGGTGTGGTGGATCTCGACGATCACGGTTATGTGATTACCCACGGCTACTTGGAAACCTCGGTGCCCGGCGTCTACGCTGCCGGTGACCTGCGCGTCAAGAATTTGCGCCAAGTAGTCACCGCCACTGCCGATGGTGCTATCGCAGCCGTGGAATTGGAACGCTATGCCAAGCAGTTGAGCGAGAAAACTGGGCTTGTACCGCCGCGCCCGACCGCTTCCGCTTATGAGCAGGCCGAGGCCACGGCAGCTGCCAAGACTGCCACTGCCGGCACAACGCCTGCTCCCGCGCCAGCTAAGCGCAGCGCTGATGCCGCTGCTGCCGCCGCGCAAACCGCCATGAAGCCCGGTGAGTTGTTCTCTGCATCCATTAAGCAGCAGCTGGGCGTGGTATTCGGCCGCATGGCCCGCCCGGTGACGCTGGCTCTGGAGCTTGATAACACTCCGCTTTCCGCGGAATTGCAAGGATTCATCGGCGAAACGGTCGCATTGTCTGGCGGCAAGCTGAATTCGGTGGCAGTCGGTGCAGATGGTCTGATTACTGCAATTGATGGTGCGTCTGCGCCTGCGAACTTGGTAGTAGGGGAGCCGCTTGAGGTGACGCTGCCGGGCGATGATGCTGTGTTGACCACCTATGGTTCACTTGACGACTCCGGTCGTGCTGAGTTCGATGTGGCTGCTGCATTGCCGCTGGCTCGCCCGGCTGTACGCATCTGCACAGCGAGCGATGGCGGCAAGCTTGTTTTCACGGGCTTAGCCTTCCACGGTGTGCCGTCCGGCCATGAGTTCAATTCGTTCGTGCTAGGCCTTTACAACGCAGCCGGTCCAGGCCAGCCGCTCGATGATGATTTGCGTGAGCGTGCCGCAGCCATTGCCAGCCCGCTCGACGTGATGATTCTGGTCTCCCTGACCTGCACGATGTGCCCGGAAACCGTGCTTGCCTCGCAGCGCATCGCCTCACTCAATCCGAACGTGCGTGCCGAAGCCTATGATGTTTCGCACTTCCCTGAGCTCAAGGACCAGTACGGTGCGATGAGTGTGCCCTGCATCGTGATTAACAAGTCAGACTGTAGTCAAACCGTTGAATTCGGCAAGAAGAGCATCCCGCAGATGCTTGATTTGCTGGGCGCGTGAGCTTCCCGGTTAACAACTGATTGCTCGTATCGTCAGCGTACGTTTTTGTAGAGAAGATTGAATGTATTCTCGCAAAGCGTACGCTGATTTTCGCTGAGCGTATGTTTTGTGAGATTCAGACAATCAGGCTGGAACAACGTATATTGCGACGGTGATGCCGCCATCGATAGCGGGTATAGTCAAGAATCATCTCAACGATAAGGTTGAGTTGAAATGCGCGCATCATCAGGGAGAAGATCAGTCATGGTGACATTGAAGGACGTGGGTGAGCTTGCCGGTGTCACCGCCACCACTGCTTCGGCTGCTCTGCGCGGCAAGGACTACGTCAAGCCGGAAACCATGCAGCGCGTCAAAGATGCTGCGCGCAAACTTGGTTACAAAACCAACCTTTCCGGCCGCTCCCTGCGCTCAGGCCGCAGTGACACGATCACATTCCTCACCTCCGGCATCGAAGGCGACTACTTCTCGAACCTCGCCATGTGCGTGGCCGAGGAAGTGCATGAGCGCGGCTCCCATATGCTTGTCGAGCTCTCACGCTACCTGTCCGACGACAATGACCTCTCATACAGCTTCTCGGACGGCATCATCGCCATCAATGCGCCCCGTGCCGTCGATATTCTGCGCCATCATCCAGCGGTATTGCTGGAGAACTACGACACCAGCCTGCAAATTGATACGGTGAACGCGCCTAGTGACACCGGCTCCCGCGTGGCGGTGCGTCATCTGATCGAACGTGGCTGCAAGCGCATCGGCATCGTCGGTGATAATCGCGACCCCAGCAAGGCCATCATTCCCGGCTCCCGTGATATCCGCATGCATGCCGCCGCCGATGAGATCGCCAAAGCCGGGCTGAAATTCGATGAGAAGAAGGATTTCATCACATGCGCTTGGTCAATCGACGGCGGTATTGAAGCGGGTCGGGCCATCGCCAAAAGTAGAACCAAATACGATGGCCTGTATTGCCTGAACGACGGCATCGCCATCGGCGTGCTGCGCGGTCTTGCCGATGCCGGCGTGCACGTGCCGGATGATGTGCTGGTCATCGGATTTGATGGCCTCGCTCAAGGCGCCTACGCCGTGCCGACATTGACCACGGTGGCCACGGATTTCAAGGGCATGGCCAACACCGCGCTGACAATGCTCATGCGCCGCATCGAACACCCGGATGAGGAATTCTTCCCGCAGACCGTGAGCGTAGGCTACAAACTCATCGAGCGTGAATCCACAAGGCGGTAGCGCTGGTTTTAATGCAGAGCGCGTGCTTACAGGCTGGTTCCGGAGGAATTCATACGGATATAGGCTGCGTGCTCACGCAAGTACTGGCGCAGATACGGAATGGCAAAATCCACCTTTCCGTAGCCCATGTCTTTAATTACCTGTGCTTCGATAAGTCTAGTGCGATAGATGTTTGCATATGCAACGTCCTTACCCATACGTTCTGCCACGGTGGAGGTTGAGGATGGGCCGTTATCTTGGGCCATCGCAAGCAGATATGTTTTGTCAATCGGGGATAGGCCGTCCAATTCTGGACCATGTACGGCGTCGCCGAGCCTACTGAGTGCATTGGCGATGCCCTGTTCGGTATCGCGTTCGGTTACGGTGATGGCATCACGTTGATTGCTGCCGACATTTCTGTTTCGACGGTAGGCAATGCGCCAAATGTGGTACCCGACCAGCTGAATCATGAATGGGTAGCCTTCCGTGGCCTTAGCTGCCATGTCCAGCGCTTTTCCCTCAATGGATATGCCGGAGTCCTCGAAAGTGTCCTCGAAAGCGTCCCGGACATCCTGCAGAGGGATATCGCCCAACTGCTCCGCTTGGGCTCGTCGCAAGAATGTGAGCACCTCATCGTTGAGCCATTTGGAAGCAATAGTAGGTAAGCCTGCGAATACGAATGCGATATTGCGTTCCTCGCGAATCAAGTGCTGCACTGCCGTGGCGATAGCGACCATATCAGATCGTTCGGCTGCTTGGGCCTCATCGATAGTCACCAGCAGGCCGGCATTCTTGTGCTCCAGTTCATCGAGCCGTTGGCTCATTGCGGCCCGCAGAGTCAACGGCATTTGTTTCGAAGATACACTGGCCTCGCCGAGGCTGACTCCTCCAAGTCCGGCGATGGAGACTGAGGGTTTGATGGAAAGGCTTACTGAGGGCTTATCTGGCGTGAGGCGATTGATCAGTCGTTGGGCCAGTCCTTCCGAAGCTGTTTCGTCAATGACCTCCCATTTCCGTGCTTTAGCAATGCGCCCGAATTCAGTCAAAATGACGGTTTTACCCACTCCACGTGCGCCGGTTACACGCATAAGGCGGCCGGGCGCGCCGGGACCATCATCAAGACCTTCCTCGAAGTCATCAATGATGGTATCGCGACCGATGAGCAGTGGAGGCATACGGCCAGCAGTCGGCTTGAATGGATTGCTCTGACGCATTGAAGTCACGACGTCCTCGATTCCTCTGATGCCCAAATATAAAGATTATAAAAG
>NZ_NMWV01000039.1 GCF_002860405.1 Bifidobacterium imperatoris | reverse complement strand
ACCGGATAAGGGGAAGCCACTTCCACAGGCACATGAATAAAAAAGAACCCCGGCGGTGCGGGCCGCCGGGGAGAGAAAGGAGAGAGAGAAGAAGAAAGGGGTTCAATTATCGGGAACTGCTGCTGTTCCTGTTCAGCTTTCCGCTGACATGTCTTATATAACCATCAGATTCTGTGTTTAATGCTGGGGTTTTCTGAGAATAACCTGAAAATTTTTAAGCTAACGAGGTCTCAGGTCCCCGGCCTTTTCTCTATTGTTTCCGCACTGGGCGCTAAACTTGGGGACAATACTGTAATTCAAGGAGTTTCTATGCTGCTGTCCGACCGCGATATTATCGCCGCACAGTCCGCTGGCCATATTTCACTCGAACCGTGGACCCCCGAAATGGTGCAGCCTGCTTCCATCGACGTGAGGCTGGATCGGTATTTCCGTTTGTTCAATAATCATGCCTACACCTATGTTGATCCGGCAGAGAACCAGGGCGCGCTGACCGAGCAATTCGAAGTGGGTCCTGATGAGCCGTGGATTCTGCATCCCGGTGAATTCGCGTTGGGTTCCACTTGGGAGTATGTGAAGCTGGACCCAACCATTGCTGCTCGTTTGGAGGGCAAGAGCTCGCTGGGCCGCTTGGGTATTTTGACCCACTCGACCGCAGGCTTCATTGATCCTGGATTCGAAGGCCATATCACGCTGGAACTTTCCAATGTTTCCACGTTGCCGGTCAAGCTGTGGCCGGGCATGAAGATTGGCCAGATGTGCTTCTTCCAGTTGAGCTCTCCGGCTGAGCATCCATATGGCTCTGCAAGCACCGGCTCGCATTATCAGGGTCAGCGCGGCCCCACGCCAAGCCGTTCCTACGAAAACTTCTATCGAGCACATATCGACGACTGAGACTGAAACCGCTCACTCGCTTATCCCAGGCAGGTGGCTGCAGTCCATCTGACGATTATTCACCGGCTCGTGCGCCGGTACTTTGTTCGCACGTCAAGGAGATGTAATGACCAACAGTGATGGTGGTTTTCAGTTCGACTTCCAGAACAACAGTGAACCGATCAAGCCGGTAGTACCGCCGCTCCCCACACAAGCAGAACAGCCGACGCAACCTGCCACTTCTGCTACCGCAGGCCAGGAAACTCAGGCGTTTAACCCGTTCCCGCAAACGCAGCCTACGGTTCCCGCACCAGTGCAGCCTACGCAGCCTGTGGCATACACGCAGCCGGCTGCTCCAGCTGCGGCCCAGCCAGTAACCGCGGCTCCCGGCCAACAGCAGTATGTATGGGATCAGGCCACGCAAAGCTTCCGCCCGGTCGCTCCAGCTGCACCAGCCGTCACACCAGCTGCTCCAGCCGTCACACCGGCTGCTGCAACGCCAGCGACTGCACCAGTGGCCCCGGCAGCCCCGACTCAGGCGATGTCTTACACGCCGCAGCCCACTAATCCGGCAGCCGACGAGGGCGCTACGCAGGTATTCCAGCCGGCCCAAACTCCCGCTGCAACTTCACCGTTCAGTACCGCTGCTCAGACTGAGGCCACACAGGCATACACTGCCTTGAATCAGACTCCTGCAGTTCCACTGTCCGCAGAGACCCCGGCTGATGAGGAAGCCACGCAGGTATTCCAGCCGGTCGCTAATGCTCCGGTGAAGCTAGCAGGACTCGAGGAGGAGCCGGCACAGCCGCTGCCTCCGACAATCTCCCCACTGGAAGAATTCGCGGATGAGGACGACTCCGGCGATGGCAACAAAGCCGGACGTCATAACGGCGGTGAGAATAAGCAGGATACCCGCAAGATTGCCATTATTGCCGGCGTGGTAGTTCTGGTGATTGCATTGATTGGCGGCGGGCTGTTCTGGTGGCACTCCAACAGCAGCAAGGTGAGTCAAGCTGCCGCTTTGGTGGAATGCAAGGCTGCGGCTAAGCAATACGATGCTGCTAAGAAGAAGTTGGCAACCGCAGTCTCCAAGGGTCAAACCACTGTTCAGGTTTCCAAGGGCAAGGTTGCGGATAGCACCACGATTGATTCCCTGAACGCGGCAGTAGAAAAGGGACAGAACCCTGAAGATACCGCCAGCTGCGATGCTTCTCTGTCCGCAGATAAGCTCAAGCAGCAGGTTAAGGATATGCAGGATCAGATCAGCACGGTGACTGATCAGACCGATGCTATTAACAGCGGTATCAAGGCTGTTAATGCTTCCGAGAAAACCGCTGATACCAATTCGAAGAAGTCCAAGCTCAGCTCGGCCATTGCTCAGGCGCAAAGCACCTTGAACAACTCTGCCGGCAATGTTGCGGATGAAAGCACTCGAACTGCTTTGCAAACCGCCATCACCAATGCCAATACCATTGCGAACAGCTCGAATCCGTCTGATGCAGATGTGGATAATGCGATTTCCGCACTGCAAAAGGCCGAGTCTGATGTGAATGCTTCCATGCAGTCCAAGCAAAAGGCTGATGCCGATAAGCAAGCGCAGGAAGAGGCTGAAAAGAAGGCACAGGAAGAAGCTCAGCAGCAACTGCAACAGCCGACTCCGAACACTGGTGGCGATAGCGGTAGCACCGACACTGGCAGCGCTACACCTGAGAGCGACTGACTAGCTCACGTCATATAGCAGAAGGTCGGATGGATCATCTCCATCCGACCTTCTTATTTACTTACTGCGCAGCTTCAATTCACAGCTGCAATTGCTGCTCTGTGCGCTTTTACTTCTTTGCCATAGCACGCAGCACAAGCTTGCGCAGTTCGGAGGCAATCAGCACGATAGCTGCCAGGCCGATGCACTCCACCCAAGCCAGAGGGCCGAGCGGCGTGGTGCCGAACGCGGAATTGAGGAACGGCACGTAAATCACCACAAGCTGCAACACAACCGAGAGTCCGATGGCACCCCACAGCCACTTGTTGGAGAACAGTCCCACGAACGCGGACTGCAAGTGGGAGCGGGAAGCCAGTGCGTTGAACAGCTGAGCGAACACCAAGATCGTGAAGCCCATTGTGCGAGCCTCAGTCATCTGTGCCTCGTGGCCGATTGCCTCCACCGAGCGGTCGGTGAACAGGCCGCCTGCCAAGTGCATATCCATGCCGATAAGCGTCACGATGGCCATGATGATGCCGATGTAGATGATGTCGCCCCACATTGAAGCGTCGATCACACGATCGGTAATCTTACGAGGCTTGCGGCCCATCACATCTTCAGTCTGCGGATCCACACCCATAGCGAGCGCCGGGGCAGCATCAGTGAGCAGGTTGATCCATAGCAACTGCGTGGCGAGCAGCGGCACGGTGACGCCTACGGTTTCCGGCTGGCGGATGCCGAGGAAGCCGGCCAGCACCACACCGAGGAACACTGTAAACACTTCTCCCACGTTGGAGCTCAGCAGGTAGCGCAGGAACTTGCGGATGTTATCGAAGATCACGCGACCTTCGCGTACGGCAGCCACAATGGTGGAGAAATTGTCATCCGCCAGAATCATCTTGGCGCTCTGCTTGGTCACTTCAGTACCGGTAATGCCCATGGCCACACCGATATCTGCGGATTTGACTGCCGGAGCATCGTTTACACCGTCGCCGGTCATGGCCACGATGTTGCCTTGGCGCTGCAGGGATTCCACAATCTTGAGCTTGTGCTCGGGAGCCACGCGCGCATAGACGGAAACGTCTGCGGTAGCCTTATCAAACTCGGCTTCGCTCTTCAGCTCGTCAAGTTGGTCACCGGTAAGCGCCTTACCATCCTTGGCGATAATGCCAAGGTCGGAAGCGATACGGGCTGCGGTCAGCGGGTGATCGCCGGTAATCATTACCGTGCGGATGCCGGCACGATGCGCTTCGGCCACGGAATCGCGGACTTCGGTGCGCGGCGGATCGATAATGCCAACCATACCGTTCCAGATCAGGTCGGTTTCGAGCGTTTCCGCCTGGTCAGCGATATCGGCCACCTGGCCGGCCGCATTGACGGCGACGCCAGGCACGTCAGCCAGTGAGCTGGTTTCGAGCGGGCGGCATGCCTCACCGAGCGTGCGGTATGCCTCAGAGGAGAGGCGTTCGACGGTGGACAGGATGGTCTGGCGGTCGCCTTCGGTGAGCTTCCTGACCTGACCGCCCACGCGAATACGGGAGCAGTAGCTCAGCAGCACGTCGGGAGCACCCTTGGCGAATACGGTGAGCTTGCCGGAATCGGTGTCGTCCTTGGCGATGATGGACATGCGCTTGCGCTCGGAGGTAAACGGGATTTCACCAACGCGCGTGTAACGCTGTGCCTTGTGATCGGCCTTGACCTTGCGGGCGGCCACAATCAGGGACACTTCAGTAGGATCGCCAACCGTCTCCCAACGGCCGTTGGCATCTTGGCGCAGTTCACCATCGTTTGCCAGCGTGCCGGCAAGCAAAGTAGCCACAACTTCATCGGCCACGGTTTTGGCCTGTTCGGATTGCGGGTCGATGCCGCCTGTCATCACCATACGGCCTTCAGGCGCGTACCCCGTGCCGGTAATCTGCACTTCGCCGCTAGGCGTGACCACACGTTCCACGGTCATTTCGTTACGGGTCAACGTACCGGTTTTATCCGAGCAAATCACGGATGCGGAGCCGAGCGTTTCCACTGAATGCAGCTTCTTGACGATGGCGTTGTGCGCGGCCATACGCTGCACGCCGAGCGCCAGCACTACGGTCAGAATCGCAGCCAAGCCTTCCGGCACGGCAGCAACAGCCAGGGAAACGGCAAGCAGGAGGGAATCAATCACATCATGAATGTCATTGAAGCCTTCCAGTACAGCGAGCGCCACCAGTACCACTACGGCGATAATGCACACTGCAATACCGAGGATCTTGGAAACGTAGTCCATTTCCTTCTGCAGCGGGGTTTTCTCGTCTTCAGTGGCGGAGAGCATGTCTGCAATCTTGCCGACCTGCGTGTTCATGCCGGTGCCGGTCACAATCGCGCGGCCGGTACCCTGGGTCACCGAAGTACCGTTGAAAATCATATTGGCGCGGTCGCCCAGAGCTTTGGCTTCGGCCAGCGTATCCGGCTTCTTGCCGACCGGCACTGATTCGCCGGTCAGGCTGGCTTCGGCGATGCGCAGGCTGGCTGCATTGACCAAGCGGCCATCGGCGGATACCGAATCACCCTCAGCGAGGACGATAATGTCGCCTGGCACAACGTCCGTGGTATTAATACGCTGAACCTTGCCGTCACGCAGCACTGACGTCTGCGGCGCAGTCATTTGGGCAAGTGCCTCTACTGCCGCCTCGGCTTTGGCTTCCTGCATATAGCCGAGCACAGCGTTAACAATCAGAATCAGGACGATAACCAGAGCATCGAACGGGAGTGCCTCTCCCCCTTCAGCACCCGGTACAGCATTGGCTTTTTCAATAAACCAAGCGATAACCGAGATTACAGTTGCTGCGAGCAGCAAATACACCAGCGGATCTTGGAACTGGGCTAGGAACTTCTTCCACTTCGGCACTGGCGGCGCACTGGCCAGCTCATTCGGACCGAATTTGGCCAGTCGACGCTTGGCTTCTTCATCACTTAAGCCCCGGCTTGGGTCGACGTTCAAGGCTTTGGCCACGTCTTCGGCACTGGTCAAACTGGGGTCGGTATCCCCCAATAACGCCTCTTGGGCGCGGACTTCTTCTGATTCCACCGCTTGATCCTGCACAGATTGCACCGATTGCGCGGTATTCAGCGCGACCTCTTCCGTTGCGGTCGCAGCGTTGGCGGATTGATCATTCTGGCGATCAACCATGATGTTCTCCTTGGTATTGCCGCGGAGTAGTCAGCCCTACCTATCACCACCGGGTTATCTCCCCCAGCTGCCCGTAGAACTGCGCGGTTGTGGGCACCGACGCAACTGCTGCCGATGCATACTTTGCCATTATTGCATAGTGCCGTGGATTGGTCGGCGTACCGACGTGCCTCACGTTTTTTGAGCGCGTAGGGTGTGGTGGTGCCTCATCGGGAATGAGCGCGAACGGTATCGGTCCTGTTTGGCTTGTCTTATGGAAGACAGGATCAGCATGGCGACGAAGCGGCAGGTCACCCTGAGATTCAGGGATGAATACATGAAGGCGTCGAAGAAGGACAAGGGACGCATCCTCGATGAGATGTGCTCCGTGCTGGGAATCGGCAGGAGCACCGCGAGACGCAGACTC
>NZ_NMWV01000038.1 GCF_002860405.1 Bifidobacterium imperatoris | reverse complement strand
CCTGTTCACCCCGTCCAAGAAGCCGGTCG
The DNA here is from genome assembly GCF_002860405.1 of Bifidobacterium imperatoris. GTDB lineage: Bacteria > Actinomycetota > Actinomycetes > Actinomycetales > Bifidobacteriaceae > Bifidobacterium > Bifidobacterium imperatoris. Next base: position 27,740 of record NZ_NMWV01000038.1, on the reverse strand, counting down.
CGCGCGAAAGCACCCGGGACGGCCGTCCCCGCCGCGTCTACGACGCACCACGCACCCCGTGGGAGCGGCTCAAGGAGTTCGACGAGGCGGACAGGGCCGCCGGCGGCCCCGGCTTCATACCCGACGACAAGCGAGAGGAGATCGAACACACGCTCGCGACCGTGAACCCGGCCGAGCTCGTCCGCCGCATCCACGACATCCAGGACCGGCTCGAAGCACTGGCGGCACCGCGCACCGCGCGGCTGGCCAGACGCATGGGCCCGGACATGGCATACTTGAACAAGACGCTCGCCCGGATCGCGGGCGTCGAACCGGAAGACGACGAAACCCCACAAGCCGACGCGGACTAGGATTTCACGCTCACCACAGGTGAGGCACCACTCCGGATTACGCGCTCATTTTCAAATGAGGCACCTCGGAGAAAAGATTGCCCGAAGTGGCAAACAAGTAGCGGCTAAGCTTCTCTAATGTTGCGAGATCACGAATGCCATATCGAGTCGCCACATCTTTAAGCAGCCTTTCAATTTTAAATATACTTAAAATTGAAAGCTATTGCTGACACAAATTAAAGTGAACTATAAATAATACCTAAGATAATCTTCTTTAGAGAAGAGATGAGGTACAGGGAAGATGCCTTATCTCCTACCTTGTTGCGAGTAGAAGATAGGGCACCTTAGCGAACAGCGTCACTTCGCCAGCAGCGGGGTGACTTGTTCCTCGTAGGCGGTCAGGGCGGTGTCGATCACTTGGTGCATGTCGTAGTACTTGTACGTACCGAGACGTCCACCGAACACGGTCTTCGGCTCGGCGGCAGCTTTGATCTCGTACTGCGCATACAGGGTCTTATCCGTGTCCGTGTTGATTGGGTAGTACGGCTCGTCGCCGCGCTCGGCGAAGCGGCTGTACTCCTCCCACACCACGGTCTTGTTCGGGTTCTGCTGATCCGCGCGCTCCGGGTTGAAGTTCTTGAACTCGATGGCGCGGGTGTACGGCACGTCGGCGTCGGAGAAGTTCATCACCGGGCAACCGAAGTGATCGCCTTCATCGTAACGAACCTCCTTGAAGTCCACCGTGCGCCACTTGAGGTCGCCGAGCTCGTAGTCGAAGTAGCGGTCGATTGGACCCGTGTACACCACCGGCACACCCGCAGCCTGCAGGGCCTTCTTGTTGTACGGCTGAGACTCGTCGAAGAAGTCCACGCCGAGTTCCACGGTGATGCGCGGGTCGTCGATCATGCGCTCGAACCACTTGGTGTAGCCATCCGTGGGCAGACCCTCCCACGTGTCCTTGAAATAGCGGTTGTCGTAGTTAAAACGGACCGGCAGGCGCTTGATGATCGAGGCCGGCAGTTCGGCCGGGTCGGTCTGCCACTGCTTGCCCGTGTAGTTCTTGATGAATGCCTCGTACAGCGGGCGGCCGATGAGCTGGATGCCCTTGTCATTCAGGTTCTCCGGATCGGTGCCGGCGAGCTCGCCAGCCTGCTCGGCAATCAGCTTCTGCGCCTCGGCCGGCGTGTAATGCGCGTGGAAGAACTGGTTGATGGTGCCCAGGTTGATCGGCAGCGGGTAGACCTCGCCGTCATGCGTGGCGTACACGCGGTGCACGTAGTTGGTGAACGAGGTGAAGCGGTTCACATACTCCCACACGCGCTTGTTGGAGGTATGGAACAGGTGCGCACCGTACCGGTGAATCTCTGCGCCGGTTTCCGGGTCGAAGTAGGAGTATGCGTTACCGCCGATGTGGTCGCGCACGTCGATGATGTGTACGCGAACGCCCGCGTGCTCCACCGCCTGCTGCGCCACAGTCAGACCAAACAGGCCAGCGCCGACGATTACCAGGTCGGGATACTCGAATTCGGTCATATTCTCATTCCTTTGAATGCAACGTTTCCATAATGAATGCTTATCCAAGCGCTCACAACACCTAAGTCGTATCAATGCTACTCGCTTATCTGCCGCAGTGATGCCATACTGAGAATGTCCACATAAACGAAAGAAGAGGCCTCTAGAAAATGCCACAGCCCCAACCGCTCGTCTCCATTATTGTGCCGGTGTATGACGCCGAGGATTACCTGCATTACTGCGTGGACTCGATTCTGGGGCAGTCGTATACGAATCTGGAAGTGATTCTGGTAGATGATGGCGCCAAGGACTCCAGCCCTACCATTTGCGACGCGTACGCCGAGAAGGATTCGCGCGTGAAGGTAATCCATCAGACGAATGGCGGCATTTCGAAAGCTCAGAACGCCGGTTTGGACGCGGCACATGGCGAATATATCGCGTTCTCGGACAACGATGATATTCTCGACCGCCGCAACATCGAATACCTGCTGCACGCGCTGGTAAGCACCGGAGCGGATATGAGCAAAGCCCGCTGGCGTCAGTTTGGCGTCTCCCAGCTGGAAACCGTGGCCGCAGAGGCCGCAACCGGTGCCGAAGCGCCCGGCAAGATCACCGTGTTCGAGCACCCGCTCGCTGCCTACCAAACCGTATTCTGCAAGAGCCTGCGTCTGATTGGCGATAAGCTCGGCCGCAACACCGAGGCTCGCTACTTCAACGAGGCCAACTGGTGCCGCCTGTATAAGCGCGAACTGTGGGATGGCGTCCGCTTCCCTGAAGGTATGTATGCGCAGGATGTGATGGTGGCCGGCGAACTGTACACGCGTATGGGCAAGGTGGCCGACCTCGACGTGAACCTCTACAACTGGCTGCAGTCCGCCGGTTCGGTGACGCATAAGGAGCGCAGCTTCAGCTTCTACCACGACAACTTCACAGCCGGTGCCGCCAATTTCCGCCTGTGCCTGAAACAGGGTGTGCGTCCAGGTCGCAGTTACTACACGCTCGTCGGCTCCTTCCAGGAGGAAACCACCGCTCCTGACTTCAATGACGCCGCCAGCCAGCAACAGCGCAAGCAGGACGCCGCCGAATTCCATGAGCTGCTCCGCAAACTGCCTCTCCCGCAGCGTCTGCACTGTGCTGTAACCCGCCAAATCCGACTGCTCGAAAAGCACATCTATGACGCCAAAATCAAGAATATGAAGTAAGTGCGGCAGCAATTTGACCGTGGTTAAATCAAAACTGAACAAAGCCACGATTCATACATTATCTATTCTCAACAGGAACGTTTTTATTTCTCTTTATGCGGCGCTCCCGTTGAATTTCTGATAACCAGCTTACCGTGAATATCCAAACTCTTCTTAGAAACCCCGGTTTCCTCGCCGCTTTCGCCGGCAACAACACTATTGACGTCCTCTTGATACTGAGGAATCTGTCGCAGCAGCAAATCAACGCTTTCTCGGCCAGCGCGTATGAATTCCTGGTGAATGGTGGTGAGGCCTGGATCCCAAAAACCGGAAAGCGGATGGTCGTCAAAACCAGCCACACTGACATCATCGGGGACGCGCTTGCCCATATCCCGCAAGCCTGAGATAAGGCCAATGGCTAATTCGTCATTGCCAGCGAAAACAGCTGTTACGTCATCGTTCAGAGCAAGGCGACGGCCGATTTCGCGCGCATCTTCCGGGTCCCATCCACAAATAATCGGATCGGGAATATACGAACCGGTATTTTCCAGAGCTTTCCGCCATCCTTGAAGACGCCTGTTGTATTCCAATCGAACCGGAACCGCTACATGGTAGACCGTTTTATGCCCCAGTGAAAGAAGATAACGAGTGATAATCTCGCCGCCTTCCTGATCGCATAGGGATACCTCATGCGCCCCCATAGTCTGCTGGCCCGTTACCATCACATAAGGTCCTTCGAGTGGGAAAAAGTCGCTGATGTTTTCATCGACCATGTCCGGATACATAAAGATGATTCCCAAAGGATTCTGATCCGCAGCCATGTGCAGAGAGTTGAGAATATCTTCACGGCGATCAGTTTCAGGAACGGAAATGGTGATGGAGGCTCCTCGTTCCCGGGCTCGAGATTCTATGCCGCCAAGCATCTGAGTTGGTCCGAGTTGAGATGAGTTAATCGTCACCACTGCGATGGCCGGGTTGATTTCCCTCACCAGAGCTCGAGCCAAAGCGCTAGGCCTATAATTCAACGTTTCAATGGCCTGTGCAATTTTCTTTTGGCTTACCGGACTAACATTGCTGCCGCCATTGAGATATCGGGATACAGATGACACTGACACACCTGCCAGCTTGGCAACATCTTTGATGGACACGCTTTTCTTGCCAGAAGCTCGCATCTTGGCCATCCTTTCACCGCATTACACAGTATTCAAGTCTCGAATAGGGACTCGGCGCTGAGTCCGCTCACTATTCAATAGATTAGCAAAATAAGACAATCCGTTGCCGGTGTAAAGGCGGGAATTAGACCTCACACCAGCAACGGATAAGCCTGATTACTTCACTGCGCCTCCGGTAATGCCAGAGATAATCTTCTTCTGAGCCACAGCGAACACAACTAGCAATGGCAGACTCATCAGGATGATGTACGCAAAAATGAGATGCCAATTGTTGAGGTGTAAGCCGGCGCTTGCCACGTTGTACAAGTTCAGCGGCAATGTATCGAATTTGCCGGAAAGAATGAACAGTGCATAGAACACGTCATTCCATATGTACAGGATCAGCAGAATCGTCGCAGCTCCCAGAGTCGGCCCCAGCAACGGCAGCACAATGGTGAAGAATATTCTCGCCGGTGAGGCCCCATCAATTCGGGCTGATTCCTCTAGGGATATCGGAATCGTCCTGATGAATCCAGTCACGAAGAAAATTACCGTGGAGAGATATATGCCCATGTATACGCAGATCATGCCGATTGCGGTACCTGCCAATCCGATGGTTTTCAGCAACATCATGACGGATACCACTGCGGGAGGAAGAATCAGGCCAGAGATGCACAGTGCATAAATGATGGCCATCGGTTTAGTAGCGCGTCGAGCAAGAATCCATGATGCCATAGAGCCGAAAATCAACGCCAAGGCTACGGCCGGCACCGTGACGGCCACACTACCGAAGAAGGCCGTAATCATCTTGCCTTCCGTAAGCACCGTTTTGAAGTTGTCGATAAGGTGCCATTCCGTGGGCAAACGAAGCGAGAGCTGCAATGCCTCTGCTTGATCCTTGCTCGCCGTGATGAATAGCAGATAGAACGGCAACCCCAGAGAAATAAATACCAGTAGAACCAGGAACACGATGTGCCGAATCTTACGGCCAGTCGACCATTTGCTTTTGTATACCGGCTGGTCCGACTTCTGCGGTTCCGCTTGGAATGTGGCCATTGTCATAGTATCTTCTCCTCACGCTTACGCAGGTATGTAATTACAGGAACGGCCATGATCATCACTACAAGGAAGAGAATGAGACTCATTGTTGTGGATTGTGCATAAGTTCCTTGACCGAACGTACGCCACACGTACAGGTTGAAGATTTCGGTTGATCCTCCAGGACCTCCGTTAGTCATGGCCTGAATGGTATCGAAGCCGTTCATGGAACCGAGTAGCGAGGTGGCCACGTTGAATGTCACAGCTGGGGCCAGAAGAGGGAACTTGATTTTCCAGAACATCTGAAAACCATTCGCGCCATCGATTGCTGCGGCTTCCAGCACTTCGGAGTCGATGGTCTTTAATCCGGCGAGGTAGATGATCATCGCCAGACCAGCCCATTTCCACCCCTGGATTGCCGAGACGAGCACGATGGTCCATGTAGTACTGCCTAGCCAGGCCGTTTTCACCGTGTGCCCCAACAGACCGCCAAGCAGCTGGTTCAGAGCGCCATTAGGCTGCAGAATCGCCTGCCACACGTAGCCGACTGCGAGCGCCGACATCAGCACGGGAATGAAGAATAGTACTCGCGCCAAACGGTTAGCGAAGGTGTCTTCTTCCAAGAAGACCGCTAGGAACAGGCCGAACACATTCTGGAAGAACGCCACGCATACAGCGAAGATCAGAGTGGTTCGCAAATCCCTGAGTAGCATGCCGTTCTTGAACAGCGATATGAAGTTATCGAATCCGTTGAATGAGATATTCGGATTGTATGCACTCCAGTTGGTGAACGCGAGAACGAAATTCAGGATTGTAGGGATAAAGAAGAACACCAGCAGTATGAAACCTGCAGGCACGAGGAATCGAACCGGATAGTTCTGGCTGAGCAACCGAATGTAATTATGCCGGGCAACTCCCGTAGAAGATTGCTTCACGCTCGATGCGCTATGTGTTGACATCAACACTCCTTTCTTATGGTACGGGGAGAAGTACGGCGGCCATTGCTACGACAAGAGAAACGACCGCCATACTGCCCGTCAACTCGCCAAAGGCTTAAAAGCCTTCTGCGCCCTGAGCTTTGGCGATTTCATCGAACTGATCCTGTGTGGTCTGAGCGGCCTGCTGAGCGGTCATCGTGCCGTTCACCATGCTGGCGAGATTCACATAGAAGTCGGGATTGGCAATGGCCAGCGACTGCATTGAGCCAACACTGTTCTTGATGGAATCGTTGGCATCAATCAGTGCCTGTGGAACAGTGTCCGGGGTCTGCGCCGTGGTCAGAATCGACGTAGTGTTCTGGCTGTTGATGAAGTCCTGGTAGGCATCGCCCATCAGATATGTCAGGAACTGACGCGATGCGGCTTCTCGCTTGGAGTCACCGGTCTTAAAGGCCACGAGACCATTGGTTTCCTCCGGCACCACAGTGGCGATAGTGCCTTCCTTGGAGATTGGGAAGAAGCCAATCTTCTTATCCAAGGTAGCTTTATCGTTATTGGCCATTGCAGAGACGCCGAGGAACAGGCTCAAGTTACCGAAAATCATGGCTGTCTCACCGTTCAGCAGCGCCTGTTCCTCGGTCACATCTGTAGCAGAACCAATATCTTCGTTGAACAGGTGAAGATCATTAATCATGCTCTGGTATTCCGTGATGGCGCCCATGATTGTGGAATCAGTGAACTTCTCCTTGCCGGTATTCACACGATCCCATAAGCCGTCACGAGCGGCTTCAGCGAGCTGCACCTGCACCGCCCATTGCGTTCCCCATTGAGCGCCGCCCATGTCATAGAACGGAGAGTTCGTTCCTTCCGGAAGATTGTTCTTGATGGTTTGTGCTGTTTCAAGGAGCTCATCCCAGTTCTGCGGCATTTCTTTGATGCCTGCTTTTTCAAATACTTCCTTGTTGTAGTACACACCCAGCACGGAAGGTGCGGTGAATAGAAGAGAGTAGCGAGCCCCCTTATACATACCGGCCGCGTCCGCGTAACCCTCCTTGTAGTTCTTGATGAACGGAGCATTATCCAGCTTCTGCACCTTTCCTTGGGCCACCAGGCCGGAAAGCATTGAAGAAGTCGGCTGCCAGACACCAAGGTCTGGAACGTCGCCGGTGGCAATCTTGGTTTGGGCGTTATTCACATACACATCAGCGACAACGCTGATTTTGAGGTTTGCACCTGTCTTTTTGTTGAACGAGGCGACAACGTCTTCAAACAGGTTCTTGGAATTTGGAGACACCCACATGGTGAGGTTCACACCTGACAGGTCAGTGCTCTGATCCGGCCAATACCCCGCGGCTGATGTGTCTTCATTGGACTGTGTTGCCGTGGGGTTAGAGCAACCTCCTGCAAGCAGTGTGGCGCAAGCAATCAATGCCGCACACGCGACACGTCCCTTTCCTACCCATTTTCCAGAAATCATCGTTGGTTTCCTTTCTATTTGTGCGGCGCAATACCGCATCAGGGTGTATTGAGTTATCTGGATTTATTGGTGCAATGACTTATTTATTTGAGTGAGAGCGAGAATATCCGGGCGCGGAATTCACGTTCAGGGACGTCCACGGTTAGGGCGCCAAGCTCACGGTTCCAATGAGGAGCCCATGAGTTGACTTCCAGTGAACGGGGGAACAATACATCGATGCTGGCGTCGTGCCCAGCAGCGCCGGGAATCGGAAGTACCGTGGTCTTCTCAGCGGCATTGCGCCCCCAAACAGCCACAATTACCGAATTCCCGTCTTTCAGGCCGAACGACACTTTTTGTGAATCCCAAGCGGGCATGCCCAGCGGCCAAAATGGTTCGGATTGCACAATATGCGGCGCAACCTCCTTGTTGTACGCTTCGATTGACTCGCGGACCATGTTGTTCTGCCACTCACTGAACGTGTTCACGTATCCGGAGAGGAAGTAGTGGCCAATCATGGTGTTGCACAACGCGAAGGCGAATTGCTCGGCATTCATATCACGTTCCGGATACGCCCAATTCCCTGCTTGCTCCGGCAGCATGGTCATGGGTGCGGCAGTGGAAATCACCGGGTAGAGGCGGTAATCCTGCTGGTCCGACGTCGAGAGCAGCTGGAAATGGGAAGCCTGTGCGAAATCTGTTCGGCCACCGCCTGCGGAACAGTTCTCGATAATGAGTCCAGGATGCTTTGCATATAACGAGTCAATCCAGCGCAGATAGGCACGCCCGTGTTCCAGCAGGCCATCTCCGGAGCTATCTGCCGCATGAGTGGTTCCGGAACCAGGGCGAATATTGAAGTCGAACTTGAAGTATCCGACACCATATTCATCAATCAGACCATCCACGATGCTATTCATGCGGTCGATAACCATTGGATTGCGGTAATCGAGCATGAGCCGCTTCTGTTCCACCATTCTCTTGCCATCATGCAGGAAGAACGCTTCATCCGGTAGCTGAGAGGCCACAGGACTCTCAATGCCTACGGATTCAGGCTCCAACCAGAGGCCAGCAATCATGCCTTTGTCTTTGATTCGATCGATTACCTCCCTCAATCCGTGGGGGAATCTGGTAGTGGATGGCTTCCATTCACCAACCGACGGCCACCAGTCACCGGAATCGTCATACCAACCGCAGTCCACACAGAAGACTTCGACGCCGAGATCGGCTGCCTGGTTAATGAGCGGCAGCAGTTTTTCAGTGGTCGGATCGCCATTGATGGTGTTCATGTAATCATTGAAAATGATCATTGGGAACGAGGAGCGGCCCATTTGGCTGCGCACTGCCCGGCGATAACGAGTGAGGCCAGCCATTGCTTCATGGAAGTCAGCGCCGAAACATATCGACACCGGAACAGTGCTGAACGTTTCGTCTTTGCCAAGAGTGCGAGACCACGTATTATTACGCCAAGTGGGGCCAGACAGAGCGAAATAGCCATCCGCTCGATCTTCGCCGAATTCCCAACGCCATCCGCCATTGTTCTCGATTTGGAACACCCAAGCCATATTGAGACGTTCGGATTCCAGCACACCAACAGGCGATGACGTGCCCGTGGAGAATGTGCCTTCCGAGAACACAGCGTGACAACCCTGAGGGTCTCTCTGGGAGAGTTCCGGATGCAAGGCGGGGCATAACCGCCTGACCGGCGTCTTGGCCCAACGACCTTCGCCAATGCATTCATTGGTGCACTCATACGAGGCCCAGGAGCTGAAATCCGTTTTCCCATTGCCGAGAGTCGTGCCGAACGATGCGCTAAATGACGTCACGGATTCAAGCACCAACGAATCGTTCCACGTATTGGTGATATCAACACTCGCACGCAAGGCATTGGCGTTATGGAACAACGTAAAATGAAGCACCGCCTGCAGACCATATTGCTCACTGTTCATATGGATGTTGCAGTACGATGCATCTTTATCTTCACGGCTCTCCACAGAGGAGACCCTTAATGATGCGCCTAAGGACGTCTGTACAAGACGAGTGCTGGTAATCCAGTGACCCTCTCCCCTGCCTGCAGCCATAATCTCCACCACAGGGATGCGATGAGGGAATAACGCCATCCTAGCGGATTCATTCTGGCGCCCCTCTAGCGCAACCGCTTCCGCAGATAGCGGAACATCCTTGCTATAGAAGAACTTGTATTCGATACGCCCATTACCAATAGAGACACTGCTCATGATTCACCTCTTCTCACTGTTTGAAGATTCGTGTGTCACGGTCATTGCAACTCCAGTCGCACGAAATCGTTACCAATATTCACTAGAGCAATCATCACCACTCATCTCCTTTGAAAGTGTTGTCATTACAAGTTCTTTTTAAAATCAGCTGTTCTCAACCTCGAGATATTTAACAGCATAGACTGGTATCGTTTCCAAGTCAAGCTGGTACGACAAATAAATATGTCCAACCTTTAGGCGAACTCGTCCTAAACGTGCGATTACAATGTCTCCGGTACATTGAAGTAGTAGGACAGGTGAAGTCAGTGACCGGACAGCGGTACAAACATAACAATACAAATCGCAGCATGCCCATGCTCGCCTTTGTTGATTTCCGGCATCGCATCCATAGCCCTAAAAACGAAAACCAAGATGCCTTCACTAATGAACCATCCGAAGAAGCACCTAGGCAAATCACGCCTACTGTTACATCTGAGGCTGATTCTGCAGCAGATGCATCAAAAACAACAGAAACAATCAGCAATGTATCCGATGACGCTACCAAGCTGAACTCACTTACATTATTGACACGGAGCATAAAGAGGACCGCGTCTCAAATCTCAGCATGGTTCATAACTCATGCTAAGGCGATTCTCACTTCCAAACAGATGCAATCGTTGCTTAAGGCGCTCGCAACGATTCACACCCTATGGCAAAAGCGAACGAAGTGTCCATACACTCTCTATGCCGTAGTGATGGCTCTCATGACTGCAGCGGCTACGCTGTTCATTCAATGGGGCATGTACACGGAACCAACTTATGATGACCCGAACGCGGTTGATGATACAACGAAAATCCTAAACAGCATCAATGGGCAGCTCACCAAGTTTGTCTCGCAAATGTGGCTGGAAGGCAGGCTTAATTGGTTGCTGAACTTCTGTGCATTAGGCATGATTTACCTGGTTCTTGTATTCGTCCTCAACCGGTTCTGGATAGCAACAGCTGTGTTCGCTATTGTGATGAGCTCGTTTGCAGTAGCAAACAGCATCAAAGTGGACCTACGCAATGAGCCGGTCATCCCCTCTGATCTGAGCTTCCTCACCAGCGGCAATGGCGGCGAAATTACATCATTCATTCCAAAAGGCAGCCAAGGCTTAGTAGATGGCACCATCACCATGCTTGTTTGGCTGACTATTATCTGCCTGATTCTTCAATGTATGGACGGACGACGCTGTGTCATCCCGTTCCATTGGTGGCGTCCGTTCCGCAACACAAAGACCATTATCGGCAACTGCACGCGCATTATTGCCGCAGGCATGAGCATCGCATTCTTGTGCTCATTCACATGGACATTAAGTATTCCAAGTGCGTGGGGATACGAGTGGGCGCAAGCATGGAACGATTCACCTAAACCTTGGAATTCAGCAGATGACGCTCGAGCTAACGGCCCGACCATGACATTTCTGCGTCTGGCTTTTCCAAAAATCATGGAGAAACCAGATGGCTACAGCCAAGAGACGATGGAAACACTGGCAAAAAAGTATAGCGAGCAAGCTGAAATCACGAACCAATCGCGTACAAGCAATCTCACTGACAGTACCGTAATCATGATTCTGTCCGAGACATTCTCTGATCCAATGCGAGTGCCTGGCATCACTTTGCTTGAAGATCCAATGCCGAATATTCGATCCATCAAGGAATCCACAACTTCAGGACTTATGCTGTCTCCTGGATATGGCGGAGGCACAGCGAACATAGAATATCAGACGCTCACTGGCCTGGATTTGGCATTATTTGATGATTCAATGCAATCCATGTATCAGGAACTCGTGCCCCATCAGAAAAAACCATATTCCTTCAACCAAATATGGAACACAAAATATGGCAAGACGGGTTCCGTAGCATTCCACCCGTATTACAAAAACATGTATCTGCGTGATGTGAATTATAAGAAATTTGGATTCAACAAGTACTACACATTGGACAGCGACCCGGCAATCACATATCAGGACACAATCGATAACAGCCCATATGTAAGTGACGCATCGTCCTATCAGAACGTCATTGACCAAATCAATGGTGAAACGCATCCGCAATTTATTCAGCTCATTACCATGCAGAATCATTCGCCGCATAGTGGTTGGTACAACGACAACGAGTTCGACAGTGCAAATGTTTCCGATAATTTGACGGATGAAGAACGTTTTGAAGTCAATACATATATCAAAGGCGTGAATATCACCGACCGAGCAACCGGTGATTTCCTTAACCAACTGAATGCCATAGACAAACCGATTACCGTTATTTTCTACGGAGACCACCTGCCCAGTGATTATGTGACCGCAAATGCAGACGAGAATAATAGTCTCACACTGCATGAAACCGACTATTTCATCTGGTCAAATCAGGCATCCAACACAGCCGGAACAAAACTCGATCCGATATCTTCTTCCACCAGCTACACGTCGCCAAACTATTTCATGGCATTGGCCAGCGAACATATGAACGCAAAGGTTTCCCCATATCTCACGTTCTTGTCTGATGTCCGTTCCAATTTACCTGCAGTGGAACGTCTAGTTCTTGGCGAAGGTGGGTACTCAGGCGGCACTTCCTCCGTCTACCTAAATCAAGATGGCAACGTGATTAAGCATAAAGCGCTTTCAAAACAGCAACGGCAACTCTTGAAGGAATATCGCCTCATCCAATACGACATGACTGCCGGCAAAAACTATTTGGCGAATACGACCTTCTTTGATATCTAGTCCAAGTCGCTATAGTAATTTCATCAAAAAGCAATATCTTTGCTGGTAAAAGCACGAAGCTGCAGTACCCCGTCCTTAACCTGCTATTACAATGCCTCAGGTACGTAATCGCTGACTGGACAGGTAGTTATCATGAACGAAAGTCGAAATCAATCCTTGTCATTGGAATCATCCAATGATGATCCGGGGAAGCTCACCGACTTCGACTCCGCAGAAGCCACGATTTAAATATAAGTCAGTGAAACTCAGCACGCATATAGCTGCAATCCTGGCATCAGCACCAGTACAACGTATGCTCATGCTTCTGCAAAAACTACACGCCACATGGACGAAGCGCCCAAAATACCCATACACGTTATATACAGTTGTGCTGGTACTAACTAATGCCGCAGCCGTATTGTTTATCCAGTGGGGCACCTATTCGGAACCCAGTTACGCAGATCCCAAAGCGGTGGACGACACTACCAAACTGATGAATAGCGTACGAGGTCAGCTCACAAGATTCGTTGCCCAAATGTGGATGGAGCACAAGTTCAACTGGCTTCTCAATTTCTGTGTGCTGGGCATGCTGTATCTGATATTCGTGTTCGTTCTGAACCGATTCTGGGTTGCAACCGCGCTATTCTCAATCATCACCTGTGTGTTCGCAGTGGCGAATCACATTAAAATTCAACTTCGCAATGAACCCGTCATACCCTCAGATTTGAGTTTCTTATCCAGCGGCAACAGTGCAGAAATCGCTTCATTCATACCCGAAAGCAGTCAGTCATTAGTGCATAAGACTATTGTCATGCTCATATGGCTGACCATCGTCTGCCTCATGATGCAGATTATTGATCGCCGCCGTTGCGTTATCCCATTTCACTGGCGGCGTCCATTCCGCAATACAAAAACAATCATCGGCAACTGTACGCGCATTATTGCCGTGATCGTTACAACTTCATTGCTGTATTCATTCACTGTGACACTGAATACAGTTGGCTCATGGAGCCACAAGTGGGCCATAGCTTGGGGTGACAGCCCCACATTATGGGATGCAGCAGGTGATGCCAGCCTCAACGGCCCAACTATCAATTTCTTACGCCTAGCTAATCCGAAAATCATGACGAAACCGGATGGATATAGTCAGACAACCATGGAAGAGCTTGCACAGCGTTATGCCAAGGTAGCTAAAGAAACTAACAAATCTCGTCAGAATAACCTCACCGATAACACGGTTATTATGGTGCTATCGGAATCATTTTCCGATCCAACGCGTGTCCCTGGCATCACTCTTTCAGAAGATCCGATGCCTAATATTCGTGCGTTGAAAGACACTACAACTTCTGGTCTGATGCTTTCACCCGGTTATGGTGGCGGCACAGCTAATATTGAGTATCAGGCTCTTACCGGTCTGGATCTAGCACTATTCGACAGTTCTTTGCAGGTGCCATATCAGCAGCTCGTTCCACAACAGAAGAATCCTGAAACCTTCAACCAGCTTTGGAATAATCGATACGGCGAAAGTGGGTCCGTTGCCTTCCATCCGTATTACAAAAACATGTACCTGCGTGACGCCGACTACAAGAAATTCGGATTTAGTCATTTCTATACGCTGGACAGTAATCCAGCCATCACGCACCATGACTCCTTGGATAATTCCCCATATGCCAGTGATGCTGAAGCTTACCAGAATGTAATCGATGCTCTGCAAAACAACAGTGGCCACCCTCAATTCATTCAATTGGCCACCATGCAGAATCATCCTCCCTATAGCGATTGGTATTCTGATAACCAATTCAAAAACGCCGACACGTCCATTTTGCCGGAAGACGAGAAGACCGGAATCGACACATATATCAAGGGCGTCAGCATCACCGATCAAGCCACCATTGTTTTTCTGAATCAATTGGACACTATCGAGCAACCAATTACAGTCATCTTCTATGGCGATCATCTACCAGGTGTCTATGCTACAGCGCATGCCCGTTCCCAAAATACCATTGCCATGCAGGAAACCGACTACTTCATTTGGTCGAATAAAGCTTCGGCTTCAAATGGAGTGAAGCTTGACCCAACGAATAACGCCACGAGCTACACATCTCCTAACTATTTCATGGCAATGGCAAGTGAACATATGAACGCCAAGGTATCCGCTTACATCGCATTCCTTTCTACCGTGAGAGCTGAGATACCTGCGACAGAACGATTGACCCTTGGAGTCAGTGGAGTGACCGACAATACACCAACCGTCTACTTGGACACCAACGGCGATGTCGTCTCACATAAGAAACTGTCCAATCAGCAGAAAAAACTGGTTGAGGATTATCGCCTCATCCAATATGACATGACTGCCGGCAAAAACTATCTGGCAAACGCTGGCTTCTTCAACGTAAAGTAAAGCTTTGTGATTGGTCAAGCTACTTGCGGATTTTATCCACTAGTAGCTTGATTTTTCTCGGTATAGCAGTCACCAGCAGACCGACTTTGAAAGAAGTTGAATTTCGGACATATTGGACTTCGCTATTTTTTTGCGCCAACACTTGCTCCAGCGCAGCATTGTGCTGCTGCAAGGTCTCAATAGCCTCCTCATAAGAACGCGCGGAAACAATACGTGCGTCCAACATCAGATTGACCATCGAATCATCGATTAAAGCACTTGCGGATTCATCAGATAACGAATCGAAAATCCCTTTCCACTGCCGAGCAAAGTCATAATGAGACATAGCAACCATATTGGAGAATGCCACATCCCCTAATTCACGCATGCGATTTCGATCCGTCAGTAATGCACAGATAGATTTCGCCGCCGCCGCATAATCGCCTTGAGGCACCTGGGTCACACTCTGATCTTGCACTAACGTCAAATAAGGAAGTGAGTAAATAACGCTTGGTAAGCCAACCGTTTTTGCCTCCGCTAAAGCAAGCAGATATCCTTCATATAACGAAGTAGCAAGATAGATGCTGCTTTCTTGCAAATATGGCAATACATTTTCCTGAGGGCCAGCAAACTCAACATTGCCTTCGAGCCCAAGAGATTTTCTCTGCGAAACAAGTATCTTCTCCGTTGCTTCGTCGGCAAAGGGGCCGACCATCAGCAACCGTGCTTCCGGACGTTGCTTAACAACTTCAGCCATGATTTTCAGCGCTTCGTCAGGCTTTTTATCGAATAGGGACATACGCCCAACCCATACGATGGTGTCAGATTCCAGATTTGAACGCTTTGAATCATCAGGCAAAATGGTCAATGGATTAATTGTTTGCCATACATGTGTGTTGAATAAGCGCCAAAAACGCGTATTAACGTCAGAGAGCGTAATAACACCATCCGCGAAACGATATGACATAGCCAACTCGGCACGCATTCGATCGGCATCGAACATGCAACGCATTACGCCATGCGTATAGATGAGAAAATCAACACCGAGCGACTTGCAGAGCATCATGTCCCACGGTAACGTCTGGCCAAGCCACTGCCCATATACCAGCACATCAACCAGCTCATCGGCAAGAATTTTACTGAGAGCGTCAGCGCGCTCATGATAATGCTCGGCATCCGTCTGGGAATAGCTTGGTATCTTACACCGCTGCACTTGCGGGTTTAACTGATACGCATCCTCTCCAGCGTCATCATCAGTAATGAGTATGACGCGATATCCCATATCAGTCCATAGATTAGCTAAAAACGCAGTTACGCGTTCAGCGCCACCGATAGACAGATAGGAGTAATACAGCGCGATAGTTTTGGCATCCTCTCGGTGGGACACAGATGATAATAACGGCCCCACCGCTCGCAATGCTTTCGCGGAATCAGTCCAGTACTTCGCAGCCACGGCAGACACAATGCCAGCAGCCTTATACTTGTCAATCGCCTTCGCGAACAACGATTGACGCTGTGATAAATTGCCATTTACCAGTGTTTCAGCATATTGCGAGAGATTCAACCTATACTCCTATTGGCGGCAACTAATCGAGTCGATTAATCTGAATCGCACGGCTACTCAACATGCCGGCCTCACCATTGCGTTCATTGCGAATCGCAAAATACCCGCAATTATCGTTATTGGTAAATGCAATCATTTCTGGGTCTTCACCGGGGTTTTCCACCGCCCGCAAAGTGGCGTAAATCTTGAATTCACCATTGTTAAAGATGCCGAGAGGCATCTCAAATTGCATGGTGTGGTGGCCACGCTGCTTGATAATCATTCCACGATTATCAGTTTGGGATCCTGCATCATAAGCATGGCCACTTCGGCGTGAATCAAGTAACGCAATGCCGATGTATGCCTCACGTTCTTCGCTGTAGTCATATTCAATTTCGAATTTTAGAGGATTGACACCGTCAGCCACAGAGGAGCTCAATATATTGACCTTAAGCGTTGGAACACGTTTGCTCAGGCCAGTTGGATACTCTGATCCATCGTCATTAGAATCTGAAGAATCTTTCTTTTGGAAATTCTCCAGCGTATAACGATCAGCAACATCATCTTGATTGCCAGAAACAATAATCTCGCCATTCTTGATGAGAATGGCTTTGTTGCAGTACTTCTTAACAGCATCCATGCTGTGCGTAACAAGGATGACAGTCTTGGTCGGGTCTTTCTTTATCTGCGAGAAATAATTGTCGCATTTACGCTGGAAAGCTTCATCACCGACCGCCAAAACTTCATCCAAAACAAGAATGTCACCACGTGCTTTAATAGCGACCGCGAACGCCAGACGCACCTGCATACCGCTGGAGTAGTTCTTCAGTTTCTGGTCCATGAACTCACTAAGCTCCGAGAATTCGACGATGTCGTTGTACATCGCATCAATCTCTTCATGGCTGAATCCTAAAAGCGCGCCGTTAAGGTACACGTTTTCACGACCGGTCAGCTCCGGGTTAAAGCCCACACCAAGCTCGATGAACGAAACAAGTTTACCGTTTACGGTAACTGATCCCTTATCGGGCATATAGATACCAGAAATCAGTTTCAGCAGTGTAGATTTACCACTACCATTGCGACCAACAATGCCAAAGAAGTCACCTTCTTTGACTTCGAAATTAATATCTCTCAGCACATGCTGCATCTTGAAACCGCTGATACCCTTGGTCCAGTTAATAATAGCCTGTTTGAGACCGGATGCCTGTTCCGTGGGCAGACGGAACGATTTAGCGACGTGCTCAACCTTCAGTACAGTCTTACGATTGTCCACCTGCAGATTCTCCTGCTCCTCTGACATCACAACACCTCCGCAAACTTCTGGCTGTACTTACGGAAGATATGAATTCCAAGCCACAAAATGAAGAATGTAATCACAACCGGAATGCTTCTAAGTCCCCAGTTATGAACCTGGGTCCATATCGTCGGAGTGGTTTCCGGAGCGATAAGATTATGACGAATATCCTGAATAATCTGGGCCGGAGGACTGAGCAACATGACTTTCGCAAAAATCGGATTACCGGTCTTCTCTGTGACCAATGACAATGGGTAAATAATAGGAGTGGCATAGAAGAATACCTGCATCAGCACTTCCCAGATATGTTGCATATCTCGGAAGTACACATTAAGCGCCGCCAATAGCAGTGCGGTACCTAACGCCAACGCATAAAACTCAATAAAGTTCAGCGGTAGCCAAAGAACATCCCAAGTAAACTGCACACGGCTGAAGATGCAAAACACCAGTACCACACACATGTTGATGGCAAGACTAATCAATGCACCTACCGTTGCTGACACAACGATGATGTAATTCGGGAAGTGAATCTTACGCAGGATATCACCTCGGCCCACAATGGCAGACAATCCCATGTTGGTCGCCTCAGCGAAGAAGTTCCATAGACCGATACCTAACAGCAACACCAAGGGGAAGGTTGGAGTTCCGTCCGAGAATTTCAGGAATTTCACGAATACGACATACATGACGCAAAACAGCATTAATGGCTTCAACACAGACCATGCAATGCCGAGGAAAGATCCCTGATAACGCAACTTGAAATCAGTCTTGACCATTTCCTTGAGCACAATACGCGAATACCTATAGCGCTCTTGTAGTTTCGAGACTATTGTCTTCATAAAATTCCTGTCTTATTTCCTAGACTGTCTGGATACGATTTTAATGCTTACGTAAATCTCGTATGCCCGCTCGCACTTTGCCCAGCACATACCGTACAGCAGTAATAGGCGTCCACGCGGCCGTATAAATCACGTTTTGCGCCGGCTCTGGTAGCTTCCGCACTGTATGCGAGGCAACATCCTGTAGACCTAAGTGCACGCGGTGCTTAGCAGCTTTCAGAATGCGCCAACGGGTGGTCGCTGCATGCAATCCATACATGTTGCTCAACAGCGATTCGCCACGGCGAGCTTCTGCAGAAGAGTTCATCAGCATCGCGTTCGTGTAGAACAGCGAGTCAATCTCGATGCGAGCGTATCGATCGGAAAGCACCCATGCCGGATAATATCCGCGCGACTGGCACACATATCCGTTCGCACGTTCAATAGCGTGAGAAATCGTGCCGTCTTCACCCATCACGCCTTCGGGAAGGAAGTCCTCATACTTCCATCCATATTCAAACAGCGGCTTCAGTGCCTCGACGCGGAACCAATAGCAAGAACCCATTGCTGAGGCCGTAGGCTTGTTCGGAGACAATGGCACATGAATGTTGAGCTTATTCTCCAGCAAATCCTTCGTGATTTCGAAGTTTGCACCCCAGTCATGTGGAATGGTGTGCGCGAAGTACAGCGCATGGTAGGGCGGCGGCGGAGCCACCTGACCCAAACGCGGATTATCAGCGAAGAGCGTCAAGATGTTCTCCACGTAATCCCTGCTGCCCAAAGTGTTTTCCATGAGCTTGTAAGCGAAGCCCTGGCTTTCGGTGCCGTGGTGTCCATTCTCCTGATTCTGGCTTGACTTCTTGTCATGCGCGAATCCAACGACGTCATATTTACCGCTCAGTACTACTGAACAGGATGCGACCAGCAATGCGGAGACATCACGCCCTCGGTTGATCACCGGGATAAAGGTCACAAGATGATTTACACCATGCTGCTGCATGTATTCGCGAATCTGCGGAATCTTGTCTTCAGTGGACGTGATATAGAGGTCGGTATCTTCGGGCAATGCTGCAATATAGCGGCACGTATCCTCAAGAAGATCCATGAAGTAAATGTGGTAGATGAATGCTGAGCGCAGTTTCTCATTGTGCCTATGATTCAGCGTTTTCGAAGGCAACACGTAATCCAGATGCATGGCCTTACGAATATCGTCAATATTGTAGGAAGGTAGAATAGCATCCCAGATTAAATCGGTGTCGTAATCGGTATGCTCGCGCACGTAATCGTACAGATCCAGAGCAGGCTGACCGGCGGTCTGGTCAAAGTAAGCGCTGTAATCCACAAAAAATGATCTACGTTTGAAGATCGGGCAGCGGTCATCGCGCACTATTTGTGCTGGCATGTACAGCAACGGATACGAAGAATATCCTTGGTATTTCTTCCAGTCCACGTACGAGGCCCACGTAAAACCAAGATCCTCAAAATGCTTGGTGAAGGTCATCTCGTGCTTACGGGTGACCTCGGCATAGTCCTTCCACAACGGCATAGTTTCCCAATATTCGTGGAAAGCAGGAGAAGAAACCAGCGAGCGACGGTACACATGCCAGTACGCTTGCAGGTGCATGGGGATGACTTCGTTATTGACAGTCTCCCCCGCATATGCGGTGATGCCCCAGAAATCGACCGGCTTGGTATCCATGACATCAAACATCTCCTTGAACGGATAAACCGGCCCCATCACGGTATCGTTCAAACAAATGATTTCGTCATAGGATTCAAGCTTTTCCCACCCAAGGGTCAGAATCGCCTTCTTATAGGCAGCAACATCAAGGCCCTTGTTCTCACGAACGATGATGGTGTTGGTGTACTGCGAGAACAGCTGACGAGCTTGATTGTCCAGCTTGCCGTTCACCACGACGACCAAATCATCCAGATTCTTCATCAAGTCATCAAGAAAGACCTTGATGAAACTGGCAGCTCGTCCCTGCTTATCGTAGAAGCAGAAGATTCCCAGTCGTTTTACATGACTGTTTTTTATGCTCACAATATCCCTTTCACAACATCAATACCTAGTATCGCTACACAATTATTTGGCACGCCGTTTATGCGCACGTACCACACGAATCATGTCCCGGCACAGTGACCCTTCTGGTATGACCTTATCGACCGCACGTAATACAAAACCGCGTTCTTGCTCCTGTTGTAAAGCTTCCGTTCGCTGTTTTTGTGCTTGTTCTTCACTTTGCCGCACAATGTCGGTCATATGCTGCTCGACGTCGTTTTTCAACTGATAATACGCACCATAGGCAGATAATTGATCCGAGGAAAGCTTTGGAAAGACTTCTGTTTCAAGGAGATTGCTCCACCGATAAAAATCATCATCATGAGCTGGGATAGTATCTTGAGGAAGCAGCCACTTAGCCCTAGCCTGTATGGGAGATAACAGCATCTCTCCAGCACTTGGGGCTCCCCATGAATTCACAATGGAAGAGAAAACTAGTCGCTGAGAGTCCGCAGATAAACGAGTCACCCAATCGGTACAAAGCATTGAAAGATACTGCTTATACATCCATTCTTTTGCATTATCCAGCGATATATCATTGGAAAACGTGGCGCAGTAATCACATAGATGGAGATACATATCATGTACCTCCTGCTGCCTTTTTATATACTCCTCAGCCGTATAACGTTTCTGGCCAGATCTGCCAGCGCCAATACGATACTTTAAAGCATGAAAGTCTACATAATTCCGCAACTCTCGAGCCTCATTAGCCGCGACGAAGAATTCATAGGTATCCTCCATATATCCCAAACGGCTCGAGGTCATTTCTGAAAACGCATGCCGAGCAAAATCTCCCCGATACGCACATACGGTGATGCTCCATGTCTCGCGGGGAACCAATATGTCACTAAAGACGGACTCAAGGATTGCGCCATCACGCCTTATTCCTTTAGCACTATTGAACACCAATTCGACCGACTTCGCTGTCCCGCTATCAGATTCGCCTTCGGGAAATGCATCAACTCCGAAACGGATAATATCCGTTTGCGTCTTGTTAATCATTAACGATAATTGTTCGCACAGCAATTCGCTGACATAATCATCACCGTCGATGAAGAAAACATATTCTCCAGTCGTGGCTAAAACACCTGTACGACGAGCTAAATGAGCACCTTCGTTCATGGATTTCGGAATCAATCGGAACCGATGGTCATTTTTAATAATCTCATCAATACACTCGCGCGTGCCATCGGTACTTGCATCATCGATAACGATAACCTCAAAATCATCCAAAGTCTGTTCTTTAAGGCTTTGCAAACATTCACTGATGTAAGACCGTACGTTATACGCAATTACCACGAAAGATACTAATGGCATTAGAACAGCACCTCAGCCTAATCATCAGTTTTCGCGCGGCTTCACGATAATTTTGTTATCCGCCACGTCCTTGAGGTGCTTGCCGTAGGGGCTCTTGCCGTAACGTTGGGCGGATTCGAGGAGCTCCTCCTTGCTGATCCAGCCATTCTCGTAGGCGATCTCCTCGGCCACAGCAATCGGCAGACCCTGGGCGCGCTGCACGGTGCGCACGAACTCGCCGGCCTCGTAGAGGGAGTCCATCGTGCCAGTGTCCAGCCACGCGTAGCCGCGGCCAAGCGTCTGCACGTTGAGGGTGCCATCTTCGAGGTACATCTTGTTGAGGTCGGTGATCTCAAGCTCGCCGCGGGCGGAGGGCTTGACCTGCTTGGCGAACTCAGTGACGCGTTCGTCGTAGAAGTACAGGCCGGTCACCGCATAGTTGCTGGCCGGGTGCTCCGGCTTCTCCACAATGGAGATGGCCTTCTTGTTCTCATCGAACTCCACCACGCCATAGCGCTCAGGATCATCGACGTAGTAGCCGAACACGGTGGCGCCATGCTCCACGGACGCGGCTTTGCGCAGCGTACGGCCGAGGCCGTTGCCGTAGAAGATGTTGTCGCCGAGCACCAGGGCGCAGGGCTCGCCGTCGATGAACTCCTCGCCGAGGATGAACGCCTGGGCCAGACCATCCGGGCTGGGCTGCACCTTGTAGCTGAAATGCACACCATACTGCTCACCATTGCCGAGAAGCTTCTCGAAGTTCGGCAGGTCCTTTGGCGTGGAGATAATCAGGATGTCACGAATACCAGCCATCATCAGTACGCTCAGCGGGTAGTAGATCATCGGCTTGTCATACACCGGCAGCAGCTGCTTCGACGTCACCGTCGTAAGCGGGTAAAGTCGAGTGCCCGAACCACCAGCGAGGATAATGCCCTTCATGAGACCTGCTTTCTCCATATTCATACAAGCGTATCCAGCTTAGCCAATACCAGCGCAAAACAGAAAACCGCGCAGAGTCTTCTGCGCGGTTTTCACACGGAATTCAGCAGCTAAAGTTACTTCTCGAGCTCCTTAGCCACGTAAGCCTTGAGGGTTTCCTCCCAATCGGCTGGCGTGTAACCGGCCTCGCCGATCTTGGTCAGGTCCAGGGCGGAATAGGTCGGGCGCGGGCTGACCGGGTTGGTCGCGTTCGCGAAGTACTCGGCCGTGCTAATCGGCTTGACCCTCTCGCCGTTGCCGTTGGCCAGATCGAACACCTCAGCCGCGATATCCGCCCACGACTTCACCGCGCCGGAACCCGTCAGGTTATACGTGCCATACGGGGCGTGGGAGTCGAGCAGGTGGAAGATCGCCTCCGCCATGTCCCTGGTGAACGTGAGGCGACCGTACTGGTCGTCCACCACCGTCACCTGGTCCAGACCATCCTCAGGGTCCGCGACCTTGTTGGAGAGCATCATCATGGTCTTCACGAAGTTATGGCCCTCACCAATCACCCAACTGCTGCGGAGAATGTAATGCTCGGGAGCGTTCCCGACCGCGATATCGCCGGCGGCCTTCGTCTGGCCGTACACGCCCAACGGGGCGAAGGCCTCTGATTCCGTATGCTCCTCGGCGGTGCCGTCGAACACGTAGTCGCTTGAGACGTGCACGAGCGTGATGTGATGCTCCCTCGCCACCCTGGCGAGCAATGCCGGGCCTTGCGCGTTCGCCTTCCACGCGACCGGACGGCCCTCCGCGGTCTCGGCCCTGTCCACCGCCGTGTATGCGCCGGCGTTGATGATGGTACCGTACAGGCTCCAGTCATACTTGACGTACGCGTTCGGGTCGGAGAAATCGAACTCGTCGATATCCGTATACTCGAACCCCTCCAAACCATGCGCCTCCGCATAGGCGCGGATCGCGTGCCCCAACTGGCCGTTGCAACCCGTCACCAGCGTGCGCTTCGGGCTCATCGGCTTCGCGTCCTTCAACATCGGATGATGCAGATCAGCCTCGCTACGCTCGGATTCCTCCAACGGGATCGGCCACTGGATATTAAGCTCCGGGTCCGCCAGGTTCACGAACGTGTACGTCTTCTTCTGCTCCAGACTCCAATGCGCGTTCACCAAGTACGTGTACACGGTGCCGTCCTGCAACGCCTGGAAACTGTTACCCACGCCACGCGGCACATAGATCGCCTTCGACGGATCCAAACGCGTCGTAAACACCTGACCGAAGGATTCGCCCGGACGCAGATCAACCCACGCGCCGAAGATCTCACCCGCCGCAATCGAAATGTACTTGTCCCAAGGCTCCGCATGGATACCGCGCGTCACGCCCTTGGTGGCGTTGAAGCTGATGTTGTTCTGCACGGGGCCGAAATCCGGCAAACCAAGCGCGGTCATCTTCGCGCGCTGCCAGTTCTCCTTGAACCAGCCACGATTATCACCATGCACCGGCAGATCGAACACCAGCAAACCTGGAATATTCGTCTCCGTGACCTTCAGTTCCTTTTCAAATTCGAAGGACATATCACTTGCTCCTTATATTTTCCTATTCTTTAATGTCTTCTTGCATTATGAGTTGTGTGCCGATGCCTATCACGACGTTGAGCATAATTCTGCGGGGGCGCGCTCAGCACGCCGCCTGATTCCTGTTCAGGAGCATACTTCCTAAATGCCATCAACAATGTGCAAATAGCATCTAACTGTCGGCAAAGATACGAGCAACCACTTGCCGCAGAGCGATACCACTCCATATTCCGATGCGCCCGCTTCATAAAGGTCAACGCAGACTCTCTCGCACGGGAGCTAATCCCACGACTTTTTACTAAATTGATGTGGCAACAAATAACACACGCGAAATCATGGACCAAAGGATCGCATTGCGATAGGTCCAATATCATTTCCCGCTGTTCATCGAATAGTTCATCATCCAATAGCTCCGTTAAGCAATCCTGCAATATATCGGTACGATTAACCGTATATGCAGGAGCAGTCAGCAAACAGTTGTTATGCGCAGCGGCATTACGTAAAATCCTGACGCCATCCAGCAAAGCGAATACAGTATCCTTGTACCCGATGCGATGAAGAAAATAGCGGTAGAACGATATCGTCTCGTTCAATGGACAAACTTCCCAAATCAACCATGCAGGCGGATTACCACCATATTTTTCAATGATTGCCTGAGTATATGCGTTACTTTTGAATGATTGAAAAATATCGTACTCAGATGGCTCCTCGTCAGGATAGAGCGAGCGACGATACTCCGTTTCATGCCGTTCATAATCACGAACGACTGTATACCCGTCTTCACTCGTACGTCTCATCAACAATACGTTGAAACGAATCTTTAGTGCATGTTCTATATCTGATGTCAGTTCTGAGACCAAACGACGAATATGGAAATCCACTGTCGCTATATCCTGCAAATAAGCGAAATCAAGCGATGCGTATTCTCCAGCTTCATTCCTCTCAAACTTCTTATCGAAAGCCTTTAGCTTAAAAAAATACGTATTATCCGTTAGATATCGGGCAGCCTCTTCTTCATCACAGCGTTCGAAGGCGACCTTATGAGAGCGCAATGTCTCGAGCTGGCGAGAAACAGTGGCCACTGGCTTTATAACGTTCAAGGAACCGCTACTCGAATCAGACATATCATTCTCACAAAAAAATAAAAGGCGGAACGAGAAACCCGCTCCGCCTATGGGGACCACAGCTTGCGCCGAGTCAACCCTCGTACATACAAGCGTTAATTATACGAACGAAAGGGACAAAGCGACACGCGAAGCATAATCAAATGCGTTTGCTCACTGTCCTTGTTGCTTGTACTTGGCTTCGGTGGCGGCCTTGGCCGGCTCCCACCATGCGCGGTTCTCCGTATACCATTCGATGGTCTGCTTCAGGCCGGATTCGAAGTCGGTGTGCTTCGGCCTCCAGCCGAGCTCGGTCTGCAGCTTGGTGGAGTCGATGGCGTAACGGCGGTCATGGCCCGGACGGTCCTTCACCCAGTCGAACGCATCCTCATCCTGGCCCATCATCTTCAGGATCATGCGCAGCACGGTGATGTTGTTCCTCTCACCGTTGGCGCCGATCAGGTAGGTCTCGCCGATACGGCCCTTGGTCAGGATCGTCCACACGCCGGTCGAATGGTCGTCCGTATGGATCCAGTCACGCACGTTCTCACCCTTGCCATACAGCTTCGGACGTTCACCTTCCAGGATGTTCGTGATCTGACGCGGGATGAACTTCTCCACATGCTGGTACGGACCATAATTATTGCTGCAGTTGCTGATCGTGGCGCGGATGCCGAACGTGCGATGCCAGGCGCGCACCAGCAGATCCGACGACGCCTTCGTGGAGCTGTACGGGCTGGACGGGTGGTACGGGGTCTCCTCCGTGAACTTCGCCGGATCATCCAACGCCAGGTCCCCGTACACCTCGTCCGTGCTCACGTGGTGATAGCGCACATCGTACTTGCGGCAGGCTTCCAGGAGGCGGAACGTGCCCTCCACGTTCGTCTTCAGGAACGGCTCCGGATTCGCAATCGAATTATCGTTATGGGATTCCGCCGCGTAATGCACGATCGCATCATGCCCCGGGACAATCCTGTCCAGGAGCTCCGCGTCGCAGATGTTGCCATGCACGAACTCCACACGGTCACCAAGGATCCCCTTGATGTTCTCCAGATTGCCCGCATACGTCAACGCATCCAACACCGTCACATGCACGTCAGGATGGTTGTTATACACATAATGCACGAAATTCGAACCGATGAAACCACAGCCACCGGTCACAATAATGTTATGAGGAGTAAAAACTTCATCAGCCATACGCTCCAGCATACCGTCAGGCATACCGTGAGCACATGACCGAATCGAACTATCGATTCTTGAACCATACGGTCTGGAGCCCAATTATCAATTGCGTCCTCTAAGACGTTCAAATAGACAATTATCGAGCTCTATCAGTCAATATTCTGTTCCTCCACTAGATAGTTTGGACGATTCTTCGTCTGCATAAAAATTCTACCTAAATATTCACCAAGGATACCGAGGCTTAACAGCTGAATACCACCCAGAATCAGCACAACCACCATAGTGGAAGCGTAACCCGGCACATCAACTCCGAATGCAATCGTCCTCACCAGAATCACAATCGCATAGACCAGTGCAATGAATGACACTAGCACGCCAGACCATGTCGCAACCTTCAACGGTAACGTGGTGAAGCTGGTAATACCGTCCATTGCCAAATGGAATAGCTTGAAGTAATTCCATTTGGTTTTTCCCGCAACTCGACGATCACGGTCATAAAGAAACTCAATTTTCTTGAATCCAATCCAACTAAACAGCGCTTTGGAATTACGCTCGGATTCGTCCAAACGCTTTAACGCATCTACACATTTACGATCGAGTAGACGAAAATCACCCGTATCCTTCTGAATGGCCACGCCGGAAACCTTTTGCAACAAATCGTAGTACCAACGGCTCGTTGCCTTCTTCAGCCAACTTTCTCCTTCACGAGAACGTCGACGGGCATACACATCTTCATAACCTTGGCGCCATAACTCCGCCATCTGAGGAATAAGTTCCGGAGGATCTTGCAAATCAGCATCAATAATCACCAGAGCGTCCGTATTCGCATGCTGAATTCCAGCAAACATCGCCTTTTCTTTTCCGAAATTACGGGAAAGAAAAATATACTTCACGTACGAATGCTGCTGCGCGTACTCGCGAACCAACTGCCGAGTATCATCCTTCGATCCATCATCAACAAAGAGCACAGTATATTTCAAACCACTCTCAGCT
>NZ_NMWV01000037.1 GCF_002860405.1 Bifidobacterium imperatoris | reverse complement strand
GGACCTGGGTGGACGAACCTCTGGTATGCCGGTTGTCGCGCCAGCGGCACGGCCGGTTGGCCACGTTCGGAAGGGATAACCGCTGAAAGCATCTAAGCGGGAAGCCTGCTCCAAGATAAGCATTCCATAGGATCCCCGGATCCTTGAACCCCCCATGAAGAACACGTGGTCGATAGGCCGGACGTGGAAGCCCCGCGAGGGGTGGAGCCGACCGGTACTAACGGGGAAAGGCGAAACCCTATGCCAACATCTTCGATTGTTGGCGACCGTGCTGCGCACAATGACACGCGGACGACAGAAAGACACTGCATCGTCGCGGAACATCGGAAAACGAACATCAGGAAGCGTCCACCATCCGGTCCCCGAACCACCACATGCCGGCCAAGACATGGTCTTGGACCGTATAACAGAAGATTTGCGGCGGTCATGGCCCAGGGGAGACGCCCGGTCCCATTCCGAACCCGGAAGCTAAGGCCTGGCACGGCGATGGTACTGCACCCGACAGGGTGTGGGAGAGTAGCACACCGCCGCATCACACGTCAAAGAAAACCCTCGGTGGAGCAACAGCCCCCGAGGGTTTCTTGTTTCCGGCCACACACATCCCTCACACGCATAAACAACCGCGGAACCAGATTAACGTCACTGCTGACGCCTCTTGCGATAGGCGAGGGGAGCTACGTTCAGCGTTGCGCGGAAAACGCGAGTGAAATAGTTCGCCGAATTGAACCCGCAACGTGCGGCCACTGCGGAAACCGACAGGTCGGTGGTCTTCAACAGTTCCGTGGCCGCCCGCAAACGAACGTCCGTGACGTAATCAATGGGTGATTGATGCAGATAGTCACGGAAGATCGCGGAGCATGTGCTCCGGCTTACGGAACCGGCGGCGGCAATCGTGTCCAGCGCCAACGGACAGGCGTAACTCGCCTGTATGAAATCGACCATGGCGGTCAACGCGGTGAGACGGCTGCTGATACGGCAATGCGTTGCGGATACGCGACGATCGTCCGATTTGACTGTCGTGATTCCGTTCGCAATATCGCCCGATGCATCGTTGGGCGTGCGGGTCTCCATTATGCCGTTCAACGCCCGCGTGATGGAGTAGAACCCGCTCAGCACGGCCAGCGGCGCATCGTATTCGTCACGCGCGGTCGCCATTGCGTCCAATGACTCCAGAACCGTATGGGCGTAACCATAACCGTCACTGCCATCGAGCAGCAGATACGGCGGCCTGTCCGTCCCGACGATGGGCAGAATGAACCGCTCCAGCACGTCCTTGGTAGCGCCGACGCGCATCTGGTTCATCAGCGCGCACAGGAACTCGCAATCCGTGCCGTCCTCCGAATACCCGTAATGCAGTCGCCTGGCATTGACGAAGATGCCTTGCCCTTCCTCGATGCGCACCCGCTCGCCGTCCACGAAATACGTCAAATGCCCACGCCGGGCGATGAGAAACTCCCAATCGTCATGCCAATGGCATTCCGCGCGCATGTGCGGGTACGAGGAGAGCCGTCCTTCGCGGATATACGAGAAGAACGTGGGATAGTCGTACCGGACTCGCTCCGAACCGTCAACCCGCAGCCGTGCTGGATCCGGTCCGGCGATCTCCTGCTGGATGTCGCTATTGTGTGCTGCCATGACTCATCGATTCCTTGAATACCTTGGCAAAGGAGTGTGTATGCCGCGCAAGGCACTGCTGCCAATGTAGCAAATAATACTAAAAACCGTGCTGATTCTGCTGTTTTTGTGTGCTTGTCCGTCCGATATTGCTGTGTAATGGATGACGGTTGCAAGCCATGCGCAACAAGGCAAACACGGACGGCAAAGACGGAAGGAGCCGATGATGGCCAGTGAACCAACTTTCCGCGATTTCGTCCGTCAGCTATGCCCGCTGGCTCTGCCCATCGCGTTCCAGCAATTCGTGTTGGTCCTGTCCAACGCCTTCGACGTGTTCATGCTCGCCGCGGTCGATCAGAACGCCCTGTCCGCGGTATCCCTCGCCACGCAATTCCAATTCATCTTCGACCTGTTCCTCATGGCCTTCACCATCGGTTCCAGCACCCTCATCGCCCAATATTGGGGTAAGGGAGACGTCGGCGCCGTGCAACAGGTCATCACATTCGTCATGCGGCATACGATCGCGCTGTCTGCCGTGTTCGCCGTCCTTGCCGCCGCGATCCCGCATCTGCTGATGCGCATCACTACAAACGATAACGTACTCATCGACCTCGGCTCCCACTATCTTGCCGTCACGTCGCTCGCGTTCGTACTGATCGGCGTCAGCCAGATCAACCTTTGTTTATTCAAGAACACCGGTCGTGCGCGGACCGGCACCATCATCAGCGCCGCCGGCGTCGCGTTGCACATCGTGGTCAGTGCCACGCTCCTGCTCGGCTGGTTTGGCATGCCGAGGTTCGGCGTGACCGGCGTCGCGATCTCCACGGTCGTCTCCCGCGCAGTCGAATGCGCATGGTCCTGTTGGAAGGTTCGGCAGGATTCGAGACATCGCAATGCCGTGCGTCGCACCAGCAACCCAGCCATGTCCGTTCTTGAACGCGACTACTGGCGGTACACCCTGCCCGTGCTCGGCAACGAGATCATCTGGGGTGGCGGATTCGCCACCTACACCGTCATCATGGGCCATCTCGGCACGGACGCCGTAGCCGCGAACTCGGTGGCGAACATTGTCAAGGACCTGCTGGTCTGTCTGTGTGCCGGACTCGGCTCCGGCGGCGGCATCCTGCTCGGCGGCATCATGGGCCGTGGCGACCTCGCCCAGGCACGCCATGTCGGCCGCTGGCTGTGCCGCAGCGCACTGGCACTCGGCACGGCGATCGGTGCGGTGATTCTCATGATCCGCCCGTTGGTTCTGCACTGGTCGCTTCTGGATGCGCGGGCCAACGAGTACCTGTCCGGTATGCTGCTCGTCTGCGCCTACTATGTGGTCGGCAAGGCCCTCAACTCCATCACCGTGGGCGGCATCTTCCCCGCCGGTGGCGATTCCCGGTTCGGCATGGTGTGCGATGCGGTGACGATATGGGCCATCGTGATCCCGCTGGGCATGCTCGCCGTATTCGTCTGGCAGCTGCCGGTCATGGCCGTGTACGTCATTCTCAACATCGACGAACTCCTTAAGATTCCCGCCGTCATTGCCCACTACCGCACCCACCGATGGCTGCGGAACGTGACGCGAGAGTCCGTCTGACGCGCTCCTCGCCCGAAAGACCTGAAGACCCGAAAGAAAGGAACCATCATGCAGGAAACCATGCGCCAGCGCATCGCGGCAGGCAAGCTCTTCACCGATTACTGCGAAGGCCTGCCCGAGGACCGGCTTGCGGCCAAGCGCCGGATGAAGCGATTCAACGAGCTCGACCCGGCCGATGCGCAGGGCCGAGCCGCGCTCATCGCCGAAATCCTCGGCGCTTCGGCGAATGCCTGGATCGAACCGCCGTTCTACTTCTGCTACGGCACGAACATCACCATCGGCGACGGCACGTACATCAACGTCAACTGCTCGTTCATCGACGACGGCTGCATCACCATCGGTAAGCGGGTCATGTTCGGCCCGTCCGTGAACATCGCCACCGTCAACCACCCCATCAACCCGGCCATGCGCGAGTTCATGTTCGCCGATCCGGTCACCATCGGCGACGACTGCTGGATCGGCGCGAACGTGACGATCTGCCCCGGCGTGACCATCGGTGAAGGCACGACGATTGGTGCGGGCTCGGTCGTCACGCACGACATCCCCGCGCACACCGTCGCGGTCGGCGTGCCCTGCCGCGTGCTGCGCGAGATCAGCGAAATGGACATGGCTGAATATCGCCCCGGCATGACCTTCGCCGACGATGAGCTGGTGCGCGAGACCAAAGCCTCATAAGCCTCGGACTCGGTCTTCCTGGTTTCGCGGGTAGCCGTTCCTGTGCGCAAAAGGACATTTGAAACGGCCATCCGCGACCGTTTGTGCGTGGTAAATGACAGGTTGTGTAATACGACCTGTAAGTACTTCCTGAACCTGATTCAATCAAACTAGCGGCGAAGAATCTGAACGTCACAGCGGTGTCACATCAGATAAAACGTCAACGAATCAGAGGCTATGCACAGCGTCAGAAGTGCAGCAGACAGTGCAAGGAAGGACGAGTACGAGATGGAACTCGAAGAACTTTCGGTAGGCGAGAAAGCGGCGATGCTTTCCGGCGGCTCCGAATGGGATTCGCGTGGCAATGAACGCGCAGAGATCCCCAGCTTTGTGATGAGCGATGGCCCCCACGGTGTGCGCCGTCAGCTCGGTGAAGGCGATCATCTAGGCTTGGGTGCTTCTAAGCCCGCCACTTGCTTCCCGACCGCTGGTACCGTGGCCAACTCCTGGGATCCGGAACTTGCTCAGGAAATGGGCGAGGCTTTGGGCCGCGAAGCTCACGATCTTGATGTGAATGTGCTGCTGGGCCCGGGGCTCAACATTAAGCGCAACCCGCTGTGTGGCCGTAACTTCGAGTACTATTCCGAAGATCCGATTGTGGCTGGACGTATGGCTGCCGGCTTGATTCGCGGTATCCAGTCCAATGGTGTTTCCGCATGCCCCAAGCATTTTGCGGTCAACAGCCAGGAGCTGCGCCGACAGGCATCTAACAGTGTGATTGACGAGCGTACGATGCGAGAAATCTACTTGACCGGTTTTGAAATCGCCGTACGCGAAGCTGCGCCAATGACCATCATGACCTCCTACAACGAGATCAATGGCGTCTACGCGCATGAAAACAAGCACCTGCTGCAGGATATTTTGCGCAACGAATGGGGCTTTGACGGCATGGTTGTCTCCGATTGGGGTGGCTCCAATTCCGCTGTTGCCGCGGTTAAGGCTGGTGGCTCCCTCGAAATGCCGTCTCCGGGCTACACCTCTGTGCGTGAACTTGAAAGCGCTGTTAAGGCTGGCACGCTTTCCGAAGCCGATATCAACGCTCGTGCGGCAGAAGTGGCAAAAATCGCTCGCCTGACTCGTGCCGAAGGTGTTGGCCGTGACGATCTGCTCGATGATGCCATCGCCGCTGCTCATCATGAGGTGGCTCGTAAGGTGGCCGAAGGCTCCTCCGTGCTGCTCAAGAACACGAATGCATCACTGCCGCTGAAATCCGGCATGCGCGTGGCCGTGGTCGGTGATATGGCCAAGACCCCGCGCTTCCAGGGCTCCGGCTCCTCCAAGGTGAACGCCACTCGTGAAGAAAACATTCTCGACGAGCTGACCGCTGCCGCTGGATCCACTGGCGTGACAGTAACCGGTTATGCACAAGGCTATGATCGCCAGGGTGCTGCTAACCCGGCACTGATTACCGAAGCCACGGCACTTGCTGCGCAGTCTGACACTGACGCAGTGGTTGCTGTCATCGGTCTTGACGAGCGCAGCGAATCTGAAGGTCTTGACCGCTCCACTATGGCCATTCCGCAGGTGCAGAATGATCTGGTCGCCGCCCTGACCGCTACTGGCAAGCCCGTTATCGTGGTGCTGGTCGCTGGTTCTCCGGTTGAACTGCCGTGGTTTGATGATGTGGCGGCAGCCTTGTACGTTGGTCTTTCCGGACAGGCCGGCGCTTCCGCTACCGTGCGCGCGCTGACCGGCCAAATCAACCCGTCCGGCCACTTGGCTGAGACCTGGCCGCTTCACTATGACGATGCCCCGTCTGCAGGCTGGTATCCGGCTGTGGGGCGTGACGCCATCTACCGTGAGGGCCCGTTCGTCGGCTACCGCTATTACGAAACCGCCCAAGTACCTGTGCGCTTCCCGTTCGGTTATGGTCTGAGCTATTCCAGCTTCACCTACAACGACTTGATTGCGGACGAAACTAGCGTGCAGTTCACCGTTACCAACGATTCCGATGTGCCAGGTGCCACCGTTGCGCAGTTGTACGTTGCTGGTCCCTCCCGCGCAGAAGAAGGCGGTGCCGGCGTGCTGCGCCCCGCTCGCGAGCTCAAGGGCTTCGCCAAGGTCGAACTAGGTGCACATGAATCAAAGACCGTGCGCATCGAATTCGACCGGTACACCTTCCGTCACTTTGATGTTGCAGAGAACCGTTGGGCTACCGAATCCGGCATCTGGACCCTGGCTGTAGGCGCAAACGCTGAAGATTTGCCGCTGAGCACTCCGTTCGCGGTTGCCGGCGATGTGGATGCGGCCCCTGCTGATCCAGCGCTGGGCCACTACCTGACCGGCGATGTCAAGCATGTCACCGATGCGGAAATGACCTCCCTCTTCGGTCATGAGGTTGTTGCTCCCGGTAAGCCCACGACGTTCGGCGTGAACGATCCGATTTCCAGTTGGGTGGATTCGCGAGGTTTTGTGGCTCGGACCATTGCCCAAACGCTGACCAAGCGTGAGGCTTCCGTCCGCCAGAAGACCGGCGCTCCAGACATCAATACGCTCTTCATTCTCAACATGCCGCCGCGAGCCATGAGCAAGATGACTCAAGGCATGGTCGATTCAGCAATGGTGGATGCCATCGTCACCATTGCCAACGGCCACACATTCCGCGGTCTCGGCGGCTTGATCGCCGGATTCTTCCGCAACCAATCCGCCAACAAGCGCACTGCAAAGGAGCTCAACAATGACTGACAACACCACTTCCACGGCCGGCGAAAAGAAGCTCGGTCCGATTCGCCAGTGGATTAAGGATCACCCCACCATTTGGGAGTTCATCCTGTTCAACGTGCTCTCGAACATTTCCACCATCTCACGTTTCGTGGTTACGTGGATTGGCACTGCAATCTTCGTGGCGGGTCTCGGCATTACCACGCCATTCCACTTCCTCATCTTCAACTACCCGGAATCCGGTAACGGTCTCGGCGGCTTCCTCACCTTCCTCTTCGCCGAGGTTATCGCTCAGGTGGTGAACTTCTTCGTACAGATGAAGTGGGTGTTCAAGTCTGACTCCAGCTTCAAGGATGCTGCTTGGAAGTACGCTATTCTGGCCGTGGTCATCGTGGTGGTGAACCTCGTGCTGCCGGGTTACGTGACCTCCCTGTGCCAGGGCTGGGGCATGAACGCTGGCATTGCCGGCACCATCGCTTCCGTGGTCAACACGCTGCTGGCTGTGGTGGTGAGCTACCCGTTGCTCAAGTTCTGGATTATGCCGAAGAACAAGGAGGCTAAGTAATCCTTAATTTTCCAATCTTCTGACCTCTTCTTTCTCTGAGCCCGGTCGGACGCTTACCTCGAGCGTCCGACCGGGCTTTTTCATGTTTCTTCAAATGTGAACAATGCCACAAGTTGCTCGGCGGGTTGCTTTATACGGGTTTATGGCTGCCTTGCACAAATGGCGGAAAATCAACGTAAAACACTATATCTAGTGTTTTTGAATACAACACGCCACTACACATAGTGGCTTGATTGAAAATTGGCTGGCTGTAATATGGCTCTCGCTTTATTCCACAGCACCAGCGAAGGGGAGTTCGCCATGACCGTCACTGTATTCACCAAGCCACATTGCCCGCAGTGTGAAGCCACTAAGCGTCAATTCACCAAGCTGGGCGTGCCATTTGAAACCGTGGATCTGACGGAGAACCCCTCAACCCTTGAACAGCTGCAGGCGGCCGGTTTCCAGCAGGCCCCAGTAGTGATTACGCCAGACAACTCTTGGACCGGTTACCGTCCGGACTTGATCCGCGAAATTGCCAAGAAAGCCGCTGCCGAAGCTCCGGTGGCCGCGTGACGCGGAATAGTGCAGCCGGGCTAGTCGTTGCGCAAGCGACTGAGAACGTTGAAAGTGCCGTCAGCACGCCGGAATTCGCCGCTTCGGGCACTGGGATAGGCGCCTTGGTGTACTTCTCCTCAGCTTCGGAGAACACTGCGCGATTCGTGGCCGGGTGCCGGTTCCAAGACCAAGGCATCAACGTGTATCGCGTACCGTTGAAGGCATCCGAGCCAGCGCTGAATGTGCGCGAACCATACGTCATTATGGTGCCCACTTATGGTGGAGGGGTCATCAAAAAGGCCGTGCCAATCCAAGTCAAACGATTCCTTAACGATCCAGAGAACCGTGCATGGATTCGCGGCGTCATCGCCTCCGGCAACACGAACTTTGGCGAAGCCTACTGCGCTGCCGGCGATATCATCTCCGCCAAGTGCCACGTACCGTTCCTCTACAAATTCGAGCTGATGGGCACTCCAGAAGACACTGCCGCCGTGAAAAACGGCCTCGTGAAATTCTTTACTGCCGAATAGGCGGAAGTCTCCCGTACGTCACAAGGATCACAACCCAACTATGACCGATTTCACCAACACCGGACTGGCCCTCGACAACACGTCGCACAGCGCCGAGCCCACCGATCCCGCGCGCGACTACCATGCGCTGAATGCAATGCTCAACCTGTATGATGCCAATGGTCAAATTCAGTTTGATAAAGACAAGGCCGCCGAGCGAGCTTATGTGACCAATCATGTGGCGGCCAACACCGTGACCTTCCCGAGCACGGCAGAACGACTGAAGTTCCTGATCGACAACCAGTACTACAACCCTGCGGTGTTCGCCCAGTACTCTGCCGAGTTCCTCGATCGTTTCTACGCGCATGCAGAATCCGCAGGCTTTGAATTCAGCACCTTCCTAGGTGCCTTCAAGTTCTACACGTCCTATGCGCTGAAAACCTTCGACGGCAAGCGTTACCTTGAAAACTTCCCGCAGCGCTGCGCCGCCGTGGCATTGGAACTCGCAGCCGGAGATGAAGCGCAGGCCATTGAATACGCCGACGAAATGCTTGCCGGCCGTTTCCAGCCGGCTACCCCCACTTTCCTGAACCTCGGCAAAGCCCAGCGCGGCGAGCCGGTCAGCTGCTTCCTGGTGCGCATCGAAGACAACATGGAGTCCATTTCCCGCGGTATCAACGCAGCCCTGCAGCTCTCCAAGCGTGGCGGCGGCGTGGCGTTGCTGTTGAGCAACCTGCGCGAGCTCGGCGCTCCAATCAAGCACATCGAAAACCAGTCCAGCGGTGTGATCCCGGTCATGAAGCTGCTGGAAGACGCGTTTTCCTACGCCAACCAGTTGGGTGCCCGTCAAGGCGCCGGCGCGGTGTACCTGAGTACCCATCACCCGGATATTCTGCGATTCCTCGACACCAAGCGCGAGAACGCGGACGAGAAGATTCGCATCAAGTCCCTGGCGCTCGGCGTGGTGATTCCGGACATCACCTTCGAACTGGCCAAGCGCAAGGAACAGATGGCCCTGTTCAGCCCTTACGATGTGGAACGCGTCTACGGCAAGCCGTTCGCGGACATCGCAATCACCGAACACTACGAAGAAATGGTGGCGGACAGCCGCATTCGCAAAACCTACATCGACGCCCGTAGGTTCTTCACCACCATTGCTGAACTGCAATTCGAATCCGGCTACCCGTACATCGTGTTCGAGGATACGGTCAACCGCGCCAACCCGATTGAGGGCCGCGTGACCATGTCCAACCTGTGCTCCGAAATCCTGCAGGTGCAGGAGCCCAGCGAATATAACGAAGATCTGACCTACAAGCATGTCGGCCGCGACATCTCCTGCAACCTCGGCTCTCTCAACATCGCCAAGGCGATGGATGGCGGTCTGGCGCACACTGTGGAGACCGCTATTCGCGCGCTCACCTCGGTGGCCGAGCATACGAGCATCAACGCCGTACCCTCCATCCGCCGTGCCAACGAGGAAGGTCACGCCATTGGCTTGGGCCAGATGAATCTGCATGGCTTCCTGGCCCGCGAAGGCATCATGTATGGTTCCGAGGAAGGTCTCGACTTTACGGACATGTACTTCATGACCGTGGCCTATCACGCCTACCGAGCCTCCCATGCGCTCGCCGTGGAACACGGCCAGGCATTCAAGAGCTTCCCAACCTCCGACTACGTCAAGCCGGCTGGCCAAGGTAACTATTTCGACAAGTACACGGATGGCCGCCGCTCCCTCGAACCTCGCACCGCCCGCGTGCGCGACCTGTTCGCCAAGTTCGGCATCGCGATCCCGACCGTGGCCGACTGGCAGGCGTTGCAGGCCGCAATCATCAAGGACGGCATCTACAACCAGAACCTGCAGGCTGTGCCGCCCACCGGATCAATCTCATACATCAACCATTCCACGAGCTCAATCCACCCGATCGCTTCCAAGATCGAAATCCGCAAGGAAGGCAAGATCGGGCGCGTCTACTACCCGGCCGCCTACATGACCAACAGCAACCTTGAGTACTACAAGGATGCCTATGAGATCGGTTGGAAGGCCATCGTCGACACCTACGCTGAGGCCACCCAGCACGTTGATCAGGGTCTCTCGCTGACGTTGTTCTTCCCGGACACCGCCACCACCCGCGACCTCAACAAAGCCCAGATCTACGCTTGGCGCAAAGGCATCAAAACTCTCTACTACATCCGCATCCGCCAGCAGGCGCTGGAAGGCACTGAGGTTGCCGGTTGCGTAAGTTGCATGCTCTGAAAGGAAAAATATGCCACCGATTTCTATTCCACGTAAGCCGTTGAAGCTTATCGACCGCGTTTCCGCCATCAACTGGAACCGTTTGGAAGACGAGAAGGACCTTGAGGTCTGGGACCGCCTGACCGGCAACTTCTGGCTACCTGAGAAGGTCCCGGTCTCCAACGACATTCCGTCCTGGCAGCAGATGAGCGAAGAGGAACATACGCTCACCATGCGCGTATTCACCGGTCTGACCTTGCTCGACACCATCCAGGGCACGGTCGGTGCCGTCTCCCTGATTCCGGATGCGCTCACCCCGCACGAGGAGGCCGTGTACACGAACATCGCGTTCATGGAATCCGTGCACGCTAAGTCCTACTCTTCGATTTTCTCCACCCTGTGCTCCACCGAGCAGATTGATGCCGCGTTCGACTGGAGCGAGCAGAACGAGTTCCTGCAGAAGAAGGCGGAAATCGTGCTCGACTACTACGAGGGCGACAACCCGTACAAGCGCAAGGTGGCCTCCACGCTGCTCGAATCCTTCCTCTTCTACTCCGGCTTCTACCTGCCGATGTACTTCTCCGCTCATGCCAAGCTCACCAATACCGCTGACGTGATCCGCCTCATCATCCGCGACGAGGCTGTGCATGGCTACTACATCGGCTATAAGTATCAGAAGGGCATCGCCCAGCTGACCGATGCCGAGCGCGCCGACCTGCAGGACTACACCTACGATTTGCTCAACGAGCTGTACGACAATGAGGTGGGCTACACCGAGTCCCTGTACTCCGGAGTGGGCCTGGTCGAGGATGTGGAGAAGTTCCTGCATTACAACGCCAACAAGGCGCTGATGAACCTCGGCTACCCAGCGCTCTTCCCGGCTGAGATTTGCGACGTGAACCCTGCGATCCTCGCCGCTCTGAGCCCGAACGCCGACGAAAACCATGACTTCTTCTCCGGCTCCGGCTCCTCCTACGTGATGGGCAAGGCCGAGGAAACCGACGACGACGATTGGGACTTCTGACTGTCGGGTTGGCTCGGGATTACCGAAGGATTATCGCGGAATGAGCGCGGTCAGAATAAACCAATGATCCTCGGTGCGAATCGTCACCTCGCCACCGTATTGTGCGGCGATATGACGAATCGACTTCACGCCGAACCCGTGCCGCGAAGCATCATGCTTCGTGGTACGCAGCGCGCCCGTCGAGTCCTTCTTCAACGCAGAATCGTAATAATTCTCCACACGAATCACCGTGAACTGACCCTGCCCGTACAAGGCCACGCGAATCAAGCGCTGCTGCTTATTCGGCAGTTTGCTGGTCGCCTCAATCGCATTGTCGAGCGCGTTGCCGAACAGTGAGGCAATATCCATTGAAGACATACCATTAAGCAACTTACCGTCCGCCACAGCGGTCAACGTAATACCCCGATCCGCACAAGTGCGCATCTTTGAAGTCAGAATCACATCCAGTACTGGGTTGCCGGAATGCTGCTGGGCGCTCGCCGCCGCTACGGAAGCCTCCAATTGCTCGAATCCGGCAGCCGCATGCTCAGGGTCGACTTCCGCTCGCAAAGCCGCAATCTGATGCTTCAAATCATGCGCCAAACGCCCAATGGATTCGATATTTTCCTTGGACGCTAGATATTCCTGATGCTGACTTGCCAATTGCGCATTGATTGATGCTAGTTCCGCATTCGCGGCCATTCGCCGTGCCTGTTCCTGCTGCGCGTAGAGAATCGCGAATCCGCAGAAGTCCACCAATGTGCGGATGTAGAACACCTCCTGGCCCACAGTGCCGGAGAACGGTGTATTGGTGGAGATGAAGCTCAAGTTGCTCATGGCGAACGTGGTGATGGTAATGGCCAGCGTACCCACAGACAGCTGCCATGTGGTGCTGGTGGGCGCATCATGCGCAAAATTGCCGCGCTCAGCCAGCCAGGCAACGGCGAATGCCGCCGCATACGTGCCGATAAGCACCAGCGTGGGGAATGGTTCCTGCGGGGTTAAATCAAGCCCGTATTGCAGGAACGTCACCAGCTGCCAGTGGAGTGAAGCGACCAGTTCCGCCAGCACAAACGCACGCGCAGTAATATACAA
The DNA here is from genome assembly GCF_002860405.1 of Bifidobacterium imperatoris. GTDB lineage: Bacteria > Actinomycetota > Actinomycetes > Actinomycetales > Bifidobacteriaceae > Bifidobacterium > Bifidobacterium imperatoris. The sequence continues at coordinate 8,932 of NZ_NMWV01000037.1, read as the reverse complement.
TCCCTCGCGATTCCCCGTGCCTGCAGCGAATCGCACTATTGCCCACATGCCACCGAACGCCAGCAGCATACCGATTACCCAGAACCACAGTGGCATCGCGCCATCGAGATATTGGATGACAATCATGCCCACCAAGCCAACGGCACTGACTATGGCCGTGCGTTGCCAGGGAACTCGCCGATAGATGGCCAGAATGTACACCATGCAGGCCAGCCATTCGCACAAGGCGGTATAAAGCCGCGGAATATCCGGTAGTGCGTTGGTTATTGTGGTGCCATCCATCAGAGCGCACCCATACCCATGTAATTGGTCAGCGCGGTGAGGAACGCCTTCTTGCGCGGGCGGCTCACACGCAACGCCTCGCCGTTCGACATCACGCAATCCTGCCCATCCACGCCAGTCACATGGCGCAGATTCACCAGATAGCAGGAGTTCGAGCGGAAGAAGTTCTGGTCCGTCAGACGTTCTTCAAAGTCTTTCAGGGTGCCGGTCACCGAAAGCTTGCCGCCCTGCGTGTGCACGATAATCGTGTGACGAATCGATTCGATATACAGCACATCGGCCAGCTCCACGCGCATCTGCTTACCGCCTGCTTCGATGAGCAGCGCCTCATCCGTGCGACGGCGCACCATATCGATGGAACGCTTGATTTCCTGGCGGAATGCGAAATAGGGGACAGGCTTCAGCAAGTAGGAGAGCGCCTGCACCTCATAGCCATTGATGGCATATTGCGGGGCTCCGGTGATGAACACGATCACCACGGAATTGTCGCGCTCGCGAATCTTGCGGGCCGCAGCCATGCCATCCATGTGCTGCATTTCGATGTCGAGCAGCAGAATGTCGTACGTCGGCGTGTATTGCTCTACGATTTGCTCGCCATCGTCGAATACGGAAATCGTGAACTGCGTGCCGGTTTCGCTCTGATATTGATTCAGATAATCAAGTACCCGCTGGCAGGCTTGTGGATCATCTTCGACCACCCCAACCCTGATATCGCGCATGACCATACCCTCCCGTCATGGTTCCTCTGTCTGTCATCTTATCTGGTGGACTTGGCGCAGTGTGGCAACGATGCAGGTTTGTGGAGGTTACTCCTGCTCGAAAGTAACGCCGTTACGGGCCGCTAGGCGCTCGGCTTTGCGTTCATCTTTGCGCTCCTCAGCCTGTTCGATATGTTGGATGCGCAGCTGGCGCCAATCCTCGCGCATATCGCGGAATCGTTCGGACAGCGTCATGTCGTTGTCGTTATCGGTGCCATTGCGCCCGTCTCGTGTGGTATCCGCCCATCGCTCGGCAATCTGCTCTTTCGTGAGCGGAAGCCACATGGAAGGTCCGGTGGGGTCGGCGCCGGGCGTCGCCGCTAGCGCATCCGCCGCATTGTCCGCGAACTTGGTCACGCCGAGCTTCAGTAATCCAAGCAGTTCGCGCAATGTATCCGGGATCGGTTCATCGCTTTCGTTAGCGGTCTTGGAAAGTCGCTCGATATGGCGGCGAATCGCATCCGCATCCTCAGGGTCGATTTTGAGGCCGGCGATAAGTGACTGGCGAATCGTCTCATAGTCAAGATTGGCAAAGAAGTTGAGCTGTTGCAGCGTCATGAAGCCCTTGAGCTCAGGGAAACGCTCAATAATATATGCTTCGCGATCGTCGGCGGCTTTGGTCCAGTCGCGCGTAAGCTTCGGATCCCAACTGGCGGTGATGGAGCCTTCGCGCATACGGTAGTGATACAGCACCTTCGGAATGCGTACCACGCGTGTGGCTTCGCCAATCACATTGCAGATGCGGGAGAGGTCTTCGATTTTACGGCCTACAGGAAAAGCGAATCCGGTGTTCTGGTAGGTGTGTGCAGGGGCGAGGAAAGCCCAGAAGTAGCCATCAATCTCAGCTTTGACTTGCTTTTTGATGGCTTCCACCGGCGTGAGAATCTGCACTTTATCAAAATCATTGTGCCGATAGTTGGAGAGCAGTGGCTTGCCATTCTCGGAAATGGTGTCGAATTGGAACATTACGAGGTCGGCATCGTATTCGCGCATGGCGGCGAGGCAATCTTCCACCAAGGTGGGTGCCACGGTGTCATCGGAGTCGGCAAAGTACATATAGGAGCCAGTGGCTTGTTTGATGCCGGCGTTACGCGCATCCGAAAGGCCGCCGTTGGGTTTGTGAATGACGCGGATGCGAGGATCCTTCGCAGCCCATGCATCGCACATGGCAGGGCAGGAGTCGGGGGAGCCGTCGTCCACGAGCAGGATTTCGAGATTCCGGTAGGTCTGTGCGGTGACGCTCGCCACACATGCGTCAAGGAACTGCTCGACCTTATATACCGGGATGATGATGCTGACCAACGGCTCATGTTCCATGTCTCAAGCCTAACGCCGGGTCTCGCCGTGCAGCTTCATCATGCTGAATTAACGAGGAGCCTGCGGCGAGGAATTGGCAAGATCGCGGCGTGAAACATATCGTGAAACGTGTGGTTTGAAGTGTCTTCCTAGGAATGCGTCTCGCACGGTGCTGACATGGCGACACGCTCTGTGAAATGTTTCGCATGTTCGCCTTGTTTTTGTACATGCCGCGTGTATAGTGAATCTTGGCTCAACGAAGAGAACCTTCACTGAACCGGAAAAAGTAAACGCTGAAGCTTGCAGTTCCGAGAAGCGACGTTGTGTGTCGGTGTTGTGGGTAGAAGCAAAAGGAAATAAATCCCTTTACAACGGATCGTGAGGCACGTACCTGCCTCTGAAAGGATTGAAATTATGGCAGAAGTCGTATTCGACCACGTCACTCGTATCTACCCGGGCAACGATAAGCCCTCTGTGGATGATCTGAATCTTGATATCAAGGATGGCGAGTTCCTCGTCCTCGTCGGCCCTTCTGGCTGCGGTAAGTCTACGACCCTTCGTATGCTCGCCGGCCTGGAAGAGGTCAACAAGGGCCGCATCCTCATCGGTGGCAAGGACGTCACCACGATGCAGCCGAAGGACCGCGACATCGCAATGGTGTTCCAGAACTACGCTCTGTACCCGCACATGACCGTCGCCGACAACATGGGCTTCGCTCTGAAGATCGCCGGCACCCCGAAGGAAGAGATTCGCAAGCGCGTCGAGAAGGCCGCTGAGATCCTCGACCTGACCGAGTACCTCGACCGTAAGCCGAAGGCTCTGTCTGGTGGTCAGCGTCAGCGTGTTGCTATGGGCCGTGCAATCGTCCGTGAGCCGAAGGTCTTCCTCATGGATGAGCCGCTCTCCAACCTCGATGCAAAGCTTCGTGTCCAGACCCGTACCCAGATCGCCGCTCTGCAGCGTCAGCTGGGTGTCACCACCCTGTACGTGACCCACGATCAGACTGAGGCTCTGACTATGGGCGATCGTATTGCCGTCATCAAGCTCGGCATTCTGCAGCAGGTCGGCGCTCCGACCGAGCTGTACGATCGTCCGGCCAACGTCTTCGTCGCTGGCTTCATTGGCTCCCCGTCGATGAACCTGAACACCCACCCGGTGGTCAACGGCAAGGCAAAGATCGGTGAGGACACCGTGGATCTGCCGGCTGAGGCTGTCAACAAGCTCACCGCTGAAGACAACGGCCAGATTGTGGTCGGCTTCCGTCCTGAGGACGCAAGCCTGGCTGCTTCCGACGACCCGAACGCCTTCTCCCTGAAGGTTGTGAACGTCGAGGATCTGGGCTCCGACGGCTACATCTACGGCAACATCATCACCGATGGCTCCGCAGCTGAGGCTTCCCAGGTTATGTCCGACCAGAACAAGCTCACCACGATTCGTGTGAACCCGCGTGCGCTGCCGAAGGTCGGTGCAACCGTCAAGATCAAGATTGATCCGGCCAAGATGCACCTGTTCGCTCCGTCGACCGAGCTGCGTCTGAACTAGTAGATACTTGGCGAGGTCTAACCGCTTCGTCAACCATTAAACGAGGTTATTCTCTTCCTCTCTTATGACCTCGTTGGAAAAGCCCTGCACAGCTGCGGGGCTTTTCTTTTTCTGTGCCTCGCCACACCTATAATGGCAACCAGTTATTCCCTCTAACTCAGTACGATGGAGTGCTATGGAAGTAAACAATCTGCCCCAGATGGATCCGCGTGCGTTGAAAGCCACTTCTGTTAAGGCTGAAGACGAGCACGCCAATTCTGCCGAGCCGCAGGCACTGAAGATTACTGCCGCAAGCTCGAACCCGAAGATGTTCACACTGCCGTGGCACAAGCCATTGGCTACATGGCCGGAAGATTTGCTTGCCAACCTGCCGCGAGGCATTTCCCGCCACGTGGTGCGTTTCGTGCACGTGGGCGATGAAGTCTACGCCATGAAGGAAATCACCCGTCAGGTGGCTGAACGAGAATATGAGATTCTGCGCCGTCTGCAGAAGCTCGAGCTGCCTACGGTTACCCCGATTGCCGTGGTCACCGGTCGTCATGATAAGAATGGTGAGCCGCTTGAAGCTATTTTGGTAACGCGTCATCTCAAGTTCTCGCTGCCGTACCGTGCACTGTTCGCCCGCAATCTGCAGCATGATACTGCCGAACGACTGATTGACGCGCTTGCCGTGCTCATGGTTCGTCTGCACTTGGCTGGCTTCTACTGGGGCGATGTATCTCTGTCGAACGTTCTGTTCCTGCGTGATGCTGATGCTTTCTCCGCCTTCTTGGTGGACGCCGAAACCGGCGATTTGCAGGTGCAGCTGACCGATGGTCAGCGCGAATACGATATCGATTTGGCTCGAACCAACATCATTGGCGAACTGATGGATTTGGCTTCCGGCCGACTGCTGCCGAGCGACGTGGACGAAATCGAAGTAGGCAACCGCTTGGTTGACCGTTATCATTCGCTGTGGAGCGCTCTGACCGATACCGATAAGTTCGGTCCGGATGAAATGTGGAAGATTGAGCAGCGCGTCAATAAGCTCAATGAGCTGGGCTTTGATGTGGACGAGCTCGAAATGAAGACTGCCGAGGATGGTAAGCGTGTGCTGGTACGTCCGCGTGTGGTTGATGCTGGTTATGCAAACCGCAAGCTGCTGCGTTTGACTGGTCTTGATGTGCAGGAGAACCAGGCTCGCCGCCTGCTCAATGATCTCGATGCCTACCGTGCTTCCACGTGGCGCGATGGTGAGGAACTTGAGATTGTGGCCACCGACTGGATGCGCGAAGTCTATGAGCCGACTGTTCGCATGATTCCGCGCGATTATCGCTCGCAGATTGAGCCTGCCCAGTTCTTCCACGAGGTGCTCGATCACCGCTGGTTCCTGGCAGAAAAGGCCGGCCACGATGTGCCGATGGCTGAAGCCGTGACCAGTTACATCGACAATGTGCTGCCAAAGTACAAGCTCGATAAGAAGGATCTCGACGAGCTCAACGCCGAAGCCGATTCCGGTGTGGTGGATGACGAATACACCTATGGCGACTACGACGGCTACAACCCCGACGACGACCCCGACGCGGCTGTGTGGAGCCACTGAGCAGTAACACGAGTGAAGCCCCTCACCTGAGGGGCTTCACTCATATCAATTGCAATAACTCTAGTTCCGCTTTGAAGAGGGGAGTTACTCGCTTACTTCGCGGCTTCGCCAGCCTTACGACGTGCATTTGCCACAGCGTACAGGCTGATGCCTGCAGCCACCGAAGCGTTCAGCGATTCCACGGTCGAGCTGATCGGAATACCGGCAATCGCGTCGCACGCCTCACGAACCAGTCGGCTCAAACCGGAACCTTCGGAACCGAGCACCACAACCAGCGGATCGGTTTCAAAGCCGGTTTCGCCGACGAGCTTATCGCCGCCGCCGTCAAGGCCCACCACGTAATAGCCGCGTTCCTTCAAGCCCTCAATAGCCTTGGTCAGATTCACCACGCGAGCCACCGGCATATGAGCGGCAGCGCCAGCAGATACCTTCCAAGCCGCAGCGTTCACCGAGGCAGAGCGACGCTCCGGCAGAATCACACCATTAGCACCGAATGCAGCAGCCGAACGAATCACGGCACCGAGGTTCTGCGGATCCGTCACACCGTCCAAAGCAATGAACAGCGGACGTGCGGCGATGCGAGCGGCAGCGGAATTCGCGGCCTCCATAGCCTTCGCCTTCTTTTCCGCGCGCTCCACCAGCTCATGCACTGAGGAATACTGGTACGGTTCCACCTTCAAGATCACGCCCTGATGGTTGCCGGAGCGAGCGATACGATCCATCTCCAGACGGTCGGCTTCCATCATGTGCAGGCCGTTCGCGCCAGCAATCTTCACGATTTCGCGCGTGCGATCATCGTGCTCGATGCGGGAGAGAATATACAGCGTGGAGCTTGGCACGCCTACGCGCAGTGCTTCCAGCACGGAATTGCGGCCGAATACCAGATCGGACGTATCCGCGGATGCGAACTTGTCCACGCGGCGGCGGGCTGCCAGACGCGGATCAGAGCGAAGTCGGCGCTCCGCTGCCTTCTTGGCCTTGTAGGCCTTGTGATACACGCGGTCCTCGGCCTTCGGAGTGGGGCCGTATCCCTTCAACTTATTACGATGTTTTCCACCCGACCCCTTGGTCGGTCCCTTTTTGATAGCCATAGGTGCCATTGTCCCAGCACCCCGCGCCAAATGCCCGGACTGTAGCGCCTCAGAGCTCCGAGTACAGTATTACTAGTGAAGAAGCAACGCGAATTATTCGGACTGTCCCCGCTGTACTGGGGTTTGTGGCTGGCAATCCTGATTTTGTGGATGGGGCGCTTCGTCACATCATTCCTATCCATTTACCTGGTGTCCGCGCTGCATATCAACGAGGGCGTGGTAGGCACAGTCGTTTCCATGTACGGTTTCGGTTCCATCCTCGGCTGCCTATTCGGCGGCACCTTATCGGACCGTTTTGGTCGGCAAGTGATGATTATCATCGGCGAAATTGGTGCAGCAGCAGCTCTATTAGTGGTGTCTGTGCTCACTCATCCGATTGGACTCGGCGCGGCTCTGTTCGTATATGGCACGTTCGCATCCCTGCCGAGCCCAGCCATCGCCGCATATATTGCAGACGTGGTACCGATCCAGCGCCAACAACGCGCGTATGTGCTGCAATCCTGGGCCATCAACTTTGGTTACGCCATCGGTCCGATTGTGGCGAATCAGCTGGTCAAGATTTCGTATTCTCTGATGTTCTACGTTGAGGCTACGGTGATGATCGGCGTCACAATATTGCTTATGATTTTCTTCCGCGAAGTCAAGCATCTGGGAATGGCAGTACCGGCGCCGGGCAGTGAGCTTCCCACAAGCGATTCCGCATCGCCACAATCCGGCTCTATGGCTAGCAATTGGCGGCGGGTGCTCACTGATATGCCATTCCTCGCATTCTCAGTATTGATGTTCGGCTACTTCCTGGTGTATTTCCAAAGCACATCCGGCCTGCCCATCGCCATGACCAACCTGGGCTTAGGGCTCGGTGATTACTCGATTCTGCTCACCATCAATGGATTCATGCTCTGCGCATTGCAGATTCCAGCGATGAAATTATTCGCGCGCATGGGCAATTCGCGTGTGCTGATAGCAGGCCTTGCCGTGACCGTGCTGGGCTATGCAGTGCAGATTGTGGCCGATTCGTGGGCTGGTTTTGCGCTCGCCGTAGTTCTGTGGACGCTCGGCGAGCTGGGCACTTTCCCCATCGCAACTACTACAGTTGCCGCGATGGCGCCAGCAGATGCACGCGGCACATATCAGGGTGTGTACAACGTGCTGTGGTCGCTATCGATTGCTTTGGCGCCAATGATCGGCGGCTGGATTATCAGCGATTTTGGCGGCCGCGTGCTGTGGATCGCTTGCACAGTGATGCTGATCGCAGTAACTCTTGGCCTGCGCGTGACCAAAGGTTCCCGGGATCGTGCGATGGCCGCCAGCTTGCGCGATGCCTCACGGTAGATGATTCTCGCCAGGAACAGTGTGAGGCAACCGAACTTCTCCGCACATTCAAGCAGGCCTGAAACGGCGGGATATCGCGGATATGATGCTCTGTATGCGCGATTGGGATTCAGTAATCCTCTCACCTTTCTTGTTGAGAATCATTTGCTGAGATACGTTCTAGAATCATCACAGGCAATGCGCCATATACAACGGCAGATATAGTCGGTCTCCTTCAACGCGCATTGGTCTGGGATGCAGCACGTATTGCATGCCAACCCGGCTGTCGAATTTATTCTTGAACTTATCGAGCGATGTGGTTTTGTATCTCTTTGTCGATTTGACCTCCACGGGGCAGACCCTGGCCTTCATGGCGGCGTTCGAATACTCTCCGATAAGCAAAAAATCAATTTCCATGCGATCTTCTGCCTGACGGGAGTATCGGGAATAGAAGAACAGACGATGACCTGAGGCTCGGAACTGCTGTGCAATAGCATTCTCCACCAGCATGCCTTCGTTCACTTCCAGTTTGCCGAACAGGATATCGCGGTACAGCTCATTCGACGTGTATGCGCGGTCGGCAAACACCTGTGTTACCAACAATCCGGTGTCTCCCATATAGCATTTCATCGTGGAGTCCTCTTGATGCAAGCGTAGGCCCACATGTGGATCCGTGGCGTTCATGCAGCGGTTGATTAGGAACGATTCATCTAACCAGAAGAAAGCGTCGCCATATTCACGTTCGCGTGCGTTTTCGCCTAAAGACGACAGTGTGAACTTCTTTTCATGCTTGGAAAGCTGCCCCGGGATTTCATCGAAGATACGTTTGACCCGTTCTTTCGAATCGCCGCCGTATTTCTCGATGTCCTGAGCGTACAGACGTAAGATTTGACGCTTCACTCGGTCGACATTGCCCATATCGGATGTTTCCAGATAACGCTCTATGGCCTGTGGCATGCCTCCCACCAGCATGTATTCACGGAACAGGCGCTCCGCCTTGTTGTCCAGCAGCGGAGACATCGCCTGCCTGTCTGCGAAAGATTGCCGTATCGCATCAGCGAGTAATTCTT
>NZ_NMWV01000036.1 GCF_002860405.1 Bifidobacterium imperatoris | reverse complement strand
TGTTCTTTTGGAAAAGTCCTCAGGGGGTTCACGTTGTGGAATCAAAGATTTTCACAACGTGACACGTTGTTTTTCGGAACTTGGGCTCCCCTTGTCAGGGGAGCTGTCACGGAGTGACTGAGGGGTAGTTTCATTCAGAAACTGCATGGTGTATGACTACCCCTCAGACTCGCTTCGCGAGCCAGCTCCCCTGACAAGGGGAGCCAAGGAAGCGGCTACTTCGTGAAATCAACGTCCGTGCTGAGCCGTTAAGCGAAAGCCCAGTGGGCTTTCGTAGGCGAAGTGAGCGATTGCAACTTATAGGCAATCGCGAAGCCGGAAACCAGCCGTGGACTTTACTTGGTAAAGTCCACGTCCTTTGTCTCACGGCAGGTCATCACGGCGACCAGGCAGCACACGGCCATCACGCCGAGGTAGAGGCCTACGGAGTGGACGCCCCAGTTGTGGGACAGCCATGTGGCGATGGTCGGCACGAAGGCAGCACCAACGATGGCGGCCAGGTTGTAGCCGATGCCGGAGCCGGAGTAGCGCACGTTGGCGTCGAACAGTTCAGGCAGGAAGGCACCGATCGGACCGAAGGCGATGCCCATCAGCGCGAAGCCGATGCACAGGAAGGCCAAGTTGGCGGCGAAGTTCTTCTGGCCCACGAGCTGACCGTCCAGCAGGAACGGGAACAGCAGAGCGAAGACCACGAGTGCGCAGGAAGAGAAGGTCAGCACGCGACGGCGACCGATCTTATCCGCGTACAGGCAAGACAGCACGATGAACAGGGCGAACACGCAGATGGAGATCATGAGCATGAGCAGGTATTCCTGGTTGGTGAAGCCCAGGTTGCCGCCGCCGTCCGCAACATCCTTGGTGCCCCACGCGAGGGACCAAGTAGCGAGCGTGTAGAACAGCGTGTAAGTCACAGCCACAAGGAAGGTAGCCTGCAGCACCTGACGCCAAGACTTGCGGAAGACCTCGGTCAGCGGGGACTTCACAACCTTCTTCTGCTCCTGAGCCATACGGAAGATCGGGGTCTCCTCCATATGAACGCGGACCACCAGGCCGATGATCACCAGTACTGCGGAGAGCAGGAACGGCACGCGCCAACCCCAGGACAGCATGGCGTCCTGATCGTTGAAGGATTCCAGCACGAAGTAGGTGCCGTTGGACAGGAAAAATCCGATCGGCGCGCCGAGCTCCGGGAAGGAGCCGTACAGTGCACGCTTGTTTTCAGGTGCGTTCTCGGTGGCGACCAGTGCTGCGCCAGACCATTCACCACCCAGGCCGATGCCCTGCACGAAGCGCAGGAGGCAGAGGATGGCGACTGCGAACACGCCAGCCTGATCGTAGGTCGGCAGGCAGCCGATCAGGAAGGTGCCAACGCCCATGGTCATCAGGGAAACAACCAGCGTGGTCTTGCGGCCCATACGATCACCGAAGTGACCGAAGACCAGCGAGCCCAGCGGACGGGCGATGAAGGCGATGGCGAATGTCAAAAGGCTCATCAGCAGGGCCACGGTTGGGTTGGCCTTGTCAGAGAAGAAGATGTGCGGGAAGTAGTTTGCCGCGGCAGTACCGTAAGCGTAGAAATCATAGAATTCGATGGCAGTGCCGACCATCGAGGCAGCGATTACGGTCTTGACCGAATCACGAACCATGGCAGCCGCTTTGCCCGCTGCCGCGCTGGCCACGCCAGCCGCCTGTTCCAGACCGTTCTCTTCGAGAGCTGCAGTCATTATTGCTCCTGTTGGTTTTCGCCCTGCATAAACAACCCAACTTGCGGGGCGATCGTTTCACAATGTGTTTCACACTGTGCTCCACATTGTGTTACGTGGCTTATGTTGTTGCTTGTATTGCTTGCTGTTCCCGTCTCGCGGGGTTTGCTGTAAGCCTTGTGAGCGCAACAAAAAAGCCCCGCAACTTGCAGGGCCTTACCGATTGTGTCAGCTTGATTGGCCCTGCCTTCGTTGGCGGGGCTTCAAGCATCATGCCGAATTAGTCCGCCAGCGAAGACGGGCTAATAATTCGTGCGGATACAAACGCAGAAGCATTGAATCCAGTCATCGCGTGGCCTCCTTTCGGTATTTCACGGGTCCGTTTGACCCGAACTGGAAAGTTAAGATAGGTTCGCTTTGCTCGCCAATCCAGCAAAGGTTCACATTGTGGACAGGCGTAATTGGATATCGTCGCTTTGTATGGCTCCCCTTGCCAGGGGAGCTGGCGGCGAAGCCGACTGAGGGGTATCCCATCACAAAACTGCAGGCTAGCGAGTAGTTTCGCCGGGCACGAAGGTCACAGGAATGACTATTCCCAACTGCCCAGAATCAACAGAATCAGCAGAATCGGCGGAATCCTCAGTCCTTTCAGCCTGGACTGCACCATCAGATTGTTTACTTGCAGACTTACCTGCCGGCTTGTTCGCAGCCTCAATCTGCTGATCCATCTGATCGGCCAGTGCCGCTGCAATCGCGGGAAAATCCTGCCGCACAACAGTCAGTCGCTTTCCTGCCAGTTCGGCAGCCATCGTGCCATCGTACGCAATAATTTGCAGACTGCCCGGCACATCGATACCGCGGCGCTCGGCTTCCTGCAGCGCGACCGCAGCCACCACATCAGAACCGACTATGGCATCGACGTCAGGATATCGTTCGAAAATCGCGGCAGCAGTAGCTTCATGAGCTACCACATCAGTCACGGAACCTGCTTCCACATAATCGCAGGCAATGCCCGCGTCAGCCAGCATCTGCTCCACAGTGAGGTGATAGCGAACCGTGAGGAACGTCGTGCTTTTGGTGAACTGCGAGCGCGGGCCACCGACGAGGACTACGTGACGCGCACCGGAATCAATCAGCTGCCGCGCGATGATGCGGCCACCTGTCTCATGATCGGAGTGCACGGCCGGCACACCGGCTCCAAGAATACGATCGAAGGCCACGATTGGGCGGTGAATCGACGTCCAGTAATCAGGCTGATGCTCGGTGTGCGCGGCCATAATAATGCCGTCCATCATGTGCCGCTGCAACATGTTCACGTATTCGCTTTCGCCAGTGGCAGCGTCGGCAGTAGAGCAGAGCAATGTTTTGAGACCGCGCGAAGCGAATTCGCGCTGCAAATGCGCGGTGAGGGTGGCAAAAAATGGATGCAGAATAGTCGGCACGATAACGCCGATGGTATTTGTACGATTGCGGTACAGGTTGCGGGCCAGTTCGTTGGGAATGTAGTTGAGCGACTGCATGGCCGCTTCGACTTTGGCGCGCATGTCGTCCGAAACGTAGCCGGCATTATTAACCACCAGAGAGACCGTGCTTACCGACACTCCTGCCTGTTTGGCTACGTCACGCATGCCAACCATATGTTCTCGCCTCCATCGGTTCGTCTGCCCTTGAGATGCGCATCATTGCTGGTATCCCACACGATACGCAAACGGGGGCGTGCATCTGCTGCACACCCCCGCATATTCGCACTGGAGACCAGTGTACTCGAACCGGTTTTACTGCCGAGTATTATTCGCTGATTTCTTCGATTTTTTCTGCGCCCAGCAGTGTTACGATGCCAGCGAGCAGCACCATGACAATACCGGCTGGGAAGAGCAGATAGTATCCGAACGAGTGCGCGAACGCATTGACCAGCAACGCACCGATAATCGCGGCAAGCCCCAGCCCAGCGGAGTTGGCGAGCGCATAGACGCCAAGGTCATGGCCGGCATTGCGCGGGTCGGGCAGCGCATCCATTACCAGCTCCAGACCAAGCGCATCATAAATACCGAATGCGAATCCGGAAATCAGCGCGAACAGAATCATGCCGTTTTCGCGCGCTGTGCCGGTGGACCATACGCCAAGCCCCCAAGCGAGGCCAAGACCAACAGCATAGGTCAGGCATGCGGCGGCCACTACAACAGACGTGCGAATGCCGCGGGCTTCAATTGCTTCAGAAATGGGGGCTGCCGACCATGATGCGAGCGCAGCGCCGATCAGGGTTGCGATGGCCATAGCGCAAATCAGGAAGCCGGCCGGAATGGTCAGCGGCGCGGAGGTGAGTTGCACGGCTTTGCCGTACACCCAGAAGCGCACAAGATACCAGAGAAAGACGCTGGTCAGGCCGACACCGGTCATCATGCAAGCGCGGGCGGCGAATACGCGCGCAAAGGCTGGAGCACCAGTTGGAGGGCGCAACTGATCCAATACTTGACTGCCGTTGAACTGTTGGCGAGGTTGTTCAGTGCTGGAAGGTTCGCGCGGCAGAATCAGCACCGAAGCAATGCCGGAAATCGCAAATAGTACAGCCGCATAAATGAACGGCGAATAGGAGTCGAACATCACGCCGAAGGCACCCACTAGTACACCAAGTGCCTGAGCCAGCATCACACCGATGCCATGCCAGCGTTCGATGCGCGGGCGGAACTTGTCTGGCACACGTTCACTGATGGCGCTGGCCAATGGCGCGGACAGCATAGCATAAGCGAACTGCATAAGCGCCCAGAAGAAACACATCACCACAATGCTGGTGTCTTGCCCCAAAATCAGGGTGAACAGCGCGCACAACAGGCCGCCGGTCACCATCCATGGAGTGCGGCGGCCGAACGGCGTGCGCGTGCGGTCAGACAGCGCGGAAACCAGCGGGGTGAACAGCGCTGCGGCCACAACGCCGACGATGACCAGCACGGCGAGCGGCATGGCCAGCTCGGTGGCCACCGGGAAGGGTCGGCCGGTTACTGGATTGATGGTGACTTGCAGCACGGCGGTGTCATAGTGGAACAGGCGTGCCACCGCGTTGGGCAAGGCGACGGCATTCAGTGCGATCCAGGGGGCGCCGATCAGCATCGAGGCGGCAAAGAAGCCCCAATTGAGGCGGCTGACCGTCTTGGCGTCGGGCTTTTCGCCGTTGGATGCGACCATCGGATCGCGCATATCAAGGTATGCGGAAGACATGTCCGGGGCAGGAGCGTCTACGCTGGCAGCGGCGGCGACTGCAGTGGCAGTGCTGGCTGCGGCCAGGCGAACGGCCTGTGCTTCCGGCTGATCTGCGGAAGCTTCTGGCGGGCGGCGACGGTTTTTAATGGCCAGGCGGGCTACTGCAGCCTTATCTTCAGGGCTGAGTGCCTTATCAAGATCCGGGCGATCATCAATTCCCGGACGCTTATATGGTTCCAGCATGGTTCGCTCTTTCTCTCGTTCTCTCGCACAACGCAAAACCGCCCGCACGCACTTTGCCTCAGTGCATTGCGAGCGGCTTACTTTTTCATGCGTTTAGTTTACGCCGGCCCTATCCCGGCGCCCCGGCGCCCCGGTACCCCGGTGGCATATTGATCGCGTATGCCGCTCCCTGCCCATCACCCGCCTATGCTGGTGAATGAAGTAGTATGTCAATCACGACTAAGGAGTCACCATGACATCCTCTGACCCTCTTCAGTCACCCGCACAGCAGCAGCCCCAGGCACAATCCCAACAGCAATCCCAGACACGCACCCCGCCCCTGATTAAAATCGCTGTTCCGCAACGGCCCCAGCAGACCCAGGCCAGTGCTAGTGCGTCTCAGCAGCAGCCACAGCAGCCGGTGGAGGTACCCGCGCAGGCATTCGGACACACGTTCACGCCGCAGGAGCGGCAACTGTTGCAGGCCGGCTATGTGCTGTACTTGACCGGCTTGGTCTCCAAGGCAGGCAACCTTTACGCCGCAGACATCATCTTGAACCGACAGACCGGACGCGTGGAGTTCTTCAAAGGCATACCCACCCACTTCCACGGTGTCCCGCTGGACGAGGGGCAACGCGGCGCCCTCGCCAACAACATGATCGTCTACGTGAGCGGGCTGGTCAGCAAGAAAGGCAAGCCGTACGACGCCGACATCGTCTGGAATCAGGAAGCCGGCAAGCTGGAGTTCTACAAAGGAGTGCCCACTCACTTCCGCGGAGCTCCCCTCTCCCCCGTCGAACGGCAGAAGCTGGCGGCAGGTAGGAAGATAACATTCAAAGGACTGCTCGACCCCGATCCTTTCTACCGGCAACGCGGTAGAAGAAATGACGTTGACCTGCGTTTCGACCCGGAGACCGGTCGGCTGCGCAATGTGGATGTGCCATTGGAATACCGTGGCAGGCCTTTGACATACTCCGAACGGCTTCACCTGGCGGTTGGCGACGACGTGACCATCCAGGTGACAGGCAAGGACGGCAAACCGCACAAGCAAGTGTTGTCCTGGAACAGGAAGACCAGCGAGCTGTTCCGCCGCGATTTCGCCGGACATGTGCTCACCGACGAAGAGTTCCAACAGCTGGATGCGGGCGAGACCATCTACTTGGCGGATATAGACGCTGACGTGTTGCGCGACCCGAAAACGGGGCATATCACGTTCTCCAAGGAATTCCCCTCCCATTACATGGGCTTTTCGACGAAACAGCTCAACACGTACACTCTCATCGAACGCGGTCAGCCGGCGGTGTTCTACGACAACTCCAATGCTGCGATTGCCATCGTCTACTGGGACCAGGAAAAAGGACGCCTCGCGCGATATAGCTTCATGGACATGCCCGACGAGTTCATGGGCGAAAAGCTAAGCCGTGCAAAGCGCGCTACCCTTGCCGAGGGGGGTGCCGTCAAGGTGCGCATCGACGACGAGTACGGGTACACCATATACTCGGTCTGGTACGATCCCGAAGCTGGCTGTCTTGACGGAGATGCTATAAAGCATCAGTTCTGACGCTAACGCTTGATGGCGTTGAATTGACTCCCAATATCCTCGGTCTCAGGGCTGGCGCCGCCAAAGTGAATAATCCTACCCACAACAACAGCAAAGGCTACAGTCACAGCAATAGCCACAGCCACAGCAATAGCCAATAAAAATCGGCTCGCTTCGGTTCCTTTTGGGAACGAGGCGAGCCGATTGCTTAGGGAATTCTTCGGAAAGAAGCTTGCTTATTCGCCGCCGAAGCAGCGACGGATTACTTGACGCCCTTGATGCGCATGATGAGGAAGGCTGCGATCAGCACCACCACGATGCACACCGGGAACACCAGGCCGTAGTTGCCACCGGTGGCCATAACCACACCAGAGGTGAGCAGGGAGCCGAGCACGGTGGACAGGGTGTTGGCCATGTTGAGCACACCCAGATCCTTGCCAGCTTCCTTCGGGTTCGGCAGAATGGAGACGTTCAGGGCCTGGTCGATGGCGTTGTAGACGCCGTAGCCGAAGCCGGCGATGGCAGCGAACAAGTACATGCCCCATGCGTTGTGGAAGATCCACGGCATTGCAGCACCGATGGCGAACAGGACGCTAGCACCAGCAACCGGAACCTTACGCATGCCGAGCTTATCGGAGATCGGGCCGGAGACGAGGGCTGCAATCAGGGAGACGACCATGGTGATCACGGACATGGTAGCGATTACGCCAGCGGCTGCGGTCTTGAGCTGTTCGGCGTTGTAGCCGGAGTCGGAGAAGGTGTAGTACTTGACCACGTAGAGCAGGTAGCCGTTAATCATCTGGTAGCCGGCGACCATCATCATGCGGCCGAACAGAGCGTAGTAGAAGTTGCGGGAACCCTTGCCGTGCGGCGGGATGAAGGCCTTGAGCACCATCTTCACGCTGATAGGCTCACGCTCTTCGTCCACGTTGGAGGGCTCGCGAGGCCAGATGCCGACCACAATGATGCCGACGAGGGCGAAGCCCAGAGCACCAATGGTGAAGCCAAGATCGATGTTGCTGATAAGCAGAGAACCGACCAGGGAACCTGCGGTCTGGCCGAGCACGCCACCGGCGCCCATGAAGGAGGAGACGGAACCACGGAACTTATCCGGCACGCGGTCGGACAGGGTGGCGACGAACGGAGCGTTCATCCAGTTGTAGAACAGCTGCATGCCACACCACAGCAGCAGAATGAGCGGCAGAGACTTGGTGACGAGCAGGCCGGCCACGCAAGCGCCGCAGAGAATGCCACCGCTGATGATCCACAGCGTACGCTTGCCCCACTTGGAGCGGGTCAAATCAGAGAAGGTACCGAAGATGATGTTGGCGAACAGAGCCACCACGGAACCAACGGAGTTGATGGTACCGATGAAGGCCTCACGCTGGCCGGGAGCAATCTGATCCACGAGCTGCGGCACGAGGATGGAGGACAGCGACACCCAAACGATGCCGGTGATGATAAGGCTGATGGTAAAGCCTGCGCCAAGACGGAATACGTCTACGACGGACGGGCGACGGCCGTAGCTGTCAAGCTCGTTAGAATTGACAGCGGCTGCAGCTTCTGCGTTTGGCGCTGCTGCCGTTTCGATGGTGTTTTCCATGGTTCTCTTCCCTGTGCTGGTGGGTTTTACAGGACTCTTCGATGACGTCTGTAGTTATGCGGATCGCGGAAGGCGGCAACCGTGGTGCGAACTGCGGGAGCTCCGATGGGCGAGACTTTTCGGTGTCTCTGACCTAAAAGGTCTGTTGGTGCAACTCCTGCGTTGACTCGTATGTCGTCTGCATCGAACCGGTTCGATAATACCTCGGAGTCAATCGTTTGACCTAATCGACTCGGCGTGTCGAACCGGTTCGAGACATGAACACCCACACAGCTCTCCCATAGCCACTCACAAACCCCTCACGCATTCCCCGGAATGCGCCGCAAAACACCCCTCCCAACGCCGCATTCCCGGAAATGCGACGTGAAACCTACCGTGAAACCCACCCCTTACGACGCAATACCCGGAATGCAGCACAAAACGGCCATACCCGCGACGCAATCACAGGAATGCGGCACAGAAGGCCCACTCACGACGCATTCCGCAGAATGCATCACAAAACAGGCCACCCCACCCCTCTCACCGGCACATTCCCGGAAATGCGACGCACAGCACACCCCATGGCGACGCAATTTGGGGAATGCATCGCAAAACGAGCCACCCCGACCTTCTCAGCGACGCAATCACCGGAATGCAGCGCAGAACGACACCATCCTCACTACATTCCCTGAAATGCGCCGCAGAGCACCCCGTCCAACGCTACATTCCCCGAAATGCGACGTGAAACCTACCGTGAAATACACCCCACGCGACGCAATCACAGGAATACAGCGCAGAACTGCCGCATTCGTACTACATTCCCCGAAATGCGTCGCGCAGCGAAAAATGCAAAAATGCCCGCTGTGGCGCATTTCCCGGAATGCAGCACAGCATAGCGAGCATCAACTCATCAATATTCGTTACAAACAAAACCAGTGAACGGCGTCGGCATACCTTTGTTAGGCTGCGGCACACCCGCGGCGAGAAGCCGCTGTTCCAGTTGCAGTCGGTTGCGCACATGCGACATCTGAAAACGCACTACAGGTATCCCCCTCAGCGTAATTCCAGACTCCCTCTCCTTCTCTCGCAAAGTAACAGCGACCGCATCAGAACCTCCCGTCATTGCAGGATTCTCGTATTTCTCTCGACCATCCAATTCGCCGACAACAAGAGACCCGTCCTCTAGCGTCCAAGTAAAGTCAACAAAAATCGGATTCCCATCAATCGGATTGATAAATTTCCTCTGGCATTCCGGCTTAGCGAAACCCAGCTCGAGCCCGGCCGCATAGGCAATTGCCTCTCCGCCATTCGTGCAGGCGGGGTCAACATTTTGCGCAACATACCGAGCGCGCGGCAATCCACGCTTCTTCTTCATATCGGCACAGTATGACTGCAAACTGTGCACCGTGCTGCCAGTCAGCCGCAAGCCCATAGTGCAGATTGTCATCCCAGTCGAAAAATCCAGTGATCTTGCACAATCGAACATGGTGCGCATGGGATTGGTCGTGCGTACACCATTGGACATAATGCTCTCCGCATTAGGAATATAGTGCGCAATATACTGCCCATGCCGGCCCGCTTCAGACTGTTTGCGCGCAACCGTATGAATGTAGCGTTGCTGATAGTAAGTGGAAGTGTAGCCCAAAGCTGCCGCCGCCGAAATGCCACAAACCGTCAATTCGCGATCTTTCGCGCTTGCAGTTCGCAGCACATACATAATCCGTTCGGCGTACGGCAGTCGCTCCCACAGAGCAGTGCGAATGTAGAATCGCGGGAATGGCATGACAAGCTCGCCTGACTGCACACGGCGCTGCAGAGGGTGATAGTCAGCTCGGTCAAGCGGCCAGACGCACATGTGCCGCTGCTCAGCCCAAGCAAGGAGTCTTTCAGTTCGCGGATGCTTATTCATGGATGCGAGCGTAACTGATTTCCGCCCAACAATTGAAGGAAAACGACCTATGTGGTTCTAGCTTTCGGTTGTGTGTATAGCTGGCCGAACCTGATGGATTTAAGAGCTTATTTTTGTGCGCAAATGTGATGATTTGCGCAGTCGGTGGCCGACTTATCCACATAATGCCGATTATTCGCGTGTTAAGCACAACAAATGTGGATAAGTTGCGGTCGGACGGTAGCGGTTTATGCAGTGCCTCATTCCCGGGATTGCGCCACGCAACGCGTTCCACCAAGCGACGTAATCACGGGAATGCGTTCCGGAATGGTGCACGGCGGTTCTTTTTTCCGCCGCATTCCGGGAAATGCGACGCCAAGTGAGCCCCCTGCACCACATTCCGGGGAATGCGCTGCAAAACGGACTCTCTGGCGCCACATTCCTCGAAATGCGGCGCGAAATCAAGCATTCAGGCCTTCCCACCGACGCATTTCCCGGAATAAGGCGCAGAACATACCTGGAACATACCGATCGCAGCACATTCCGGGAAATGCGTCGCGAGACACCCCGTCCAGCGCCACTTTCCCGGAATTGCGTCGTGAAACCTACCGTGGAACGCACTCTTTGCGACGCAATTACAGGAATGCAGCGCAAGAGAGACCGCGCAACGCTACATTCCGGGGAATGCGCTGTGCTCGAAGCATGATGAGCACAGCGCACCCCACACATCATGAAATCAGTCGAGGCTCACCACTGGCGGATTGTTGAGCAAATCGGCGGTTTCATGATCGCCCGCAGCATCCGTCCAAGTCAGGCTTGCGACCGGCTCTGTATTATCAACCCCAAGTCCGCGACCGGGCTCGAATGTCAGCGCAGCGCTGGTCTTGCCATCGGCAGCCGCCCAGCGGAAGGTAATGGACGTATCACCATCAACCTCATAGCTAAACTCGCCATCGAATGCAGGCAGTTCATTGCGGAACTTAGCCAGAGCGTTCAGCGCCTTGACTACCGGGCGAGCGAGGTTCTCGTCAATTTCAGCAGTGGAGTAATAGTGGCGATTGATATCGCGGCCATTGTTGGTCTTGCACAGCAGTTCCATATCATTCTTGCCAGCGAGCGCGCCCACGTAGTACACCTGCGGCACACCCGGCAGGAAGAATTGCACGGCGCGAGCGGCAATGTAGTGCTGATCGTTGCAACCGAGCGCGGAATAGTACGTGCTGTTGACCTGGTACAGATCCAAGTTGGATGCAGCAGCACCGGTGGCAGCCTGAGATTCGCCGTGCGTATTGGCGTGGATGGTGTTGACCAGATTGTCCACGTCCTCATCCGGCACGAGACCCTTGAGGCTGCGGTCGAGCTGGTCGGAACCGATGTCGATCACGCCGATGCCGTCGTGTGTATCGAGCACGGTGACGGCGTTGTTCGGGCGGATTTCAGTCCAGTGTGCAACCGGCTCAACATGACCGGTGAACAGCGAGTGCAGGAGCAGCGGCGGCAGCGCGAAATCATAGACGCGATCCACCTTAGAAGCGATTTCCACCTGCTTCTTGTAGTAGCTATGCACCTCAATCAGGATTTCGAGGCCGCGCTTGACGCCTTCTTCGCGCAGGCGGGAGATGAGCTTGAAGGTCTTGGGCGTCATGAAGCAGCTGGTGCCGGCTTCCTTGGCACCATAGCCGACTGCGTCAAGGCGGATGTAGCTTACGTGGCTGGCGGCCATCTGGTCGAAGATGGACATCAGGTATTCCCAACCCTTGTCGGAGTCGGTATCAATATCCACTTGCTGCGGGGTGAAGCTGACCCACACCAGGCGGGTCTTGCCAGCGAACTTGTAGTGGGTGAACGGCAGACCCGGGCGCGGGCGGTAGATGCCAGCCAGGTCTTCTTCGGTGGCGCCGTTCGGGAATACGGAGCTCATGGTGAGGAACATCGGATAATACTCGGATTCCTCGCCGTTCTTGAGCACGTCCTGGAACTGGGCGGATTCCCAGCTCATGTGGTTCACGATGGCATCAACCATGATGTTGTGGGTTTTGGAAAGCTCGGCAACGTCATCCCAAGAGCCGAGGCGTGAATCGACTTTGGTGTGGTCGATGGGATCGAAGCCAGCGTCCGCTCCATCGAACGGGGTGAAGAAAGGCAGGATGTGCACACCATCGTAGATACCGCTGAAGCGCGTGCGCAGAATGTCGGTCATGCTGGCGATAGTGCCGTCGCCGAGACGATCTGCGTAAGTAATGAGTTGGACTTTGTTCTTCACTGCAACTCCTGTGTTGTGTCGGGGGCTATGCGCCGAACAGGTGAGACTCTGTACCGCTGAGTCTGCGAAACCGTTGCCCTACGAGATTGTGTCTCACCTGGGCTCAGGCTTTGTTCGGTGCTCGCGCCTTTTGTATCGAACCGGTTCGATACTATCGTCGCAACAAACCGGATGGCAATTCACTCGGAGTGTCGAACCGGTTCGACATCGCTATCTCTCCCCTCTAACCGCCCCTTCCTGCCGCATTCCGGAAAATGCGCCGCAAAACCAGCCGTCCCGCAACACATTCCGGAAAATGCGACGTGAAACGGGCCATTCCAGCCTCCTGAGCGACGCAGTTCGGGGAATGCAGCGCCAAAGAACCCACTTTGCGACGCAATCACCGGAATGCGGCACCGCACAGCCCCATCAGCGTCGCAATTCGGGGAATGCAGCTCTGAGGCACCTCGCAACACTGCAGCCCCGCAACATATCCCGCAACATACGAAAAGGCCTCCGCAAACGTGCGGAGGCCTAGCATGCTGCCGGCAAAACAGCTAATTCAAACCGGGAATCAGTTCAACAATCAGCGCAACGATCAGGCGGTCGGAACCTTTCCTTCCTGCGTGTGGTCGAACTTCGGAACATTGCTGCCGTCGAACACGTAGACGCCAATGTTTGCGGAGCTCGGATCATTGTTCTTGTTGAACGGGCCGATGCCGGTCAGACCCTTGTACTTGATTTCCTTGCCGGACTTCAGCGCGGCGAGGCAATCCTTGTACGTGGTGCATTCGGTGCCGCCGTTTGCGCCGGAGACTGCGGCCATGTTCTTCTGAATGGTCACGCCGTCTGCGGAACCGCCCTTCTGTGCGGCAAGCGCCGCGAGGATGATGCCATCGTAGGTTTCAGCGCCATAGGTGAAGGTGGAAATATCCTTGCCGTACGCCTTGACGAGCTTCGCCTGGAAGTCATCGGATGCCATCACGCCTGGGATAGTGCCCTTGGCACCTTCCAGCAAACCGGCGTCGAGATCCTTGGAATAGTCGGCGGTGTTGCCATCAACGAAGTAAAGCTTGTGGGTGTCAACGCCTTGGGAAGCGAGCTCCTTGACCAATGCCTTGGTCTGGTCGAAGGCCACGATGGCGATCGCGTCCGGGTTGGAAGCCTTGATTGCGGTGACGATCGAGGAGAAGTTCGTTTCAGTCGGATCGAAGGCGTCGTTGGCGCCATACACCACGTTCACGCCAGCACCTTCAACGGTTTTGACGATGGTGTCACGCAAACCGGTGCCGTATTCATCGTTAAAGACTGCAACCGCAAGGTTCTTGACGCCATCCTGCGCGATAACCTGGCCAAGAACCGCACCCTGCACGGAATCCGGCGGCACAGTGCGGAAGAAGTATGGGCTCAGGCCGGAGAAGTCGGAGCTGGTGGCGCCCATGGAGAGCATCGGCACGTTGGCGGATGTGATGGTCTTGTACACGTTCTTCACCACGGAGCTGGAGGCCGGGCCAATCACGAACGACGGGTTCTTGCTCATCACGGATTGGGTTGCGGACGAGTTCTGATCGGCGTGATCAGCGTCGGAAGTATCAGCGTCCACGGTGGTGACGTCTTTGCCGAGTACACCGCCGGCGGCGTTAATGTCGGAGACTGCAAGCTTTTCGGCGGCGAGCTCAGGAGGCGCCAGGTAGGCTAGGGAACCGGTTTCAGGCCACAGTCCGCCCAGCACGAAAGTGTCGGTCTTCTTGGCGGAGGCGCTGGAATCGCCGGATGTTGAGCCGCTTGAACCGCAGCCGGCGAGCGCCATGACTGCAGCTGCTGTAGCTGCGATGATTGCCATCGACGTTTTCTTGATGTTCTTGTTCATAAAAGCCACCTATCCTCTCTATTCCCTTTCGGGCAGTGGTTTTTTTCGATTGAGATTGGTGAGAGATGCGATCTGCTGCTGCACAGTGATTTGTTGTTGTTATTGATGAGCAGAATCAGATAGCGTGTAACCTCTTGCTCTCGAATCTTGTGGCTGAGCCTAAGCGCTGGTTGCTTCGTGCAGATTGTTCGCATGTAACCAGCTGATGAAGCCCGAAAACTGTTGGAAACATGCGGTTTTGAGGGTGATTTTGGGCATGCTTGCGCCAAGGTTGATCTCTCCCTCAGTCTCGCTTACGCGAGCCAGCTCCCTCGTCAGAGGGAGCCGAAAAGACCTTCTGCAAGAAGGCAGATGACGCGTGCGGAGACGCCCGTCCGAAGCCGAAGGCGTGCTTAAGCACGTCGAGTGCTGAGGAAAGGGCGTATACGCTCCGTCATCTGTTTTCTTCTTGTACTTCTTCTTCCAGGTTGCCCAGATACAGCGATATCACCTTTGGGTCTTCCAGCAGATCGCGGCCGCGGCCGGAGTAGGCGTTGCGGCCTTGATCAAGAACGTAGCCGCGGTCGCAGATTTGCAGGCAGCGGCGAGCGTTCTGCTCGACGATGATGACGGAGACGCCGGCTTTGTTGACTTGGCGGACGCGGATGAAGGTCTCATCTTGGAGCATTGGGGAGAGTCCAGCTGAGGGCTCGTCGAGTAGCAGCACAGACGGGTTCATCATGAGGGCGCGGGCCATGGCGACCATCTGCCTCTCGCCGCCGGAAAGCGAGCCGGCGAGCTGGTCTTTGCGCTGCGCCAGCTTGGGGAAGATGGAGCAGACGTAGTCGAATCGTTCGCTGAACTTTTTGGGGGCTTGGTAGGCGCCCATGTGCAGATTTTCGGCGATGGTCAGGGAGGGGAAGACGTTCTCTGTTTGGGGAACGAATCCCACGCCGAGAGAGACGAGTTTGTCGGCTCTCAGGTTGGTGATGTCGTTGCCTTTGAGAATCAACTTGCCAGAGTGAATGTGCACTAAGCCGAACAGTGATTTGAGCAATGTGGATTTGCCGGCTCCGTTGGGGCCGATGATGCCGACGATTTCGCCTTCGTGCAGGGTGAGTGATGCACCGTTCAGAATGTTAACGCCGGGCAGATAGCCGGCGACTAAATCCACGGCATCGAGCAGTGGCTCGCCGGCCGGTTCTCCAACGTGGATTTCTGAGCGCGGGCGGGTGTCTGGCGTAACGGTTTCGATATCAGTCATCAGTGCTCCTCGCTTTCTTTGAGGTCGAGCACGGCGTCGTCACCGAGGTCGATGTTGGCATGTGCGCCGAGGTAAGCGTCGATGACAGCGGGATCGTTCATCACGCTCTTGGGCTGCCCTTCGGCCACGATTTTGCCTTCGGCCATAACGGTGACCCAGTCGGCGATATGGCGAACCATGTTGATGTCGTGCTCAACGAACAGCACAGTGGTGCCTTCTTCGCGCAACGACATGATGTGGTCCAGCAATGATTGCTTCAGGGCCGGGTTCACGCCTGCCATTGGCTCGTCGAGCATAACGAGCTTGGGATCACGCATCAGAGCACGCGCCATCTCGAGCAATTTGCGCTGACCGCCGGAGAGCGATCCGGCGAAGTCATTCTTCTTCTTAATCAATAAGAATCGTTCGAGCAGAGCCTCAGCCTTTTCGATGTTTTCCCGCTCTTGTTTGCGCCACAGTCCTGGAATCAGCGAACGGAACATGCCTTCGCCAGGCTGCACGGGGGCACCGAGCAGCATGTTGTCGAGCACGGTCAGTCGGCTCATGACTTTGGTGAGCTGGAAGGTGCGGACCATGCCCATGCGCGCCACCTTTTCAGGCTGCATATGGGCCATGTCTCGCCCGTCGAACCGCCAGTCGCCGGTGTTCGGCGTATCGAAGCCGGTCATCAGGTTGAAGAACGTGGTTTTGCCGGCACCGTTCGGGCCGATCAGCGCGGTGATGCCGTGGCGTTCGATTTCGAAATGATTCACGTCCACTGCGGTCATGCCGCCGAATTTGCGGGTCACATGGTCCGCCACCAGAATCGGATCGGGCTTATGCACGCCGGGCGTATTGTCCACGAACTTCAGGTCTTCGGAAACCTTGTCCTTATACGCCGTGGAGATGAGCGTCTCGCCTTCGGGCGCTTTGGTGGCCCATTTGGCAAGGTCTTGGAATGGCTTCGCTTCCCGCGTCGTTTCAACATTATTCTCACGCATTGAACGCCAGCTCCTTTCGGTCTCCCAAGAGGCCTTGCGGTCTGAATATCACGAGGCACATCAGGGCCACGCCCACAATCACCCAGCCCAGCGACTCCACTTGGTTCGAGGAAATCAACGTGTCTGGGATAGCGCCGCGCATCACTTCCTTGACGAACGTGAGCAGCACCCACAGCAGGCAGGAGCCCAGAATCGGGCCGAAAATCGTGGCCGCACCGCCGAGCAGCAGAATCGTCCATGTGTAGAACGTCACTGCGCGGCCGAGCGAATCAGGCTGCACCGAGCGCGGCAGCACGAAAATAATGCCGCCGAGCGCACCGAAAATACCGCCCAGAATCAGCGCCTGCATTTTATAGGTGGTGACGTTCTTACCCAGCGAGCGAATCGCGTTCTCATCCTCACGAATACCCTTCAGCACGCGCCCCCACGGCGAATGGAACCAGCGCCAGCACAGAAGCGCGGCAATCGCCACAAGCACCCAAGCCACAATGCGCAACCACCAGGAGTTCGCAATGTTGTTGTTGTACGTCCATAGCAGGAACGTTGTGGCTCCATTGGGCAGCGGCGACGTGCCCTCAAACTGGGTGGTGAAGTCCTGCGGGGAGATGCCTGCAGAGCCGCCTGTGATCTTCGTCATGGCTGTTGAACGCCCGATAATACGGATGATTTCAGCAGCCGCCAAAGTCACCATGGCCAGATAATCCGGCCCAAGTTTGAGCGTTGGAATACCCAGCAGCAGCGCGTAAATCACCGCGAGTGCAATTGCCGCGCACACTGAGGCGAACAGATTCGCGCCCATCGACTGAGTGACCGCGAATCCATACGCGCCCAGCAGCATGAATCCCGCCTGGCCCATGTTCATCAGACCTGTCATGCCGAAATGAATATTGAGGCCGATTGCGGCCAGCACATAGGCCGCAGTAGTCGGGGCAATCAGCTCGCCCAGCGTATCGGAAATAATAGTTACAAAATCCATGGCTCAGCCCACCCTTTGCTGCTTGCCGAAGATGCCCTGCGGACGAATCAGCAGGACGATGATAAGAATTGCCAGCGCGCTGGCGTAGCGCATGTCATTGGGGATGATGAGCGAGCTCATATCCGCCACGATGCCGATGATCAGGGAGCCGACGAGCGCGCCGTTCGCAGTGCCGAGACCGCCGAGGGTGACTGCCGCGAACATCAGCAGCAGTAGGGTTGCGCCGGTATTCCATGAGATACCGTTCAAATAGATGCCCAGCAGCACGCCGGACAGTGCCGCCATGCCGCAGGAGAGAATCCATACGATGCGCACCACCTGCTCCACATTGATGCCGGACGCCGCAGCGAGCGCGGCATTGTCGGACACAGCTCGCGTGGCGCGGCCGAGGCGTGTGCGGTACAGGAAGAAGCTCACTCCGATAATCACCACGATGGCGATGCCAGCGGAAGTCAGCGTCGGCATATCCGTGGTGACCGGGCCCAGATTGAAGCTGGCGGGCACGGACTTGGTGATGCCCATGATTTCGCCGCCGAAGAAGAACTGGAACGTGTACTGCAACGCCATCGAAAGGCCGATGGTCACAATCATCTGCTGCATGGTTCCCACGCGTTTGCGGCGTAGCGGCGCCCAGATGAGCTCGTTTTGAATCCATCCGGTGAGCGCGCCGATCAGTACGGCGAAGATGGCGGACGGAATCAGTGGCCAGTGCAGAATCTGCGTGCCCACATAGGCCATCAGACCGCCGAGCGACACCTGCTCGCCGTGGGAGAAGGAGCTCAGGCCCGTAGTGCCGTACACCAGGTTCATGCCGACGCTCATCAAGCCGAGCATCAGGCCGAAAATAATGCCGGAGAACAACTGCTGCCAGACGCGTTTGCCGATGTTTGCGCCGGCTGCGGAACCGTTGGCGCCGGTTGCGGAGTCGCTGGAACTGGAACTGGAGCTCGAGCCTGAGCTGCCCGCGGAACCATTTGCAGAACTGGAACCTGAGCTGGCACTGGAATCAGACGACGCAGGCGCCGGCTTATCGAATCGGACTACTTGGCGAGCCTTATCGAAACTGTTCTTTTCGATTTCAACTTGTGCGCTGGCGGCTTTCAGGCCGTATTGCTTGGCCACCGACTCGTCCATCGTGACGGTGTATTTGCCGTCTGCGGACACCGAGAACGCCCAGTTACCTTGCGCATCGGTAGTGGTGGTGGCTGATTCCTTACCGGAAAGCTTCAGCTCAACGTTGGCGATGGGTTGTTTGTTCGCGTCTTGCAGGATGCCGTTGACGCATCCGTTCGTCGCGGTTGGATTACATGTGGAAACGGCCTCAGCCGCAAACGCGCGACTTGGCATAGTGATACTGAGCGCCATCAATAGGGCGAAAATTGCGGGTAACAGCAATAATCCCAGTCGATGACGCCGCACTGATGAAGTTACGGCTGTCATATAACTGTCCTCTCTGGATTGGTTTTCAACCTAGGCGAGCAATCAGCGCGCGCCGTTGCGCTGAGGTTTCTCTTGCGTTACCGTCTGCCCGATTCGTTACACAGAAATAACGTGAGACCGGCCTTTCCACGAGTAGAGGCCGTAAGGTAATCTTGACCCGGCGAAAACGTATAAGCAACGTATCAGCATTGCGCGAGCGGGGAGGCAAAGCATGCCTGGAATTGTTCTGATTGGTGCCCAGTGGGGCGATGAAGGTAAAGGCAAGGCAACCGATCTGATCGGCACCAAAGTCGATTACGTCGCTCGCTTCAACGGCGGTAATAATGCAGGCCATAGCGTGGTGGTCGGCAACGAATCCTACGCACTGCACCTGCTGCCTTCCGGCATTATCAACCCGAACCTGACTCCGGTGATCGGCAACGGCGTGGTGGTCGATCCGGAAGTGCTGTTTGAGGAGATTGATGGCCTTGAGGCTCGCGGCATTGACTGCTCTCACCTGAAGGTGAGCGAAGCCGCACACATTATTGCCCCCTACCATCGCACGCTTGATAAGGTGACCGAGCGCTTCCTCGGCAAGCACAAGATCGGCACCACTGGCCGTGGTATTGGCCCGGCTTATGCGGATAAGATCAACCGCGTTGGCATTCGCGTGCACGATCTGTTCAATGAGAAGCATCTGCACGATAAGGTGGAGGCCAGCCTGCACCAGAAGAATCAGATGCTGGTCAAGCTGTACAACCGTCGCCCGATTGACGTGGACCAGACCACCGAAGAGCTGCTGAAGCTCGGTGAGCGTCTGAAGCCGTACGTGGCCAACACTGGTCTGATTCTGAACAAGGCACTCGATGAAGGCAAGACCGTGCTGTTCGAGGGCGCTCAGGCCACCATGCTGGACGTGGACCACGGCACCTATCCGTTCGTCACCTCCTCCAACCCTACTGCTGGCGGCGCTTGCACCGGTACCGGCGTTGGCCCCACTAAGATCACTCGCGTGATCGGCGTCTCCAAGGCGTATGTGACCCGCGTGGGCGAGGGCCCATTCCCCACTGAGCTGTTTGACGAGTCCGGCGAATGGCTGCGTCAGCAGGGTCACGAATTCGGCGTGACCACTGGCCGCCCGCGTCGCTGCGGCTGGTTCGATGCCGTGGTGAACCGTTACGCTTCCCAGGTCAATGGCCTGACCGACATCGTGCTCACCAAGCTCGACGTGCTCACCGGCTTGAAGGAAATCCCGATCTGCGTGGCGTACGACGTGGACGGCGAGCGTTACGACGATATGCCGACCGATCAGGCCGCATTCGCCGCCGCCAAGCCGATCTACGAGACCATGCCAGGCTGGGATGAAGACATCTCCGGCTGCCACGCATTCGACGAGCTGCCTGCTACTTGCCAGGACTATGTGAAGCGTCTTGAGGAGCTCAGCAACTGCCGTATCTCCGCCATTGGCACTGGTCCTCAGCGCGATCACATCATTTCCGTGCATTCGCTGATTGACTGAGTCGATTCGGCTGATTACTCGTCTATTTGACTGAGAACGTGGCTTATGTCCGATTCCGCGAATAATGCCAGTGTTGACGTTGCCGGTGATTTCGCCGGCAACGAGCCGCAGCCTAGCACTATAGAAATCTCCGCAGCACAAGTGCGTGCGCAATCCACTCCGGAGCCTCAGGGTGCTGCTGCGGCCGCACGTCCGCCAAAGATTCCACTTGCACCTATCAAAAAGGTTCAGGCGCGATTCAACCCGCTTGCCGACGGCATGGTGTATCTCGTGGTGTTTCTCGGCGGTACACTCGGTACAGCCATGCGTTATGGCCTGAGTTTTCTTATACCCGCCACCGCTCAGCCAGCCGGTTTCTGGCATTCATTCCATCTGCCTACGTTCATCGCCAATATGCTGGCCTGCTTCATTTTTGCAGGTCTTACCTCTTACCTTTCGCAAGCCATCTGGATTCGCAAGCGTGTACGCCAGCTCACTTCCCGCGGCTTGGGTATGGGCATGTGCGGCGGATTCTCCACACTGTCTGCTCTGGCAATCGAGGAGCTGACTTCCCTGCAAGTCAGCCATACAATGGGCGCAATCTTCTACCTGCTATTCAGCTTTGCTGGAGGCTTGTTGATGGCAGCCTGTGGTGCGCAGCTTGGACTTATGTTGACAGCGCATAAAACAGGCCGATTTGCGGCGGAAGCTTTACAACGCCAGCAATCTCAAGGTGGAGCAGTTCGGCATGTGACAGTTGGTGAAACAGTGCTAGTCGGCGGTTCCGATACAGCTGACGGCCGCGATGCCGGCAACGGTACTTCTGCTCATGGCAATAGCACTATTGATGACGCATCAACTAGCGAATCTGGGCCAATTTCTTCTTCTGGACAGACTGCGCATGCTGCTGCGTTACCAAACACAGCAGCATCCAGTACTATTGCAGCTTCTTCTGCTCCGATTGCCTCGATGGCGGAACCTTCCTTTGAACCGGCGCCGATCACCGATGAGATTCCTCTTACTGGCGACCTCACCACAGGGGAGGCTCACTGATGACTTTTCTGTTCGTCTGCATGTGCGGTGGCCTCGGAGCC
The DNA here is from genome assembly GCF_002860405.1 of Bifidobacterium imperatoris. GTDB lineage: Bacteria > Actinomycetota > Actinomycetes > Actinomycetales > Bifidobacteriaceae > Bifidobacterium > Bifidobacterium imperatoris. Next base: position 4,308 of record NZ_NMWV01000036.1, on the reverse strand, counting down.
ACTGCTCGTTTTGTGTTGAACACGTCGATTCAGCAGATGTGGAAGCGACTGTTCCCGCTTTCCACATTTGTAATCAATGTAATCGCCACTTTCTGTGCAGGGTTGGCTGCTGCCGCATATGCACAGCAAGTTGTGCCGGAATCAACGTATTTGCTCTTTGTGACTGGATTCCTTGGCGGCTTTTCCACGTTCTCCACTGCGATTAACGAAATGGTTTCCCTGTTTCGTAATCGTCATTTCGGCATGGCAACGTTCTATTTGCTTACCACGATTGTGGTGCCGATTATCTGCGTAACTTTAGGCTGGCTTGTTGGCAGCCTAGTGCACTAAGTTGCTTCCCGGTTGCTTCCCGCCTTTTCTTTGCGACGCAATCACCGGAATGCGTCGCAAAGTTACTTCCCCAGTAGCGCAGAAATATAGCGCGAACAGTACTACTACTTCAGTGCTTTGCCAGCGGAACCGAGCTGCTGGCAAGCCTCAATCACACGCTGAGTCATGCCGGCCTCGGCCTTACGACCCCACGAGCGCGGATCGTAGAACTTCTTCTCACCGACTTCGCCGTCAATCTTCAGAACCTTGTCGTAGTTCTCGAACACGTGATCGGCAATCGGACGAGTGAACGCGTACTGCGTATCCGTGTCAATGTTCATCTTGACAACGCCATAGCTCACGGCTTCGGCAATCTCCTCCGGAGTCGAGCCAGATCCACCGTGGAACACCAGCTCGAACGGCTTGCCATTCGGGAAGGCCACTTGACCGGCAGCGCTCGGCAATTCGCCTTCCGCTACAGCACGAGCCACACGCGCCTGAATCTCACCCAGCAGAGCCGGACGTAGCTTCACCACACCGGGCTTGTATGCGCCATGTACATTGCCGAACGTGAACGCAGCCATGTATCGGCCACGCTCCCCCAGCCCCAGCCTGCGAGCCACTTCCAGACCATCTTCCGGAGTCGAATACAGCTTTTCATTGATTTCGGCAGAGTGGCCGTCTTCTTCGCCGCCAACTGCACCGATTTCAATCTCCAGAACCGTGTGTGCCGCCTGAGATTTCTCCAGCAGTTCCTCGGCGATATCCAGATTCTCCGTGAGCGGCACGGTGGAACCATCCCACATGTGGGACTGGAACGTCGGCTCCTTACCATGTGCCACTTCGTCAGCCTCGTATGCCAGCAGCGGGCGTACCCATTCGTCCAAGTACTGCTTGGCGCAATGATCCGTATGCAGCGCCACGGTGATATTCGGGTACTTCTCTGCCACTACGTGAGCGAATGAAGCCAGAGCCAGCGATCCGGTGACGCGATCATTCACGCCCGCACCGGAAACGTATGCTGAACCGCCCACAGAAATCTGGATGATGCCATCAGATTCGGCATCAGCAAAGCCCTTCAGCGCAGCGTTCAGCGTCTGCGAGCTCGTCACATTGATAGCTGGGTAAGCGTATCCGCCACGACGTGCGGCATCCAGCATTTCGGCATAACGTTCCGGTGTAGCAATTGTCATGGTTTTATTATGGCTCTCACCCTGCCCGCGCAAGTGCCGAGCTGGTTACAGGTGGCTGTGCGATTGGTCACATCTCGGTAAAATTTCTGCCGCATCAGCCACTACCGCACTAACCATTACCTCACTAGGAACACCATGATGAGAATCATGGCGAATCCGGCCAAGTCGGTCGGCGTGAAGATAGCGCCCGCGAACAGTACACCGGTGATGGTTGCGGTGACCGGTTCACTGGTACCGAGCATAGTGGCGCGCATAGCTCCGCAGCGCTGCGTACCGGCCAAGAACAGCCAGTAGGCGCCGAAAGTGCCGCCAACAATCGTGAACGCAACCAGCGCCAAACCGAGCGTATCCAACGAAGGCGCGGTTGCCCATGGGCGCACGAATGGCAAAAGCACCACTCCAGAAACCACGAACATAATGCCGTTGATGGTGAAGTTGCCCCATCGAGCCATCATCGCAATCGGCGCAATGGACATAATCGACGTGCACAATGCATCAAGTAAGCCCCAGAACAGACCAGCTGCAGGCAAGCTGAGCTGGCTGAGATCGCCTCCAGTTGCGATGAGCACTGTACCGGCAAAGGCCAGCGCGATGCCAATGCTCTCCTTCAGTCGCGGCAATCGCTGCCCTCGGACGCAAACAATCGCCAAAACGAACAGCAGATTCAGGCTCTGCAACACGGTGGCAGTGCCTGAATTAGTCCAGTCAATGGCTTTGAGATATGCCACTTGCACCAGTAGCACGCAGATAAGCGAGCAGGCGAGCAGCTTGAGATAGGATCCCCGATCTTTGAGCGCACCGATTAGCAACTTTGGCGTGAAAGCTCCAGAGCAGGCGATGAAAATAACGCCAGCCGCCAGTTCGCGTACGCAAGCAATCCAAAGAGGATCCGCATGATAGGTACCCATAAGCAGCTTGGACACTGTGGCATTAACACCCCATAATGTACCGCCGGCGAGCACCAGCGCTGCACCGACCAAAATGTCGTGCGGGGTGCGTTCGAACGTCGGAGTGCGCTGTGCTGACGTGGACTTGCGCTGCCGTGAAACAACCTTGGAAATACTCATCGCGCTTTACGATACGCGGGGAAAAGCACAGAATCGCCCCTGACACGTTGAAAGCGTGTTTTACAAATGCTTGTGTAAAGGGCAATCGTATCTTGGAAGACAAAAGAACCGTTGGATTTCCAACGGTTCTTGATGGAGCGGACGACGGGAGTCGAACCCGCCTCTAAAGCTTGGGAAGCTTTCATTCTACCGATGAACTACGTCCGCGTGTGCCCGACTTGCAACCGAAAACCACCAGTTGCAATGACGCACGGTTAGCTATGGTAGCACGGAATTGGAGAACTTAATGCGTTGCTCCCACGCTACGCGGCTTCCCTCAGAGAAGGAAGCCAGAAGTCATCGCAGAGCATGCACGGAATATGGCGCGGCTAGGGGCTGACCGCCGTTCATCTCCTGGGCCATCTGCATCAAGCGAGCAATACGCTGATCAGTTGGCGGATGAGTAGAGAACAGGCGAGAGAAACCGACAGAGGAGAACGGGTTCGCAATCATCATTGCACTCACCGACTGCGTGCCAGCGGTTTTGCGCATCGGTGTGGTTTGCGCACCATAGGAAATCTTATTCAACGCTGAAGCGAGCGCTTCAGGATCCCCAGTCAACAGACTGCCATCTTCATCAGCATCGTATTCACGAGTACGGGAGATTGCCATCTGAATCAGCGAAGCAGCAATCGGAGCCAAAATCGCACTTACCAGCACACCAATCAATCCAAGACCACCGGAATTATTATCGCGACTATCGCGCCCGCCGCCGAAATACATCAGTGAATAGCCAAGATATGTAATCACCGTGGCCATAGCGGAGGCGATTGCAGAAGTCAGAATGTCATGGTTATAGACGTGCATCAGTTCATGACCCAGAACACCGCGCAATTCGCGTGCGTTCAAAATCTGCAGAATACCTTGCGTGCAGCAAACCGCCGCGTGACGCTCATTGCGCCCAGTGGCAAATGCATTCGGGCTCATGGTGGGGGCAATATAAATGCGCGGCATCGGCTTGCCGGCCTTGGCACTGAGCTCGCGCACAATATGGTAAATCTCAGGAGCCTCCTGCTCACTGACTTCGCGGGCGCCCATCGAAGCGATGGCCAATTTGTCCGAGAACCAGTAGGAGACGAATGTGGTGGCTAGGCCAATCAGAATGTATATGCCCAGTGTTCCGCGGCTACCGCCTGTAGCCCACCAAATCAGCATGATGACGGCCCACATCAGGGCAAACAGCAGCGTCGTCTTCAGGCCATTGAAGTGGCCATGCACCCGTACATTGGCATTCATGAGGCCCAGCCTAAAGAGGGTAGCTGGATGATTGCTGGATATGCGCGGGGAGAAAAACCGAAGACCGCTCCACTTTGGCGATTACACACTTACGAAGAGTATTTTTGCCCTTCTGATATCTCTTTCTCCTTTTGACTGTAGGTTTTCCAACACTGACTGTAGGGAATCGAACACTAACTGTAGGAGATCCGACAAAAAACGTTGGAAAACCTACAGTCAGTGTTGGAAAACCTACAGAAGATGTCGAAAGACCGACAGTCAACGATGGAAAACCGACAGTCGAGGAATGGAAATATGCAAGAAGGGCGACTGAGAGAAATCCCAGCCGCCCTTTTGTGGTGCAGATAGTACCGATCAGCCCGACTCAGGCCAGAGCAAGCTCGCGCATCTGATCAGGTTCGATAACCTTCTTGTGCTCGCGGCCTTCCTTGGCGCCCTCAGCGCGTTCGAAAGCGTCGACCTTC
>NZ_NMWV01000035.1 GCF_002860405.1 Bifidobacterium imperatoris | reverse complement strand
ATCTCTTTCTCCTTTTGACTGTAGGTTTTCCAACACTGACTGTAGGGAATCGAACACTAACTGTAGGAGATCCGACAAAAAACGTTGGAAAACCTACAGTCAGTGTTGGAAAACCTACAGAAGATGTCGAAAGACCGACAGTCAACGATGGAAAACCGACAGTCGAGGAATGGAAATATGCAAGAAGGGCGACTGAGAGAAATCCCAGCCGCCCTTTTGTGGTGCAGATAGTACCGATCAGCCCGACTCAGGCCAGAGCAAGCTCGCGCATCTGATCAGGTTCGATAACCTTCTTGTGCTCGCGGCCTTCCTTGGCGCCCTCAGCGCGTTCGAAAGCGTCGACCTTCTTCCATCCGGCGAAGTTGATCGGCTTGACACCGCGCTCGGCGAGCAGTCGGTCGATGGATTCGGGGTCGCGGTCTTCTGCCACGCGGCCACCTTCGGCAGCCTTGGCCAGATCCTCGAGCATGTTGGTCACGATGGCCAGTGCGTCGGACTTGGTGGAGCCAATCAGACCCACCGGGCCGCGCTTGGCCCAACCGGTGGCATACAGGCGATCGCGCACTTCGCCGCCCTCAGCTTCGGTGGTGATACGGCCGTCGCCATTAGCGTTGGCCAGATGAGCACCGTGCTCGTCATAAGCAATACCCGGAGCTTCAGCCGGCTTGTAGCCGATGGCATGGTACACAGCCTCAACCGGATAGTCGGTAAATTCGCCGGTGCGATGCATCTTGCCGTCAGCGCCGGTTTCGGTGCGCTCCACGCGAATAGCCTTCACCTTGCCGTCTTCGCCGAGAATCTCGGTGGGAGCGGAGTTGAAGTGGATGTAGTACTTGCGATCGGCCGGATTGCCTTCGAAGTCCACATCGCCGTCGTCTTCCATGTCTTCGGCCATCTCGCGCACAGCGAACAGCTCCTCGACCATCTGGCGGGTGAGCTTGTCCTTGCCGGCCACCTCGATGGTGCCGTCATCCAGATCGAAGTCGTCTTCGTTGATAATCAGCTGCACGCCAGGCAGCTTCTCCATCTCGCGAAGCTCCTGCACGCTGAACTTGGCCTGGGCCACGCCACGGCGGATGAACAGGTGCAGCACCTTGGCCTTGTTCTGGCCGATGCCTTCGTAGACGTTGTCCGGAATGTCGGTCTTGGCCTTGAGATCGTCGGCATTGCGCATCAGCTCGCGGGCCACATCCATAGCCACGTTGCCGCCGCCGATCACGGCGACGTTCTCGGCGGTCAACGGCCATTCGCGAGCGCCAGTTGGGTAACCGTCGTACCATTCCACGAACTTGGCAGCGCCGTACACACCTTCAAGGTCGGCACCAGGCAGGTTCAGCGGCTTGTCCTTGACCGCGCCGGTGGCGAACAGCACGGCGTCATAGCGGGCTAGAAGGTCTTCGAGGGTTACGTCCTTGCCGAATTCCACATCGCAGTAGAGGTGGATGTCCGGGTTGTCGAGCGTCTTCTCCAGCGCGGAGGCGATGAACTTGATGGACGGGTGGTCAGGGGCCACGCCGTAGCGCACCAGACCGAACGGCACCGGCAGCTTCTCGAACAAATCGATACGAGCCTTGGTGCCGAGGCCGAGTTCCTCGCCCAGCTTGTTGAGCTGGCGCAGGAAGATATCGGAAGAGTAGACGCCGGCCGGGCCAGCGCCAATAACAGCAATACGCAATTCGTTATTCACAGATTCAGTCACGCGTTACAGGTTATCGCAAAGCCTGCCGCTGCAACAGGGGGCAAATGGTGCGAATTCTGTGTTTTTGCGGTGCGAGGGCGGGAAATACCGGCGTGCAACCGCAGGAGCACCTGCAGCTGCACACCTGACTGGCCGCCGGCAGGGGCAAAACCTCGGCTCACCCGATTAAACGCCTCACCTGCATATCATCAGCAAGGCAATTCCTCAGGCAGACCAAGGTTCTTCCCCGCTAATCCAACCACCGGCGAGGCAAAACCACAGATTAGCCACAACTTTGCTCCGCTGAGAAGCCACCAACGAGGCAAAAACCTCGGTCTAAGCGCGGTTTCGCCTCACTCACAAGCTGTCAGGGGAACAGAACCTCGATTAAACCGGGGATTTGCCCCACTAACTGGCCATCAACGAGGTAAATCCTAGGTTTAATCGCGGCTTCGCCCCACTCAGAAGCCGCCAGTGAGGCAAATCCTCGATCTGCCCGAGGAATCACCCCACTAATCAGCCGTCAGCGGAGCGAATCCACTAATCGCCCGATGATTTGCCCCGCTGACTAACCACCAGCAGGAGCAAAACCTCGAACTAGCCGAGGAAGCGCCGCGCTCAGTCGCGGTCTAGCACGGCGGTGAGGGCCCAGAGGATGCTGACCACGTCGATGGCCTCCTGCAGGAAGGCGCCAACCACCACCGGAATCAGGTTGAAGGCGGCGGCGAGCATGCCGACGACCGCGAGCGCGAGGCCTGCAATCACGGCCTGCAGCATGATGCGCTTGGTGCGGCGGGCGATGGCGATGGCGCGCGGTACAGCGGCGATGTCGTCGTTCATGATAACGATTTGAGCGCTTTCCGAGGCGGCAGTAGATGTGCCGTCCGTAATGGCCACGCCGAGGTCGGCGGCCGCCAACACGGGCGCGTCGTTCACACCGTCCCCCACCATCATCGTGACCGGGTCGGCCGCCTGCACCGCCGCCACCTTGTCTTCCGGGAACAGTTCGGCGTGCACTTCGTCAATGCCGACCTCTCGGGCGATGATTTCGGCGGAGGCACGCTTGTCTCCAGTGAGCATCGTGAGCTTGGAAACCCCCAACTCATGCAGCCTCGCGAGCGCGGCTTTGGTGTTGGCGCGAGGCACATCTCGCAGCACTATGCGGGCAATCAACTGGCCGCCAACAGACACATAGGAGGCCATTTCATCCGGCTGCAGCATGCCAAATCGCATGCGCACATCGCTTGGACTCGTCGCCAAGAAGCCATCGTCCCCGGCCGCCGCAAACGCCAGTCGCCCGACACGAACGGCATGTCCGTTCACCTCACCAGACACGCCTTTACCGGTGTCCTCGCGAATGTTCTTCACCACCGGATAATCACGACCATGACCCGGCGTACTAGCCTCAGGCTCCGGGCAGTCACGCTGACCGGCAGCAAACCGGGCGCGCAAGCGAGCCATCGCCTCCGCACCAGCCTTGGCAATACCTTTAGACAGAATATGCACCGAGTAGCCTTCCACCACACCGGCCATCATCAGCACATGGTCCTCATTGAGCTGAGTTTCCACCCCCGGCAGCATCTCAACGCGTACCACCTGAGGCTGTTTCACCGTGAGCGTGCCGGTTTTGTCAAAGAACACCTGCGTTACGCGACCCAGATTTTCCAGCACATCCTGCGTCTTAATCAGCACGCCGGCAGCAGCCAAACGAGACGTACCAGCGATGTACGCCACAGGGGCAGCAATCAGCAGCGGGCAGGGCGTGGCCAGGACCAGTACCTGAGCGAATCGAGTCGGCACACCAGACACAACCCAAGCAATACCAGCAATTGCCAGCGAAAGAATCGTAAACGGTACCGCCAATCGATCCGCAGTTTTGACTACCGCCGGGCGGGAATCCTGAGCAGACTCAACCAACTGTAAAATCCGCTGATACTGCGAATCAGCAGCTGCCTGAGTGGCGCGCATGGTCAGCGCAGCCGAACCGTTCACTGCACCAGACATCACGCGCGCGCCGGCGAACACGGTGCGCGGCACCGGCTCGCCATTAATCGCGCTCAGGTCAAGTGTGGCCTCGCCGGAGAGCAGCTCGCCATCGACCGGCACAGTCTCGCCCGGCAGCACCATCAGTACATCGCCCGGCTGGACCTGGGCGACCGGGACCGTGGCGAAATGCTGCGCCGCGCTTGCTGCCATCAAAGCCGAGCCCACACGCCGGAAGCCGTCGGACAAATCGCCCTTATCAGCAGCAAACCCGCGGCCCACGCCCGGCAGGTTGACGACGTGCGCGGTTTGCGGGGCGGCATTCATCAGTGCGGTCAGACTGCGCTCGGCCTTGCTTTGCGCGTACTCTTCAATGGCTTCGCCGGACGTGATCATCAGCGTTACCGCCCAGCTGGCCCAGTATTCATGAACAGCCACCGTGGAGAGAATCGCCACCACGGCGAGCAGGTCCACGCCAAGTTGGCCGTGGCGAATATCGTCAATCATGCCGCGGACGGTGTCGATCACGATGATCAGCACCAGCGCGATGACCAGCCACTGGCCAAGGCCTGGATTGTTCAGAATCGGCAGATTGATCACGCTTCCCCATGGGCGCCAATCATCCAGCAAAGCCAGTGGGATTGCAGAAAGAATGACTACCGGCAGCATCGGCACTAATTTGCAAACGCGGATGACTGCGGCAAGTAGCCGGGGAAAGAATTGAGAGAGATTGTGCATCTCATACTCCTTACGCTCGTATACGGGGCCGATTCAGCAGCGAGCGCGAGCGGAAGTGGGTATGCGGGCGCGTGGCCAGCCGAAATCGGCACATGGTCACGCCTTGTTAACCCACCGGCGTCTATGCCGGGCAGTCGGTGATATGGGACTGACATGCCCATGTTCTCAACTGCTCCGCGCAACTTTCCGATACACGGCGTAAAGAAATATTCAGTTATTGCACTTGCTATGGTGCCGCATACGGCGGACTTTGGCACTGCGCGTGCCGGAATCTGCCGATGCATTGCGCGCGTCTACCTCACGCGTAGCAACGCAAAAGGACCGTGGGGGGTCATGCCCTCCACGGTCCTTTGATTGTCCGACATGGCGTTCAGCGGTGGCCGCCCAACGTCATGTGACGTTCAGTCGGCTTTACCACAGGCCGAACGGATCGGTGAAGCCACCATCGTCACCAGTGCCGCCATCGCTGTTGCCGTTACCGCTGCCATTGGAACCATTGCCGTTCTGGTTGTTGTTATTGTTCTGGCTGTTGCCGTTGTTGTTCGAGTTGGAGCTGGACGAACCGTTTACGGACGATTCCTCCTGGTCGAGCGTCACGTCAACGTCCATGGTCTTGCCATCGCGCACGATGGTCAGGGTTGCCTTGTCACCCAAGGCGGCGGCACGCACGAAGCCGAGCAGCGAGTAGTTGTTGTTCACTGCGTTGCCGTTGAAGGCCACGATGGTGTCGCCTTCCTTCAGGCCCGCCTTGTCGGCCGGGCTGCCGGAGACCACTGCAGAACCGGTGGAGGTCGACTTGGTGATGGTGGCGCCGCCACGGGTTACGCCGTCAGCCTCAACGGTGTCAGACTTAATGGTCACGCCGAGGGCCACATGGGTCACCGAGCCATCCTTGATGATTTCGTTAGCCACACGCTTGACCAGGTTGGACGGGATTGCGAAGCCGATACCGATGGAGCCTGCGGAATCAGAAGAGGTTGCAGTGGATGCAATCGACGAGTTGATGCCAATCACCTGGCCGGCAGCGTTGAAGGTCGGGCCACCAGAGTTACCAGGGTTGATAGCGGCGTCAATCTGCACAGCGTTGGTGACGATTTCGTTGTTGCTGTCATCGGTCACGGTCACCGGGCGGTTCAGAGCGGAGACGATACCAGTGGTGGCGGTGTCGTCGTAACCGAGCGGGTTGCCGATGGCCATCACGTTCTCACCGACGGCGAGCTTGTCGGAATCGGCGAATTCCACGGCCTTCAGGTCGCTCGGAGCATTGTCAAGCTTGATGACGGCGATATCGGTGGTGGTATCGGTGCCGACGAGCTGGGCAGTGTACATGGTGCCGTTGGCGAGCGTCACCTGAATCTGCTGGGCGCCGGAGATCACGTGGTTGTTGGTCACGATGTAGCCTTCGGTGCTGATGATGGCACCGGAGCCCTTGGCCGTGCCGTTGCTCAGCTGGGTCTGGATGGAGACCACAGAGCCGGAAACGTCGCTGGCGACGGTCTGCCAGTCAGGCGCTTCACCGGTCTTGGCGGTTGCGGAGCCGGAGCCGGACTTGTTCGAGGTCACATTGGCCAAGGAGCTGGAGGTCGGCACGGTCACCCAGCCGTAGGTGATGGCGGCATAGCCGAGGCCGAGGCACAGGGCGGCGGCCACGACGGCTGCAATCACCGCGGAAATAACGCTGGTTGCAACCTTGCTCGGAGCCTTAGTTGCCGTCTGCGGAGAGCCCGCGCCCGGCTGAGGGAAGCCCGGGGCGCCCGGCGTCGTACCGTTCGGAGTGCCCGGAGTACCAGCAGCATTGGCGTTGTTCGCATTGTTGCGAGCACCGAAGCCAAAGAACCCATGAGAGCCATTGTTGTTGCTTTGTCCGTTCTGCGGAGCACCCTGCGGGGCAAACGGGTTGCCGTTGGACGGCGTGCCCGGCTGCGGGTTGTTGGTGAAGTACGGGTTGCGGTTGCCTGGCTGCGGCTGCTGGGGTGCAGACTGGCCGAATGGCAGCGGCTGGGTAGGCTGAGCGCCCTGTGTGGGCTGCTGGCTGGGCTGGTTAGCGGTTGGCACTGGACCATACGCGCCGAACTCAGGGGCCGGGCGGTACAGCGGGGTTGTGGAGGCTGGGTCAGAAGCCGGAGCATTTGCGTTTGCGTCCGTGCCAGCGCCGGCCGAAGTAGAAGGCGAAGAGGAAACCACCGTGCTCTCGCCCTTGGCGGACGCATAATCCGGAATCGGTTCAGTTACCGCTGTCTGCGGAGCGGTGGCGGTGACGTCCGGGCTGGCGATGGGCTGGGTAGCGTCCAGTCCGGTACCAGCAGAAGCCGGCTCATTGGCGGCCGGCTGCGGTTGAGTGGGTTGCGTGTTGTTTTGCGAATCGTTCTGCGATTCTTGCGGGGTCTGGTCGACGCCCTGCGGGTTGAATTCGTCAGCCATTGCTGCTCCTTCGATGATGTCTATTACGTCTCTTGGTGTCGGTCTCACCGTTCACCGGCTGGCCTGCACCTCTCGTGCTCTACCTCTGTAGTAAAGGCATCCAATCTGGAGGTTTTCTGAATGTTGGTTGAAAGTCTATGCGTAATCTTCGCAGAGTCATATGGATATCCGTGTTCTTTTCCCGCCCTTTTGCCTAAAGTGAAACCATGACAAGCCTTCTTGAACATCCGCGCGGCGCGCAACCCGGCCAGCCCGGCGACCGCAGCGCATTCAGCTTTGAAACCATCACACGACTTTCGTCCACGGCGAACGGCCTTGGACGTGACGGCGCACGCTACGGCCGCACCGGCATCATCCACACCCCTCATGGCGATATCAAAACCCCAGCGTTCGTGCCAGTGGGCACGCAGGCGGCCATGAAAGCCGTACTGCCCGAGCAGATGAAGGACCTCGGTGCACAATGCTTACTCGCCAACGCGTTTCATCTGTTCGAACGGCCCGGTGAAGACGTGCTGGACGCCGCGGGCGGACTGGCGCGCTTCATGAACTGGGATGGCCCGACCTTCACCGATTCGGGCGGCTTCCAGGTGATGTCTTTGGGTGTCGGCTTCAAGAAGACGCTGGCGATGGACGTGACCGGCATGAAGTCGGACGACATCATCGCCAAAGGCAAGGAACGCATGGCCTGGGTAGATGAGGACGGCGTGACGTTCAAGTCCCCGCTCAACGGCGATTCGCACCGCTTCTCCGCCGAAATCTCGATGGGCATCCAGCACAAGCTGGGCGCAGACATCATGTTCGCGTTCGACGAGCTCACCACGTTGATGAACACCCGCTCCTATCAGGAGGATTCGGTGGAGCGCACGTTCCGCTGGGCCAAGCGCTGCGTGGCCGAGCACGAGCGACTGACCGCCGAGCGCCTGGGCAAGCCGTATCAGGCGCTGTATGGCGTGGTGCAGGGCGCGAATTATGAGGATTTGCGCCGTCACGCAGCTGAGCAGATCGCCTCGCTTGATTTCGACGGCGTGGGCATCGGCGGCGCGATCGAGAAGCGCATCATCGGCGACACTTGCGCCTGGATTTGCGACGCGATGCCGGAGAGCCGACCGCGTCACGTGCTGGGCATCGCTTCCGTGGACGATATTTTCGCCTGCGTGGAGAACGGCGGCGACACATTCGACTGCGTGGCCCCCGCCCGCTGCGCCCGCAATGGTGCGATTTTCACGCGCAACGGCCGCTACAATATCAAGCGCGCGCAGCACAAGTTCGACTTCGGCCCACTGGAGGAAGGCTGCACCTGCTACACCTGCCAGCATTATTCGCGCGCCTACGTGGATCATCTGCTGCGCGCCCGTGAGTTCAACGGCTTCACGCTGGCCACGATTCACAACGAGCACTTCTTCGTGAAGCTACTTGATGATATTCGCGCGTCCATCGATGGCGGCTACTTCGAGGAGTTCCGCGATGAGGCGCTGGCCCACTTCTACGGCAACGGCGAGCGCAAGCCCGGCCTGTGAGACCCGGAGCAGCGAGCGGAGACTGCGACGGTAGGCATACACACCTAGTACTGCTTTCGCGCGCAACAACCTGAATCGGATATCGCTAACTGCTCGTGGGGGCTCAACTCCCCCGCGAGCGAATGAACGGGCCGGCCAAGCCTGCCCCAAGCACAACGCGACACGCCGGAGATTGTGCAATCGAGCCTGCGGGTGTAAATTAGCCGATTGTCTGCGAGTGTGGCGGAATGGTAGACGCGCTGTCTTCAGGTGGCAGTGAGTGTATGCTCGTGGGGGTTCAACTCCCCCCACTCGCACCAGTAAATAAAGGGCTGGAACCGAATGGTTCCAGCTCTTTTGCTTTCCAGACACTGGCACTTGGAACGGCGCTCACGACAACGCTCGCCGGCGAGCCCGCTCACATCATAGATGTATTCGCATCATCCTCCACCAGCAAATACTTGCCGTTCTCCCGGTACTTCGGTCGCGGATTCAGCCGCTCCCCCGCGGCCACGCCCTCGAGCCGCACGCGCGTGCCGGAAATCAGTAGCGTGATCTCCTCAGCCTTGCCGCGCTCACCGACCTCGCTGCCTGCGGGATAGGCCAGCACATCAATCCTGCGATCCCATGCCACCGGGCGGAACAGCAGCGTTTTCACCGGACGCGCAAGGTAGCGCGAAAACATGCTGTCATCCTTGGGATCGCTGTGGTCTCCTCCGCCCACAATCTCATATCCCAGTGGCTTGAACAGCGCGGTCTCAACGCCAATCAATCCATCTGGCATATGCCCACGGTGCCATAGCACGAGCAGGTTCGCCACAACTCGCGATAGCACAAACGTCACAGCGGCGAGTATTGCAGCCTCGAATTTATGACTTTCGAAGTCCGCAAAAATCATTTGCGTATACGGAATCACCCAGGAGACCGCGATCATAATCACCCAGCAGGCGAAGAACAACAGCATCGACGCTATTCCACTCGCCGGCCGCACACGATCCCACGCCTCGCGCGCAGTGTCTTCCTTGCCCTCAAACCAAGCTCCGCTGCTTGCGTTCGCATATGCATCGGTATCCATAGTCCGATTATGGCGGCTCGCTGATGGACAATCGCGCGGCAGCAGTAAACACTGCATGAATTCGCATAAGTGACGCTGCTTCGCCGGCATTGTTGCTGTAGACAGTACTGATCAGTATGGTGGGAAAGCCGGCAAAGCGCGGGGAGGGAGATGCGATGGGTACTGCAAGCAGCGACAGCGCGCACGAGCAGCACTCTGACAACGCATCGGCCGCATCGATGGCAACCGCGACAGCTGCACCACCGAGACAATCCGCAAAGCATAGGAAATCGCGAAAGCCTCGGAGATCCACCAAGCCCGAGAAATACGCGCGCGGCACGCGGTCCTACACGATGTCGCATATTCGCGGCAAGGATACGTCGATTGAAGTGCTGGTGCGCAGCTACCTGTTCCGCCGCGGCCTGCGGTTCCGCAAGAACGACAAACGATACCCCGGTCACCCGGACGTGGTGTTGCCGAAGTATCACACGATCGTGTTCGTGAACGGATGCTTTTGGCACATGCATGAAGGTTGCACGAAGCATTCCATGCCGAAGTCGAACGTGGAGTTCTGGACGGCGAAGCTGCTGCGTAATCGAGCGCGCGACGCCGCCCAGCATGCCGAGCTTGAAGCCGCCGGGTGGCACGTCATCGTGGTGTGGGAATGCGAGCTTGCGAAAGCCACGCGCGAGGAGCGGCTGGGCAAGCTGTACGCGCAGATTGTTGGCGGCGGCGCGAATTAGGCTTGGCGTGCGAGCTGCACGGCGGTGCCGGATGCGGTGACCATGAGCATGGAGCCGTCCGCGCCGAGCACTTCATAGTCGATATCGACACCTACCACCGCGTGCGCACCCATTGCCTCGGCGCGCTGCTGCATTTCGGCGATGGCTTCGTTGCGCGCGTTCGTCAGCTCTTCTTCATAGCCTTGACTGCGACCACCGAACACGTTGCGGAAGCTCGCGCCGATGTCCCGGAACATGTTCACGCCGGCGACCACTTCGCCGAACACAATGCCCTGATAGTTGGTGATGACGTAACCGTCGACCGATGGCGTGGTGGTGACAAGAATCATGGTGAGTCTCCTTTGGCTTTGATTGTGCCGCTCTGTTCGCAGGCGCACCTACCGGGCCAAGTCGCTGGCCCACTACTGCAATCCTATATCGCCGTGGAATCGGCCGAAAGCCCTGCGATTATGTTCAGATGACGGCATCCGTGAGTCAGCGGGGGTATTCCCGGCGCTCGTTTGCTGATTAGCTGTCGATTGTCTGCCCCGATTGTGCGATACAACGTTTCAGCTCGCTACCGGGACAATGATTTGTGCCACGGAACTGCAATTCGAGACATTTTGCAGTTGCGTGACACGGATTTCCGTCCAAGCACACGTATCGAGCAATATTCAATTTTAGAAATCCCTGAAATTCCGCCATTCTCCCCATAAGGAATTGCGCATTCGAAGCGATTCTCCAACGTGCTCTTGCCATGCAACTGCAAAATGCCTTGAACTGCATTTGCGTGGCACAGAAATCCACCCCGATACTGCCAGAACGCACTTTCGGTCTATCGGGACAAGAAAAAAGACCCTTACATATCCTCAGTCAAACCCGCATACTCCTCCGCAGCTGCATCATCCCCTTGGAGCGCCGCCCGAAGCAGCGGAATTAAATCCTCAGGAACGAATGCGATGGACTTGACCTGCGGCGTATCCTCGCGCAGCAATTGCACAAGATCATCCCGCGAATCAATGCAAGTGCCGTCCGCCTTCTCCGCCTCCACCGCCTTGCACAGCCAGCGAACATGCGCACCGTTCGGCATAGCTAGCGTGATGCACGCTCCAATATGCATGTACATGATTGACCTTTCTCGTAGACAGATACACGCTGAAGGCTCGCACCTTCGTCGAACTTCATCATGATCAGCACAAAAGGTCTTGAGCGCGTTCCATCCCCGAGATCCACGATCGATCTACAACGATTCCTCGCTAAGCCCGTTGTATCCTGGCTGCATGGATTCGGAACGCAAAATCATCAACGTTGTTGGGGCGGCAATTGTCAAAGATGGCACAGTGTTGTGCGCACAACGCGGTCCAGACAAATCGCTCGCTGGCTATTGGGAATTCCCCGGCGGCAAAATCGAGCCACATGAGACTCCGCGGCAGGCATTGCACCGCGAGATCGAAGAGGAATTGCTGTGCGATATCGAGGTCGCCGATGAAGTGTGCACCAGCGAATATGCCTACGACTTCGGAACAGTCCGACTCACCACATTCATCTGTCACTTGCATAACGGCACTCCGCGCCTGACCGAGCACACGGCAATCCAGTGGATGGAACCCGCAGCCATGCCACAACTGAATTGGGCACCTGTTGATAGAGCAGCAGCCAAGCTGATTGCAACACGAACTTTTGCCACAAAGTCAGCCAACGTATAAGCAGCCAACCAACTCTGCAATCCCCGCGAACTACGTTCACTCAACTCCAGCAACTTTCAGCCACCGCATCAGAAGGCAACATCATCATGACTGACGTAATGGCAGACAACCATCAAAATAGCGCCACGGCCACTGCTACAGAGAGCAATAATGCCGTAGCACTTGACATCAGCACCGCACCACACTCCATGCTCGAAGATGTTATTTCCGGCCTGATTCAGCCGCAACGCGACAATCTCGGCGAATATGCACCGATGCTCATCGCCAATCGACCCGGCCTCACTATGTACGATGCGCTGAATGAGGAAATCAGCGACAGCGACAGCTTTGACGTATCAGTGGCATTCATGTCTTCGGAGGCCATTCTGAGCCTGTTCGAGGCTTTTCGCAGCCATCATCAGAATCAAAATCCACATACCAAAAGCCGCTTAATCACCTCCACCAAGAATCATTTCAACGATCCCAAAGCCTTCTGGCAGCTGCTGCATTTGAAGCAAGCCACCGGAGTCGACGTACGCATTTGGAGCGAAGCAGCAAACGAGTACCAATCTTCGTCTGCCCAAGGTCAACCATTCCATCCCAAAGGTTATGTGTTCGCTCGCCATATGCGGGATGGCCGCCCTTACTACAACCTGTATGTGGGCAGCTCAAATCTCACGTCGTTTGCTTTGAGTCGTCAACGTGAATGGAATCTCAAAGTCTCATCGTTAGCCGAAGGCAATCTCGTAGACCAGGTTCGTCAAGAACTTGACTCTCAGGTGGCTGATTCAACACCGCTTACTGAGGATTGGATTCGCCAGTACGAGGAAGACTTCAAACGGTACGCTCCGCCTCGCCAAGAAATCCTCAAATCGCTCAGTGGCAAATCAATCAAGCCCAACAGTATGCAGCAGGAGGCGCTGAAGAATCTCAAGCAGTTGCGTGAGCAAGGTGAACACCGCGCGATTATCATCTCCGCAACCGGTACCGGCAAAACCTATCTTTCCGCATTCGATGTCCGCGAATACCAGCCTCGACGCATGCTGTACATTGCGCAACAGCAGCAGATTCTCACCAAAGCGATGGAATCATACCAGCGCGTATTAGGTTGCGATGAGTCCGAACTTGGCCTCTACTCCGGCACCAGTAAGCAATCGGACCGCAAATATGTGTTCGCCACTGTGCAGACCATGCGTCAGCCGGAAGTACTGCGGCAATTCGCCTCCGATGAGTTCGATTACATCCTTATTGATGAAGTGCATCATGCCGGTGCTGCGGGCTATCAAACCGTGATGGAGCATTTCAAGGACGCTGACTTCATGCTCGGCATGACAGCCACGCCAGAGCGCACCGACGGTATCAACATCTTTGAGCTCTTCGGTCATAACATTGCGTACGAGATTCGCTTGCAGAAAGCGTTGGACGAGAACATGCTCTGCCCGTTCCATTACTACGGCGTAGCAGAATATCTCGGCTCCGATGATGATCCGGATCAGGCAGCGCATCGCATTGATGTCACTTCCGGAACTTCTGAATCGGATAATGCACAACTGAAATATGAAATCTCTCAGCTCGCCACTGAACAGCGCGTGCGCTACATCATTGACAAACTGCAGGAATACGGACAATTCAACCTGCCGGTTACTGGTTTGGTCTTCTGCAGTCGCCAAGAAGAGGCGCATGAGCTTTCGCGACTATTCAATCAGCATATGAATCAGCAAGCTGAGCGACCATATCGGACAGCAGCAGTCACCAGTAAAGATGCCGACGGTCGCGCGATCTCGCAGGAGCAACGCGAGGCTTACATCAAACAGCTGTCGGAAGGTAAGCTGGATTACCTGTTTACCGTCGACATGTTCAATGAAGGCATCGATATCCCTGCGGTGAATCAGATTGTCATGCTGCGCAGCACGGAATCGAGCATTATTTTCACGCAGCAGCTGGGCCGAGGACTGCGTAAATTCCCATACAAAGACAGTGTTGTGGTCATCGACTTCATCGGCAATTACAACAATAACTACCTGATTCCAGTGGCCTTGTACGGCAATACCGGTGACCGCGATCGCGCACGCAAAAACCTGCAGCGTCAGTCGATTGGATTGTCTTCCATCAGCTTTGACCCTATCGCTAAAGAGCGTGTGTTGAAGTCACTCGATACTGCTGATTGGTCGGATATGAAACGGCTGTCCGAGCAGTACCGTCAAGTGCGTTATGAGCTTGGACGCATCCCGATGCTGGAAGACATCTATACGCACGATCCTTCGCTACCGTTCACGATGGCCACCAAAAAGAATAACTATCTTGATTTCGTCCGTTCTCGCGAGCGCAGTCTAAGCTCCGGCAAACACCCCGAATCCAATCTCATTGAACAATTGGAACCTGTATCCGAAGTCGAAGATGCGATTCTGAAGATGGCTACCGAGTTGCTGCTACCGGGACTGAGGCCTCATGAATTGGTGATTCTTGAGCAGCTATGCGGTTTCATGCGCGAGTGCCTTGGCGCCGGCACTGCGGCAGATTGGAAGCCAGCAGAAGCGGTTACACGCGAATCATTGATAGCAGCACTCAGCGAGCAGTATCCACAAGCCGACCTTTCTGATGCCCAGTTTGGCTCCGCAATCAGCGTGCTTGATTACTCGTATTTCACTGAGCCAAATCGCAAACGATTTGGTGGGATGCCTTTGGTTGAAGCCACTGACGGCGAATCTGCGAACCCGAGTTACCGTCTGAGCGAGCAGTTCGCGTCTCTGCTTACGGAGAATCGTACCTTCCGCATTTTCTTTGCCGACACTCTGCGTGTAGGCCTACTGAACTGCGCCGATATGTTCCAGGAGTCTGCGGAGAAACAGCGCTCGTTTGATCGCGCGTTCCTGTATGAGCATAAGTATTCCTTGGCGGATGTCATGCGTTTGTGCGGTTGGAAGAAGGAGAACACCCCGCAAAATGTGGGCGGATATCTGCTTGATGAGGAAAGCGGCACGATGCCGATTTTCGTCAAGTATGCGGCCAGCCAATATGAGGACGAGTTCCTCAGCCCACAGGAGATGAAGTACTACAGCAAGAATGGTCGCAGCCCACAATCGCGAGAGTTCCGCTGGGCGCGCGACGGTGAAGGGCCGGATTGGCAAGATACCCATTTCATTCCGCTATTCGTAATGCGCAAAGCCGAGGCGAAGGACACCAAGTATTACTACGTGGGGCGCGTGGCAGCTGTTGAGCATCCAACGCTTACTACGAAGCCGGACGCTTCAGGAGAGAAGCCAGTCAAGGTCACACTGTCTACATTGCGACTGGCGAAGCCGTTGGATCCGGAACTGTATCGGCATTTGATTGGCTAGCCCTGCGCTGTTAGGCGGGTCTTTCCGTAGGGCCACAGATGACGTGTTTTCTGCCTCATTTTCTGCATCATCAGATGGTTTTCTGCATCATTTTGCGCTGAAATGAGGCAGAAAAACTGCTCAAAGCGATTTTATATAGCATATATGCTATATTGAAGTCATGAAGACGGTTGCTGAATTGCGCGAGGAACGCGTACGCTCACATATCAGCCAGAGCGAGGCGGCTAGGTCGATGGGCACCACCCAGTCGGCGCTTTCACGCGCGGAACGCGAAGGCAATCCGACGCAGGATTTTCTGCAGCGTTATGAGCGCGCACTAGCGACCCTGGCCGGACATGCTCTCTCACACAAAACGACTGACGCAGATGCGAATGTTGGAGCAGGAGCCGCGAATGCCTCGCAACCCACCGCACCAGCGAACAGCACTCTAGAAATAGTTACGCTTAAACTTATTGTGTCTCGTCTTGTAGAGCGGCATCACATTGCTGAAATGTATGTATATGGATCAGTAGCACGCGGAGATGCAAGACCAGACTCGGATGTGGATCTGATCTACCGTCTCAAACCTGGAGCATCTTACTCGATCATGGAGAAACAGCAGCTCATCGATGATCTGGAATCCACGCTTGGACGAACAGTATCCCTCATCTCTTATGACTCTTTACTGCGCCATGCCAAGCGCAGCCGCGCTAGCAAACGCTTTCTCGACCACATCACGCCTGACCTCATTAAGGTGGCATAATGCAAACTACGATTCATCATCACGACCAAGTATTCCGAGATCAAAGTACGCTCATCCGCTTGCTTGATCATCTCATTAACGCCATCAACGACATCGGCGACATACCATCATCTGCAGCGCTAGAAGATAACCGCATACGCTTTAACTCCGTAGCAATGGAAATGACACAAGTACAGGAATGTGCCCGCAAACTTTCAGATAGCTTCCGCAGCACAATGCCAAATCTGCCTTGGAATGAATTGCGTGCGCTGCGCAACGTAATCGTCCATGATTATGACGAAATCGATGTTGAATCACTGTACGATACCGTAACCAAGGATGCACCACATCTCGTTGCACAATTGCAGCCATTAGTCGACGCTATCGAAGACTAGTCAACATATATTAGGCCCAAACCATCTCAACTGCTACGACTTCTTAATGCTGCCGTCTGCCTCCGTATCTCCATCCACGGCAGGAATCCAAGCGGCGTAGCCTTCCTCGGCCATCTTTGCGCGCGGCACGAAGCGCAGAGCGGCAGAATTCATGCAGTAGCGCAGGCCACCACGGTCGGCCGGGCCGTCCTCGAACACGTGGCCCAGGTGAATCTGAGTTTCGGAGGTGCGCACCTCGATGCGATCACGGCCGGGAATGCGATGATCCTCATGCTCGGTAAGCAGTGAGCCCTTCAGCGGGCGAGAGAACGCCGGCCAGCCACAGCCGGAGTCGAACTTGTCGCGCGAGGAGAAAAGCGGCTCACCGCTGACGATGTCCACGTAAATGCCAGGCTCGAATTCCTCGTCGTATTCGTTGACGAACGGGCGCTCGGTTGCGGCCAGCTGCGTCACCGCGAACTGCTCCAGCGTCAGGTCCCAGATGTGCTCCACATACTTCTGCCGGCGCTTCACGTTCGCAATTGCGGCGATTGGCACATGGCAGTAGCCGCCGGGGTTGTTGATCAGATAATCCTGATGATGCGCCTCGGCCGGGTAGAAGTTCTTGAGCGGCTCCACCAGCACAGCCGGGCGCTGCGGCTGACGGTCCACCAGCTGCTCCAGCGCCGCCACGTACACGGCCTTCTGCGCATCATCCGTATAGAACATGCCGGTGCGATACTGGCGGCCACGGTCTTCGCCCTGCTGGTTCACGGAGAACGGGTCAATCACCTCCAGGAACAGCAGCGACAGCGTGCGCAGGCTCACCTGAGCCGGGTCGAACACCACCTTCACCGTTTCGGCGGCATCGGTTTCGCCGGCACACACCTGCTCATAGGTGGGCGACTCCACCGTGGACTGCGCGTAACCGACCGTGGTGTCCACTACACCATCCACGTTCTGGAAGTATCGCTCCAAACCCCAGAAGCAGCCGCCTGCAAAGTATGCAGTCTGGGTGTTGGACTGCTGCGAAGCGGTCGCGCTTACGTTCGCGTCCGCATTATTCAAAGTGTTCACGTTCTCGCTCATACGCCTCACGTTACTCTGAACAACTACTCTGCACGGAATATGCTTGAGATTATGAGCAACGCGAATAATGAAGCACATCACTCCCCTGCAGCAGCCAAGCCGCAGCAGCAGTCAAAAGCAACATGGACTCAGGCATCCGGTCCGAAGCAGGCACGACTGACCATTGCGATTACGACCGTTGCCGTAGTGCTCATTGCGCTGGGGCTTGGTTTCTTTGTGAGCTGGGGATTGGCGGCGATTGCGGTGATCATTATGGTTCCTGGTGCGATTTCGCTGGCAATCATCGCCAAGCACCCGGAATCGACTGGCGGGCGCAGTATGCTCGGCATCTCCAACCCGGACACCTTGCTCGACCCGTTGCGCAGGCCCAGCGAACGCCGCGGGAAGTAATCAATCGCTTATTTGCGCGCGCTGACCAAGTAATTCAGCACGGAGCCAGCGGCCACAAGCAGCGCGCCAAACCAGAACGGCACGGATAGCGCGAGGCCGAGCAGTGCGGCGCTGGCACCGGTGGAGAGTACCGGCGTGGCATAGGAGGCGATGGCCAAGCGTTCCATCGAGCCATGCAGAATGCCGTAGCCCCAGCAGGCATAGCCGCCCGCGATCACCACGGCGGTAATCGCCACGAATAACCATGACTTGAAGCTCGGCGCTTGAGCCGGCATTCCCTGGCCGGATGCGAAATGAATAATCCACAACGCCACAGCCACGCACGGGAAGAACACCGAAGTGCCATCCACGCCCTTGGACCACGCCGGCGTGAATACCGCATAAATTGACCACGCGAACGCGCCTAGGAACGCCAGAATATATGGCAGCGGGTTCTCCGCGATATGCGCGGCCGCCGCATGCCAGTCAAGCCCGGAATTGCCGCCGACCGCCAGCACCACGCCGGCCGTGGCCACGACCGCGCCCGGCAACACTTTGGCCACCGCGTGCTTGCGGTGTGAAACGCCGGCAGCGAGCAACACCATCATTGTTGGCCACAGGTAGTTGACCAAGCTCACCTCAACGGATGCGGCATCGGTGGACGCCAAACCGAGCGAAAGCGAAATCGAGGACTCATAGAACACGAACAGCAGTCCGCCGCCAATCAGATACTTGCGCGGAAACTCTTTAAGTGGTGCCGGGCGACGGAAAATCAGTAGCAGGATACCGCCGAACGTGTAGATTAGCGCGGAGCCGAGCGTGGCACCGAAGCCTTCGGACACGATGCGCACCGTGCCGGCCATGAAGCTCCACAGCACAATGGCCATCAGACCGACAACGGTTGCACCTGAGGAGACCACATGACCGCCAGCCAGCTTATTTTCCTTATTCTCCGCCACAGCAGCCCCTTCTATCCCCGTGTATTCCTCGGCCACTCTACCTTCTGGACACGTACAACACGTACAATTAGCGGTTCCGCGGAAAGGATGGTGCAACGATCACGCAACTCATCATGGGGGGAGCCATTCTTGCCGTTCGTATGTTCGCGCATTCACGAAGCCGCCGCGAACTTACGAACGATTTCGATGGGCAAAACGTTCGTATGTTCGCGCGGGTCTCGTAATCACGCGAACATACGAACAATCTTCGCCCACAAACAAAAATGCCGGGCGAGGCATTGCCTCACTCGGCATTTTTTATTGACTATGTTTCCCGCCGCCCGTTGACTAGTCAGCGTAGAAAACGTAGAACGAGCAGCGCAGGGAACAAGTTTGACTGCTTAACTGCACGGGAACTTCGATTCCTCTCAGCCCAGTCGATTGTCTCCTCGTTCGGAGGCTGACCCGACGAACGATGCCGTCGGGCCATATGCTTCACAGCTGAGCTTCAGAACGAAGTTCTATTCAGTCGTCATCAGCCTTCAATCGCGATCTGGTGCTTGGACTCGACTTGCGGCTGAGCCTGCATCTTCGGAACCTGGATGCACAGCGTGCCGTTGTTGTAGCTGGCGTGAATGTCGGATTCCTTCACGTCGTCGCCAACGTAGAAGCTACGAGAGCAAGAGCCCATGTAGCGTTCGCGACGCAGCCAACGACCCTCATCGGAAGCGCAAGCGCACTTCTGATCGGAAGCCTGAGCGTTCTCGCCATTCGCGGACTCAGGAGCCTTATCCTCATGCTCGCTGCTGCGAGATGCGGACACGGTCAGATAGCCGTTGTTGAGTTCGAGCTTGATATCGTCCTTCTTGAAGCCAGGCATGTCGATGTCGACATCGTAGCCGTTGGCGGTCTCACGCACATCCGTGTTCATCATGTTCGCCGGCATGGCCGCAGCCACTTGGTTATCCATGTTGCGCCAACCCTCAAAGAACGGATCGTCGAACAGATCAGAGAACATCGTGTCATTCATCAAAGCCGGAAACATTGCCATAATCGGTACTCCTCAACTAGGAGAGAACCTGTTTGGCTACCAACCGCAAGCTCTATGCGGGGCTTGCAGCGGTTATCGTGGCAGGCTCCGGAACCCTCCCGGGCTCTCAACCTTTGACCTTCACTTCACCCAATTCCCAACGACGGCAATCATTCCGAAGTTTTACCCACAGTGAAATTGTGCAGAATCAGGATTACGAGCCGCAGACAGTGTGCGCACTTGACTGTAGGAATTTCAACGCTGACTGTAGGTTTTTAGACATTCACTGTAGGTTTTTGAACGTATTTCGTTGGAATCCCTACAGTCAGTGTTCATTCCCCTACAGTCAACGTGCAAAATCCTACAGTCAGCCAGGCTACGCGGAATATACGGGCGCAAAACTCCGAAAAACCGCGCAAACGAAACTCGGAAAACTCCGCAAACTCACATCTGCTGGGCGTTCTCAATCAGCGCATTCTTCAGGTCAGACTCGATCTGACGCATCTTGACCTGCGCGGCCTCGCGGTTAGCCTTGCCTTCCTTCTGAATCTGCACGGTTTCCTTCAGGGTGGCGATGAGCTCGGAGTTGATTTTCTCCAGCGTCTCGATTTCCACCACGGAGCGCTGGTTGGCCTTCTCGGCATCCACCGCGCCCTTGTGCAGGGCGGCCGCGTTCTTCTGCAATAGCTTGTTGGTCACATCGTCGGCCTTGTTCTGCAGATCCAGGGCCTTGCGCTGGTTGGACAGGCCCAGCGCGATTACCATCTGGCTCTTCCACACCGGGATCGTGGTGGAGATGGTGGTGTCGATCTTGTCCACGATGGTCTGGTCCGCGTTCTGGATGATCTTGATCTGCGGCGCGGTCTGCAACGTCACTACGGAAATACGGTCGAGATCGTCAAGACGCTTCTCGAAACGATCCAGCTTGGCTTTGAAGTCCTTCAGCAGCTGCGCTTGCATCGGGTCGCCGCTCTTCTGTGCCTCGGCCTCCAAAGCAGGCAACTGAGTGGCACGGAAGTCAGCGAGCGCCTTCTTGCCGGCCAGCACAGTGATCTTTAGCTCGCGATACTGCTGTGCGTTCTGCGTGTACATCGTGTCGTACATGGAAATGTCCGCAACCAAGCGCGACTGTGCGGCCTCAAGCTTGACGATAATCTCGTCGATCTGCGCATCAACCTTCTGGTAACGGCGGCGCAGCTTATCAATGGAGACGGCGACCTGTCCCAAAATCGGAATCTTACGGAAGCCGCCGAGCTCGGCCTCATCGATGGTCACGAGCATGGTGTTGAGCAGCTCGCCCGCCTCGCCTGTGTCTTTGGAACGGGTTTCAGACAGGATTTCGTCCGCGAATGTGGAGGTGGCGCGCTGGGCATCCTTGCCGTAGGAGGATTCGATGCCTTCGCGCGTGAAGTCGATGCTGCTGGCCATCTGCGTGACCTGCTGCTGGTCTGCTTCCGGCAGTTTGGCGATCTGCTGGTCCGGGGTCAACGCTGCGGCGGCCTGTGCCTCGGCGGCAGTAGGCACTAATACTCCATTCGCCGCGCCAGTACCAGCGCTCAGCGCTGGGCTGGTGACAGCGGCGGTGCTGCCCTTGGCGAGGTCTGCGAGGGTGATTTGTGTGGTCATTTGGGTTCCTTTCGTAACGGCTGCGATTGATGATGGAGCAAAAGAGAGCTACTGCTGTAAATCGACACCTTTCAGAGTGGAGATGAGCTGCTGCATGGCGTCGTTGTTGGGCAGTTCGGAAACGGCTGGAACCTGCTCAAGGGTACCGGGTACGCCAAAGCGCTTGATGGAGTCGGTGCCGGCGAAGTTGGCTGCACGGAAACCGTGACGCTCCCATGCGAGCTTCTGCACTTTCTGGCTCTTCAGCACGCTCAACAGCTTGGAGCCTTTGTCGTCCAGCGCCATCAACGTGTGCGTGCTCCACACGGTCGGCGTGGGATAAACGACCACCACGTCATCCTTGATTTGTTTGAATGCGTCCGGCTGGTTTACGGCCAAATCCAGCAGTTGCGATTCGTAGCCCACCATCATCGGCTTCGAACCCACACCGAGCGTCAGGAATTGGTTGAACGCGTCTTCCGAAGAGGTTTCCATCCAGCCCGACTTGGCGAAAATCGCCTTGATTTTCTCGCCGTCGCGGGCCACAGAATCCGTGGTGGCCGGCTGCCCACCGTTCATCACGGTGGCTATCAGCGCCGCGTATTCGTTGCCTGAGTTCGACTGCACCGGGTCGGTGGAGTCGATACGGAACTGTCCGTAACCATTCGCGTAGCCCACGTCCGTCCACGTCTTGTTGTTGACCATCGCGTCCACGGCTTTGGCCATGTCCATGTGGTACGCACCGGAATCATCCTTGGTAATCAGACCGCTGGCCACCAGCCCCTCGGCCACCGCCTTATGCGTGTACAGCACAATCGGCGAGTTGAAGACGATGTCGCTTTGCGCGGCCTTCACGCCCTTGGCTTTGCCGTATTCCACGGCCGCACGCGAGGAGGGGAACAGGTAATCCATGCCCTTGGTGTCGGCGTCCATCATGGCCAGCGATCCGGCCTTGCGGTAGTCGATGTTGAGGCCCTGCTCGGCGGCGAGCGCCTTAAATTTGGCATCATCGAAGAGCCCGATTTTTTCGCCGCCCAGGTAACCGTTCACGCTGACTTGTTCCACAGGGGCCGCGGGCTTCGGCTGGGCTTGTCGCCAAACCAAGGTGCCGCAGATCACTGCCACTACTGCGAGCAGCGCGATAAGTCCGATGATTTTCGATTTCGATAGTTTCATTCCTGCTCCTGCCGCCCTTCTGCCGGTTTCTGGGCCGGCTTGGACCGCACTGGTTCCGGCTGGGGCTGATTCCCGCTCGCCCAGCTCAGTCGATCAAACTGCTCCAATTGATCCGATTGCTCACGCTGATTCGTCAATTGCGACTGTGCATTGCGTTGCGCTGGCCTCTGCTGCGATTGCGGCTGCGTCGCGGCATCGTACCCATCCATGCGCGCCAAGCGCTGGATTGCATCGGAATCAGCTGCGATGCCCAAGGTTTTGGCGCTGACCGCGCGGCTCAGCTCGCCGGCCGCGGTCTGCTCAAGCACCTGCAGTGCCTCGATGGTTTCTGTGCGCGCTTTGGCGATTTGGTCGCGCGCGCCCGAGCTTTCCACATCCACATAGGAGCGCAGCAGCTGCTCGGTTTGCTCACCGTACACAGTGATGTAGTGGCGCAGCGTCTGATAGGCGGAGGTGTCGCGGGTCACGTAGTTCACCAGGTCGCGCGTGGCCACGATGAAATCGTTGGATTCCGCGCGCACGGAGGCATCGCGCACTTGGGAGGTCAGCGCAGCAATCGAGCGCAGCCGAGCGTTGGCAGCGTCAATGGCGTCAGCGGCCTTCTGCCCATTCGGCAGCGCGGAGGCCAGCATCTTGCCGATGCGCCGCTCGGGCTCGGTCAATGTGGATACGGCCACATAACCGAGGCCGGCCAGCACCACGGCCACACCGGCACCGACCACGCCGCCGCCGGCCAGCCAGAAGCCGAAGCCGGCGAGCGCCAACCCAGCTATGAATCCGCAGATTACTTGGAGCATCAGTTAAACCCCTTAACCTGGCGGAACACGGAGGCAAGATCACCAGAGCGGCCATCGAATACCTTGGCGTTGCTGAGTTTTGCGAGCGATTTCAGCTGGCTGGAATCGGCGTCTCCGAACATGATGGAGAAGACCGGCACATCGCGGCCACTGCTCTGGTATGCGGATTCGAATGCTTTCTGATTGTCAGTCATTGAACGGCCATCAGTCATCAGCACAATGGCTGTGGTGTATGTGGAGGCTTCTGATTCACTGGGCAGCTGCTGCAATGCGGCTTCGAGACCGGCGTAAATATCGGTGCCGCCGCTGGCTTCGGTGACTTGCGCGTCGTTCAGTAGTTTGCCGGTGTTCGTGCCAGTGGCCTTAACCGGATCATGGGCCTCGGATTCAAACGGAATCAGAATGTTCACATCACCATCCGCGGGCTCGATATAAGCGGCCTTGGCTTTGTTCTGGTCCAGTGCGGCGTTAAGGCCCTTGACCACACCATCCTTGCCTTCGCCAGACATTGAACCGGAGTAATCAACCACCCACACGGTCCAGCTTGGCTTCCTCAGCACGGTCTGGTACACGTTCAGCGCGCTGTTAATAACCGAGGCTGCAGGCAATGGAATGGTTTTAAGCGCGGAGGCATCAGTATTGATGCCCCATTCAGCACGGAAGGATTGCTGCACTTGGGAATCCGATGCGTAGGCGAGTGCGCCGCCGAGTCCGGTACGGCGACCAGCACGTTCGAACTCCAGCTTGGAATCCTTGGAGCTGAGCGCCTTGGCGAACGAGTCGAATGCGTCCTTGAGCTTCTGGCCGCGGTCCACGTAGCCCAGCGGTGAATCCGAAACGGCTATACCATCAGACGGGTAGATGGCGAGCAACGGATCGTGACCATTTTTGGTCAGTGTCTTATCCGCCTGAATCACCAGAGATTCATAGTTGACCATTGAATCGAAGCGATCAGGCTTGGCGACCACCATGTCTTTAAGCCAGTCTGAAGAACCGGAGGAGCGGTCCACGCCGGAGAGCAGCTTGGTCACGGAATCCTTAAGCTCAGTATTGCTCAAATCCTGTTCGCTTAACGGCTGGTCGCCACCGCGCAATGCGGTCATAAAGGCCAGGTAAGCGGAGGCGCCTGAATTTGATTGGGTGGCGGAAGTCATCGAGAATTTGAGATCCCCGTTGCTGACCGCGGAGAGAATGTCTGCAGTGGAGACCGGCTTGGTTTTCCCGGAGTCATCTGCCCAGCCGAGTTTGATTGCTTTGGATTTGGCGATGCCGAACACGATAGGCGTGGTGGATGTGCTGGTGGCGTCTTTGACGATATGTTTGGTGTCGCCCATTGAAATCCACATGGAGGAGGCAGGCCAGACGGCGTCGTAATCCTCGCCGCCATTCTTGAGCGCATTCATGATTTCCAGCGATCCCATGTAGTGCATGGTGATGGCCACATTTGATTCATCGGCGGCCTTTTGGATGGCGGTGGCCACTTCCTTGTTTTCTGAGCCGGAGGCGATGCTCAGCGTAGCGGTCGACTTGTTGCTCGATGGCGTGAATGTTTGCGTGTTTGCGTTAGCGGCGTCCGCGGAATCATTATTAGAATTCAGCCCAGCATTAATCGAGCAGCCGGTCAGTGCAAGCGCGCCGGCGCATACTAGTGCCGCAACCGCTGCGGCGCGGCGACGAAGAGAAGAGACAATGCCCATAATTCCATTCTTCTCCCGCCTTATAAAGAGGGCTATACCTCAAGGTGACAGAAAAATGAACTCTCAATGAAGAACTACACTCGGCTACGTAGTTATCGATGGGCGCAGGGCATCAGCACCGAAGCCCCAACCATTATCTATCAGTCACCAACCACAACCGACATCCCTCATTAACACAACCGCCACATCATTAAGCACAACCGCCACACTGAGCGCAAGAAATTCGGGTCAGAACCCTTGTCCTCCCAAATTTCTTGCACTCAACGACCGTCAGTGCAAGAAATTCAGGAAATGACCGCCATTCTCCGGAAATCCTTGCGCTGAGTGAGTGTCAGTGCAAGAATTTCGGGAAGTAGCCAGTTATTTCCGGAATTTCTTGCGCTGATATGTGGTCACTGCGGCATACCCACGAGGAAATGCCATATATTCGCAAGGAAACACCATTAGTACGAGGCGCTGGCGATCATTGGGTCGTCGTAGAAGCTCAAGATCTTATCCAAATACGGCTTATAGGTGCTATTGGGCATCGAGAAGATCTCGTGACGCGATTCAGGGAAGCGCACCAGATTGGCTTCGCCGCCACCATCTTTGACCAGTTGGATGAACTTGTTCTGCGGCTTATTCAGCACCCAAATATCATGACCAGACTGGAACAATAGAATCGGGGTTTCCACTTCCGCACAGGCCGAAGGTTTCAGCACTGCACGATTCAGCTTCAACGCCTGACGCACCCATTCGAATGCCGCACAATAAGTCTGGTATTCCGGATTATCACAGCGCAGTTTGAAGTACCAACGTTCGCGCGCTTCGGATGCGCCTTCATTGCCCTTCATTGAAAATTCAGGCGTGAAGTCGGTTTGCCCGAATACGCGCTTCTTGCTGAAGCCCAGACCACACAAAGTGCCGACCAGCACACGAGCCACATTCAGCGGCATACCGGTAGCGGGAGCAATCATCGGCGCGGAAAGCACGGCCTTATCAAACAGGGTTGGGTATTGTTCCAACACTGCGGCACCGATACCGCCGCCCATTGAATGACAGAACAGATTCAGTGGCATACCAGCCGCATACTGCTGCCCGATGGTTTCGGCGAATGCAGCCAAATCAGCCACGTAGCGGCGCCAATCGTCAATCCACACCATGCAGGGGTTTTCCACATCGCGCGCGGATTTGCCGTGGCCACGATGTTCCAGCACGCACACCGAGTAGCCAGCGAGGAGGAAGTACCAGACGAGCTCATCATATTTTTCGGCGAACTCGGTGAAGCCGTGGCTAATCACGATGGCACCGCGGAATGTGGCGGTTGCGCCTTCTTCACGGATGGCATCGAATTTGCCAGCGTCATAACACAGGTAGTGCAGCTGACCGGATCGACCGCCGGTATCCATAAGCCCGGAAAGCGGTTCGAGCCCAGCCGCACGCTCGGCGGCGGAAGGATCGAACCAACCTTCGTCGCGGCACTGTTCAAGTGCCGGCAACACGGTATTCTGCATGGTTTCGGCGTACTTGTTTTCGTCGATCATCGTCAGCTGCATGTCCTTATTGTAAAACCCTCCGTTCAGGCCAGTGCTTCCTTGAGGAAGTCGCGCTGGAGAATGAGCAGGTTTTCGGCCACGGTTTCATCGTTGGTCATGTGCGTGATGCCGGTGAGCGGCAAGAAGGTGTGCGGTCGGCCGGCCGCCATCAACGCCTGGGAGAGGCGCAGACTGTGAGCGATGGTGACGTTGTCGTCGACAAAGCCGTGGATGAGCATCAGCGGTCGCTCCAGCTTGGGAGCATCCTGAATGATGCCGTTGCGGCGATACACCTCCGGATCGAGGCCAAGATAGCGTTCGGTGTAATGGGTGTCGTACAGCGTCCAATCGGTAGGCGGAGCACCGGCGCAAGCGGCCTTGAACACGTTCGGCGCGTCGAGCACGGCGAGCGCGGAAAGGAATCCGCCGTAGGACCAGCCGATCATGCAGACTTTGTCAAGGTCGGGAGCGGGGATGCCAGCAGCATCGTCACCCACATTGAGTTCGGCTATCGCCTCGGGCAAAGCGTTGACAGCCTCAATTTGGTCGGCGAGCGTCACGTCTTTCATGTCTTCGAAAATCGCGCGATCCCAAGCAGGGCCACGTCCGGTGGTGCCACGGCCGTCCGCCGTGACCACGAGGAAGCCTTGATCGGCCCACCATTGGCCTTCCCAATAGAAGGATTGCGCATCCACAACCTGCTGGAATCCAGGGCCACCGTACGGCTTCATTAGCACGGGCAAGTTGGCAGCATTCGCGTATGGGCTATCGGCGCTTGGCGCAATGATCGCGGTGTAAAGGCGATGCTCACCGAGGCGCGTGAAGCGCACGTTCGGCGTGAAACCGGGCTCATCGGCATAGTTGGCGATGCTGGCGATACCGCCATGCGCCTGCGGAAGCTTACCGTGCAATACAGCATCGGCAACCGCATCGGTCACTTGACCTGATGCCACCACGTGCGTCATTTCGACCTTGGCGTGCTCCATGTCACGGCCGGTAATCACCATGCCGCACTTGCCCGCGGACGCCGTCCACACACCAGGGCGTGTGGTGACCGGAATCACGGCGCAACCAGAATCATCACCATAGGTATCGTCATAATCGAAGATCACCACGTCGAAGCTGCGCGCATCATGTTCGCCGCCGCGGTCGGACCAAACAGCTGGCACTTCAGGAGCCAAATCAGGTTCACGCTGCACCACGGCCATCACGTTGCCATCATCCACGCTGAGTACTTCGCGCACATTCCAACCAGCCGGCGTGAACGGGCGGCCGTCCACGGTCAGACGGTTCGTGTCCGTCTCCATATCGTTCAGTGCGCACACCAGATGGCCGTTCGGCGTATAGGCGGGAGTGCCCGGCACCAAGTCGATCCACTGATCGTTCGTATGCTCCTCCAGTATGCGGGTCGCACCAAGCTGCGGAGCATCGTCGTCGTTTGCCAAGTCTGCAGTAGCCACGGCCACCTCGAGCACCTGATCGGCTGTCTGGCGACGGTTCTGCACGAGCACCAGTGGATCATGGCCTTCCGCCCAGTTCACGGCAGCAACGTACTCGTAGGCCTCGCGATCCCAGTCCACATCGGCGTTTGCGGTGATACCGGCGTATCGATTGTTCTCATCAAAAGCCAGGGAGATTACAGTCAAATACACGTCGGCATTTTGGGTCAATGCGCGCGGGTAACGACGACCGGCAGCCGCGTGCTCAGGGTCGGCCGGGTCGCTGATGTACCAAGTCGGCTCGTCGGCGGTATCAAAGGATTCAAACAGCACATGGTGGGAATCCGGCGACCACCAAAAACCGTCGTATCGGTTCATTTCCTCGCCGGCTACGAATTCAGCCAAACCGATCTTCCATGTGTTCTCAGCCGGGTTGCCGTCTTCGTCTTCCACGCTAACGCCGTAAATAGCGGTGATGCGATCGGTAGAGGCGGCATCCCAGTCGCCAATATCCACCAGCATCAGGTAAGTGCCAGTCGTGTACAGCACATGAGAACCATCCGGAGCAATGCGCGGATTCAACACAGGCGCATACGTTGCCGGATCTCCGTCCAACCATTCGCCGGCCAGCTCGCGGGTGCGAGCCACAGGAACCTTGATGGCCACCTCAGTCTCACTGGGTTCCTCTTCCTCAGCAGCTGCATCGCCGGCATCAACCACCGATTCAACTGCGTCCTGCCAATCAATTTCCGTCAGATACAAACGGCCATTAATCGTAAAGACCGCACGATCGCCGGCACCATCTACTGAATAATTCACAATGCCGGTGCCGCCTTCACGAGCGCGTTCGCGGCGAGCGCGCTCCTCGGCGGGCACGTTTTCACTATCCGCATCCGCCCCCAGCAATTCACGCGGATCGGCGAGCTTGGTTTCGTGATGCTCCCCAGCCGCATCGAACCAGCTCAGCCACAAAGCGGTCACCAAATCTTCCGGACCGTCCGAACGCAAAAACAGCGCGGTCGAACCGTCTCCTATAACGCGTGCCGAACGCGGAGAGCCGCTGGTGAACCGCAACGTCCGCGCCTTACGGCGAGGAAAATCCTTGATGGCATCATTGATATCAATCGTTTCATTCATGCCTTACAACCTACGCCGTTGTGCGGAGATGGTGCGCCACACCCACGCCAGCCCTAAAATCACCCTTAAATTTTGGAAATTCTGCACTCATAATTGGTGATTTGGCCGGTTTTTTGCACCATATTCCCAAGGCCGCGTAGGATAGGTGACGATTAGAAAGGGAGGACTATGAGCGTTCTCGACCGTTTTGAAAAAAGCGTGGAGGGTGCAGTCAACGGAGTATTCGCCAAGTTTGGCTCCAAAGACCTGCAGCCTGTTGATCTTTCCAGCGCCCTGGAGCGTGAGATCGACGCGGAAGCCATGCCGGTGGGCCGCGACCGCACGGTGGCCCCGAATGAATATCGTTTCAAGCTCAGCACCCCGGACTTTGACCGTATCGAAGCATGGGGCAGCGAGACTTTGGCCAACGAGCTTGCCGACAACCTCACCGAATACGCCAAGAGCCAGCATTACGCATTCGTTGGCCCCGTGGTTGTGATCTTTGAGGAAGATCTGAACCTCACCAAGGGCAATTTCAACCTCACTTCCGAATCCGTGCAGGGCAATGCTGTGCCCGTCACCACGGATGCGCAAACCGAGGACAGCCCGGTGCTTGAGGTGAACGGCAACCAGTATCTGCTCACCAAAGAGAAGACCGTGATCGGCCGCGGCTCCGGCTGCGACATTGTGATTGATGATCCGGGCATCTCCCGTAAGCATCTTGAGATTGACATCACGGCAAACGGTGTTATCGCACGCGACCTGGGTTCCACCAACGGCACGTATGTGGAGGGCCATCAGGTGCCCGCCGCAACACTGCTCGACGGCAATACCATTACCATCGGCCGCACGCGCATCCTGTTCTGGGCCTCGGCACAGGCGCAGGAGTAGCCCCGAGTCCCCGCTCAAAGGTCCTTCATATGACCGAATTGACTTTTGCCCTACTGAAGTATGGTTTTCTGGCCTTACTGTGGGTTTTTATATGGCTTGCGGTCCGTTCGCTGCGCCAAGACATCGAAACGTTCAGCCCGCGCCCTTCGCGTTCTCGCCGTCGCCGCGAGCGCGAAGCCCACAAGGTGAAGGCCGAGGCGCCGCGTGCGCCAGCTGCCGCTGCGCGAAGTTCCGCAGCGGCATCGGCGGGCCGTCACAGCCAGCAGCCTACGTTGCTGGTGATTATCGACGGTCCTCTTGCCGGCAGCTCGGTGCCGCTTGGCGAATCCGAAATTACTTTGGGCCGCGCCGCTTCCAATACCGTGGTGTTGGATGACGAGTTCGTCTCTTCGCATCATGCTCGCGTGTACTTGGATGCCGCTTCCGGCCAGTGGGCCATTGAGGATTTGCATTCCACGAACGGCACTGTTGTGAACCAGCAGCGCATTAATCGCCCCACCATTCTTCCTGCCCGTATTCCTGTGCGCATCGGCGCCACAACCTTCGAACTGAGGTAGCCGCATGCCTAATTCCGCCGCTTCACAACCGTTGTTCCTCTACTCCACCACTGTGTCTGATGTGGGTACAGTGCGCGCGAATAATCAGGATTCCTCCTTCGCCGGCGAGCATTTGATCGCCATTTGCGATGGCATGGGCGGTCATGCGGGCGGCGATACGGCATCTACCATCGCCATCCGCTCATTGGCTCATATTGAGCAGGACGATACCGGCGGTGATGTAAAAGCCATCTCGCATATGATGGAAACCTCCGTGATGGCTGCGCATGATGCCATCGTGGGCAAAGCCAAGCGTGAACGCAAGCTTGCCGGCATGGGCA
The DNA here is from genome assembly GCF_002860405.1 of Bifidobacterium imperatoris. Taxonomy (GTDB): domain Bacteria; phylum Actinomycetota; class Actinomycetes; order Actinomycetales; family Bifidobacteriaceae; genus Bifidobacterium; species Bifidobacterium imperatoris. The sequence continues at coordinate 10,835 of NZ_NMWV01000035.1, read as the reverse complement.
CTACGGTAACCGCCGTGGCTTTGGTGGCTGGCTACTGGGTCATCGCCCATATCGGTGATTCTCGCGCCTACCTGCTGCGCGACGGCCATTTGAGCCGCATTACCAGCGATCACAGCTATGTGCAGCATCTGATCGATACCGGTCGCATTACTCCGGCCGAAGCCAAGAACCATCCGCAGCGCAATGTGGTGATGCGCGTGCTCGGCGATTTTGACATCGACCCGCATCCTGATATTTCCATTCGTCGCGCTCACCCCGCAGACCGCTGGTTGCTTTGCTCAGATGGTTTGTGTGGCGTGCTCGAAGATTCCACTATCGAAGAGACCATGACTGCGCTCTCCGATCAGGGTGAATGCGCTCAGAATCTGGTGCAAATGGCTTTGCGCGCGGGCAGCACGGATAATGTGACTGCAGTCATTGCCGATGCCACGCTCGCTTTGGATGCGGACGCATTCGACCTGCCCCACCAGACGCCATTGGTGGGTGGCGCTGCCGGCAATAGTCTCGAAACTATCGCCGATATCGTCAACGAACCGGTGGCCACCGCTCCCGCATTGCGCGTGGATAATTCTCCGGCACAGCGTGCTGCCGCACTAATACAGCCTGCCAGCGCACATGACAAGGCTCCAGCTCCGGCCACTGCGGAACCTTCCGGCGCACGCGTGGCGCAGCCATCCTCAGTGCGTGAGGAAACCGGCGAACGAGCAAATCCTGATACCGGTGAGATTCCGGTGGTGCAGCGCCCTGATGGCCGCATCTCGGCCGACCCGAACGATCCTGTGGTAGCACAGGCCATTCGCAAGGAGCAGGCGCAGCAAACCAAGGCCACGCATGTGAAAAAGCGTCGGGTCAGGCTTGCGCTGATCTTCACCATCGTGGTGGTTATTGCAGCCCTGTTTGGCGTGGGCGGCGGCACGTATTTGTGGAGTCAGACGCGCTATTACGTGGGTAACAGCAACGGTAAGGTTGCGATTTATCAAGGCGTACCCACCAATATTTTCGGCATGGAACTTTCCCACGAGGTGAGCAGCACCACGATTTCCCTGTCTGAATTGCCGCAGACTTGGCGCGACCAGATCAATCAGGGCATTACCGTTGATTCTTTGGATGAAGCCCAGTCTCACGTGTCTATTATTCGCAGCGAAATGAATAAGTTCCTGAAGCAGCAGGAGCAGGAGAAATCCAAGAAGACCGATACTTCGAACAGCTCCTCTGATTCCAACAGCACCGATAGCTCCAATAGCTCCAGCGACTCGAACAACTCCAGCTCGTCCTCCGATCAGCCGAGCATTGGCGCGGCGAATGATGCCGCCACAGGGGGCAATCAATGATCGCTACCCGCTTACGTCAGATTGGCCTACTGCTTATCTCTATGGCCATCAGCGCGCTTGCTTTCATTCAAATGTTTGAGCGCACCACCAACTCAATACCGTCGAACTATCTCGTCATATTGTGTGTGGCTGCGGCATTGTTCCTTGTGCTGTGGGCGCTGACCGTGCGTTTCCAGCCGTACGCCAGTCAGGCGATTATTCCGTGCGTGCTCTTGCTTACCGGCATCGGCGTCACGATGATTGCGCGCATCGATCAGAGCATGAGCACTCGAGTGGCGCAGCGGCAATTGATGTGGCTGTGCATTGCATTGGTGCTTTCCGCACTGATTATCGTGTTCCTGAAGGATTACCGCGTACTGCGCCGCTTCTCCTATGTGTCTATGGTGGTGGGCCTGGTACTGCTGCTCTCCCCGATGCTGCCGGTGCTTGGCCAGGAGGTCAACGGCGCGCGCATTTGGGTGAAGGTTCCTGGTCTTGGCCAGTTCCAGCCCGGTGAATTCGCCAAGCTGTTCCTCGCATTCTTCTTCGCCGCATACCTGTTCGATCATCGCGATCAGCTGGCTGTGGGCGGCAAGAAGGTGCTCGGCCTGCAGTTGCCGCGCATCAAGGATTTGGGCCCGATTATCGTGGTGTGGGTAGCCTCGATGGGCGTGCTTGTTATGCAGCACGATTTGGGTACTTCGCTGATGTTCTTCGCCATGTTCGTGGCGATGCTGTATGCGGCGACCGGCCGTAAAAGCTGGATTGTGATTGGTTTGCTGGCATTCGCTGTGGGTGCCGTGGCTGCGGCCAGCGTATTCAGCCATGTGGGTCAGCGTGTTGATGCATGGCTGCACCCGTTCAGCGATGAGCAGTACAACATGCAATACGGTGGTTCCTGGCAGTTGGTCACCGGCATCTTCGGCTTGGCTTCCGGTGGCATGGTGGGCACTGGCTTGGGTCAGGGTCACCCGGCGTTGACGACGTTCGCCAATTCCGATTTCATTTACACCGCTTTGGGTGAGGAACTGGGTTTGGCCGGTGTTCTGGCCATTCTGATGTTGTACTTGATTATCATTGCTTCCGGTTTTATTGCCGCCATGAAAATCAAGGATGGTTTCGGCAAGCTGCTGGCCTCTGGTCTGGTATTCACTATGGCGTTCCAGGTGTTCACCGTGGTGGGTGGCGTAACGCTGGTGATTCCGCTGACTGGTTTGACTCTGCCGTACATGGCTGCTGGCGGTTCCAGTTTGATTGCCAATTATGTTCTTGCGGCTTTGCTGATTGTGATTTCCGATGCGGCCAATCAGCCGGAGCCTGAGCTCACATCCGAATCCTTCCAGTATGAAGCGCTGGCAGTGCTGCGTGACAAGGAACTCGAGGAGCGTGCACGCGCCACCGAGCCGATTGTCCGTCAGTCGCCAAGCTCTGGTTCCACCAGCTCGTTCGAAGAGATTGTGGATACGACTCGTCATGCGCCGGACTCGTTTGGTGCCGCGGCGGAATACACCGCTCCAACCGGCACGTTGCCGCCTGTTCCTCCGACTCCTCAGGTGCCGCAGGTTCCTCAGGTTCCACCGATTCCGCCAGCACATGGCCATCATTCCGCCAGTAATCATCACGGTCCAAGACATGGAGGTGCACGCGCATGAATAAGTACTTGCGTCAGTTGTTCACCGCCGTTGTCTGCCTGTTCGTAGTGCTTGGCTTGTCGTCGTCCATCATCATGGCGATTCGTGCGAACTCGCTGAATAGTGATTCGCGTAATGCGCGTTCGCTCTATCATCAGCTCGGTGCCTATCGCGGCGCGATCTTGGCTTCGGATGGCACGGTAATGGCCCAATCGGAGCCGGTGAATGATGCGTTTAAATACCAGCGCACATACTCGAACGGCCCGCTGTATGCTCCGGTTACCGGCTTCTTCTCCATCAATCAAACCGCTGATCGAGGCCTTGAGGCTTCCCGCAGCATGCTGCTCAATGGCGAAGCTGATTCTCTGATTTGGCAGCGTGCCAAGGCTATGCTCACCGGTGGCACCAATCAGGGTGCATCCATCGAAACATCCATCGATCCGAAACTGCAGCAGGTGGCCTACGATCAGCTCAGTTCTCGCGATGGCGCAGCTGTGGCCATTGAAGTGAAAACCGGCCGCATTCTGGCAATGGTGAGCACGCCAAGCTATGACCCGAACCAGTTGGCCACACATGATGCCGATGCCGCCGCCAAGGCATACAACGATCTGGCAGCAGGCGAAAACAGTCCGCTGATTAACCGCGCCACATCGCAGCTGTACCCGCCTGGGTCCACGTTCAAAACCATTGTGGCATCCACAGCCTTGGAAACCGGCAACTATCAGACCGATACGGAAATCCCCGCAGGCGCCACCTACACGCTGCCCGGCACCACTACGCAGCTGCCGAACGCCGTGTGGCAGGCCAACGGCACTGATGGCAAGATCACCTTGCAGAACGCCATCGCATACTCGTCCAACACCGCGTTCGCTCAGCTGGGCGTGGCCCTTGGCGAGGATAAGGTCAGCGATATGGCCACGTCTCTGGGATTCGGCAGCACAATCACCATTGACGGCACCACCGCCACCGGTACGCCGATGACCGCTACGGCATCCACATTCCCCACGGATACCACGCCGGATAAGCTTGCACTGGCTTCCATCGGCCAGGGTGATACCAAGGCCACGCCTTTGCAAATGGCTATGGTGGCTCAGGCCATCGCCAACGACGGCAAACTTATGCGCCCCACGCTGGTCGATCGCGTGCGCGCTTCAGATTTGTCGGTGATTAATCAGACCACTCCACAGGTGATGGCTAAGGTATTCAGCAAGGATTCTGCCGATAAGCTCACCACCATGATGGAAAGCGTGGTGACTGAGGCCAATCCATCGCTGGCGATTGACGGTATCAAGATTGCCGCCAAAACCGGTACCGCACAGATTGGTGTGGGCAATACCAGTATCGATGGCTGGATTATCGGTTTCGCTCCTGCGGATGATCCGCAGATTGCCGTGGCGGTTATGGTGCACAACACCGATTTGCTTGGTTCGCTCGCAGCTGGCCCGATTATGCGCGCGATGATTCAGGAGGCACTGCAGCAATGAAACTTATCGAAGGACAGCTTATCCATCGCCGCTACCGCCTCGACTCTCGTCTGGCGCAAGGTGGCATGGGCGAAGTGTGGAAGGGCTACGATATTCAACTCGGACGCCCGGTGGCTATCAAGGCATTGCGCTCGGATGCCACCAATGCGGAGGCCAAATTGCGCCGCTTGCGTGCCGAAGCGCATAATTCCGCCAATCTTGCACATCCGAATATCGCCGCACTGTTCGAATACTATGAGCATGACGGCATCGGCTTCCTCATCATGGAATATGTGCCATCCAAATCTTTGGCGGATTTGTTCCATGAGAAGGGCGCAATGGACCCGGTGGAATTGCTGCCGATTCTCATCCAAACCGCCCGCGGCCTGTTCATCGCCCATTCGCACGGTGTGATTCACCGTGACGTGAAGCCAGCCAACATTATGGTTTCGGACACTGGCGAAGTGAAGATCACTGACTTTGGTGTGAGCTATTCCACCGGTCAGGGCCAGATCACCCAAGACGGCATGGTAGTGGGTACCGCCCAGTACATTTCCCCTGAGCAGGCGCAAGGCAAGCAGGCCACACCGCAATCCGATATCTATTCGCTGGGTGTAGTGGCATATGAAGGATTGTCCGGGCACCGCCCGTTCACCGGTGCCACTCCGGTGGATATTGCCGCCGCTCATGTGAATAATCCAGTGCCGCCACTGCCGGATACGGTGGATGTGCAGCTTCGTGAATTTGTAATGTCCATGCTGGCCAAGGATCCACTCGACCGTCCGAAGGACGCGCTGGTGGTATCCCGCACGCTGGCACGCATCGAACGCCGACTGCTTGATCAGCAGACTGAAATGGCAGATCAAACTATGGTGACTTCTGGAACGCGACTGCCCCGCAGGGTGATGAGCACGCCACGCATCGTTTTGGAGACTCCTGTCTCAAGATTGGGAGGAAATAAGCAATGAGCAACATGCCTAACGCACTGGCCGGCGGACGCTACCAGCTGGGCCAGCTCATCGGACGCGGCGGCATGGCCGAGGTCCGTATCGCTCTTGACACTCGTCTGGGCCGTACCGTCGCCGTGAAGATCATGCGCGCCGAACTCGCCAATGACGAGATCTTCCTTGCCCGTTTCCGCCGCGAAGCCCGCTCCGTAGCGCAGATGAACAACCCGAACATCGTGAACATCTACGATTCAGGCGAAGAAACCATCACCACGGATGCCGGCGATACCGAGCGTCTGCCGTACATTGTGATGGAATACGTCAAGGGTCAAACCTTGCGTGACATCATCAAGGTGAATGGCGCATTGAGCCAGCGCGACTGCGAGCAGGTGATGCTCGGCGTGCTGAGCGCTCTTGATTATTCGCACCGCATGGGCATTATCCACCGTGATATCAAGCCCGGTAACATCATGATTTCCGAGCAGGGCGTGGTCAAGGTCATGGACTTCGGCATCGCCCGCGCTTTGGATGATTCCGCCGCCACGATGACCCAGTCTCAGGGCGTGGTGGGTACCGCGCAATACCTCTCCCCCGAACAGGCCCGCGGCGAGACCGTGGATATGCGCTCCGACCTATATTCCGCAGGCTGCGTGCTCTATGAGATGCTCACCGGCCGCCCACCGTTTACCGGTGATTCCGCGGTGGCTATCGCGTATCAGCATGTGTCTGAGGTGGCAACACCGCCGAGTGCTGTGGTGCCCGGTTTGCCGAAGATGTGGGATTCCATTGTGGCCAAGGCTATGGCGAAGGACCGCCAGAACCGTTATGCCACTGCCGGTGAATTCAAGAACGATATTCTGACCTACATGAACGGTGGCGTGCCGGTGGCCGCCGCATTCAACCCGCTGACCGACCTTTCCAATGTGAAGGCCCGCAAGGAAGCCGAACGCGAGCAGCCTACGGTTCCGATGTCTCAGACCACGCAGGCGTTCAACCCGGTGACCGGCCAGTTCGAGCAGATTCCGCCGAATGCTGCTGCACAGAATGCGTTGAAGACACGTGCCGAGCAGCGTGCGGCGGCGGCCAAGGCCAAAAAGAAGAAGCAGATCATCATCGGCTCGATTATTGGCGTCATTGCCGTTATCGCCATTGTGGTGGGCGTGGTGTTCGCCATGAACAATGCCAAGAAGAATGCCGTGGAAACGGTAACAGTGCCCGCATGCACGGCCACAACGTCGAAGGATGGCTTGGAGGCCAAACTCAAGGCGCTCGGCTTGGAAATGGTGGAAAAGCAGGATACTGATTCCACCGAGGCGGCCGGCACCTGCACCAAGATGAGTCCTAAGGCCGGTTCCAAGGTGGCCAAGGGCTCCAAGGTGAGCGTTTGGTTCTCTGCAGGCCCACAGTCCGTGCCAGTGCCGGATGTGAAGGATATGAGCCAGGAAGCGGCACGCGCCGAGTTGGAAGAAGCCGGCTTCAAGGTGAGCTCCACCGTGAAGACCGAAGACAGTGCGGACATCGAGAAAGATAAGGTGACTCGTACCGACCCGGCTGCGGGTTCTCCCACTGCCAAGGGTTCCACGATTACCATCTACGTGTCTTCCGGTATGACCAGCATGCCGAATTTGGTGGGCCAGTCTAAGGATGCAGTGATTTCGCAGTACAGTGGACAGTTCAACTTCGTGGTCGAAACCGAATCCTCAGACACGGTGGCTGCTGGCTCGATTACCCGTACCGATCCGGTTGCCGGTGCCAACATTGAGCAGGGCAGCACCATCACCATCTGGGTATCCACTGGTAAGGAAAAGGTCACGGTGCCTTCGATTAGCGCAGGTACCGACTATGCCACTGCCAAGCTGCAGTTGGAAGCTGTGGGATTGACCGTTGCCGCCAATGGGCCGACTGACAGCACTACTGTCGTGGAAAGCATCGACCCCGCAGCCGGCTCTCAAGTCGATAAGGGCTCTACAGTGACCATTACCACCAAGGCCGGCACCAGCACAGGCGGCAATAACGGCGGTAACAATAGCAATACCGGAGAGTAAGCCGCAAATAAATCAAGACTCTGTTAAACCAAAATTGACATGCCTCTTATTTCTGGCTCCCCTTGTCAGGGGAGCTGGCGACGAAGCCGACTGAGGGGTAGTTCCCAATCTTGGTTGAACAGAGCCTAAATCAATACCAATAATGCCTTCAGTCAATGCTGTTGACCGAAGGCATTATTGGTTTTAAGCAATACTATTGGGTTACTTCGTTACCTTTGGCTGCAATCCTGCGGACTTGGCTACGGCATTCTCCTGACCGCAGATCTTCAGCCAGTTGGCCAGCAAACGGTAGCCATCCTGCGTCATTACGGACTCAGGGTGGAACTGCACGGCATACATCGGCTTATCCTTCACCTTCACGCCCTGCACAATATGATCGCCCTGCGTCCATGCGGTTACGACCAGCGTATCCGGCACCGAATCAGGCTCTACGGCTAGCGAATGGTAGCGCGTAGCAGTCATCGGATTGGCCACACCTTCGAAGATTTCATCATCGATGTGCTCAACCAAACTGGTCTTGCCATGCATGATCGTGGGCGCATGGTCCACCGTGCAGCCATACACTTCAGCGAGTGCCTGCAATCCAAGGCATACGCCGAACATCGGCATTCCGGTGGCTGCGCACAGTCGAATCATGTCTTCACTGGCACCGGAATCAGCCGGAGCGCCAGGGCCGGGGGAAATCAGAACGCCATCGTATCCATCAAGCACGCCGGGCGCAGCCGGGTCAATGGCATCGTTGCGTACCACGTCCACCGTGGCACCCAGCGTCTTCAAATATCCCACAATCGTGTAGACGAACGAATCGTAGTTATCCACCACCAGAATGTGCGCGGAATCGGTCATGCTGCTCTCCTTGAAGTCGACTTGCATGCCATACTACTTCAGCTCGGCCGGATTTACTCCGGTACGGCCACGAAGTTTGACATCTCCCGCAGGAACGGAATGTTCGAAGCGGCCCACGGGAACGTCCATTGGAAGAGTGCCGTGGCGGCGGCGAACAGCAGCAGGATGAGGAGCAGCCAACGAATCGGCAGCACGCCGGGCTGGAGTCTGAGCAGTGTGCCGTAGATGCTGGCATCCGGGCGGCGGCGTTCGCCCAGGCGAATGGCGCGCATTACCGGCCAACGCCAAGCCACAGCGGCGGCGATGAACAGAATCGCCCATGCCACCAGCGTCATATACACGACTTTATCCAGTGAGCCGATGCGCGAAGCCACTGACGGGGTTTCGGAGATGGCGAATTTCACCGCGCCGGAAGAATCGGTAGTGGACAATTCCTTAGGTACACCGTCAGAGACTTTGGCCCAGTAGGAAAGCTCACCATAGCTGATCCAACGGTGAGTCGGCGTGGAATACTTCGGCTCACAGGTGGTCATGGTGATCATGCGCTTGGTGGGGTCCACGCCGGAATTCTCAGGATTCGGCGCAATCACCCAGATATCGGTAGGCAGCACTATCTCATAGCGCGTGTAATGGTAGACGTACCAGTAATCCTGCGTACGCACGATGATGGGGTCGCCTTCCTGCAGCTTATCCACATCGCCGAGCGGCTGGCCATAGCCATTACGGTGTCCGGCGAGTGCAAAGTTGCCGATTTGGCCGGGCATTTGCGAGCTTTGATAATGGCCTAAGCCGTGGCGGTTAATTTGCTCCAGCGTGGTGCCTTCCACCAGGTTGCGATGCCATTGCTTGCCGAAACGTGGAATATAGACTTGGGCAATCAGATCACCATATTTTGGATTCTCAGGCTGTACTGGCGGCTCACCTTCCTGAGCTTTGGCGATTTTCACGTCACCGCCATTGGCTGCAGGATCGGACCAGTTCACCGACTTTGTGGTCTCGTTCTGAGTCTGTTCGGCTTCCACGCCGGTCCACCACATTTGCCAGACGATGTACAGTGCGCAAATCGCCGCGGCGGTAAGCAGTATTTCGGCAAGAATGCCGAGCGCCTGCCACAATGGGCCACGGCGTGCGGCAACTGTGCCTGCATTGGACGCATATGCTGCAGACGATGAGCGGGCGTGACGGCTTCGGCGGCGGCGCGGCTCGGCGGAGCTGTATTCTTCGGAAACCGCAAAATCATCCAGACTGGTCGCAGGCTGAGTTTTCGTGTTATCGCTGTTGCTGTGTCTCATGACTAATTCTGCTCCTCGTCCTTGGTCTGCGACGTATCGACCGTGGCATATTTGAATTGCTGCAGCAACGCCGTGGTGGCCTCGAACTGAAGATTATCCTTGTTCTCTACCTTGTATCCAATGCCGAATGCACTGACGTATTGCTTAAGAATGGTGATGGCCTTGGAATCGTTCAAAGCTTTGCGCATTGAAGCCTGATCGCCGATGGCGGAAATCGTGAATGGTGGCGCGTATTTCTTACCGTGAATGGACAGCACATTGCCCGAGCAGATCACAGCGGAATTAAACAGTACGCGCTGATCCATGATTTTCATGGCTTCCGCGCCGCCCGCCCATAATGCGTTCACCACGGATTCCACATCCTGCTGGTGAATCACGTAATCATTGATATTGGCGGTTGTGCCGTTGTCGTTCACCGCGTTCTCCCACAGCGGCGAATCATCCAACGTCACGGTAATGCCTTCGCCGGAAAGAGCCGGCAGCATCAGGCTGGAATCACCACCATCGGCAGCATTACTCTCATCGCTGCCGCTCGCTGAATCATCTGAGGGATCTTTGGATCCTAATGCTTCGGTCAGATTATTGACTTGCTTCTGCAGATCATTGACATCGCTTTGCAGCTGAGAGACCTCAGCCACGCTGTGTTCCACAAGATCGGCAGTGTCGTTGTTGACTGTGGTGGTGCGGTTTACGCGCACATTGGTGCTGAGCAGGAAGCCGGTCAGGGCAATAAGCACAAACGCGGCGACTCCACTGAGCAGAGAGCGATGCGCGCTATGTTTTCCTTGGTGCCTGACCATAAAAATCCCGTCTTTTTACACGGTGTGTTCACCAGTTTCGAGTGTAGCCACTATTATGACTTTTAGCCTATTGAATGGAGAATACGCTGATGGCTGACGAAGAGCTGCACGAAAACGACTCGAAGGACCAGAAGGACTGGCAGGGCGAGGTCTCGTCCAAGGACGCCAAGGCCGCTGATACTGCCGAGCCCGCTGAGAACACTGCTGAGGGCACCGTCGAAGAAGACGACACCTACGGCGTGGATATGGACCAGGTACAGGCTGTGTTGAACGCTACCGCCGATAAGGCCACGCTGACCCCGCAGATGCAGCGCATGATGAGCCGCCAGGCCGAGAACACCAAGCGCGTTGAGGAGACCATTAAGGGCACCAAGTCCAACCCGCGTTGGTTTGTGCCGGTATTCTGCGCATTCATGATCATTGGTCTGATCTGGTGCGTGGTGTACTACCTCTCCCCCTCCGGCGCTTGGCCGATTCCTAACATCGGTGCCTGGAATCTGG
>NZ_NMWV01000034.1 GCF_002860405.1 Bifidobacterium imperatoris | reverse complement strand
AACACACGCTCGCGACCGTGAACCCGGCCGAGCTCGTCCGCCGCATCCACGACATCCAGGACCGGCTCGAAGCACTGGCGGCACCGCGCACCGCGCGGCTGGCCAGACGCATGGGCCCGGACATGGCATACTTGAACAAGACGCTCGCCCGGATCGCGGGCGTCGAACCGGAAGACGACGAAACCCCACAAGCCGACGCGGACTAGGATTTCACGCTCACCACAGGTGAGGCACCACTCCGGATTACGCGCTCATTTTCAAATGAGGCACCTCGTAAAGGACAATGCAACTCCGTCACCTAAGATGATGTCTGCAAACCGACAATTATTCTTCGCCGCAACATTGGCGTGTCGATTGTCCGCACTGTGCCGGCTATGATGCCCGTGATATTGACACCAGTTTGATCAGCCGCCGCACATGAGAAAGAAAACGAGACATGGATAACGCACTATTCGAAAAAGCGCCGATTCCCAAAGCGTATTTCTCGCTGGCCATGCCAGTGGTACTCAGCATGCTGGTCACATTGGTTTACAACATGGTGGATACCTATTTCGTTGCGCATACGGGCAATACGAATATGGTGGCCGGCGTTTCCCTGACCGCTCCAGTGTTCACGGTGATGATCGCTCTTGGCGATATATTCGGCCTCGGCGGCGCTTCGGTCATCTCCCGATTGTTCGGGCAACATCGTTACGCGGACGGTAAGCGACTCAGCGTGTTCTGCTTCTACGCGGCCATTGCCACCGGCATCATCGTCGCAACTCTTGGTCTGATATTCCGTCCACAGATGCTTACTTTGCTGGGTGCCACCGAAGACACTTGGCAGTATGCCAGTGAATTCTACACGTTGATCATCATCGGTTCGCCGTTCATCATTGTGTCGATGACGCCTACGAACCTGCTGCGCACCGAAGGGCATGCCGTTGAATCCATGATCGGTTCGATGGCTGGTACCGCCGTTAACATCATGCTCAATCCGTTGTTCATCCATGTGTTCGACTGGGGAGCCTTGGGCTCCGCCGGCGCAACGGTCATCGCCAATATCTGCACTGATATCTACTACATATGGTTCCTTGTCGCACGTAGTCAGAACCTGTCCATTCGCCCGAAACTCATGTTCGCCAAGACCATTCGCTTGAGCAGCGCTATCCGCCGCGCTGCTCATACCATCAATATCACCAGTCATGAGATTCGCAGCATCTTCGCCATTGGCATTCCTGCGGCGATTACGAATCTCACGCAAAGCGTGGGAATAGTCATGGTCAATCTGTTCCTCTTGCCCTATGGCACGGATGCCGTAGCGGCAATGGGCATTGCACTGAAAGTAGTTATGATTGCCGTACTGATTTTCGCCGGATTCGCTTTCGGCGCGCAGCCCCTTATCGGTTATAATTTCGGCGCCCGCAACATGAACCGGCTTCGTGGCATCATGCGTTTCTCATATGCGTTCCTATGCCTGTTCGCACTTATTATGACCGTGGTGTTGAGCCTTGCCGACCATATGATGATGCGATTCTTTATTAACGATGAAACTATCGTGATACTAGGAGCGGGCATGCTCCGCGTGCAACTGCTAAGCCTGGTGTGCGTGGCCATCGTGATGGTGACCACATGTACATTCCAGTCCACAGGTAAAGCCTTAGGCGCCTTCATACTATCCATCAGCAGACAAGGCATAATATTGGCGCTTACGCTTGGTGTTGGCTCACGATTGTTTGGGTACGAGGGCGTGATTGCCGCACAGGCTATCGCTGATTTGCTTACCGCCGCACTTGCCGTGGTGCTGCTCATAGTAATGCTGCCGGAATTAAGACCTCGTGTTTTCAATAAGCGATCCAACGGTATTACACATCAGTAATCACCACAATCTGACGTCATCCACACTGGGATTTGTGAGTTGAATGATTTTCTTGTCCGTTGGCTCAATTATCGGTGAATGAACCCGGTTTGGCGAAATCGTCAAAAACAGCTCATTCATGCTGCCCATTCTCGTCAGCGACTATGCCTTCTCGCTTGCGACGACGCTCAAGCATGTAGTAGCCGGCATAGCAGCAGGCGACGAACGGAATCATGCAATACAGAGTGGAACGCTGAGTGTCATCCAGAATGACGAGCACGAGCGCACCGATGCACATCACAATCGCAAGCCACGGCAGCACCGGGAAACCAGGAGCACGATAGCCGAGCTCAGACACATTATGCCCTGCTTTCGCCCATTCGCGGCGGAATCGAATATGGCATACGCATACGGAGAACCACACCACCAAGGTAGCCAATCCGGAAACGGCCACTAGCACCAGATACACGGTGGATGCGGCAATCACTGAGGAAAGCAGCGCCAGAAGCGAACCAATCATGGAAAATAGCACAGCCCAGACAGGTACGCCATGGAAGTTCGTCTTGGCGAACCGGGCCGGGATCAGTCTCTCCTTGGCCAGAGACCAAACCATGCGCGAACACACATACAGACCGGAATTCGCTGCAGACAGTACCGCGGTCAATACCACGAAATTCATCACGTCGCCGGCAAACGGCATACCAATCGACTGGAACACCAGTACAAACGGACTGGTCTCAACGCCCGCCTGATGCCAGGGAATCAATGCTGACATCACCAGAATCGAACCGATGAAGAAAATCGCAAGACGGAACACCGTAGTGTGCACAGCCTTCGGAATCGCCTTATCCGGAGATTTAGTCTCGCCAGCAGCCACACCGACAACCTCAGTGCCGGAGAATGCAAACACCACCGTCAACAGCGTAGAGAACACAGGGGCAAACCCATTGGGGAACCAACCATCGGCAACAAAATTTCCGAACAGCGGTGCTGAATCATAACCCGCAATCGGAATAGCACCAAAAATAGCCAACAGGCCAATAACAATGAACGCTACAATCGCAAACACCTTGATTGATGCGAACCAAAATTCCGCTTCACCATACAGGCGCACAGACAAAATATTGAGTACAAATACCACAGCGATAAACACTGCTGACCATATCCAGGCGGGAGAATCAGGGAACCATCGTTGCATCAGCAATCCCGCCGCCGTGAATTCGCTGGCTAACGCCACCGCCCAATTCAGCCAATACAGGATGGCGATAACAAACGCAGTACCCGGGCCAATGAATCGTTTCGCATACATGTGGAAGCTACCGGCATACGGCATCGCCACAGACAACTCACCAAGCGACACCATCACGCAATAGACCAGCAGGGAACCGACTGCGTATGCGAGAATCGCGCCAAGAGGCCCAGCCTGATGAATCGTATAACCGGAAGAGACAAAAAGACCGGTACCAATCACACCGCCGAGGGAGATCATCGTCAGATGGCGCGACTCCATCTTCCGCTCAAGCCCATGCTCACCAACGGACTTATTCACGCCGGTTTTGTCGGTAACAGATTCGGTGGGATTACCACTGCCCATGTCCGTCTTGCCTGAACCGGCGGTCGCCATACCTGAACTCCTTATCTGGTTATTGCGTAATGCCGTTCAATCATACCTAATATCAATCGTGCCGATTACCACATGGCAATCGGCACGATTGATATTACGCAAATACACTGCAGCATGCTATAGCAGCAGATGTGCTCTATAGTTCGCGCAACTGGGCCGCAATCTGCACGGCTTCGACGCTGGCTTCGGCCTTATTGCGGGTTTCCTGCCATTCGGTTGCGGGCACGGAGTCAAGCACGATGCCGGCTCCGGCTTGCACACTTGCCTCGTGATCGCGCAGGAACGCGGTACGAATGGCGATGGCCATGTCCATGTTGCCGGAGAAGTCAAAGTAGCCGACGGTACCGCCGTAGATACCACGATCCGCAGGTTCCAGTTCGTCGATGATCTCCACCGCACGAGGCTTGGGTGCGCCGGAAAGCGTACCCGCGGGGAAAGCGGATTTGAACACGTCGAAAGCGGTCAGTGACGGGTCGACTTTGCCGGTAACCGTAGAGCAAATGTGCATGATGTGGCTGAAGCGCTTGATGTCCATAAGCTGTACGACATCCACGGATTGCGGCACACACACCTTGCTTAAGTCATTGCGAGACAAATCCACGAGCATGATGTGTTCACTGCGTTCCTTCGGATCGGCAAGCAGCTCCTTGGCGAGCTTCTCGTCTTCCTCCGGCGTGGCACCGCGTGGGCGGGAACCGGCAATCGGGAAGGTCATGGCGTGGCCGTTATCCACCTTAATCAAGGTTTCCGGACTGGAGCCAATCACATTGAAATCACGGCCTTCGGCATCGGTCAACGCCATGAAATACATGTACGGGCTTGGATTCAGCGTGCGCAGCACGCGGTAGACGTCAAACGGGTCAGCAGGAGAATCGATGTCGAGACGCTGGGAAATAACCACCTGGAATACATCGCCATCAACGATGTGCCGCTTGGCTTCCTCGACCGCATGCTCGTAATGACTCTTCTCCGTGCGGAAGCGGAGCTCCGGCTGAGGCACTGACTCGTCCAATACGTTGACGCGAGCTTCACCCGGGGTCGGCGTGGCTGCATCGCGCTGCATCTGGTCTAGGCGCGCTACAGCCTCGTTGTAGGCGTTATCGGCACGGGTGGGCTTGTCATCCACGTTGACGGCGTTGGCGATGAGCCAGACTGAGCCGGAAACGTGATCGACCACGGCAATATCGGTAGCCAAGGCCAGTACGGTTTCCGGCTGGCCGGTTTCGTTCGGCGCCTCAGCGCGCAAGGTCGGCTCCCAGTGGCGGATGGCATCCCAGCCAACCGTGCCAACAAGACCGGACGTCAGATTCGGCAGACCCTCTACGTGTGGGGCTTTCAGGGTTTTCAGCGCCGCATGAGCGACTTCGATAACATCGCCCTTGGTGGGCACGCCAACCGGCACTTTGCCAAGCCAATCAGCCTGTCCATTATTGGAGCGAAGCTGCGCCATCGAGTTGACGCCAATAAAGCTGTAACGGCTCCAACTGCCGCCAAATTCCGCGGATTCAAGAATAAAAGTACCGCTGCGCCCACCGGCTAAACGCTCATAGAATCCAACCGGAGTCAGAGAATCTGCGAGCAGACGGCGAACAATAGGAATCACACGGTATCCCTGATCCGCTAATTCATGGAACTGCTCACGACTCGGCCAAGTGGCACCCCACTTCAGGTGCTTGACGCTGCATTCGCTCATATTTGCTCCTTAGTGCCGCTCTGCAGGACGATGTCCCTCAACCACTGGCAAAGGACCACCTTCAAGGAAGCAGCTGCGCTTACCTGTGTGGCAAGCTGCTCCCACCTGGTCGACTTCAACCAGCAGTGCATCTCCGTCACAATCAAGTGACACGCTTTTCACATATTGCACATGGCCAGAGGTATCACCTTTACGCCAGTATTCCTGACGGGAACGAGACCAGAAAGTCACGCGTCCAGTAGTCAGCGTCCGACGTAACGCCTCATCGTTCATGTATCCGACCATCAACACCTCACGGGTGTCGTATTGTTGGATTACCGCAGCAACCAATCCTTTGGCGTCACGCTTTAAGCGAGACGCAATACGCGGATCAAGCTCTGCGGAGTTGTCGTATGCAATATCTGTCATGTTCCCTACCTATAAACGAATGTGTCGGCAGACACTGTCTGTCAATTCACGAGTCCAGCTGAACGGACACAACTGATTACCGCACGGTGTAGCCGTGCTTCTTCAATTCAGCCTTGACATCGGCAATGGTCATGATGCCGTAATGGAACACCGATGCCGCCAGCACAGCATTAGCGCCAGCTTCAATGGCCGGGGGGAAATCCTCCACTTTGCCGGCACCACCGGATGCGATAATCGGAATCTTGACTTCTTTCCTGACCTCTCGAATCATTTCAAGATCAAAGCCCTGTTGGGTGCCATCCGCATCCATAGAATTCAGCAAGATTTCACCAGCACCGAGTTCTTCAGCTCGCTTCACCCACCAGATAGCATCAATGCCAGTAGATTTACGACCACCCATTGTGGTGACCTCAAAACCGGATTGCGTATGCTGCTCGCCTTTCTCGCGGCGAGCATCCACGGAAAGTACCAAAACCTGATTGCCGAATCGTTCAGCTACACGACTAATCAGCGAAGGATCGTTGATGGCCGCAGTGTTGACACCAACCTTATCCGCACCGCAGCGCAGCAGTGAGTCCACATCTTCGGGCGTACGAACGCCACCGCCTACCGTCATCGGGATGAAAACCTGTTCAGCAGTGCGCGACACCACATCAATCATGGTGCTGCGATGGGAGCTGGATGCGGTGACATCGAGGAATGTGAGTTCGTCAGCTCCTTGACGATAATATTCAGCCGCCAATTCCACCGGATCGCCTGCATCCTTGAGATTCTCAAAATGCACGCCTTTTACCACGCGACCGTTATCGACATCCAGGCACGGGATGACTCGTACCGCCAGCGACATGCTTCACTCCCCTGTTCGGTTTCGCTTACTACAGTCCATCAGCCTACCTACTTCTCATGTCATGAGTGCTTCAGGTTTCTGCAATATGAGAATGCTCATCACCGGCGGTAAGCAGGTGAACATATATGGTAAAAGTCGGTTTCCTACCATTGCGAATATGATAGGAAACCGACTTTTCAAGTGCCAGATGTGTGTGATTAGCGTTCCTTGGCTGCCAATTGACCGCAGGCACCATCGATATCCTGGCCACGCGTATCACGCAGTGTGGCAGTGATACCGGCATCATGCAGGATTTCCAAGAACCGCTGTTCATCTTCCGGTTTGGAGGCTGTCCACTTGGATCCCTCAATCGGATTGAGTGGAATCGGATTCACATGGGCCCAATTATCGCCGTAATGATTCAGTCGTTTAGCCAGCAGACGTGCATGTTCGGCCTGATCGTTAATGCCGCGCATCAGCGCATATTCGATGCTGACGCGTCGCTTTGAGGCCAACCAGTAATCGTGCGCGGCATCCAACACCTGAGTGGTGTTGAAACGCTTATTCATTGGCACCAATTCGTCGCGCAACTCATCGCTAGGCGCGTGCAAGGAGACCGCTAGACGTACCGGAATACCTTCGGCAGTCAGCTTCTTGATGCCAGGGACCACGCCCACAGTGGAAACGGTGATATTGCGCGCGGAAATACCAAAACCTTCCGGAGGCATGGAGGAAATCTGACGGACTGCGGAAAGTACGGACTTGTAGTTGCCCATAGGCTCTCCCATGCCCATGAATACGATATTGCTTAGGCGGCCTTCTCCGCCGGCCACTTCACCGTCTCGCATCATCTTGGCGGCCACACGCACCTGTTCGACGATTTCTCCGGCAGACATGTTGCGGGTCAGGCCGAGTTTGCCGGTGGCGCAGAACGGGCATCCCATACCGCAGCCGACCTGCGAGGAAATGCAGAGCGTGGTACGAGTGGGATATCGCATCAGCACCGATTCAATCAATGAACCATCAAAGAGTTTCCATAATGTTTTAATGGTGGTTCCCTGATCGGCTACTTGACGGGTTACTTCGGTAATGAGTTGCGGGAAGAATGTTTCAGCCGCTTCCGCTCGCTTCGCCGCTGGAAAATCCGTAAATTCGGCTGCATTCACATCAAAGTGACCATAGTAATGATTGGCCAGCTGCTTGACTCGGAACTTCGGCAGACCCAGCTCGGTTGCTTTGGCAATACGCTCTTCGGGAGTCATATCCACGAAATGCAGCGGCGGCTTGCCTCGACGAGCGTGATCTTTGGAAAGCACATCGCGGAAAGCGCCGGAAGTGCCGCCTGGCGTGATGCCGGTTTCCGGAGTATCAGTATCGTGCGTAGTCATATGTTGCTTCGCTCTCATCAATCAAATAGAAGTTCCGGCGATGTGCGTTGCCACATCGTAATAGCGATGGCGCCTCACCACTCTTGAGTAAGACGCCATCATCATGATTCGTTGCAACGAACGACTGTTGGCTACAGGCCAGTGACCCACAGCAGTGCGCAGGTGAAGGGTGCGCTCATCAAAATCGAATCCACACGATCCATAACTCCGCCATGTCCCTTGAGCAAATGGCCCATATCCTTAATGCCGATATCTCGCTTCAGCATGGAGGCACATAAATCACCGAACGTGCCCACCGTACCGATAAGGATGCCTGCAGCAATCGACACCCACCAGCGCGTGGTCCATGCGGAGGAATCATATGTGCAAGCGAACACAGCAAATGCGCCAGCCATAGCGAATAGCATGGAGCCAATCAATCCTTCAACGGATTTCTTCGGTGAAATGCGAGGACTGAGCTTATGTTTGCCCAACCATGCACCGGCGAACAAACCACCAGTGTCGGAAAGAGCCGGCAGGAACACCAGCATAATGGCATGAGCAACCGGATGACCATTAAACGTGAGCGGAATAATGATGCAGCTAGCCAACAGTGGAATATACAGTACCGTCAGTACCGAAACAGCCACATGGCTCAAACGGGAATGATGCAGTTCGCCACCATCATGATTGAAGGATGATTCCAATCGAGCGCTGGCGTCCGTATTCGATAGCTTACCGGCAACCGCCAAAGACAAACGATTGCCGAAACTAATTTTCGCACTGGCGGCAATAGCAACAAGAATGATGGACACAATGATGCTCAGCGACATCGTAATCAAATGATATGGGGCATAATACGTAGCCAATAACGTGCCCGCTGAGCATATCCACAGCATAATTACCGGAATGTGGAGCCCCACAGTGGCAAAATCCACTCGGAGCTCCCACAATGCCAGAATCATAAATACCACGACCAACAGCACGAACAGGTCGATGCTGAATAGCAGAGCCCCTAGAATCAAGGCAATAAGCAGCACAGCCGTGCCAATGGCCTGCGGCATATTGCGGCCAGTCTTCTTATTGATTTGGTCGAGGGCCTCTTCGGCCTCTTCGTGCAGTTGTTCGTTACGTTCCATGACAATATTCCGGCTGGTCTTCTCAGACCTCCATGATCTCCTTCTGCTTGGTTTCCAGCAGTGCATCGATTTCATCGGTGATGGACTTGGTGACCTTGTCGAGCTCCTTGAGCAGACGATCACCCTCATCCTCGCCCATATCGCCGTCCTTGACGGACTTGTCGATGGTTTCCTTGGTCTTACGGCGAATGTTGCGCACTGCGACCTTGCCATCTTCAGCCTTGCCCTTGGCAAGCTTGACGTATTCCTTACGGCGGTCTTCGGTGAGCTCCGGCATGGTCAGACGAATGACGTTGCCATCACGGTTCGGGCTGATGCCAAGATCAGAGTTACGAATGGCCTTTTCCACGGCTGCTGCCTGGGATGCATCAAACGGGGTGACGGCGAGGGTGCGCGGTTCAGGTACGCCGATGGAGGCCACGGCCTTGATCGGGGTCGGAGCACCGTAGTAGTCGACCATGATGCCGTTGAGCAGTGCCGGGTTGGCGCGGCCAGTACGGATGCCGGAGAAGTTCTCCTTGGTGTTTTCCACGGTCTTGGCCATCTGTTCCTTGGCCTGATCGATAAGAGACATATTCACTCCTTGTTGTTGGACAGTGGTGTTCTTCTATGAACGCTTGTTATTTGATTGTAGGCGTTGATCCTCACTCGGCTACGCGCGACTCGGCGGTGGAAACCAAGGTACCGATTTCCTCACCCACCAGGGCACGAGTCACATTGCCTGCACCCTCCAGGCCGAAGACGCGGATGAGCTTGCGATTGTCGCGAGCCATAGACAGGGCAGCTGCATCCATGACGGCCAGATTGTCGACCAAAGCTCGCTTGTAGCTCAAAGTGGCGAAACGCTTAGCTTCCGGATCCTTGCGCGGATCGGCAGTGTACACGCCATCGACACCGTTCTTGCCCATCAACACTTCATCGCAATGAATTTCCAAAGAGCGCTGGATGGACACGGTATCAGTGGAGAAGTATGGCATACCGGCACCAGCACCGAAAATAACCACACGGCCCTTTTCCAGATGGCGGATGGCCTTGAGCGGGATATACGGCTCAGCGACCTGGCCCATAGTAATGGCGGTCTGCACACGAGTGGACTGGCCTTCCTGCTCCAGGAAGTCCTGCAAGGCGAGGCAATTCATCACGGTACCGAGCATGCCCATGTAATCACCACGGGAACGATCGATACCAGCCTGCTGAAGTTCGGCGCCACGGAAGAAGTTGCCGCCGCCAACCACAATGGCGACCTGCACACCCTGCTGGACAGCCGGAACGATTTCCTCGGCAATGCGTCGAACCACATGAGTGTCGATGCCGACCTTGCCACCGCCGAACGCCTCACCGGACAGCTTCAGCAGAACCCTACGCGGCTTATCGCTTTCAGTCATTTATGTTGCCTTTCCTTGACCACGAAAAGTGCCTAAAAATATCCGTAGATAAGGGTATCGGTTTACAGCGACACCCCTGTGCAACGACACCCTCACAATGAAAATGCCATCCAAGGAACTTGTCTTGGATGGCATTTTCATATCAATGCGTCAGGCGCATCGGATGAGCGCTAAGCTCACTCCTCTTCGCCCTTGCCGACCTCGATGCGGGCGAAGGCAGTAGCCTTGCCGCCCACTTCCTCGAACAGCTTGCCGACGGTCTTGGACGGATCCTTGACGAACGGCTGCTCGAGCAGCACGACTTCCTTGAAGAATGCGTTGAGACGGCCTTCGACGATCTTCGGGATAATCTTCTCCGGCTTGCCCTCAGCCTGGGACTTCTCGGTGGCCACGCGACGCTCGGACTCGACCACATCGGCCGGAACGTCCTCGCGGGTCAGCCACTTGGCGCCCATAGCGGAGATCTGCAGAGCAGCTTCGTGAGCCACGGCAGCGCCAGCCTTGTCGGTGGCGATCATGGCGACGATGCTCGGCGGCATCTCAGCGGACTTCTTGTGAGCGTAGATCTCGACGTGCTCGCCGGAGATCTTGGCGAACTGGCCGACCTTAACGTGCTCACCGAACAGAGCGGCGGCTTCTTCGATGGCGACCTTCACGGTGGAGTCGCCAGCCTTGGCGGCTTCCAGCTCTTCAGCGTTGTTGACCTCAGCGGCGACGGCGTAGCCGAGCACCTCGTCAGCGAATTCGACGAACTTCGGAGTCTTGGCCACGAAGTCGGTCTCGGAGTTCAGCTCGACGGCGTAACCGGTCTCGCCTTCTGCACCTTCGACGACCTTGGAGGCGATGGTGCCTTCCTGAGCCTTACGGCCTTCACGCTTGCCAGCTGCGGCGATACCCTTGGCGCGGATGATTTCCTTAGCGCGGGCCACGTCGCCTTCGGCTTCGGTCAGGGCCTTCTTGACGTCGAGCATGCCGGCGCCGGTGTCCTCGCGAACCTGCTTGATCAGTGCGGCGGTAATTGCTGCCATTGATTATTCTCCTTTAAGAAGATGTTGCTTACCCAAAACGGATGGGAAGCGCTTGTTCAGGCACTTCCCATCGTAGAGCATCACTCAGCCTTCGGGGCCTCGGCGGTTTCGCCTTCAGCAGCTGCCTCAGCAGGAGCTTCGTTGGTCAGGAGCTCCTTCTCCCAAGCAGCCATCGGCTGCTCGGAGTCGGCGGCCTTGGCGGCCTGGCCGGAACGCTCCAGCAGGCCCTCAGCCACAGCATCAGCCATCAGGCTGGTGAGCAGCTCGATGCCGCGGATAGCGTCGTCGTTGGCCGGGATCGGGTAGTCGACGATGTCCGGATCAGCGTTGGTGTCGACGATGGCCACAACCGGAATGCCGAGCTTGTGAGCTTCTTCAACAGCCAGGGATTCCTTGGTGATGTCGACAACGAACATTGCGGACGGGGTGCGGTTCATGTTACGAATACCGCCCAGCTGCTTGTTGAGCTTGTCCTTCTCGCGCTCGAGCAGGAGGAGCTCCTTCTTGGTCAGGCCGGAGCCGTGCACGTCGGTGAAGTCCATTTCCTCAAGTTCCTTGAGGCGGTTGACGCGCTTGGAAACGGTCTGGAAGTTGGTCAGCATACCACCGAGCCAACGCTCGGAGACGTACGGCATGTTCACGCGGGTGGCCTGAGCAGCGATAGCTTCCTGAGCCTGCTTCTTGGTGCCGACGAAGAGCACGGTGCCATTGTGAGCAACAGTGGTCTTGATGAAGTCGTATGCCTTGTCGATCATGTCGAGCGACTTAAACAGGTTGATGATGTGAATGCCGTTGCGCTGGGTGAGGATGAACTGCTTCATCTTCGGGTTCCAACGACGGGTCTGGTGGCCGAAGTGCAGACCAGCCTTCAGCATTTCGCTCATAGTAATCTGAGCCATGGTATTACTACCTTTCTTGTCGGTTCTTGCCTGGCCATGCGCACCTGCGTGCAGCTGCTCCCCCATCTAAGATGAGAGCTTGCAGCCGACCGACACAGGCCGTCGCGAGCATGACGCGAATTTGTTGTGTACCGGTTGACAATATTGGGTGGTTCCGAACGCCTGCGACTGCGTCCATCGCCGGGGTGGCACACAAGTTTCAACGATAACACAGCACCTAAACCAAAAGCTCTCCTGCTTGTGTGCAGGAGAGCTTTTGATGTAATGGACTACCGGCTGGCGGTAGTTGGCCAGAGGTTACTTGGCTGAGCGATTGCGCATATAACGCAATGCCTCGCGTCGTTCTTCCTTTTCCAAACGATCCAGATAGACGTGGCCATCCAAATGGTCACATTCATGCTGAAGCATACGACCCATAAGACCATGCCCTTCCAGCACTACCTCTTTGCCGTCCAGATCAATGCCACGTACGCGGGCATAATCGGCCCTGCGAGTCTTGTACCAAAGGCCCGGTACCGAAAGGCAACCTTCGTCACCATACTGTTCGCCGGAAGTCTCTTCGATAACCGGGTTGAGGATGTAGCCGATCTTGCCGTCGATGTTGTAGGAGAATGCTCGCAGACTGACACCGATCTGGTTGGCGGAAAGCCCCGCACGTCCGGGATCGTTCACCGTCTCGAGCAAGTCATCCACCAGACGGCGCACAGCCGGCGTGATTTCCTTAATCTCATCGCATTTCGTACGCAGTACAGGATCCGGTACGACACGAATCTCGCGAATAGCCACTGGTTCTACTCCTCAGTCTTGTTGTCGCCTGCGTCTGCTTGAGACTCTTCGGCATCGTCGGCGCCCTCGGCTTCGGCCTTGGACTTCTTGATTTTCTCCTGCACGCTAGCAAGCGAATCAGACACGCTGCTCTTCATCTGTTCGGAAGCCTGCTTCATCTGTTCTGAGGCTTGCTTAACCTGTTCGGAGGCCTTCTTCACCGTTTCCGAAGTGCTATCGATGATTTTCGCAGTGGCAGGCAACGGCTTGTTTGAAGGCTTAGGTGCATAGAGGTCATTCTCGATGATGTCGGCATACCGCTGAAGCACCTTTGGACGCACGACCTTCATGCTTGCCGTGAGCGTGCCTCGATCCTGGCTAAATTCTTCGTTGAGAATCACGAACTTGCGCACGGATTCCGCGCGGGACACATTGGCGTTGGCCTGATCGACGTATTGCTGGATAAAGGCGCGCACTGCATCATTATCCTTGGCTTCATCGAGAGTCATGCTGGTGTTGAGCCCTTGGCCTTCCAACCAAGAGTGCAACATGTCGGGGTCGAGCTCAATCAACGCGGAGACGAATGGCTTGCCATCGCCCACTACCACAGCATGCGCAACTATCGGGCAGGTATCGATGATGTCTTCCATCGGGGCCGGACTGATATTCTTGCCACCGGCGGTAATGATGATGTCCTTCTTGCGGCCGGTGATGAACGTGAAGCCCTTGTCGTCGATGCGGCCCAAATCGCCGGTTTTAATCCAACCATCGGCGGTCATGGCTTCGGCGGTGAGTTCAGGCTGCTTGTAGTAGCCAAGGAACACGTTCGGACCAGTGAGTTCGATTTCATCATCCTCGCCAAGTCGAACACCCATACCTGGGCCGGGTTTGCCGACCGAGCCGACTTCGTTATCGTCCTCCCAGTTGACGAGCATCGGGGCGGCGGTTTCAGTCATACCATATCCCTGAATGAAGGTGATATCGTCCATGCCGTTGAAGAAATGAGCAAGATCAACGTTCAGCGGAGCGCCACCACAGGCCAGCCATCTCAGGTTCGGACCAAGTGCGGAGCGAATCGACTTGCCTACAGTGGCCATGTAGAAGGAATGGCTCATGCGCTCAAGCACGGAGTGGCCACGCCCAGCCTGCTCGTCTTTGCTCCACTTAACAAAATGCTTTACCGACTGTGCGAAGATGCGGCCTTGGATGCCAGCGCCAGCCTTCTGGGAAGCCGCGTTGTACACCTTCTCGAACACACGAGGCACACCCAGCAGATACGTGGGCTTGAAGCTGCGAATATCAGCAAGCAGATGCTTGGCATTAGGAATGTAGCCGACTACGCCGCAGCCACCGATACAAACGTATTGAATATAGCGGGCGAAGCAGTGCGCCAAAGGCAAGAACAGCAGCAGTCGGTTGTCCCGGTAGAGCATGCCATTCAAAATCTCATATCCGTTAAGCACGATATGCGTGTAATTGCGGTTGGAGAGCATAGCGCCCTTTGGCTTGCCTGTGGAGCCGGAAGTGTAGACCACGGTAAGCAAGTCGTCCGCCTTGATACGAGCAATAGCCGCATCCAGCTCCTCATCGCTGATTCCGTGCCCGAAGTCGGCCACGGCATCCAACCCGTCAGCCTTGAAATTGAACACGTATTTCATGCTTGGGTGGTTCGTACGAATCTGTTCAAGCGTCTGTGCACGTTGGAAATCTCCGGCAAAAGCGATGGCGGGATCCACCTCTTCGATGATGCCGGCCGTCTGCTTGGCGGAGTCGGTTTCATACACGGGAACGACTACGGCGCCAATTGCCGCACAAGCGAAATCGGTGACGCCCCACTCGTAGCAGGTAGGCGAATAAATCAGCACCATTGTGCCGGCCTTCACCCCGAGCCCCATCAGGCCTTTGGCTACTTCGCGTACCCGAGCGAGCATCTCACTGGAGGTCACGCTATGCCATTGGTGAGTGTTTTCGTCCTGCCATTCGGCGATGGTGTCATCCGGGGTGCGGGCCGCACGCTTGGCCAGCAACGAGAAGACTGTGTCTTCGTCTGTGGTGACGTACCTAGGTTCTTCAACATGTTCACGCATACGCTCCACTATAGGCGAAACGTGCTATGACTACGCTCACCGCCACAAACCGATCATGCAGAAATCAGCCTAAATCGGCAAAGACGCACATCCATCGGGATCCAATGAAACGGAATTTCATATTGACTCGAAGATTTTCCTTGCCGATAGTCATGAATACCGCCAATTCCATAGTCCTGTCACTAGTAATCATGCCATCAATCAGATTGGGAACCGTTGGAAGATAGCAGAATTTCGCCTTGATATCGGGATGGGTGAGCATATGGAGATCCAGCAGCTGATGCATGGTCTGCAATCGTTCCAAGCATGGTGCAGTTAGCGCACGCTGGAGCCTGTCCACGCTTAACTTGCCACGAATCGCATCAGCACAGTTGCAGGCAATCCTGCATGCCGCCATTGCCATAGTGTGGCATTCCTGAGCATCCATATTGCAAGGAAACAGCGGCTGCATATGGTATCTAATGGGTCTATCTGAAAGTTCCACGGTGATGAATCCATCAAAGCTAGGCAGCGGCTCACGATGATGGTGGAAAAAGGCATAGTATTCCATCGGCAATCCCCCTCGATCCCCTTCTTTCTCGATTCAACCCCCGTTGGCTGAACCTGAGAACAACGACACCACTAAACGCATACTGAGTCAAAACGACTTTGCCTAACGTATAAAAACGCCCGTAAAAACAAACAGAATTATCATGTCTGCCTGTTTTTACGGGCGAGTGTCGCGTTAATGCTTCGCTATTAGCGAGCAGCGTATGGGTTAACCACCATGCCGCAGCGTTGGAAGTTCTTCACGTCAACATAACCGGTGGAAGCCATAGCACGCTTCAATGCACCAATGAAGTTGGTCTTGCCGTCAGCCTGATGGCTGGGGCCGAACAGAATCTGCTCGAGCGGAGCCACAGTGCCAACCGTGGTGCGGTAGCCACGAGGCAATGTTTGATGACGAGCCTCAGACCCCCAATGAGTACCCTTGCCGGGGGCTTCAACAGCGCGAGCCAACGGAGCACCAAGCATAACCGCATCAGCACCCAATGCAAGAGCCTTGACGAAACTACCGGAATCACCCATGCCTCCGTCAGCAATCACCTGTACATAGCGGCCACCAGATTCATCCATGTAATCACGACGAGCTTCAGCCACATCAGCGATAGCGGTGGCCATTGGAGCCTGAACGCCGAGAGTCTGACGGGTAGCGGAGACCGCGCCACCGCCAAAGCCGACCAGCACGCCGGCAGCACCGGTGCGCATCAGGTGAAGAGCAGCCGTGTAGTTGGCTGCGCCGCCAACGATAACCGGAACGTCAAGATCGTAAATGAACTTCTTCAGGTTGAGCGGTTCGTGTGTAGACGAGACATGCTCCGCGGAAACCACGGTGCCACGAATCACAAACAAATCGACACCGGCATCGACCACGGTGGAGTAGAACTGCTGGGTGCGCTGAGGAGACAAAGCACCGGCAACGGTAACACCTGCGGCACGAATCTCATGCAAACGCTGAGTGATGAGCTCCGGCTTGACTGGCTCGGAGTAAATCTGCTGAATGCGTGCAGTGGCTTCTTCTGCCGGTAGCTGAGAAATCTCGTCGAGCAGCGGTGTGGGATCGTCATAACGGGTCCACAAACCTTCCAGATCCAGTACGCCAAGAGCACCCATCTTGCCCATCTGAATGGCGGTAGCAGGACTGGTGACCGAATCCATAGGAGCTCCGATAACCGGTACATCGAATTCATAAG
This sequence comes from Bifidobacterium imperatoris, assembly GCF_002860405.1. GTDB lineage: Bacteria > Actinomycetota > Actinomycetes > Actinomycetales > Bifidobacteriaceae > Bifidobacterium > Bifidobacterium imperatoris. The sequence continues at coordinate 5,668 of NZ_NMWV01000034.1, read as the reverse complement.
CGTCGATCTGCCAAGACGTGGAGACGTCTTCGGGATCGCGGGTACGACGTGAAGGAACGATGGCTACATCGTCAAGCGCATAGCCGAGATGGGCTTTTTTACCCAAACCGATTTCAATTTCCTGAGACATGGTCTCCAGAGTATTGCCGGGGACGGACTCCCCTGGCTCTGTGTCCATATTCTCGAATGCTGGATTGTCTCGTTACAAACATGCGATATGACTAAGAACATTCCGCGAAGAATCTATCAGGAGGAAGCATGGCCAAAATCAAGGTCGAAGGCACCGTTGTTGAACTAGACGGCGATGAAATGACCCGCGTGATCTGGAAGGACATCAAGGACAGGCTTATCCTGCCGTATCTTGACATCAATCTCGACTACTACGATCTAGGCATCCAGCATCGTGACGAAACCGATGATCAGGTGACCATTGACGCCGCTCATGCCATTCAAAAGCATCATGTAGGCGTCAAGTGCGCCACCATCACCCCTGATGAAGCTCGAGTGAAGGAATTCGGGCTGAAGAAAATGTGGAAGTCCCCTAACGGCACCATTCGCAACATTCTGGGCGGCACGATCTTCCGCGAACCTATTGTGATGAGCAACGTGCCGCGTTTGGTTCCCGGCTGGACCAAGCCAATCGTGGTGGCTCGTCACGCATTCGGCGATCAGTACAAGGCCACTGATTTCAAAGTCCCAGGTGCCGGCCAACTGACCGTCACCTTCACTCCCGAAGATGGTTCCGAACCGATTCAGCATGTGGTATACAACTATGGGCCGGACGGCGGAGTGGCACAGGTGCAGTACAACGTGAACGACTCCATTCGTGGATTCGCCCGCGCATGCTTCAACTACGGCTTGATGCGCCATTATCCGGTGTACCTGTCTACCAAGAACACGATTCTGAAGGCGTACGACGGCCAGTTCAAAGACATTTTCGCCGAAGTCTTCGAAACCGAGTACAAGGACAAGTTCGCCGCTGAAGGATTGACGTACGAACATCGTCTGATCGATGACATGGTGGCAAGCTCCCTGAAATGGCATGGCGGCTATATCTGGGCATGCAAGAACTACGACGGCGACGTACAGTCCGATTCCGTGGCCCAGGGCTTCGGTTCGCTCGGTCTTATGACTTCCGTGCTGATGACCCCGGATGGTCAAACCGTTGAGGCGGAAGCTGCTCACGGTACGGTGACCCGTCATTACCGTCGTTGGCTCAAGGGCGAGAAGACTTCCACCAACCCGATTGCGTCCATCTTCGCCTGGACCGGCGGCCTCAAGCATCGCGCCGACTTGGATGGCACGCCTGAAGTCCGTCATTTCGCTGAAACATTGGAGAAGGTCATTATCGATACCGTGGAAGGTGGTCAAATGACCAAGGATCTGGCCATGCTTATCGGACCCGATGAGCCGTGGCTGGATACCGAAGGCTTCATGAATGCGTTGGATGAGAATCTGCGTAAAGCACTTGCCTGATACTCCATCTCAGCGTTGATAGCCGCTCAGGCATCAACGCCCCCCTTGATTCATCCCGGATATATGCCGCTATCGTGCATGTATCCGGGATTTTTCATGTCCCCTCTACTACAATCGTGCCACAGTGCATTTGATTGATGTTGGCTACCCGCCAAGGAGGATTCGTACGCTTATGGGGTTCGCACAACGTTCCGTCACCGTTATTACCGCTATCGCCGCTTCATGCGCTATGGCGTTGTCCTTGACCGCGTGCACCTCAGATACCGCCGAGCAAACCGTCACCGGCAAAGACCAGACAACCGTAACCTCCGACTCCGTGGGAACTGTTGCTTTGTTTACTCCCTCCGATGGCATCACGTTGAATCAGCAGACGCCTTTGAACAAGTGGGCCAAACTGACGCCGGAATTGACCAGCGCACTGACCGATTACGGATTCAAGAAGAAGAATGTGTCTCACACCACTTCCGACTCTCTTGATAAGCAGAGCCGAGCCATTCAGGATTATGTGGTTGATCATTTATCCGGCAAAAATAAATCCGATGATTCCGGTATTACGATCGAGCCTGAGAACATGACGCTGCTAGTCGCCCCTGTGGTACAAGCAGACGATTCGACTCGCCAATACGGTGATTATGTAAGCCAGGAATTGAATACCGATCAGGATGTCAGTGAGGGCTCGGCCAATGCTGACGATACTGACGGCAAATCAAATGACTCTTCATCCGCAAATAATTCTGATAGCGATACCTCCGATTCAGATGCTGAGGCAACGGATAAGTCGAATTCGGCAGGTGCTGGCTCCTCTGAAGATTCGAACGACTCGGCCGATCCGGACCAGACACAAGCTGTGCAGAGGCTGGTGTCTTCGTTGAAGCTTGCCCAGGAATCGGGTATGCATGTGGTGTTGCTGGCCAATAGTATCGAGGGCTACAAACCGGATGCATTCGTGCAATTCTCCGATGCCCGCACCATTGGTCATCTTCAAGCGGAAAAACTGGCGGCGAAGCTGGAATTGGATAAAGCCAGCAAGGATAATCCGAAGCATATTGAAGTACTACTGCCGTATACACCCACTGACCGTAGTGACGCCAATGTGGATGATACATTTGCCGAAGAAGCCTTCCAAGGTATCTGGCAAGTACTTGGCGCCTACTATCAAAAAGGTGTGGTGGTGAGCCCTTCGGGCACGCTGGATGGCACGTCCACGCAAAAGGATTGGCTGAACGTGGCTTATGACGCGAGCAAAAACGATGCCACTGCCAAGGAATTGGACAGTCGTCTTGAAACAGATGACGTGGATTCCACTCCTACCAGAATCGATGGCGTTATCGCCATGAATGATTATGTCGCCTCCGAAGTAGTCAAGGAACTAGATCAGCTGGGATACACCGGTTCTGCGGCAGATATTAATCCTCAAATTACCATTGCTGGAATTGTAGGCAATATCGCAGGTAAAAAGGATCTGCAGCGCGAACAGGTGCCTGATCCCATCAAATCTCCCGAGAATGACGACACGAACGACGCTCACGGATCCAAAACCGACGACGATGCATCCGCTAAGGCCAAGGATTCCCAATGGCCTCTGGTTACCGGCTATGGCGCATATATTTCTTCCATTCCTTCCGTAGTCAATGGCAAGCAGTGGATGACGGGCATCGAAAATCGAGATGCATTGGCATCGGATATTGCCGAAATGTGCGGCAAACTGAACACCGGAGAGAACATCAGTTCTCTATCCGCAGTCAAGAACACGGAAGTTGGAGGCGTCAAGAAGGTGCCGACACTGAACGAACCGGTACTTGCCGTGGGCGCCAGCAATCTCAAAGCAACATTGATTGACCCTGGATACATCACGCTTGCGGACGCAGGCCTGTGATGGTCTCCGCCACTACTGCTTGAGCACGATTTTGCGTTCCACAGCGTAAAGCTCCGGATCAAGATAGTCATTGGAGCCTCGCTTTAAACCCCAGTGCAAGCAGCTGTCTTCACAGTGATCGGAATCACCGCGCACCACGCCTATCGAATCGCCTGCAAGTACCGTGGTTCCAACGGACAGATCGGTGAGGGCTGGCTCAAAAGTCGACGTCACTCCCCCACGATGCCGAATACTCACCACATCCTTGCCGCCCACTCTGCCAGCAAAACTTATCGTTCCGACTCGGGGCGCCAATATTGCTTCCCCCGGACTCGTGCTCAGGTCTAATCCGCGATGCCCCGTGGCCCAAGGAGTAAGCGGCTGATCGAACGAGTCAGTAACAATTGCATCATGTACAGGCCACGCAAACTGCGCCGAACATTGGGGAGCAGTACGCTGCTCCCATGCCGATAGATCAGTAAAATCAGCTAGCACCAAACCAGATTGTTCCGCACTGCTCAATGGTGCACAAGAGCTATCCACATCCTGCGAATACCATGCGCCGCTGCTGCCATTAGAAAACGATATTCCAATCAATAGAGCCAGCAGCAGGCCTAACACCGAGGCAACTGCAACTGCAGCGTCAACCTTGGTTTGCTGTTCCTGAGCCTGCTGGCGTTCTTGTTCACGTTGCCGCATAGCTCGCTGCGCTGACTGCCGACGCCAATCAAACCAATATCCATTCATTCGCCCGCCTTCTTTCTTGCCCCACCGATACAGGATCGTCAATTCCCGGCACCGCTGCCGGTACGTTCAACATTGAGGCATATGAAGCTCTGCTGTCCAGCGCAAACGGGTTATGTGGTTCTAGCTTGCCAAGTTATCCACATAAACAAAATCATTTGGTAGAAGCATGCTGCCAAAAGCGCCCGTTTTGCACGGAAAAACTCGAGCCCCTAGAACAGCTCAATGGCATAATAAAGAACAATGAGCAATGCTGCAGCAGTACATCAGTGCAATGACGCAGCCTGATGGTGAGGAGAACCCAGATGAAGGTTTGCGAGGTTCCACTAAGCGTCAACCCGTTAAGCCAAAACAATATTGAACCAATCATCATGATTGGCGTGTCAGCAGGAGGACTCATTGCGACGCTGTTGCTCGCTTATCGGTTCCTGCGCAAGCCAAACGCATGGCGCGTTCACCCTAAAACGCCAGCATGGTACGTGGTGATTGAGGCAATCCAAATCTTCATTATGTCGGCCATAGGTATGACCGTGAAATCCCTGCACAAAGGCGTTGCCAAACAAACCCTCGAACAAGCCTGCGGCATCTCTGGAATGCACACCAGCGGCGGCAAGGTGTTCGCATGGCTGGAAGACCCTGGATATCCCTATCTGTTCGGAGAAACACGCTATGGGCCTTTATGGTTCTATCAGGGTGGAAAAACCATCTCTGGAGGCATCACGCTGCAAGGAGATACCGCAACCGTGTACAGCGGCGACTACAAAGCCAACATCGCAATCAATGTACTAAACGCCGGCGAAACCATGCTTATCAATCTGTTCTTTATGGCGCTCATCATAATTCTGATGTTTGTCGTGGCCTACTCGATAGCGGGCAGCAACAAACCCATCGAAGATGAGCCCATAATGATATTCGTCACCTGGCTATGTGTCTTCATCGCCGCAATCATGACAGGAATTAGCATTCCCGTAGTGGATGCTCGCTGGATGATTCCTACCACTATCGTGCTTCTTCTGGAAGACGCTGCAGCGTTCGGCCTTCCATTCTGGCTGGTTGCCCGATTACGTGTGAAACAAGATGAGTAAGACAACTCTTAACCCGACAACAATGATGGATACTTTTACTATTCTTCGCAAAAAATGAATGCACAAAAGCCCAGAAAATAGCGCGACATGCCCACGCGTGCGTAATTTGCATTATTGTGAAATACATGTAAACTATATGACTTGTGCGCGAGAGAAATCTCAAGCATGAAAGCCATTCCTGCGTAGCTCAGTTGGCAGAGCATCCGACTGTTAATCGGACGGTCACTGGTTCAAGCCCAGTCGCAGGAGCTCATCTGGCCGGAAACGTCCAGAATGAAAATTGAATATTCCTGCGTAGCTCAGTTGGCAGAGCATCCGACTGTTAATCGGACGGTCACTGGTTCAAGCCCAGTCGCAGGAGCTCATCTGGCCGGAAACGTCCAGAATGAAAATTGAATATTCCTGCGTAGCTCAGTTGGCAGAGCATCCGACTGTTAATCGGACGGTCACTGGTTCAAGCCCAGTCGCAGGAGCCATATGAAGCCTCTTGAAAATTCAAGAGGCTTTT
>NZ_NMWV01000033.1 GCF_002860405.1 Bifidobacterium imperatoris | reverse complement strand
CTGAAAACGGGTTAAAAACCATTAAAACCGGTAAAAACGAAAAAGCCGCTCAGGCTTACTCCCGTAAGGCTTTGCGGCTTGTTTCCGACCATCTCGAACTGTGGGCAATGAGGGACTCGAACCCCCGACATCCACCGTGTAAAGGTGGCGCTCTAACCAACTGAGCTAATTGCCCGCGGGTGTCTACAATAGCGCATAACCAGCACAGTCTGTCAACTTGTTACGTTTGGGCGTGCCGCATGCCCTATCGCAGAAACCGATTGGATAAGAATTCCTATCAGCGGCCCTTGCCGAAAGCACGCAAACGAATACCGTTCCAATCCTTGCTGACTGTCAGCGGAGTGGCGGCGTTCATGCCTGCGGTTTGTGCTGCGGATTGCACGGTAGAGGAGCTGGCCGCACCGGGGCGTCCCGGCTTTGGAGTCAACACCCACAACGGAGCGTCGTCATCCAGCACTCCACATGCGTCAACAATGGTGTCGGACAGCTCGTCTTCATCGTCGCCGTCTCGCCACCACAGAATGACACCGTCCACAGCGGAGTTGTAGTCCTCGTCTACGAGATCCTCGCCCGTGAGCTCCTCGATTTTGGCGCGGATGGAGTCATCCACGTCATCGTCCCAGAGCCACTCCTGGACGATATCTCCAGGTTCAAACCCAAATTCTTCAGCGTTCTGTGATGCCGTTTGATTCACAGAGGCCACATTAGCAAGTCTTGGCGAACAATCACGTTAACTTTCATAAAAAATCTCGCTGTTTGACCATCATCATGATGCATCGTCGATGGTTTTGCACTCATTGGCGAATCAATGACAAGCCCATTTTCTAGGCTCAGGCGGTGCAGTGCGGCAGCTGATCGCCCTGCCCTTTCCCGATGGCCACCAATGCCTGATACGCCTCATCCAAAGTGGCGACCTTCACATCGCGTAAACCTTGTGGCACATGGCCCACGACCTCGCTGCAGTTGTCTTTGGGAGCCAGGAACCATGTGGCACCATCTCGTTTGGCACCCAGCATTTTGAGTCGGATACCGCCGATTTTGCCTACTTTGCCCTTGGCGTTAATCGTGCCGGTACCGGCAATGGTTTGTCCGCCACTCTCGTTGGCTGCGGTGAGCTTATCAATCAGTCCCAAGGTGTACATCATGCCGGCTGAGGGACCACCGATCTTATCCACATGCATGGCAACATGTGCTCCCTGCAACAATGAGGCGTCAACGCCTAATTCGCCGGCATGATTCTTCACATACTTGAGGCCAACCGAACTTGCTTCGTCTTGCGAACCGGACATGTCCGAGTCCACCTTCTGCTGGTATTCGTCGGCTGTCTGTCCCACGGGAACCACGGCTTCACGCGGCATAATCTCCATATGCGGATTGGCCCAAGCCCACACCGCCTGCGCGTTGACGATAGGATATCCCGGCACGCCGGAAGCACTGACCGTAACCAAAAGCAGTTTGCCGGAATCCTTATATGTGCGCACCTGCGTGCCGGAAACGGCGATCACGTCATCACCGTCAACCTTTCCCAACACATCCTGAGTGGGCCCTGGCATCTCGATGACATAGGCGCTGGGCAGCACAAGCACCACAATGGCGAGCATCACCGCCACGGCTCCCGCAAAGTATTGCGGCGAGCGCGATGCCACATAGTGTTTCAGGCGTTTGCAACGTGCGAACATATCCACGAACATAGCCAATAGTGTATGCACAGGCAGGAAAACCTCGTTCCAATTCTCTCGCCTTGAATGCGTATTCTCGCTCGGCCTCAGGCGAACGGCGCGGGCACAGCATACACTTGTGGTAACTCATCTTGGAGAAACCATCACGCGGTAAAGAAGGACACGCATGGACGACAACGCGATTCACGAATGGCTCATCAAGTGCTTCGGCCCTATTCAGGGCGAAATGGCATGGCAGCAAATCAGCCAGCTTCCTGAGGAGATTCGCGAACAGCTGATGAGTCAGGATCCGAGCCGTTTGCCTGACCCGTCTGAAGTGCAGCAGATGATGGCTGCGTTTACCGCTGGTGGCCTGAATACCATGTCTGATATGCAGCGCACGGTTGAAGAGGGGCCGATTAACGTCAAGTTGGCGAAGTCCATCGCTCTGCAACAGGCCAACGCCTCCGGTTCTGATTCGAGCGTGTCTGCGGTGGATGGCGAGGCCGCACGCCGCGCGATGAGCGAGGCGAACCTTTGGCTGGATACTGCTTGCGAGTTCAATCCCGCCCCTGGAGAGCCGGATGTGCTCACCCGCGCAGCATGGGTGGAAGGCACTATTGATCAGTGGGCCAAGTTTGCGGCACCGGTTGCTGAATCTATGAATGATGCTCTTGCGTCTGTGATTTCCGAACGTCTCGGCGGCATGTTGGGCGATGGTGAGGGTGAGATCGCCGGCATGTTCGCCGGCCCTGTGCCGATTCCGATTCCTGACGGTATGAAGGATCCCGCTCAGCTTATGAAGCTGCTAGGCAATACGTCTTTTGCCATGCAATTGGGTCATGCAGCCGGCAACCTGAGCCATGAAGTGCATGGCAGTTTCGATCAGGGTATCGCACTGCTGAAGAACCCTGCGGGTGGTCTTATTGCACAGAACGCCACCGAATATGCGGCCCTGTTGAACGGACAGTCTTCGAACACCGCGGATTCCAAGGATGCTACCGCCAACCATCCGATAGGCTTTACCTCCGCCAGCTCGAATGCGGATGATTCGGATACCAATGCAGCTCAATCCAATGACGCATCTACTCAGGATGCCAAGCTGAACGCGGAGTTTGAAGCGGCTTTCGCGGACTTCAATACCGTTGAGCACATTCCCGAATCCGAGGTGCTCTCCTTCCTGGCCTTGCAGGAGATGGCCCATGCTCGACTGTATGCATCGGTGCCTTGGCTGATGCCTCGTTTTGAAGCCCTGATCGGCAAATATGCACGCGGCATTTCCATCGATTTGGATGCTATGGAAGAACAGTTGCGTGACGCCACCGCTATGGATCCGGAGTCGATTTCCGGCGCCGTGAACCTTACCAAAGTCGGCATTCCGGATACACCGGAGCAGCGTGAAGCGTTGGCTTCGTTGGAATCCTTGCTGGCTATGGTCGAAGGATGGGTTGATTGCGTGGTGTGGCGAGCCGGCATGGCACATTTGCCGCATATCGAACAGTTGCGTGAGATGATGCGCCGCGAGCGCGCTATGGGAGGCCCTGCCGAGCGCACGTTCGAGAGTCTGCTTGGTTTGCAGCTGCGTCCGAAGCGTATGCGTGAAGCTGCAGGATTGTGGGATATGATTACCGCCGCCGAAGGCTCCGAGGCCCGCGATGCCAAGTGGTCCCATCCTGATCTTCTGCCGACGTTGCCTGCAGAACAGAGCAATGTGCAGCCTGCGGACAACGCTCAGGCAGGCTCGGCGGCGGAATCCAGCGACGCTCATACCAATCATCCGGCCGCAGACGGTAAGTCTTCGGATATTGATTGGGATGCCGAACTGTCCAAGTTGCTTGGTGAAGGCGATGCCGGCACCACGGATGGTGACGACCAGTCTGCCAACAAGTAAGGCTTAGCCGTTCATATCGTTCTCATCACGAGAGGAACCGGGACGGACGGCGCTGTTGGGCGCCGTATCCGTCTTTGGTTCTGGCAAAAGACACATGCAATGAATCCTGTGCTCGGGTGATGCCTACGTACATGAGGCGTCGCTCCTCCTCCAATACTTCGCCTGATTCCGGAGCACCATATGGGAGTAGTCCTTCAGAACATCCGATAAGGAATACATGGTCGAATTCCAGGCCTTTGGATGCATGAATGGTGGATATGGTTACTCCGGGATCCTCAACGAGCGTATTCCCGCTGGCGTTTAATCCGAGAGCTTCCAAAATCGCTCGTTTGGATGCTGCATCATCGGCGAGCGCGGATGACTGCCATCCTGCATCTTTGCGTATTCGGAATCTCATTCCTGCCTGGCGCAAAGCTGCAGCGAAAACCTGCTGTTGCGCGTTGATGCGAGTCAATATCGCGCAATCGGATGGTTTGGCGCCTTGTTGAATCAGGCGCAGTATTCGGGCGACTACACCTTGCGCTTCTTCAATATCGGTTTCGTAAACCGTTCTGCTCACTCGGGCACCGGATTGTCTGGCGGAAACGAGCTTGAGATAGTCTTGCCGGTCGGGAGCCGCGGCAAGCACCTTATTGGCGAGCGAGACTATTTGCGGCGTGGAACGATAGTCCGTGTTCAGATCGATGTCTGCGGCCAAGGGACCAAATTCGTCGGCGAATCGGAGCAAATCCCAGCTGGATGCGCCTGCGAATGAGTAGATGGTCTGCGCCGGGTCTCCCACTACGCATACGTTTCGGTTCAAGATGGTTGCGTCGTTTGAGCTTCCTCCACCGAGCCATAAGGTCATCAGTCGATGTTGGAGCGGGGAAATATCCTGATACTCATCCACTGTGAGCCAGCCGATGGATGAGCGAATCTGTGCGGCGGCTTCGGGAAAATCATCCATGATGTGACAGACCAGAAGCAGAATGTCGTCAAAATCAATTTCGCCTCGAGATGTTTTCTCCTGCTCGTAGGCTGCGTAGATATCGGCGAATCGGTTCGGTTCAAGGCCTGCTGGCGGCAGATGATGCGCGCGCATACACACACTGGCATAGTCTTGGAGGGCAATCAGGGAGACTTTAGCCCAATTGATTTCGGCGAGAACATCACGGACCATGATCGGATCCGTATCGGCATTGGCGCTGACTCGTGTAATGGCACGGGATACCACATCTCTTTGATCTTCGATGAGATGCGGGAATGGGGCGTCGCACACGTCCTCCCATACGCTGTTGAGCTGGTGCAGGGCCGCGGAGTGGAAGGTGGCTGCGGTTATCCCGCCTGCGGCACCGCCGCGCGCATCGGCAAGACCGAGTTGGGTGAGGCGCGCGCGCATTTCGGCTGCGGCCTTTACCGAAAAGGTGACGGCAAGTACTTGTTCGGGTCTCCATGCTCCGGTGGCGCAGGCATAGGCGATGCGGCGGGTCACCGTGCGGGTTTTACCGGCACCGGCTCCTGCAATGATTCGTACAGGGCCCTGCAGCGTGGTGGCGGCCTTGCGCTGCCGCTCGTCAAGCCCTTCAAGAATATTCTGCGCCTGTTCCATGCTCTCCATTGTGACACGTTGCCAGTTTTCCCGCATCGGCGTCCAATTCACGAACTTTGAGCCCGCGCCACGCCCCTCAAAGCGCAAGGCATGTATTAGTGTGGAAGGGTGATGAGACGAAGCAATTACATGTTGGCGGCATTGACCTCGGCCGTCCTGCCGAATCTGGCCGTTGCCGGCGTAAGGGAGAGTACCCAGCAAAGCGCGACCGATCAGGCCAAGGGCATTGACCAGGCGGTGATACAGGATGCCTCCGGCAAACTGTACGACGTATATGCCACCGACACCAAGGAAGGGCGCACCCGTTTGATTCGGCGTGTGCAGGCAGCGCAAACATTGTCTGCCGCCCGCGAGCCGGGCGGTCTTGGCTTCGGTTTGGATCGCATCATTGCATTTGCCCCGGGCAACGTGCCACAACCAGGGGCCACTTCCACCGCTCAGGCACTAGATCAGTCTCCGGCCGCTGCAGCCAAGAAGCCAGTGAAGCCGGGTCCCACCGGCGAAACGACGGTAATGATCGCCTCTCATCTGGATGGACAGGCCCGCTCGCTTGACTTACTCACCTTGGATGATTGCGCTTCCGTAGGCACCGCATTGGGCGCGATTCATCGTCTTCCCACCGCATTCCTCAAAGCTTCCAAATACCCTGTGTTCACCACTGGCCAGATTCGCTCGCAGCTGATTGCCTGGATCAAGCGTTTGCGGGCTGCTGGTCACGTACCGCAGGAGATCACCAACAGTTGGGCTCGCATTATTGAAACCGAGGGCTTGTGGTCGTTCGCCACTTGCACGGTGCATGGCGGATTCTCTGACGGTGATTTGTTGTTCTCCGGTTCCACCATTACCGCCATTACGAATTGGCAGGATATGCAGGTCAATGATCCGGCCCGCGATTTGGCTTGGATTTTCGGCAAGCTCGATGAGTCGCATCGCAATGCCGTGCTTTCCGCGTATGGCCGCATGATGGGCTCGCGTTTGGATGATCTTATTATGCTGCGAGCCAATTTGTGGCTGCAGATGGAGCAGGTGGGCGATTTCATTTCCGCATTGAACCGTGCGGATAACGATCGAATTATCCAGTTCAAGGCGCAGGTGGAGCGTCTTGCACACCAGTTGGGTGTTATTAATCGTTCGACGGCCACCACCGCATCGCAGTCTCATGCTTCCGGCAAATCCAGCGATAATCCATCCACGATTACCGTGGGTACTTTGCTGAATGATGACGCGAAGAAGTCTCAGCACAGCAATACTGCAGCTCAACCATCTGATGCTGCTGCATCTGCATCACCAGCAACATCAGATGATACGAACGATCCTGATCGCACAGGCTCTGCGGATATTATCGCAGCCGGCAGCGTTGATGTAACACCTAAAGTCACCACTGCCGCGGTACGTCAAGCCGCCCAGACTATGGCGGCAAATCAGGATGATCAGACCGCAAACCGTCCTGTGACCGCTACCGGTTCCACCAAGCCGCAGCCGGCAAATGAGCCTCGCACGGCTTCCGCATCTACCATCACGTTGAAAGAGCTCATTGACATGAATGAGCGTGAGCAGGCGAAACAGTCCGCGGATGCCGCGAACGCTCCAGCACCGATGGATGCCACACAGCAACAGGATGCCGCAGCGGACGACGATGACGACGACACCGGCGAACATGCCCCGCAGTCATGGAATTCAGTGGAAACCACGGTGATTCCGCTGTTGGAACGGGAGGAGCGCGCGTTGCGAGATGCGCGAGCCGGTCTAAGCGGATATGATCACGAAGGCAATACCATGACCAGTCAGCAGGCTTCCACGCCACAGGCGTAACCCGCAAGCGTACGGCACAATAGCACATATAACCATTCCATAGAACAAGGAGCATTATGGATATCGAACTGGGCATTCAGAATGTGGCTCGTCCGGTGAATTTCGGCACCGAACAGTCCGCTGATGAAGTGAGCAGCGCCATCGCACAGGCTGTTGCTGAAGGCACCACCATTGACCTGACTGACGATAAGGGCCGTCGTATCATCGTACCGGCCAAAGCTCTGGGCTACGCCATCATCGGTTCCGACACCAAGCATGCAGTCGGTTTCGGCGCTCTGTGATCGCCGGTCGAGATAGCTGAAAACAAGCGAATTAATCCCTCTGACCAAACAGTCAGAGGGATTATTGTTTATCGCGTAGAGGCTCGTGCAATGACTTGCGATGAGCAGGTCAGCAGTTCCGGTTCGGTGATCTTTCCTCGAATACGGCCGAGGATACGATTCACAGCAGTCGGAGCCGTCCATTCCAACCGGGAATCCATAGTGGTAAGTGGAATCTGCAAATATGGGGCTTCTTCAATGTTGTCGAAGCCGATGACCTGCACTTGCTTGGGCACATCGTATCCCGAAATGCGCAACGCAGTCAGCGCCCCAATGGCCAATTGATCGTTCAATGCCACTACCCCATCGAATGGCACTCCTGAATCAATCAGCTGTTGGGTTACCCGAGCTCCAGCGCCGATGGTCCAATCCTGATTCGTAGCGCCAACCAGTCGCGGGTCAATGATCAATCCTCTACGATGAGCCTCTTCAATCACGCCACGCAAACGAAGCTGTGCGTTACCTTCAATCGATTGCAGCAAAGCGGCTTCATCATATGCGCCTCGAGCACCAACTACAGCAAGACGACTGGAGCCATGATCGTAGAGATAGCCCGCCGCTTGAGCCGCCGCATTCACATCATCCGGAGTCACATGGTCGGCAATACCCCATGTGGTACGGGCACCGACCACGACCAGAGGAAAATCAACATCCAAATCGGCTTTGCTGATGTTCTCCACCTCACTCATGGAGAGAATCATGCCGTCAGACACGGTGGAATTGAATTTCTTCAACACATCGCGAGCGCCTTTGGCGGATCCTTCAGCATATGTGGTCACGTATACGGAGTAATCATGCTGGCGTGCGGCATCAATTGTGCGGTTCGCCAACTCGGCCAGATATGGAGGCGTGAGCGATGGCACCGCGAGCGTAATGAACCCGGTATGATTGCGGCTTAAATTACGGGCGGCCACATTCACCTGATATCCGAGTTCTTTGATAACCGCTTCGACTTTGGTTCTGGTCTCGCTACTCATGCGGCCGGAACCGTTGATGACATTCGAAGCGGTTTTGAGCGAGACACCGGCCGTCTGAGCCACATCGCGCAGTGTTACGCGCCTTTTTGCCCCCGGATGTGTCTCGCTCACCTGAAACTCCCTCGCTAGGCCATACGTTGATTCAGTAACAGCGTTATTCTACCCGCTTGGTGATGAGTATGGAATTTCTGTGCAACACGTATTCACCGCGCGTCGAACCGTTTGTGCATCGGTAAGCGATGACAGGTTCACCGTCAATGTTTATCATACTCACCGGCTGCCGATCGCGGTTGAGATAACAATCGAATCTGGTGCCATCCACTGCTCGGCGAATGGTGTGCACAACCCGCGAATCATCGACTTCAATACCAAGCGACTCCGCCAACAGAGCGATGCCCTGCCGGTCCAGATCGCAGCCAACATAGATGGCGGTTCCGCTCCCGTACGGATGGCTGGTGACGGCGGGAACGGCATCCAGTTCCCAGTCGAAGGCTTCCGCACCTGCATACGAGGCTATGACTGTGGTATTAGCGGCAATGGAGGTCACATCATTCTGCCAGAGCTTTGACGTGCATCCATTGGTGAGCGTCATCGCGTTTGGCTCACCTTCGGCTTCATCCCCAAGAATGTTGAATTCTTCGCTGCGTATGCCGAGCATTTCACGCAAAAGTCCTTGCCCAGCACCCGGGTAGCCGCCGAGCCCAACGCGGAAATGCTCATCGATAATGCCTGTGGCGTAACCGATGACCACTGTGCCTCCGGCTTGCACGAAATTCGCTATACGCTGGGCATCATGGTCGGATAGGATCAGCACTGTGGGCAGGATGATGGTCTGGTAGTTATTCCAGTCGTAGGCCAACGGCACCACATCGGCGCGATGCCCGGCATCCAGCAGACCTCGGTACCAGTCGCGCACGTCATGCCAATGGTTGAGTTTCATGCTCGGCAGCGTCTGACTGCGTGTGGCCCATTCCGATTCGGCACTGAAGAGGATGGCTGTATCGGCGTGCTGCAGTTCCGTGCCTTGCAGACCAGCCTCAGACAATGTGTGCAATGCTTCACCTAGCTCGCATACGCCACGGAAAATCTTGGAATCCTCCCCCGCGTGCGGCAGCATCGCTGAATGGAATGCTTCAGCACCGGATGCAGACTGCCGCCATTGGAAGAAGTTGATGGCATCCGCACCCATAGCCACATGAGCCAAAGCGTCACGCATGAGTTCGCCGTGACGTTTGCGTGCATTCAGCGGCTTCCATTGCACGGAAGAAGTGGAATGTTCCATCACATACCAAGGTTTGCCCAGGGCGAGTGAATCCATGAGCGCATCCGAGCACAGCAGCTCATCCACATGGGATTCACCCTCATGGAAGTAGTGATCGTTGGATACGAAGTCCACTTCGTCCGCCCACTTGGCGTAGTCCATCGTGCACTGATCGGTGGAGACCATAAAGTTTGTGGTGAACGGCTTATCCGGGCAGATTTCGGCGATGGCATCACGCTCGGCTTTGTAGAAGTCGAGCAACATATCGTTGCCGAACCGCTCATAGTCGAGCTGTTGAGCCGGGTTCACCATCGCGTCGCCCCCCATATGGCGAGGCAATAGTACTTCATCAAAATCGTTGACATGCTGGGACCAGAACGCCGTACCCCATGCTTCATTCAGCTGCTCAATACTGCCGTATTTGGCTTCACACCATGAGCGGAAGGCGTTGAGGGCGTTGTCCGAGTAGTCGTACCGGTTGTTCCATCCGTATTCGTTGCCCATATGCCATGCGGTGACATATGGATTGTTCTTATAGTGCTCGGCAAGTTTGCGGCATAGGGTGAGCGCATACTCTTTGAACACCGGGCTTGTGGGCTGCCAGGATTGGCGGGAACCAGCATTGACGGTATGGCCATATTTATCTTGAGGCAGCACTTCCGGATGTTTAACATACAACCACATTGGAGCTGAGGCTGTGGCGGAAGCAAGATCGACGGCGATGCCAGCTTCGCCCAGCTTGCTGATAACAGCATCAAGCCAATCGAACGTGAACTCACCTTCTTGAGGCTCGATTTTATCCCAGCTGAAAATAGCAAGAGCCACGGTATTGACATGCGCCTCGCGCATCAGACGAATATCCTCATCCACCATGCTCTCCGGCCATTGATCGGGATTGTAGTCACCGCCGTATGCGATGCCACGACCGTCGCGCGTCAACAATGCTGGCCATTGAAACGGTCTGCGTGCTGCCATGATGCTTCCTTGTATGTTGTTGATACTGGCTCCCCTCTCTGGAGGGGAGCCGATAGTGAATTATTCAATCATTCCTTGACGGCACCTGCCGCGAGGCCCGATTGCCAGTACTTCTGCAGGCACAGGAAGGAAATAACCAACGGGATGATCGTAATCAGGGAGCCTGTGATCACCAGGTTCTGGATGGCCTGGCCACCAGCCGTGCTGGCCTGATCCTTCCACTGGTTCAGACCGATGGTCAACGGGTACCAATTGGAATCCTTCAACATGATCAACGGCAGGAAGTAGTTGTTCCACGTAGCCACGATGGCGAACAGAGCAGTGGTTACGATGCCAGGGGCAAGCAGCGGCAAGGAAATCTGGAAGAAGGTACGGAACTCTCCAGCGCCATCCACACGAGCGGCTTCCAGCAGCTCATCCGGCACAGCCTGATCAGAGAAAATCCACATGAGGTACAGGCCGAATGTGGACACCAAGCTGGGGATGATCATGGACCACGGGGTGTTGGTCAGGTTCAGTTTGGCGAACAGCAGGAACTGCGGCACCGCGAGAGCGATGCCCGGCACGGAGATGGCTCCAATGATGATGGCGAAGCACAGGTTGCGGCCTGGGAAGCGGAATTTCGCGAGGGCGTAGCCACCCATGATGGCCAGCAGGGTTGCACCGCCTGCGCCCACCACCACGTAGAGGATGGTGTTGATGAACCAGCGGCCGAAGATGCCATCCTGATAGGTGAACACGGTGACGATGTTGTCCCACAGGGCGAAGGTCTTGCCGAAGCCCATGCCGAAGGTACTGGTGAAGTCGGCCTGAGTCTTCGTGGCGTTAATCATCAGGTAGGCGAACGGGAACAAGCAGTAGATAGCGAAAATCGCACAGACGACGGTCAAACCAATGGAACGGGTCGGGTTAGCCGGATTGGAGAACCCATTCTTGGCCGCACGCTTGCGCTCGGCCTTCTCGTCGGCGGCGATGCGCTTCTGACGAGCCTTTTCCGCTGCCTTAGCGGCTTTTTCCTGAGCCTTGAGCTCCGAGGCGGTGAGGCGTCCGGTTGAAGTCATAGTTGCAGTGCTCATGGTTACTTCATCTGCTCCTTCATGCTCTTAAGCTGCACAATATATGCAATGGCCATAGTGATAATTGCCATGACGATGGCCAATGCTGCGGCGTAGTTCGACTGGTTGCCGGAGAAGCTCAGGTTGTACGCGTACATGTTCGGCGTGTAGTACGTGGTGATCGCGTTGCCCGGCACCATGTTCTGCAAAATGCTCGGTTCGTTGAACAGCTGGAACGAACCGATGATCGAGAAGATCACCGTGATCGCCAGGGAGCCCTTCAACTCCGGCAGTTTGATCGACTTGACGATCTGCCACTCCGAGGCACCATCGATGCTGGCCGCCTCATACAAGCTGTGCGGAATCGTGGACAGGGAGCTGTAGAAGATCAGCATGTTGTAACCGGTGAACTCCCAGGTG
>NZ_NMWV01000032.1 GCF_002860405.1 Bifidobacterium imperatoris | reverse complement strand
GTTATGACGGGATTATTCGTAGCGAGAACGAATGTGCAACGAGGCTTCACATCAACGGAATCCTGTTGAATCTTCCGACTGGAAATCGTGTCGCCTGTGGATATCTTCTTCAGCGCCGTCATTTGTTCAACGGTGACAGTATCAGCATCCTCATCAAAAACCCATAAAGTGCCGATAAGCTTGTTCGCCTCCTGATCGCTGGAGAAGCCACCTTGGCCACGCCTGCCGCCCAGAATTTTCTGAGCGTCAACTGGTTTTGCCAGATCAGGGAAGGACTGCGAGAGAGCTCCAAGCAATATACCTTTGCCGTTGCCTCCGTCACCATATAAGACATAACTCAGATGCTTATAAGGTTCCAGCAATGGCGTGGCGAACATGCGGCATAGATTTTGAGCGGAATGCTCGCTCTCCGTGACATCACGAAGAAAGGCAATAGCCTGACCAACAAGCCTCGAATCGTATGCAACGTCAAAGGTCAGCTCGTATGGCTGGTCAAATAATGAATCGCCGGTACATAGCCTCTGAACCCGTCCTTGTGTCCTAAGGAACGCGCAGTTGTTGAATTTGATTCCATGTCTGACTCGCTTGTCGAGTTTCGAGCATTCGACACGCAATTGGTCGTTCCAGGGGAAATATTGTTTGGCCTTTGGCACGTGGTATTCCGATTCGAGACTGCTGATTGCATGCCATGTGTTGAGAAGCGTGTTATGTCCGCTTCGATCGACATCGCGAACGTACAGGGTCCGGTTATCGTCTCCGAGCAGGAGGGAATCGTTGCGGAAGTCCCACAGGGCTTTTGCATAGCCGTCATCGAACCACGGATGGGAGGTTCTACCCATATCGTTGCGAGGAACGTACACGCTTCTCCCGAGTCGATCGTAGAAGACGTGTTGTTCAGGTTTAGAGGCCTCCTTCATCCCAAGCAGCACGAACTGAACATGCGAAGGCCCATCTGGAATTATCGAGCAGTAGTGAGTAAACATATCTATCGCCCTTGAAGTAACGTTGTGAACGTGGGGGCTACAGAGACCTGTTACCTCTTAAACCGTTGAAATACTGGGGAATATACCCCTCTGTAACACCTACTACACATATAAATAAGAGAAAGGTTTATATATTAGGTGTTTTAAGAGGGTTTATATATAGGAGAGACGTGTTTCTGTTGTATCTTCTGTTTTCCTTGGAATTTCAACGTTTTGAGAGGTACCGGCGTTGTAGCCTGCTGTTACCGACGTTCCCTTTCTTTCTCTACGAGTTCTCTGATCATGCTTGCGAAGTCCTCGAACGCTTCCGCGACCGAGTCGGCTTTCTCGGCTGGGACCGTATACCCTGTGTAGCGAATTTTCTGACCCTCTTGGTTTTCCATCAGGTACATTTCTACGCATTGGTCTTTCGGAGAAAGACCATCGATGCGGCTTATGTGCACTCCCAGAAAGAGATGGGGTGAGATTTCGACCAATTGCGTAGGGCTTCCGGTGGCGTATGTCATCTCAGTGCTCCTTCATCATGGGGTAGTGTTGGAGCGCCCATTTGAGTGCGGTCTGGCAGTCTTTGAGCCATAAGCAGACCTGGGTCATGTTGGCAAGTAGATCATGCCATTGCGCGGCTCCGTCCGGATCCCAGTTTTGGAGCCAATAGCCGCCGGTTGCGGTGACGCCTTCGTCGGGGAGGTACAGGATTTCGAATGTTAATCCTAGATTCGGTTCTTCGCTGCTGAAAATCAGAAGCGAACCGGGGTCTTGCGGGTCGTATTTCTCGAACTTGAAATCAGATGGTAGGCAAATACCCAAAGAAGGCAATGAGATTTGTTGTTTGTTCATGCTCGCGCCTCACCTTCGACGAAACATGCTTTAAGGTCTTCAACGTTGATGAGGGTCTTCTTGGATGTAACGCGATAGGCGCGTAGTTTGCCGGCTTTTACGAGGCGGTCGATGGTCTGACTCGAACATTTGAGTGTCTGCTTCGCCTGCTTTTTGGTCACCGTTTCGGGAAACCCGTCGAGTGCGGCTGTAGTATGTGGCATGAGTATTTGATCCTTCCTGGCGGTTGGGTTTAATGCTTACCGGCTCGTCTTGTTGGCGCAGGGCGGGCCATTTTTGTGCTTAAGACAGAATCTAGGATATTTGCTAACCATTTCTTCTGTCCAAAAGACAGAATACACCATTTCTGTCCAAATCGCACCAAATCGCATAAAATAGCTGTTAAAATTTGTAGATATGACAGTTATTGACGATAGAGTTGGCCTTCAGACTGATTCATCGACGTTTGGTACTCGAATGAAGAGATACCGCACGGCGGCAAAAATCAGCATCGCCAAACTCGCCGACTACCTGAAACAGGAATATGGAGACTTGGCTCTATCCGAAAACGTCCTAACCAATATCGAACTTGGTCGTAAAACCGACATCAGCCTGGACGCGACAATCCAGATAGCGCACGCCGTGCATGTCACTCCCTTGGCCCTGATATGCGACTTGGAAGAACCATTTCTCTTGGGGGACAATCCGATATTCGGAAATAAGACAAAATACGGGATCTGTCGCCTTTTCCTATCGGAGATGATCGTTCCCAGTGGGCCTATGAATAATGCCATGAACAGGATTAAGGGCATACTTGATGAAGCAATGAGATATTGGACAGGGGTAAACAATTACCGTGTATATAGCGAAACCCTGCGTCGTGCTCTTCGAAAAGAAATATCCTATGACCCCGATAGTTCAGAGTCTGACGAGCTTGGACCGAATTTCGCTTACTACTATCTCACTCAAAGCATTGCAGACATCAAGAAATCTGTGACAGTGCTGGAAACGATTGGCGTTACGATTCCTGAATCAGAGAAGGAAAATCTGAAAAAAGCTCAAAAATCTTTAAAAACCCTTCATGATCTGTGTGTTAAGAGTGACCTTTTCTCGGATGAAGAAATAGAAAGAATTAGCGACGCGTTTGATGGAGTCAATCCGTTGCCTTCGGAACGGCCTCTTACGGTAACGGATTGATGGTGTTGGTGCCGTGCACAGTCGTCGCAACTGTGCGGGCCGCTTGGCTACGGCTACGGCTGTATGGGGGAGGGTCAGAGGCGTTCGCCCTTGTCGTTGTCCTTGCTCTTATGCCAGCCGAGCAGTATGAGCTTCATGCTCATGAGTTCGATGCTTTCCGAGTCGATGTCCCGGAAGGAGCACAGGGTTTCGCCGAGCTCGTTCATGTCGTCCCTCAACTGGTCGCACTGGCGTCGCAGATGCTGAAACACTTCCTCCGGCATCAGAACTCACCCGTCTCCGGCTGCTGTTCCGAACCGCCGTGGTTCTGCGGTTGCATCTTGTCGGTGATGGCGGTGACCGCTTCGACCGACACTCCCAACAGTCTGGCGATCTCCTGCGGCGGGTTGCCGGCCGCCTTCAGCTGGTTGACCTTCATCACGTCCACCTGCGGCTGCTGCAGTTGCACGCCTTGAGGCTGCGGCGGCTGCTGGGCCGTCTGGGGCGGGTACTGCTGTGCCGCGTATGCCGGCTGGTTTTGCGGCTGCATGGGTTGCTGCGGGGCTTGCGAACCGTTGACGAGCGTGTTCACGCTGTTGGCGGGTTCGATGTGGAATTCGAACACCTTCGGCGGCTGCGGCGCGTTTCCCTGCTGGCCCAAGCCCACGTAGCGTTCGGTGATCGTGTCGCCCGGTTTCGGCACTTTTACGCCCGACTGCTTGCATGCGTCTCGGAACGCCTTCAACTGGAGTCCCCAACCCTTGACCCACAGGCTGCGACGGCCGTCGTCGTCCTCGATGCTCGGGTCACGTAATTGGGTTTGGATGATGATGTGGATCTGTTCCTTCGGCCGTCCGTCGTTCCAGTATGCGGGCTGCTTGGTCTGGAAGTCGTTGACCTGCGTGGTTTCGATCTTCTCGATGACGCCGGTCACGGTGTCGCCGGGCTGGCTGTACTTGTCGAAGAACGCTTTGGCGCTGTTGCCGGCGAGCAGACTGTCGAGCGAGCTCAATTGCGCCGGCTGCTGCGGCTGTGGCTGGTAGCCGTACCCCTGTTGCGCGTATCCGCCGTATTGTGGTTGTTGTCCGAACATGATGATTCCTTTCACTTGTTTTCGGTTGTTATTGGTTTGACCGGGTTATTCGGTGAACTCGTATTCGGGTTCGACCAGGGGGATGAGCTTCAACCACTTGGCCGGCACGTCCGGCCACGGTTTCGAGTCGAATTCCGGCAGCGTGGTCGAATCCGGCCATGCGGCTCCCTTGCAGGAGAAGCATTTGTCGGGCCCCGCCGCAGGCAGTTGTCTGATCCAACTGTCGCGAACCTCGGGGCCGCATTCCTGTTCCACGCAGTCCATGAGGTTCACGAGCAATTGGGCTCTGGCCAGCGCCCACATGCCGGGTTTCGGGTCGAACCGGGTCTCCCACGGCAACGCGTCACCCAACGAGGTTTTGTTCCTGGGCAGGAAGTAGATGCAGTTGCGCTCCACCTGCTCACCCTCATTGCGCAGGCCGATGCCGTAGAGGCTGGCTTGCACCCGGTATTGTTGGCTTGGCCCGTGCGCGCGCACTTTGGTGACGGTCGTGTTGCCGACCACCTTCCAGTCGATGGTGCTATGGGTCTTCCGATCCCACAGGTCGATAGAGCCTTTCATCTCATAGCCGGCGTGCAGGCCTTGCAAGCGGCCTACGGTGACCCGATATTCCGAACGCCAGCGTTCCACGAGTTCGGTCACATTGTCCTCGCTCGTGTACGGGAATTGGAAGGCGGGCTCGTTGTTCAACTGTCGGAACATGTTTTCGAAGTGCGCGTGTACGCAGGTGCCGATGAACGGCAGCCAGCCGGGCTGGCTGCGTTCCGGCCATCCCGCGAGCTTCGCGGCCAGGCAGTGCACGCAATCCGTTCCCAATTCGCTGGGCCCTATCTCGCGTTGCAGTTCGCGTGGCTGGTTGGCGAGGTGTTCCTCGATGATCTGGCGTATTTCCGGCCAGAAGAACGGTTCTTCCGCCGGATCCGTGGCTGGTGTGACGGGTGGTTTCGTTTTCGCCGGCTGCGCCTGCTGTTGTGGCGGCGGGTCGATTGGCAGTGTGTCGCCTTGCTGCCGGTTGGCGACGGCGAGTATGGCGTCAGTCATCGGATTGGGCATGCCGCTGCTCCTTTACGCGTTGTTCGAATTCGATGGTTTTCTTGTTGATGCTCATGGCCGCGGTGAGGCAGAGTTCGTCCAATTGGCTTGACCGGATGATGTACAGGTCATCGGTGGGGGATTGGCCGTCTTCGGCTTTGAGGTCGTAGTCCTGGATGGTTTTCGCGATGATGTCGGCGATGTTGCCGGTGTGGAGGATCGCGCTCATGAGACCACCACCGTCGGCTTGCCGGAAACCATGTACGCTTCCACCTTCTCCGTGGTCAGCAGTTTTTCGAGCTGGCTTAACGGTTTCGGCCGCAACTGATAGCAGTCAGGGTATTGGGCTGCCGGATACGTTTTCTCGAATCGGCGTCCGTCCACGCGACGTGAGCCGGGCTTCACCTGCACCTTCAACTCGCCCGCCTGATAGGTTCCCGCCGGATGCGAGTCGAGGATGAGGATTTTGAGCATGTCGATCTCGTCCTGTCGTTCCGCGATTTCGGCCTGCAGGATGGCGATGCGTTTCGCCTGTAGTTCGAACAGGTTCTCCTTGAGGTGTTGATCCTGGTCGGTTGCGGTGGCGGTTTCCGTGTTATTCGCAGTCACTGGTTTTTCCTTTCACGAGGATCCGCGCATGGGTCGGATACCATGCGGTCTTATGGGTTTTGAAGGTTTTCGCATGCCGTTCGCATGAGGCGATCGCCTGGATCAGTTCGGTTGGTTGGCCGAGCGGCCCGCACGTCTTGCATCGGGGCATGTAGAGACGCTGGTCAGGCATGGCATCGGGTCCCGTGATACGTGGGATCGTGCGGGATGCGACGACGACGTTTCGGCCGCTTCGCCTTCAACTGCTCCTCCTTGCGTTGCAATGCTTCGGCCTCCACGAGTTCCGCCATCGCCTGACGCGGGTTGCGCAACAGGCGGCCGATGGTGGCGCCTGTCTTCACGACCTCCTGCGCGAGCTCACCGGTCTTGTTGAGGATGCGCAGCTTGTCGCCGGTGATCACCTCATCCCCGTACTTCTTCGAGACTTTGCTGATGTATGTGGCCGCAGCATCCGTGATCTTGCTGGATACGGGCACGAGGTCGGCGATATCCGCGCTTAGATCCTCGTCCTCGATCAACGTCTCCTGAATGAGCTTCGGCTGCTTCATGCCTTCATTTCCTTTCTTTCCTCCGGCTCCCAGTCGGGGAGCGGAATGATTCGCACGTATAAGTGAGGTTGGTATTCGTGGCCGCAGTTCGTGTACGGGTCGCCGCTTTTGCGTTTCCGCCAACGACCCTTGTTCCCGTACACCCATTGGTCGGGGACTCGTTTGGTCGCATGCGTTTCCACGACCTGCTGGTCGTCCACGTAGGCGACACCGTTCAACCCATCGAGCACGAGCTTCAACAGGTTGTCCAAGTCCGGCCGGCCGCGATGCGACATCCAGAATTCCGCCTCCAACCTGACCGGGCAGTTGAACGGTTTTTCGTGCGGGTATTTCAAACGGAACTCCGCATACAACCGGTCCTCGGCCCGTTTGGTGCGTTTCGGCGTGATCGCATGCCCCTGGTAGACGCGTGGCCTGCCCTTCGGCACCGGATCACCCGGCAATAGCAACGTGAATTCACTGGTCATCGTCTTCGCCTTCCGCGCCTATCGCCAACACGAGCAGCCAGAGGAACGGGATGACGACCGCCAATAGGAATGAGCCGGTGACCATCCATTGGGGGGTGCCCGTGCCCAACGGTTGCGGCAGTCGTGAATGCGTGAGCGTGAAGCATACGGTCCAGCCCTCCATGAAGGTGAGCAGCAATAGGAGTCCGCCCTTCACACTCAGGCTCAACCGTTTCGGCTGATCCTGCCAGCGGCGTTGGCGACGCTTCCGGTTCTTATGCAACGCTTCGATGCTCATTGCTTCTCCGCCTTCCTCCGCATGTTCGCGAACTGTTCGGTAAGGTTCACGACGCTGTTCAACGTTTCGATGCTGCGGCGTTCCAGATTCAGATCCCCGTACTCGTATGCGTCGGCTGCGAGCTGCAGGATGATGTCGTGCAGGTCGGCGAGCATATCCGTGTAATGCTGCCATTTGTCGAACGGTGCCGGCCTGGACTCCTTGACGATGGTGTCCTTGTCCTCATGGCAGACGGGGCAGTCGCATGGTTCCCGCGTCTCCTCATCGAAGCATTCCGCTTCCGCACGCTGCAGTTCTGCGCTCCGCTGCAGTTGGTCGATCAGTTCCTCTACCGGCATGCCTTGCCGGATGTAGAGGTCCCTTACCTCGGCTCGGATATTCTTTTGTCCTGTCATCACTTGACTCCTTTCATGGTTTGACTTGTGGTGATCGTGGCGGCGGGAAACCTTGGACAGTGCGACGTCGCCACGCTTTCCCTAACCGCATCGGGTTGGGAAAACTCTTGTTTCAGCCGCCGTACACCACCTGTTTGCGGGTTTTGGCGCATTGCCGGTTCCTGTAGTCGATGATTTCGGCCGGATCCCAGACGAGCCGGTTGCATACGCGTTTCGGTGCCGGCGGATGGTTGCCGCCCCACGCGTCGGTGCAGCTCCACACGTAGAGCGAACCGACCTTCAACCCGAGGTAGGCGGCCACGCGTTTGATGTCCCAACCATCCAACGGCGGACTCTCGTACTTGGCTGGGCGGACGTGTTCACGTATCATGGTTTTTGACATTTCAACTCCTATCGATTTGTCGTTTCGCCGCCGCTGCTATCGGCGGCTTTCTTTTTCCGGTTGATGATTTGCGGGGAAGCATCACGCTCCGCCTGACTGCATGGCTTCCGCGATGGCGGCGATAAAACCTATGAACATGGGGATGAAGGTGAAGACGGCCGGAAGTGCGGCCAGGAGGCTCAGCCGGTACCGGTGTTCTCTGGACAGGTCCAATGCCTTGCTCGCGCTCCATGCGATGAATGCCATCCATGCGAATATTCCGAACGCGATTAGCGTGGCGATTACGTAAACCATCACGCATCCTGCTCCAGGTCAAGCGGCATGCAGCCCAGATATTTTTCAATCAGGTACTGTTGGCCCTTGGGTGTGACCTTGGTCGTGAAGTTCACGGTGGTATGCCCGTCGGGACGCTGTATCGCGGTCTCCTTGACCTCGAATAGCTTCAGCTGCATGGCCTTCTGTGTTGGCATGTTCGGGTTCCCGTTGCGCTTCATCAGCAGACCATCCGCGCGCAATGTTTTGAAGAACCTGTTCTGGCCTGTGTCGTACNCGTTCTGCTTCAGAATCTTCGCCAGCTCGCCGATCAGAATGCTTCGCTTGCTTGTGGCGACCGCGTCCGCGAACAGTACCTTCGGCTTCTGCTCTTTGATGGTCTGCTCCGCTTCGGCTCGTTTCTGCTTTTCGGTCTTTAGTTCGGTAGCTAAACGAATCAGGAAATCGGGATTGGTGATGGCCTGTTCCAGCGTGGGCTCCGTCATGTAAGCACCGTGTTTA
>NZ_NMWV01000031.1 GCF_002860405.1 Bifidobacterium imperatoris | reverse complement strand
AGGAGTCTGGGCCGTATCTCAGTCCCAATGTGGCCGGTCGCCCTCTCAGGCCGGCTACCCGTCGAAGCCACGGTGGGCCGTTACCCCGCCGTCAAGCTGATAGGACGCGACCCCATCCCACGCCGCAAAAGCTTTCCCAGAAGACCATGCGATCAACTGGAACATCCGGCATTACCACCCGTTTCCAGGAGCTATTCCGGAGCATGGGGCAGGTCGGTCACGCATTACTCACCCGTTCGCCACTCTCACCACCAGCAAGCTGATGGATCCCGTTCGACTTGCATGTGTTAAGCACGCCGCCAGCGTTCATCCTGAGCCAGAATCGAACCCTCCACAAAAAAACAATGCGGAAAGACATCGAATAGATGACTCTCAAAACAAAATCGACGAGACGATTCCTTAAGGAAGGAACCACTCTCACAAAAACCTCGTCCCGTTTCAACCAACCAAGGACCCAACCGACAAAAACAGTCAGGCACGAGACAAGCTGGCAATCATTGACTATAAAGAAGTAGTACAAACACGCTCTTGAGTTCTCAAACCACCACCACACCGGCAAGCAGCCAACCAACCAAGGGAAGGAAACCCGCCGTGCCGAGCGGCAACAGATGAATAACCTACACGACAACCAGAACAAACGCAAATCAGGCATACTAAAATACGCCAAAAACGTTGCAACGCCGGCGTTCCATCGGCGTGTCGAAAATCAGAAAAACCACGCCTTATCTGTCACATTACGCTTGTTTTCCGCACCAACGTGGACCGACATTAATCATTCACTAGTGTGTCGTGATAATTCATTTCACGTTCAATTCCCCTCAATCCGCTACGCAGACACCTGCCTTCCCTTTTGTGAGGGGCTTAGAAGGTCAGACGCATCTGGTGCCAAACCACATTGCCATGCGTAGACCCAGAGATGCCTTCATCCTTATAACCGAATCGTGCATAGAAACCGACCAGCCGGTCTTTGCAGGTGAGCACCAGTCCTTTGCGGCCGCGAGCGCGGGAATCCTCAATCACCTGCTGCATCAACATGCTGGCATATCCATGATGCTGATATAACGGTGCAGTATCCACACCGAAAATCATCTGCCATGCGCCGTGCGGGTCGTGTTGCGTGGCATCGTCGTACATATCATCAGTCAAATCGGCACGGTTGGTGGCAAAGCCATTGATGAAGGAAGCAATATGGTTGTCATCTGTTAATAGCCAGAAGCATTCCGGATACGACTGCAGCCGCGCCTGGAGTGAATCACGACTTGCTGCCTCCGCGGCCGGGAAGCATTCCGCCTCAATCGAAGCCAATGCATCGAGATCTGCAACAGTAGCGTGACGAATCGTCCAGGTTTGCGGCACAGTCATATTCGTATTTCCTTTCTTATCTGCGGTCTCTCCCTCAGTCTCCGCATACGCGGAGCCAGCTCGTCCAGCAACTAAGGACGAACTTCATTCGCCTTTTGTTAGCTCGACGGTCGTCTCGCACATTGCCTACAAACAGCTCTGCTGTTTGCTTTACGGCAACGTCCCATCAGAGGGAGCCGTGAAAGAGGTGGCAATCAGATGACGTGGTATTCCTTGAGCAGGGTGGCGATATCGGTGCCGTCGAGTTTCTTCAGCACCTTGCCGAGCACTGCCTTTTCAATGAAGTTGAGCTTCATATCCGTCACCGGTTTGCCATCACGCAGTTTGACGGTGGCATTGAGCAGGTTGCGCACATCGTAGACACTGCCCCACACTTCAGGCACGCCACGGTCCACATCAAGCAACGTGTACACCGCTTCCATACCGGTGCGCATTGAGTACTCAGTGGTGAAGATCGTGTCACGCGGGGTTTCGGCGAACTGACCGAGGAACGCGAAGTTCACAGCACCATCAGGCACCACATCCGGGCGGTCGCCGGCCGCGCGCGGCATGAAGAACGCCGTGATATACGGCATCATCACCGGCACCGTGTTCGCATGATTCTTGGCGAGTGCCTCGATCTTGTCGGTTGGCACACCCATGTGGTAGAGCCATTCCTCGCAAATCTCCTCACCGGTGCATTCGGTCATCGGCTTCTTCACATAGTTGCCGGGCTTGTCTGGGAATAGGCCATAAACCCATACGCACAGCTGATCCTTGGGCTGGTCACGGAACTGCTGCTGACGGTTCAGCGTCCAGCTGAGCAGCCAGTTGGAATCAGTGACGGTCACAATGCCACCGGTGACTACGTGACCAGTGAATGGGTCACGCTTGCAGATCTTCTGAATATACGGAGGAATCTCACCGTCCAGTGTGGTGACGGTGGCGCTCATCCACTTGGTGGCCTGCGGGTCGGAGCAGAACTTGTTCGGGTGGCCAAAGCTGGGATCCTGCTTGGCGATGTTGCGCCACATATCCCAACCGCCGCCCGGCTTCAAGTCCGGATTCCATGCGGCCGGCGAATTCTGCGAACCCATTGTGGAGTTCTCCACGCAGCCACCGTTGGTGATGAACACCAGATCATCTGCGGTCAGATCAATCGAGGACTTCTCTCCCTCATGATCAATATCCAAACGCACAGCAAGCTTCTTAGTAGGCGAGCTGTACGGATTGCGCTTGAAGACGCCGGAAGTGGCTTGAATCTTCAAAATCGTATCCTGCCCCACTCCAGTGTGTTCGCGCTTGGGGCCGTCGCCACCACCGATGGCGAATTCCACGTTCTCCACTTTGGTGTTGTACTGGAATTGCACGCCGTGGCTTTCCAAATACTTGACCATCGGCAGAATCATCGACTCATACTGGTTGTATCGGGTGAAACGCAAGGCTGAGAAATCAGGCAAACCGCCAATGTGGTGGATGTAGCGCTTGATGTACAGCTTCATTTCCAACGCGGAATGCCAGTTCTCGAATGCGAACATAGTTCGCCAATACAGCCAGAAGTTGGAATTCAGTACCTCATCATCGAAGAAATCAGTGATGGGCTTGTCGTACAACTCTTCATCCGGCGTGAAGAAGAGCTTCATGATTTCCTGTGAAGCCTTATCACTCAGACCGAACTTGCCCTGGAAACCAGCATCCTTGCCGAGATCCTTAGTAGCACGGCACAGGGAATAGTTCGGGTCTTCCTTGTTGAGCCAGTAATACTCATCCAGTACGCTCACGCCCTCAGTCTCAATGGAGGGAATCGAACGGAATAAATCCCACATGACCTCGAAATGGTTGTCCATTTCGCGACCGCCACGCATCACATAGCCGAGGCCTGGAATATCTGCGCCATCGCAGGCACCACCCGGCACAGGATCCTTCTCGAGGATATGAATGTGATCGCCCGGCATTTGACCGTCACGCACTAGATAGCAGGCCGCAGACAGCGCAGCAAGTCCAGTACCGATAATGTAAGCGTTCTTGTGATCGACTCCGACCGGCTTCTCCGGGCGGGCAAAGGCTTCGTAATTACCGTTGGAATAGTACATGGCACTCCTCCTTTGGAGAATATGTTGACATCACGTCAACCTTTTGACAGACATCTTGTCGCATTATTTGCCGCTCTGCCATAGGCAACTCTCGGTGTTGTGTGGGTTTATCAGATATTGCCTCGTACATGTTGGTCGGCCCATGACTGAGAATGGGTGAACGTAGCAGGATTGGCGCTTACGTTGCCGTTCGGCTCGTCTAATGCGTCGATGGCAGCCAATTCAGTGGGCGTCAGATCAAAGCTGGCGCTGGCGAGGTTCTGACGCATACGTTCCACATGCTTCGACTTCGGAATGATGATGCGGCCTTCCTGCGTATGCCAACGCAGCACTACTTCTGCTGGAGTCACGCCATGAGCCCGAGCCGCAGCAACCACCGGAGCAGATTCGATATCCTTACCGTGGCCCAGCGGACTGTACGCCTCAGCAACAATGCCATGCGCCTTGCAGAATGCAAGATTGCCGGGCTGGCTGAATCGTGGATGCACTTCAATCTGGTTAACGGCAGGGGCCTCACCAGAATCCTCGATAATCGCACGCAGATGCTCAGGTAGAAAGTTGCTGACGGCAGGCACACGAATCGCACCCTCATCGCGAAGCTTCAGCAGCGCGCGCCAGGTTTCCTTATAGAAACCAGCGGCAGGGAACGGCCAGTGAATCAGGTACATATCGATAACATCGACCTTGAGCTTCTTGCGTGATTCCTCGAACGCCACCATCGCTGAGTCATAGCCCTGGTCGCAATTGCGCAGTTTAGTAGTCACCCAAACCTTACCTGCCATGCCAGTGGCTTTGAGCGCATCGCCCACCTGTTCCTCGTTGTAGTAGGCTGCCGCGGTATCAATGTGACGATAACCAATCTCCAAGGCTTCCTCAACAGCTCGCTGCGTATCCTCCGGAGGAATCTGGAAAGTACCGAATCCAATTTGTGCAATTACAGACTTGGATTTATCCTGCAGCGTAATTGATGGCGATTCGAGTTGTTGGCTCATAAGTATCGCTTCCCTTCAATGCGATCATGTTCCTCGCCCATTGTAAGTTTGCGATGTTCTTCTAACCAGTATCTTGCTCGATTACCGCACCGGATGGTGAATCAAATCACGTTCAATCCAAGCCATGACCAAATCTGCAAGCCTGTTGGTTTCCTCTTCAGTAAGTGCACGACCTTGAGGAATATGATGCCATTTTTCGATACAGCCTCGGCAACAAGTAGCAGTGGCATGCTGAGCGGTGAATACGGGGTGACCGCGCCACGGCGTCTGTTTGCCATCATTCTTAGGCTCGGCAGCGCCGACACGATCATGTAGCATTTCATGAGCATGGCGGTTGATGATGGCTTTGCCCTTCGCACGAGCGTAGGCGCGGTCCTTATCTGAAAGCATGAACTTGGCGCGAAACTTCGAATGCGATAGTCGTTCCAATGTTTCCGCTATCCAGCGTTGTTCATCTCGTTCAGCTTCTACGTTAGGCACGGTTCGCTATGGTAGTCCCCTAATTACGCGGCAGCAGGCAAACAGCTCGGACCGAAGAGGATTTTAATCTCAGCGAATAATGACGTGTCACGCTTTACTCGGAAACGATCACCGAACGTCAGCACCTGAGCATTGCCCTTTTCATCCATTACAGCGAGATGAACCTCGCTGTATCCGGGATGACTGGCCAACACTTGCCCCAAACGAGCCATACGATCGCGTTCCAACGCCACGGTCGGCAACGTAATCACCAAAGGTCGTTCATCTTCGGCTTCCAAGGTGGGCACCTGCATTTCCGTGGCTCTCAAGGATACGGTTTCGTCACGCAGCTCCACCTGTCCGCGAATCTGCACCACCGCGTCCACGGCAAGTTCCGCGGCGGCAGCCTCATACACTTTGCCGAAGAACATGCACTGAATGCTGCTTTCCATGTCTTCGATGGTGACGATGGACCACGGATTGCCCTTCTTGGAAACACGGCGATCCACACCAGTCACCAAACCAGCCAACGTGACCTGCTGTCCGTCAGGCATAGTTTTGGCACGGTCAATCAAATGCGCAATCGACATCTCTCGCAAGCTTGCAAGCACAGACTGCATGCCCGAAAGCGGGTGGTCGGACACATACAAACCCAGCATCTCACGTTCGAAGTTGAGCTTGGTCTTCTTATCCCACTCCTCCACATCCGGCACGGTCACGGACGCATCGCCCATTGCCTCCGCTCCCCCGTCCTCATCATCGGAGAACAAATCGAACTGGCCCTCAGCCTGCTTGCGTTTCAGACTTACCACCGAATCGATGGCAGCCTCATGCACAGTGAACAAAGCACGGCGGTTCGGATCGATGGAGTCGAATGCACCGGCCTTAATCAAAGATTCCACGAGTCGGCGGTTCAGTGCGGTCAGTGGCACACGGCGAATGAAGTCCATGAAATTCACGAACTTGCCGCGCGGCCCCTCACGCTCGGCAATAATGTCCGCCACGGCTTTCTCACCCACGTTACGGATAGCGCCCAAACCGAATCGCACCACGTCGCCGACTGCGGAATACTCATATACCGACTCGTTCACATCCGGAGAGAGCACCTGAATGCCCATACGTCGTGCCTCGCCAAGGTACAAGGCCGTCTTATCCTTGTTCGTAGCCGCACCCTGCAACAAAGCAGCCATGAACTCTACCGGATAATGAGTCTTCAAGTATGCGGTCCAATAGGAAATCAGACCATAGGCTGCGGAATGCGCCTTGTTGAAGGCGTAGCCGGAGAACGGAACCAGAATATCCCACACAGCATTCGCTGCCTCTTCGGAATAACCGTGTTCCTTCATGCCAGCGAAGAACGGCACCTTCTCCTTAGCCAGCACCTCAGGCTTCTTCTTACCCATTGCTCGACGCAGCACATCTGCCTTGCCCAACGAATAACCTGCCAAGATTCGGGCGGCGGACTGCACCTGCTCCTGATAAATAATCAGACCATACGTCTCATCGAGCACCTGCTTGAGCGGTTCCTCGAGCTCGGGATGAATTGGCGTGATCTTCTGCAAGCCATTCTTGCGCTTCGCATAATTAGTGTGCGAATCCATCGACATTGGGCCCGGTCGATACAGAGCGATCAATGCGGAAATATCGTTGAAGTTATCCGGCTTCAACGTCTTGAGCAAGGAACGCATACCATCGGAATCAAGCTGGAACACGCCCAACGTGTCACCACGGGAAAGCAGTTCATACGTGGGTTTGTCGTCCAGCGGAATCTTCGTATAGTCGATGGCCGGCTTACCGTTCGCTTCGATGTTTCTCAGCGTGTCATGAATCACCGTCAAGTTGGAAAGTCCAAGGAAATCCATCTTGACCAAGCCCAGCGTTTCGCACGTATGATATTCGAACGTGGTAGTAATTGTGCCATCAGTACGCTCCAGCAGCGGGCTCGTATCCGTAATCGGAGCACTACCCATGATGGTGGCGCACGCATGCACACCCGTCTGGCGAATCAGACCCTCGATGCCCTTGGCTTCGTCCGTGATGCGGCGCGCATCTGGATCGGACTCATACATCTCGCGGAATTCACGCGCCTCTGCATAGCGTTTCGCCGTCGGGTCGAAGATGTCATGCAGGCTGATGTCCTTGCCGCCCGTGGCAGCCGGAGGCAACGCCTTGGTTACCTTCTCACCCACTGAGAACTCGTAGCCCATGATTCGAGCCGAATCCTTCAGCGCCTGCTTCGTCTTAATCGTGCCGTAAATCACGCACTGTGCAACCTTATCGGTGCCATATTTCTCGCCGCAATACTCGATTACACGGGCGCGGCCTTCCGGATCGAAGTCGACGTCGATATCCGGCAGAGACACACGCTCCGGGTTCAGGAACCTTTCGAAAATCAGGCCATGCTTCAGCGGGTCCAGCTCAGTGATACCCATTGCGTAGGCCACCATTGCGCCTGCTGCAGAGCCACGGCCGGGCCCCACCATGATGCCGTGGTCTTTCGCCCATTGGATGTAATCGGCCACCACCAAGAAGTAGCCGCAGAACTGCATCTGGCAAATCACACCACACTCGTAATCCGCTTGCTTGAGCACTTCAAGCGGAGGGTTGCCGTCGTAGCGCTTCTCCAGACCTTCCTCGACCTTCTTCAGGAACAAAGAAGTCTCATCCCACCCCTCGGGGCAGGGGAACTTTGGCATGAACGCGCCATCCTCATGATCGTCGAACATCACATTGCAACGCTCAGCGATTCGAAGCGTGTTATCGCACGCCTCAGGCAGCTCCTTGAACAGGGTGCGCATCTCCTCTGCCGTCTTCAGGTAGTAGCCCGTGCCATCGAACTTGAATCGGTCCGGGTCATCCAGACGAGAGCCTGAATTAATGCATAGCATCGCATCCTGTGCGCCCGCATCTTCCGCGTGCACGTAATGCGAATCATTCGTTGCCAGAATCGGAGCGTTAAGTTTTTTCGCAATGGTGAGCAAATCCTTGGTCACCTGCGTTTCAATCGAAAGCCCGTGATCCATCAGCTCGATGAAGAAGTTGTCTCGGCCGAAAATGTCCTGGAACTCGCCGGCTGCACGCAGCGCCTCATCGAACTGTCCCAGACGAATGCGCGTTTGGATGATGCCCGAAGGGCAACCAGAAGAAGCGATCACGCCTTTGGAATATGTGGCCAAAACCTCCTTATCCATACGGGGATATCGCATCACACGACCTTCAAGGTTGGCCACTGAGGAAGCCTTGATGAGGTTGACCAAGCCTTCATCGTTTTCCGCCCACATGGTCATGTGGGTAATCAAACCACCACCGGAAACATCATCGCGACGTTGCGCCTCGGTACCCCAGTGCACACGCGACTTGTCCTGGCGAGCGGTTTCAGGAGTCACATACGCTTCAATGCCGATAATCGGCTTAACACCGTTGGAGACACAGTTGGTATACATTTCATATGCGCCGTGCATGTTGCCATGATCAGTAATAGCTACTGCTGGCATGCCTAATTCGGCGGCGCGCTTGGCCAACGCCGGAATCTTCGACGCACCATCCAACAATGAATAGTGCGTGTGGTTGTGCAGATGTACGAAGTTCCCCATTTCAGCCATGCGTTCCACCATACCGCACGCTCTGCTCAGCCTTCACCTTCACTGACTGTAGGTTTTTGGACACCGGCTGTAGGATTTCCAACACTGACTGTAGGATTTCCAACGTTTTTCGTTTAAAAACCTACAGTAAGAGTTCAAAATCCTACAGTCAGAAGATGCTAGGAACACCGGGCAAGGCAAAGAAGGAGAAAATCAGGAAGCTATGGGAGCCGTATCTGTATGACGGGCCCGCATAGTTTCGAGCGCTTGCGCCAAATCAGCGGGATAGTGTGATTCCACCGTCGTCCAAATACGGGTACGGGGATGGCGGAATTCAAGTTTCATGGCGTGCAGCCATTGGCGATCGAGTCCAAGTATCTCAGATAGCACAGGATTGGCACCATACATCGGATCGCCGCACAAAGGGTGGCCGATTGAGGAGAAATGCACACGAATCTGGTGCGTTCGACCCGTCTCCAAATTCACAGAAACCAGCGTAGCTTCATGACCGAAGCGTTCCAGCACATCCCAATGCGTCACTGCCGGTTTGCCAGCAGGCGTCACGCAAAAACGAAAATCCGAAACCTTTGCACGACCAATCGGCGCCTCAATAGTAGCTTTATCCTGTTTCAGCGAACCTTGCACCAGCGCGTGATAGGTTTTCTTCACCTCATGCTCGGCAAACTGCCTGCGCATTTCCGTATATGCCAAATCGGATTTGCACACCAGCATCAGTCCGGACGTGCCCACATCCAAGCGGGAGACAATACCTTCACGTCCAGCAGCACCTAAAGCGGTAATATGCACACCACGGTCTCGCAAAGACCCCAGCACCGTAGGGCCAGTCCATCCAACCGAAGCATGGGCAGCAACACCAACCGGCTTGTCGACTACAACAACGTCATCGTCTTCGTAGACCACAGCCATATCGTTGGCAATAGGTTCAGGCTCCTTACGTTCTTCAACCAAATCGAATTCGACAGTATCTCCCGCCGCCAATGTGCTGGAACGTGCCACATCACGGCCAAGTACACGAGCTTGGCCGGAATCAACTAAGTCAGCAGCTTTGGAACGAGAAATACCGAGCATTTTGGCTACGGCGACGTCGAATCGTTTGCCAATCAAAGCGTCAGGAGCGGGAACCATACGATTCATTACTCGGCATCCACCTTTGTCTTAGCTGATTCTTCGGCATCGCTCTTTGCAGTCGCAATGTCCTTTACCGTAAATGGTTCGTTCAGTAGAATCAGTACGACAATGACTACGCCTGCTACCACAAGATAAATATCCGCAACATTGCCGACAGACCATCCGTAGTTCAGGAAATCCACAACCTTGCCGTTGAGGAATCCATCCGCATACATCACACGGTCAATCAGGTTGCCGAAAGCGCCAGCGAACGCAAAGGACAGCGCAACCGTCCACTTCAAAGACACAGCGCGCAATCCGTAGTACAGCAGTGCACAGCATGCGACAATGGCGAGCAGACTGATTACCCATGTAGAGCCGGAGCCCATGCCTAATGACGCACCGGGGTTACGCACCAAGGTCAGGGACAACAGCCCGGGAATCACTCGGATGGTCTGCCCGCCAGACAATGCCGATAACGCCCAAAACTTAGTGAATTGGTCAACAATCAAAGCCACAGCGGCCACACATGCAAAGACGGCCGCGCGAATACGCAGCCGTCCCTGTTGGTTTGTCATACGACTTACCCTACCTACGCTCAGTTAGCCTTGGACGAGGTCTGATCCTGATAGTTGTTCGATTCGGAAACCTGTGCGGCGAGCTGGCCAAGGAACTCGGTCAGGCGTGCACGGTACTCGGTCTCGAACTGCTTGAGGCTCTGAATGTTGCCCTCAATAACCTTGGACTGGTTCTGCAGGTTGTCACGCACCTGCTGTGCATAGGTATCGGCTGCGGAACGAGTCTGCTTGTCGTATTCCGCGGCACGACGCTGCACATCTGCCTCGTACTCATCAGCATCAGTGTGCTGAGTCTTGGAGTAGTTGTCGGCATCCTGGCGAGTCTTCTCGGAGTAGGAGTCCGCATCAGCACGCGTGTTCTCAGAATAGGTATCTGCGTCGGTACGGGTGTTCTTAGAGTAGGCGTCTGCATCAGCGTGAACGCGATCACGGTAGGCGTCAGCCTCGGAACGGGTGCGATCAGAATACGTGTTGGCCTTGGTAACCAGATCGTTGTACTTGTTCTGGCTGGCTTCGGTGATTTCCTTAGCCTTGGTCTTGCCCTTTTCAACGTACTGATCATGCAGCTGCATAGCCAAAGTCAGCATAGCGGTTGCACGCTCCGGTTCACTGCCCGGCATAGCGGCAGCACCGGCAATCTTCTGCAGGGAGCCGGTTTCGGTGCTCGGCTCAACCTTGGAGACCTGAGCACGCAGCTGGTTCTCACGCTGCTTGGCTTCTTCAAGCTGACGAGACAGCTCCTGAATCTGAGCGGCCTGCTGCTGAGCGACACCGCCCTGCTGCTGAGCGGCAGCAAGCTGACGGGACAGTTCTTCGTTGGCGGCGCGGAACTGGTCACGTTCCTTCTGGATT
Organism: Bifidobacterium imperatoris; assembly: GCF_002860405.1. Classification (GTDB taxonomy): domain Bacteria; phylum Actinomycetota; class Actinomycetes; order Actinomycetales; family Bifidobacteriaceae; genus Bifidobacterium; species Bifidobacterium imperatoris. The sequence goes on along the minus strand of NZ_NMWV01000031.1, from coordinate 29,449 downwards.
GCTGCAATCTGCTGGCCGACGGCCTCCTGGTTTCCGGAAGCCTGAGCAGCCTGGGCAGTCAGCTGATCGATCTGGGCATTCAGCTGATCGACCTGGCCCTTGAGCTGATCGTTCTGAGCGGAAAGGGCGCGGTTGGATTCCTCTGCTTCGCTGAGCTTAGCTGCGGCCAACTGAGCGGCCTTATCACCTTCAGCGGAAGACTGCTGGCCCTGAGCGGCAGCATTCTTCAGCTCATTATTCTCAGCCTGGAGCTTCTGCACCTGACCGGTCAGCTCGGAAATCTTGGCATTCAGGTTGGTCACATCGGGGCCCAGAGCCTGAGTTGCCTGACCGCCGGCTACTGCCTGACGGCCCAGAGCCTCCACGGTCTCCGTGACCTGATCGAGGAAGTCGTCAACCTCGTCGACATCGTAACCTTCCTTGAATCGCACGGTCTGGAAGGTGTGCTCCCTAATATCCTTCGGCGTCAACAGAGCCATAAATATTGCACCTCGCTTTGGGGCTTTGCCCTCGCTTACGTTGGTATCAAGTATTGATGCTATCACGACCCCTTCGATTCATGGGAGTTTTGTGCCGATTTCAAGGTGCGACATGCCGTATTCAGCACAAAAAATAGTGATTTTGCATCAGAAAATAAGGTAGATGACGCTCTCCAGTACCACTAACGCGAAATACAGCACTATAAAGCTCATGTCCAGATATATAGAGCCGAGCGGAAGCGGCTTGATATATTGGCGCAGCCAGCGCAGCGGAGGCTCTGTAATGGTGTACACCATATTGATCAGTTGAGCCACGATACCATGCGGGTACCAATTACGAGCCAGGATTGACACCCAATCCAAAACCATGCGAATGATAAGCACTGTGATATAGGCATTAACCAGCCAAGCGAGAATACGGCCAATAAGAGTGAAGAGAAAAGGCAACATGGGGTAAGCCTAACAACCGGATATGAAATGTTTGCTTGGAGCTCAATAAAAATCGGCCGATCCCCTACTGGGAATCAGCCGATAGCAACAATAATGAGCAGTATTCGCGAGTATCAGTCAGAGAACAAATCTCGGGCGGATGCTGCGTTCGTAGGCTCTTCGACTTTGATGTTCACCTGAGCCGGGCTCAGTAGGAACACGCGCGGCGTAACACGTTCCAACGAGCCACGCACACCAAACACCACACCTGCGGAGAAATCAACAATACGGTAGGCCACTGCTTCGGAAACACCGGTCAAGTTCAGCACAACAGGCACGCCATCACGCAACGCACGACCGACCAACTGAGCATCTTCATACGACTTCGGGTGAATCGTGGTGATGCGATTGACTCGGCTACTACCCTGGAATGGGGTGGTCTTTGAGCTTTGACTCGGTGCGGGAGAAGTCTGAGCCATAGGCGTTACCGTATGGTCAGAGTCAAAGTTCGGCTTCGGCTGAGGCTTCTGTTGCTCCTCTTCCTCCTCGACGAACTCATCGTCATCATCTGCCACATCGCTCATGCCCAAATAGGACATCGCGTTTTTCATGAACCCGGCCATGCTTCAGTCCTTTCAGCGCAGGAAGTCGGGGATGTCAAGATCGCCCGCGGGATCGTTGAGAGCAATGGTGGGATGTTCGGACGTCGGGTCGTCAAACGGCAGCGAAGCGGAATCACCCGTGCTCGGCGTGAACGTGGGCTGCACCGTAGGCTGGGCGACCGGGGCCGGCTGAGCTACCTGAGTCGGAGCTGCCGCAGCGGGCTTAGCAACCGGCTGCGCGGGAACAACCGGAGTCACTACTTCCTGATCGTCTGCATCCTGAGCGGAAACATGATCGAAGCCGGCAGCAATAACGGTAACGCGAACCTCGTCGCCGTAAGCGTCATCCAATGCAAGACCCCAAATAATCTGAGCTTCAGGATGGATGGCCTTGCGCACCAACTCGGTGGCGGCAGAAGCTTCCTGCAGCTTCAAATCGGTCGGGCCAGCGATGTTGATCAATGCACCATGAGCACCCTCGATGCTTTCTTCCAGCAACGGGGAGCTGATAGCGATTTCAGCGGCCTGAGTTGCACGATCCTCGCCCCGCGCGGAACCAATACCGAACAAAGCGGTACCAGCACCACGAAGGATGGAATTCACGTCGTTAAAGTCGACGTGAATGTAGGAGTTCATCGAAATCAGGTCGGTGATGCCCTGCACACCGGCAAGCAAAGCGGTATCAGCGGTCTTGAATGCTTCGATAATGCCGATGGAACGGTCGGAAAGCTCAAGCAGTCGATCGTTCGGAATCACAATCAGAGCGTCGACTTCCTTGCGCAGGTTATCGATGCCGTAATCAGCGGATGCGGAACGCTGCGGGCCTTCAAAGCTGAACGGGCGGGTCACCACTGCAATGGTCAATGCGCCCTGCTGATGTGCGGTACGTGCCACAATCGGGCTGGCACCCGTACCCGTGCCGCCGCCTTCGCCACAGGTGACGAAAACCATATCGGCACCCTTCAGCGCTTCCTCAATATCCGACTGATGATCCTGCGCGGCCTTTGCACCACGCTCAGGATCAGCACCGGCGCCAAGACCACGACTGGTTTTATCAGACAGGGAGATCTTGACGTCAGCGTCAGAACGCAACAAATCCTTGGCATCGGTATTTACCGCCACAAATTCAACGTTCTGCAATCCTTCGGCGATCATACGGTTAACGGCATTGCCGCCGGCTCCGCCTACGCCGACGACCTTAATGTTGGTCTTGTCGTTGAACTCAGTCTGGGCGATCTCGCTCACGTTTGGCTCCTGTCACTTCACGGTTACACCCAAGAGTAGCGCAACTGCCCTACTCGTGGAGTCAATTCGCACATGGATTAGTGCGTGTTGTGCAATATTTTTTCTGCGAACACACCAAAAGGGCTCGGCAGGGCACCTTTCGGCCTGTTTCGTTGCCTATTTCCTCAACGGAAATCAGCGCAAAGACTAATAACTGGCATCCATCGGGTCGTCGCCGAAGAGTGCTTCACGCTCCTCATGGGAAGTGGTGCGCGATTCCAACCATCCATAAGGAAGATGAACTTTCTTGGCAAAACGAACTCGGCCACGCGGCTTGTCAATTACTCGTGGGGGGTATTCAATCGTGGGGTCCAAACGCGCTATCTCACGATCCACATCAGCGAGATTCTCGCATTCCATGAAGGCTTTTCTGGTGGAACCGCCTACGGGGAAACCCTTGAGATACCAAGCGATATGCTTACGCAAATCATGTACGGCCATCATTTCGTCACCATCATAGAATTCGGTAAGCAGCTCGGCATGCCGATGAATCACCTGACAGACCTCGCCAAGATTCGGATTGATGCGCTCAGCATTGCCTGCGAAAGCGTTCTTGATATTGGCGAACAGCCACGGCCTGCCTTGACAGCCACGACCGATGGCCACGCCATCGCAACCGGTCTCGCGAACCATTTCCAATGCATCTTCCGCACCCCAAATATCACCGTTGCCGAAAACGGGAATATTGAGATGTTCCTTCAGTTCACCGATTCGAGACCAATCCGAATGCCCCCCATAGTATTCGGCAGTGGTTCGAGCGTGCAACGTTACCGCCTTGCAACCCTCTTCTTGTGCAATATGCCCAGCTTCGAGGAATGTTTCATGCTGATGGTCGATTCCTACGCGAATCTTAGCGGTAACAGGGATGCCCGCAGGTTCGCATACGGCAACCACTCGCGCAATCAAATCGGTGAAGATATCCGTTTTCCACGGTAAGGCCGATCCGCCTCCGCGCCGCGTGACCTTGGGAACCGGGCAGCCAAAGTTCAGATCCACATGGTCCGCCATACCTTCATCAACTACGATTTTGGCGGCCTGCTCGGTGATGGAAGGATTCACGCCATACAGCTGGAGCGAACGAATCTTCTCGCTAGGAGCAAAATGGCACAACCGCAATGCTTTGGGGTTTCTTGCCACCAAAGCACGAGCGGTAATCATCTCCGCCACATAGAGGCCATCCGGACCATATTCCTCACAAATCACGCGGAACGGCCAGTTGGTGACACCCGCCATTGGAGAGAGTACAACCGGCGTGGGAACAGTGATATCATCCAGCTGCACCGGAGCAATATGCACCGGTTCGCCCGGACGTTCCTGCGCATCCGTGCGCGGATCGAGATTATCGGTCTCATGCGGTTCGGCGATAATGGTTTCGGAGGTATCTGTCACGTTGCTTCCTACATAGCGTGGCTCCCCTCGTTATTGAACGGAGGGGAGCCAAATCAGTCATCGTTATGCGATCTTACGAATTCGGGAATCAGTACAAGCCGCCGGCTTCCTGAATGCCGGAAGCAGGCCAAGGCTCGCCACCCATTTCCACAGGCTTCAGCGGCACACGAGTACGCTTTTCGCTGATGCGGGCGCTGACGTAATCAGCAACCTTATCCAGAGAGACGCGTTCCTGAGCCATCGTGTCACGCTCACGAATGGTCACAGCCTGATCCTCGAGGGTGTCGAAGTCCACGGTGATGCACAGCGGAGTACCGATTTCATCCTGACGACGGTAACGGCGACCAATAGCGCCGGATTCGTCGTAGTCGATCATCCACTCGTTGAAGCGCAGGTCGGCAGCCAGGTTGTGGGCCACTTCCTGCAGTTCCGGCTTCTTGGACAGCGGCAGCACGGCAGCCTTGATCGGAGCCAAGCGCGGATCGAGACGCAGCACGGTACGCTTGTCGACGCCACCCTTGGTGTTCGGTGCTTCGTCCACATCGTAGGCATCCACGAGGAAGCACATCAGGGAGCGGGTCAGACCTGCTGCCGGCTCGATGACGTACGGAATGTACTTCTCGCCAGTTGCCTGGTTGAAGTAGCTCAGATCCTCGCCGGAGTGCTTGGCATGAGCCGTCAAATCGAAGTCCGTACGGTTGGCGATGCCTTCGAGTTCGCCCCAATCGGAACCCTGGAAACCGAACTTGTATTCGATGTCCACGGTGCGCTTGGAGTAGTGGGCCAGCTTCTCCTTCGGATGCTCATAGTGGCGCAGGTTCTCCGGCTTGACACCGAGGTCAAGGTACCACTGGGTACGAGCGTCAATCCAGTACTGGTGCCATTCCTCATCGGTGCCCGGCTTGACGAAGAATTCCATCTCCATCTGCTCGAACTCTCGGGTACGGAAGATGAAGTTGCCCGGAGTGATCTCGTTACGGAAGGACTTACCCATGTTCGCAATACCGAACGGCGGCTTGGAACGGGAGGAAGTCATTACGTTCTTGAAGTCCACGAAAATACCCTGAGCGGTTTCCGGGCGCAGGTAGTGCAGGCTGTTCTCATCCTCGACCGGGCCGAGGTGAGTGCGCAGCATCATGTTGAAGTCACGCGGTTCGGTCCACTCGCCACGGGTACCACAGTTCGGGCAGACAATATCTTTCATGCCGTTCTCAGGCATCTTGTCGCCGTGCTTTTCGGCGTAGGATTCCTCGAGCTTATCGGCACGGTTGCGCTTGTGGCAGTTCAGGCATTCGACGAGCGGATCGTTGAACACGCTGACGTGACCGGAAGCCACCCACACTTCAGGCGGCAGAATGATGGAGGTGTCCACACCGACCACGTCGGGGCGAGTGACGACCATAGAACGCCACCATTCGCGCTTGATGTTGTCTTTCAGAGCAACACCAAGAGGGCCGTAATCCCAAGCGGAACGAGTGCCGCCATAGATTTCACCGGCAGGGAATACGAAGCCACGACGCTTTGCGAGGGATACGACTTCATCGAGTTTAGATTGAGCCACAATGCACCTTCTGGTTTGAACGGTTTGGGGACTTACTTACAACCGCTTCAGGATAGCGGCACTCCCCTACATCTCTATATATGAGGTATCGGGGAGCGCCGAATCACTATTTGAGCTCAGCGGCAAGAGCGCGTGAGCGGCTCCCACGGTTCAAGCTCTACCGGCTCGCTTTGCGCAATGGCCAGCGTCGCCTCGTCGAGCATGTCCTTGCGGATGATGAGTTCAGTGACGAACTGGTCGAACCAGGCGTCGGAAGCCACATAGTAGCCATCCTTGCCGTTGTCCTTACCCCAGCTGTTTTCAATCTTCCAACGGTTAGGCTTGTCGTTCTCGTCCAGATTCACACCAGTGAGCGTCATCGCATGATTGCTTGGACGGTCGCCGTACTCAAGGCCATCAGCCTTATCGAAGGTGAATTCAGTACCGAACAGCTGATCCACTCGCACAGTACCGCGATCGAACACACCTTCACCACGCAGCGCGAATTGCATGCAATCGCAGGCGAACCAAATCGGGTGGCCAGCTGCGATCTGGTCGACGGCGGCCTTCTTGAACACGGCCAGCGGCACGTTGACGAATTCCATATCGCCGGCTTCAATCACATTCGCGGTGCAACGGATGCGGTAGCGCTTGCCGAATGGGGTACGAGCCATCGGAGCATTAGAGATGGTGACGAAATCATTGACATCCACAGGCACATACTTCTTGTAGAACTCAAGCGGCGTGATACCGGTTTCGCGAATCTGCTTGCGTTCATCCTTGCCGGATTCGCGCTTGGCCTGCTCGGTCTTATCAGCCTTGCTGTCCTTATTATCATCCTTGTCGTCATCATCATCCTTGACTCGTGCCAGGAAGTCGAACGTTGCCGGAGGCTCACCGAGTGCGATAGCGCAGATGCGATATACCGTGGCCATATCCTCACGCTTGGCTTCACGCAGCATCTCCACCGATTCGCCGGCAGCATGACGGCGACGAAGCTCAGCGGCGAACTCACGCAGCTTAGTGTTGAGGTATTGCTTGAAGGCATCCGAGTCACGCGAATTGGCGGACTCAGGGTAAGCGGACTTCGGTACCAGGCCATATTTATTGACCAGGGCGGCGAACATCTGCCACCAGCCGCCATCGTCGGACGGACCATCGTTGATGACCTCGAAGATACGGGAATCAGTGGGCTCGTCCAAGGTTTCCAACACATGCTCAAGATACGTGTTGGACTTTTCGATGGCGTCCCAGAAGAACAAATAGGTTTCGGAGAATTCGAAATCTTCCAAGTTCCAGTGGTGCATCAGCTCGTAACGCAACGTGTTGAGCGATGCGAACATCCAACAGCGGCCCGAGCGCTCCTGATTGGTGATGGAGCCCTGCTTGAGTTCGATGGAAAAGTCACGGGGCAGATCACGCAGGCCTTGGTAATCGGTGGCTGCGGCAAGCACACCGGTGGAGACGGCAGCATTGGCGGCCACAAGATTGGCACGGTCAGCATTGAACGCACGCGAGTATTCCTGAAGTTGATTGATATCAACAGCGGACTGATTAGTCATCATTCCTCCCGAAATTCTAGGGATTCCAAGCAAACGAACCTCATCCTACACGCGTGTCACAGCAAGAGCCCGCATAAATACCACGAGGTTTGGCGACGCGCCAGAGCAATCACATAAAAATCAACGATTCTGTTCGGATTTGTAAAGAAAATGTCCGCATACGCGCATAGCGTCAGCATTGTAATGCAGGGGAACCCGCGTCAACGGCGGGTTGAGAATGGCATAACGCCTAACCCTTAGAACCTGTTGGTTAAGACCATCGTAGGGAGCAGTGATATGAGCGATGATTCGCACGTACATTGTGGTACACAAACATCTCAATCAAATGATTTGGCAGAACTACGTGAAGCCATAGCGCAGGCGGTGCGAGATGTAAAAGCCAAAACACCTCTGGCGCAATCGTTCACGAATTTCGTCACTATCAATCTTGTGGCCAATGCGCAGCTGGCCGCAGGTGGCACGGCAGCCATGAGCTTCCTGCCGGATGATGTGATTGAAACCGCGAAAATCGCCGGCGCGAACTATATCAATGTGGGTACGCTACTGCCGTTCTATAAGGACGCGTTGCCAACCATCGCACAACGACTCAACTATCTCGGCAAGCCTTGGGTATTGGATCCCGTGGCCGCTGGCATCGGCAAAACCCGCACCGCAATTTTGCAATCATTCAAGGCTGCTCCCCCAACGGTGATTCGCGCCAATGCTTCTGAAGTCATCGCACTAGCCAATATGTGGGGATTGCTAGACGCGGATAAGAAGAGTCGCCCGGCAGGCGTGGAGTCCGTGGATGAAGTGGACGCTGCAATCGAGCCGGCGAAGCTGTTGGCTCGGTTCCTTGCACAGTCCGCTCCCAATCATCAAGCTGCGGTAGCCGTGTCCGGCAAAATCGATCTGGTGACTGACGGCAAGCACGTCTATCGCTTGCCTGGTGGCAGCGCAATGATGGCCAAAATCACAGGAGCCGGCTGCTCCTTGGGTGGCGTAACCGCCACGTACCTTGCTATTGCCGAACCGCTGATTGCTGCGCTGGCCGCTTCCCTGCTGTATGACCGTGCGGCCGAAGTAGCCGAAGCCGAAGCCAAAGGACCCGGCTCGTTCCAAGTGGCGTTCCTCGACGCACTGTGGAATGTGACCGCTGAGCAGGTGGCCGGCAGCGAAATTCTGGCGCAGTAATTCTCTCTCGAAATGGCTTCCCCAGTCGATATGCAGCTTTGGCTCCCCTCAGTCAGCTCAGCCGACAGCTCCCTCACTGAAGGGAGCCAACGAAGAGAAAAATCGGATAGACCTACCTACCTTTTCTGACACTATCCAAATCACACACAGACTTCCTCAATATCAATCAAAAGGAACAATAATGAGCAACGAATATCCGTACGCATCCATGCGCGACTCGTTCGACCTTTCCGCATACTTTGTGGTGGGCCCCGACGATTGCAAAGGCCGACCGTTGACCGACATTGTCGATCAGGCATTGCGCGGTGGCGCCACGTTCATCCAATTGCGCGCCAAGAAGGCCGATGCCTCCGAGCTGACTGCAATGGCTCAGGACATCGCACAAATCATCGAAGACAACAATAAGTCCGATTCCGTGGCGTTTGTAATCGATGATCGTGCTGACGTGGTGTGGCAAGCTCGCCGCAAGGGCATCAAGGTGGACGGTGTGCACATCGGCCAGACCGATATGGAGCCGCGTGAAGCCCGCGCCCTGCTCGGCGATGATGCCATTGTTGGCCTTTCCGCAGAGACCGAAAGCCTGGTCAAGCTCATCAACGAGCTACCTGACGGCTGCATCGATTACATCGGCGCCGGCCCGCTGCATGTTTCCACCACCAAGCCAGAGGCTTCCGTGGGTGGCAACGACGGTTCCGGCAAGACCCTTGATGCCCAGCAAATTAACACCATTTGCGCTGCTTGTGAGTTCCCGGTGGTGGTTGGCGGCGGTGTGACCGTTAAGGATATGCCCATGCTCGCCGGCACCAAGGCCGCAGGCTGGTTCGTGGTGTCTGCCATCGCCGGTGCCGATGATCCGGAAGCCACCACCAAGGCTATGGTTGAGGCATGGAAGGTCGTACGCGGCGACGCCAAGCATGGTTACGCCCCGCGCATTGTGACTCATACTCCGGCCGCTGATACTCAGGCCGCTCAGGAGGGTACTGCAGCTGCCGGCTCCGAAGCCACCGAGAAGAAGTTCACGAACGCCAAGCAGGCCAAGGATGCACAGAAACTCGCCAAGCAGCAGCGTGTGGATATTGCCGCCCGCGGCTCCAAGCAGCGCGATAAGGCGCACATCCGCAAGACCAAGTCGGTGCATTTCGAAAACCAGTTTGGCTCTTACGATCTTGAGGTGCCGTACACCGAAATCAAGCTTTCCGATACTCCCGGTGTGGGCCCGAACCCGCCGTTCATCGACTACAACACTGAAGGCCCCAAGTGCGACCCGAAGGAAGGCCTGAAGCCGCTTCGTCTCGACTGGATTCGTGACCGCGGCGATATTGAAGAGTACGAAGGCCGCCGCCGTAACCTCGGCGATGATGGCAAGCGCGCTATCAAGCGCGGTCGTGCCACCAAGGAATGGCGTGGTCGCAAGCACCAGCCGATGCGCGCCAAGGACCATCCGGTGACCCAGATGTGGTATGCCCGCCACGGCATCATCACCCCGGAAATGAAGTATGTCGCTGAGCGAGAGAACTGTGATGTGGAGCTTGTGCGCTCTGAGCTGGCTGCTGGCCGCGCCGTCATGCCGTGCAACATCAACCACCCGGAGGCCGAGCCGATGATTATCGGATCCGCCTTCCTGACCAAGCTCAACGCCAACATGGGTAACTCCGCCGTGACCTCTTCCATCGATGAGGAAGTGGAGAAGCTCACTTGGGCTACCAAGTGGGGTGCCGACACTGTGATGGATCTTTCCACCGGCAACGACATTCACACCACCCGCGAATGGATTCTGCGCAACTCCCCTGTGCCGATTGGCACTGTGCCGATGTATCAGGCACTGGAGAAGGTGGAGGATGACGCTTCCAAGCTCAGCTGGGAGCTGTTCCGCGACACTGTGATCGAACAGTGTGAGCAGGGTGTGGACTACATGACCATTCACGCCGGCGTGCTGCTGCGCTTCGTGCCGCTGACCGCCAACCGTGTGACCGGCATTGTTTCCCGTGGCGGTTCGATTATGGCCGAATGGTGTTTGCAACATCATCAGGAAAGCTTCCTGTACACCCACTTCGATGAACTGTGCGATATCTTCGCCAAGTACGATGTGGCATTCTCCCTGGGCGATGGTCTGCGTCCGGGCTCGCTTGCCGATGCCAACGACGCTGCACAGCTCGCCGAACTGATGACCTTGGGCGAACTGACCCAGCGCGCTTGGGCCAAGGATGTTCAGGTGATGATCGAAGGCCCGGGCCATATTCCGTTCGACACCGTGCGCATGAACATCGAAATGGAGAAGGCCATCTGCAAGGATGCCCCGTTCTATACGCTTGGACCGCTGACCACCGATACTGCCCCCGGCTACGATCACATCACCTCCGCCATCGGCGGCGTGGAGATTGCTCGCTACGGCACTGCCATGCTGTGCTATGTGACTCCGAAGGAACACCTCGGCCTGCCGAATAAGGACGATGTTAAGCAGGGCGTGATCGCTTACAAGATCGCCTGCCATGCCGCGGATATCGCCAAGCATCATCCGCATGCACAGGATCGCGATCTGGCCATCTCGAAGGCTCGTTTTGAATTCCGTTGGCTTGACCAGTTCAACCTTTCCTATGATCCGGACACGGCCATCGCCTTCCATGACGAGACACTGCCCGCCGAGCCGGCTAAGATGGCGCACTTCTGCTCGATGTGCGGCCCGAAGTTCTGCTCGATGGCCATCTCTCAGAACATCCGTAAGCAGTTCGGTGGCGCTGCAGCCCAGGAACAGCTGGTGCAGGATACGCTGGCAGGCAAGATTCCGTCTGCTCAGGAGGCTCGTGGCGCATTGGCCACAAGCGCTGCGTCGAGCACCAATGCGGATGATATTGCCGCTGGCATGGCTGAGATGAGCCGCAAGTTCCAGGAGGGCGGCTCAAAGCTGTACCAGAAGGCACAGTAACGTACAGCCACCTCGCTACGCTCGGTACGTGTTACGAGTTTTAAAGGAGAAATTATGAGCACCACTTTGCCAGCAGTACTTGCGATTTCAGGTTCGGATTCGTCCGGCGGCGCCGGTATGCAGGCTGATCTGAAAACCATGCTGGCATGTGGTGTGTTCGGCATGAGCGCCATCACCGCACTCACCGCCCAGAACACCACCGGCGTGCGTTCCATTCAGGACACGAAGCCGGATATTCTGGCCGATGAGATCGACATGGTATTCGAGGATATTCCGCCTGTCGCCGTGAAAATCGGCATGGTCTCCTCCGCGGATATCATCAACGTCATCGCTGACCGTCTGACAGCCCATCACGCCACCAACATTGTGCTCGACCCGGTGATGGTGGCCACTTCGGGTGCCAAGCTCATCAGCGATGACGCTATTGCAGCGCTGACCGGCCGACTGTTCGGCATGGCCACCGTGGTAACGCCGAACATCCCGGAGGCCGAAGCCCTGACCGACACCCTGATTCATGATCAGGAGGATATGGAAACTGCAGCTCGTCGTATCAGCGAACAGTACGGTTGTGCGGCTCTGGTCAAGGGCGGTCATGGTACTGAAGACGCCAACGACGTGCTCGCTGAGGTTGATGGCACGGTAACTTGGTTCGATGGCGTGCGTATTAACAATCCGAACACTCACGGCACTGGCTGCACGTTGAGCTCTGCCATCGCCTCGTATCTGGCTCTAGGCGATACGCTGCCTAAGGCCATTAAGCACGCGAAGAAGTATCTGACCGGCGCATTGAAGGCTCAATTGGATTTGGGGCACGGCTCCGGCCCGATGGACCACTTCTGGAAATACCGCTGAAAGGACAACTATGGTCGTTGACCGCAATGCCGTGAAGCAGGAAGTACCCATCGACCCCGAAACCGGCAAGCCGTACCTGAACACCGTCGCAGCGATTCAGGTTTCTGCTGCTGGCGTGGGTTCCGAAGTTTCCCCTTATGTGTCTCAGGCTGTTGAGGTGATTCGCGAATCCGGTTTGCCGCAAGAGACCAACGCATTGTTCACCAATGTGGAGGGCAATCTCGACGATGTGCTCAAGGTGGCCGGCGAAGCAGCCAAGAAGCTTGCCGAGCAGGGTTACCGCACGTCTCTGGTGCTGCACATGGATATTCGCCCCGGTTTCACTGGTCAGCTGACTGAAAAGCCGAAGCTGGTGGATGAGATCTTGGCGAAAAAGACTCAGCAGTAAAACCGCGCATGTGGATTGTCTCGGGGTGTCTCATAGTGAGACACCCCGTTTCATATTCGTTCACAATGTGGCCCGCGACAGGAGCCCAAGAAAAACGCTCCTATAGTTCTTTTCTGACGTACGTGAGCCAGCTCACAATGTTGGCTCGGTAGGTGAATTCAAGACGTAGGCTTGAAATCGTTGACTATCCCACACAATGGGAAGGCAAACGAAGTCGAACCCGCGCTATGAGTTCGTTGCACGGCAATAGACCGTTGAGCGGTTGCCTTGCAACAAGATGTAAGAAGAGGCGCTCACTATGACTGCTGCTGAACAGCAGATTTCCCATGATTCCGCTATGACTGCCGCCGAGGCTCGTACCGCTGAGAATCATGCTCAGGTAGAAGAAATTGTTTCGCGCATGGATCGTGCGCATGAGACCCCGATGTTCTATCGCATCGTCGCTCTGGTGGCGGCCGGCATGCTGATGGACAGCATCGATGTGTATATCGGCAGTGCTGTGGCTTCCAGTGCACTGTCCACCCACTGGTCCACCGTGGCACAAAACTCCACGTTCATGTCCGCAGGCTTCCTGGGCCTGTTGGTCGGCTCGCTGCTGGCCGGTTTCGTCGGCGACCTGAAGGGCCGCCGCGTAGCCTACCAAATCAACCTGCTGCTGTTCGGTGGCTTCACCTTCCTCGGCGCATTCGCCCCGAACATGGCTATTCTTTCTCTTTGCCGTCTTGGCGCAGGCCTCGGCCTCGGCGCTGAAATCGTCACCGGTTTCGCTATGGTCAACGAATTCGCCCCGATGAATCGTCGTGGCCATTGGTGCGCTATCGTTTCGCTCGTCGCCAACTGTGGTGTGCCTATCGCCATGCTGCTGTGCGCATTCATCATTCCTCGCTGGAGCTGGCGTCCGCTATTCGTCGGTATCGGTCTTATTGCCGCTGTGATTTGGTGGCTGCGTCGTGATATCCCGGAGTCTCCGCGTTGGCTGGCTGTGCACGGCCGTTATAACGAGGCTGATGCCATCGTCAAGCAGCTTGAAGCCAACGGTTCTGAGCCTGCTGAAGCTGCTGCCAAGTCTGCTGCTGAATCCACTCGCAACGCTGGTGGCCGTTCGCTCGGCATCTGCCTGCTCGTGGCCATCGTGGCTGTGAGCGCCACCAACGTGTGCTCCTACGCTTTCACCTCTTGGGTGCCGACCATTCTGGTCAAGCGCGGCATCAACCTTTCCTCCTCGCTGACCACTTCCACGATGATGATGCTCGGCGCTCCGGTGGGCTGCCTCATCGGCTCTCTGCTCATCGATCGCATTGGCCGCAAGCGCACTATCGTACCGGCGTTCCTCTTCACTGGTGTGTTCGGTATGCTCTACGCGTTCCAGACTTCCACTGTCGGTGCCATCATCGTGGGCTTCCTGCTCATGATGTGCCTCTACGTGCTCATGGCTTCCGTGGTGGCCGTGTACGCTCCTGAACTGTTCGCCACCAAGGTGCGCTTCCGCTGCGTGGGCGTGGCCAACGCCATCGCCAAGCTGCTCAACGTGTTGATGCCTATGGTGGTGGGTTGGATGCTGATGAACCTCGGTGCCACGTCCATCTTCGTGTCCATCAGCGTGATTGCCATCGCCTCGATGCTTATCGTCGGCATCTTCGGCGTGGAGACCGCTCGCCGTTCGGTGAACTGATAATCAGCTCTTATAGGCCATTCCAACGGGCTTGGTGCAACCATTCGTGTTGCCACCAAGCCCGTTTTATTATGGAAACTGTCAGTATGTCATTTTCAACGGAGAGGAGACATGCCATGACATCGCAAACGCTTTCATCATCTCGCTCCACACGTCTCGATGCACGCGCCATTGGCTGCATTGCCGCCGTTGCCATCGTTTACGGCCTGCTGCTGATATCGATTCTCATAGGCGGCGAAGCCAAAATCGGCGGCGCGCTGCTCATCAACTTTGCTATTCCTCCAGTGCTGCTGATAGCCAATGCCGTATACGCGTCTCGCGCTACGGCACTCACTCACCCACTGCGAGCGCTGCTCTTTCCTCTGCTGTGTTCTGCAGTTGCATTACCGCTGCTCTTTGCGCTGATTACTCCCTATGATGGCGAATGTTCGGTGGAATCAGTCTGCACAAATATGGGTACGTGGTATTTCAATTGGTCCACGATGGATCAGGTGTGGTATTTCCTACTGGTGTTCGCAGTCGCATCATTTGCAGGATTTGGAGTGACGCTTCTCCTACGTTGGGTTATCACACGATCCCGGCACTCTTAGGAGTCCGCGATGGAAAGCCACAGTATCAACCATTACAGCGCGCTGCAGCGCAAGCGTAAACACCAGGTTCGTATCGCCATCATTATGGTGGTCGTGCTTATCGCTTGCGCGTGCGGCGGCGTGTGGTGGACTGTTGGCGATGGTCGGCTGCTCACTATGCAGCTGTTTAAACCGGCCGCGAAACATGCCACGCAGTCGGCGGCTACCAGTTCTTCCGATTTCGCTTATCAATCTGCTTCGGCATTTCTGCAAATGGAGTCGGCTCAGAATAGGCAGGGCAATGTGAACTATTCCCCTGCCTCAATGTGGATGGCGTTGGCGATGGCTGCGCAAGGGGCGGATGGTACGACCCGTTCACAGTTGGATAAGGTACTGGGTACCAAGTCACTGAGTTCTAAGGATTATCAATCGCTGTTGAGCTCCATCAATGGCCGTTATAGTGGTGCGAAATCTCAGATGAACACAGCGAATTCATTGTGGGCCGATAATCAGTACACGCTGAACAAGGATTTCAAAGTAAGCATCGAGGATGCTTTTGACGCGGATGTGCAGTCACTGCCGTTCAATGATGCTGCAGCACAACGTATGAGTCAATGGATTGATCAACATACTCAAGGTTCCTTGAAACCGCGGATCACATTGGAGGGGAACGAAGTCATCTCCATCATCAATATCGTGGCTGCGGATGGGCGCTGGCAGGATCCGTTTAAACCTGAGTTTACTGATAGACAGACTTTCCACGGCACGAACGGCGATAATGATGTGCTGATGATGAATCAGTCATTCGATGGCATGGTTTGGGCGCACGATTCCAACAGCACTTGGCAGCGCATTTCCATACCGTTCGATAATGGCGGCGCACTGACTGTGCTGCTGCCTGCAGCCGGTAGTTTTGACAGTATTATTCAGGATACCGAGAAGCTGCGCTGGGCATTGAGCACTTGCTTGGGGTCTTCATATCAGTATGGATGTATGACTGATGCTCCTGAGGGCTGGGGCGTGGCCGCTGAATCGGCCCTCGTCAACGTTGCTTTGCCGCGTTTCACCATCGATAGCACGTTTGCTTCCGATGATTCAATCCAAGCTTTGAAAACATTGGGCATCAACGATGCATTTGATGCTGGAACTGCTGATCTGAGCAAGATGACGGATGCTGCTCCTGCCGGCGAGTTGTTCATCGGTTCGATTATCCAAGGCACTCGTATTGCAGTGAACGAACATGGGGCAAAGGCTTCAGCGTTCACCAAAGTGGGGGCTGAAGCCGGAAGCGCACCAGTACAACAGCAAGTTGTGGAATTCACCGTGAATCGGCCATTCCTGTATATGCTGACTACGCCGGATGACGTGCCGCTTTTTATTGGCGCAGTGCGCAACCTGTAGTAGGTGTATCGTTTGACCTTATGGTTACGATGAAGGAGATTGCAAAGCGGGCAGGCGTGTCTGTCTCAACCGTGTCACTGGTGTTGAATAATCGCGACGAAGGGCGCGTGCGAGGCAATGTGGCGAATCAGGTGCGCACCATCGCCTCACAACTCGGCTATCAATCCAATCCCCTTGCCAGCTCGCTACGCACCGGACGCACGCATATGCTTGGATTCATTAGCGAAGACGTAGCTACTACCCCATATGCAGGAGGCATTATTCTGGGCGCGCAAACCGCGGCACGGGAACTCGGCTACATGATGATTGTGGTGAGCACCGACGGAGCACAGAACGAAGCTGAGGAAATCGCAGCACTGAAACGCTATGGCACTGATGGTTTTCTGTATGCGAAGATGTCGAACCGGATTACCGACGTACCGAAAGCGCTCAAGGATATGCCGCTGGTCTTAGTGGATGCCACGGATGAGGCGGGCGTCGTTCCCAGTGTGGAACCCGATGAATTCCATATCGGGTACGATGCCACCACACGACTGATTGCCTCGGGCTGTGAGCGCATCGCTTATGTGGGTGCCGAAGATCCGATTATTGCCGAGCAAGGTCGTTTGGACGGATACCGAGCAGCTCTTGCTGAAGCCGGACGAGACTTTGACGAACATCTTATTGTGCATGTGGGCAATAACGAACCCGCATTGGAAGCAGTCAACGCGCTCTTTGACTCGGCACAGCCGGATGGATTCTTCTGCTTCAACGATGCTCGCGCCTGGTATGTGTATGAATGCGCTGCGCGACATGGACTGAAGATAGGCCACGATATCTCCGTAGTGGGCGTGGATAATCATCGCGTGTTCGCGGATACGCTTGTTCCGCAACTCACCACCGTGGAGTTGCCTCATTTCGAAATGGGGTATTGGGCCGCCTCCAAGCTGGTATCACTGATTGAAGAAAGCCCACTAGCCGATATGGAATGGCCAAGCACCACCGCTCCCCTACCGCCGCTCAATGCGCCGGTGCCAGCGAAAATCCACTGTGCGCTTATCGAAAAGGAGTCCGTGCGCAGCTAGTGCACCCAATCGATTCATTCATCAGACGTTTTGGCTCCTATTCGTCTCCTAAATCCTTTGTAAGTTCGCGCAATAACGAATACTGCGCGAACTTACAAAGGATTTTGAAGCTGAAAATGTTTGTATGTTCGCGATGCCTTCGTAATTGCGCGAACTTACAAAGCAAATGAGCGATACCGACAGCAAATACCGAGATGAGATGACACGCTGTGCTCGTCAATCGATTGACGTAAATCGATTGACGACCCATAATATTTCTTGAAATCAACCGCAACCGGACGCAACGATGCAACAGCTCCAGTCAAACAAAGGATTGTTATGACCGATTTCACACCGAAGACCCCGCAGCTCCACCCGATTCTCGACCATAAGGCCGAACTAGCCAAGGCCGAAGCCGGCCTTGCAGCATTAGAGCCTAAGCGCAACAATCGCTGGTACCCGAAGTACCACATCGCTTCCAATGCCGGCTGGATCAACGATCCGAATGGCTTGTGCTATTACAAGGGCCGCTGGCATGTCTTCTACCAGTTGCATCCCTACAGCTCTCATTGGGGCCCGATGCATTGGGGCCATGTTTCCTCTACGGACATGATTCATTGGAAACGCGAACCAATTATGTTTGCTCCTTCTCTGGAAGAAGATAAGCACGGCGTGTTCTCCGGCTCCGCAGCCATAGGCGACGACGGCCAGCTGCGCTTCTACTACACGGGCCATCGCTGGCGTAATCCTGCCGACCGTACCGACGATTGGCAGGTACAGCTGCTTGCCACCCCGGATAACGATGAACTGACCTCTGCCACTAAGCAAGGCATGATCATCGACTGCCCCACCGATAAGGTCTGGCATCACTTCCGCGACCCGAAGGTGTGGAAGACCGGCGAAACCTGGTATATGACCTTCGGTGTTTCTTCGGCCGAAAAGCGCGGCCAGATGTGGCTGTTCACCTCTGAAGACATGGTGAGCTGGAAGTACGAGCGTGTACTGTTCGAGCATCCGGATCCGAACGTATTCATGCTCGAATGCCCCGACTTCTTCCCGTTGAAGGATAAGGACGGCAATGAGAAGTGGGTTATCGGCTTCTCCGCTATGGGCTCCAAGCCGAATGGTTTTGCCAACCGCAACGAAAGCAATGCCGGTTACATGATTGGCACTTGGGAGGCAGGCGGCGAATTCAAGCCGGAAACCGAATTCCGTCCGTGGGATTGCGGTCACAATTACTATGCGCCGCAGTCGTTCAACGCCGGAGGCGAGGATGGCCGTCAAATCGTCTACGGCTGGATGGCACCGTTCATGGATCCCGCTCCGATGATGGATGATGGCTGGTGTGGCCAGTTGACTCTGCCGCGCGAAATCACCCTGGGCGCTGATGGTGACGTGATCACCGCTCCGGTGGCTGAGATGGAAGAGTTGCGCGAAGACACGTTCGACCACGGCTCCATTACGTTGGACGGCGATGGCGAGAAAATCATCTCCGATGATGCCGAAGCCGTGGAAATCGAACTGAGCATTGATCTGAAGCACACCACCGCCGAACGCGCTGGCTTGAAGGTTCACACCACCGATGATGGTGCGTACTTGTATGTGGCGTACGATGATCAGCTTGGCCGTGTGGTGGTGGATCGTCAAACCCTCAAGTATGGCGATCGCGGCTACCGTACCGCACCGCTGACCGAAGCAGAACTTGCCGCCGACACGCTCGATCTGCGTGTATTCGTGGACCGCGGTTCCGTTGAGGTCTACGTAAACGGTGGCCACCAAGTGCTGAGCGAATACTCCTTCGCTTCTGATGGCCCGCGTGCTATCAAGCTGTCTGCAGAATCCGGTTCGCTCGCGGTCAACTCGCTGAAGCTGCACCATCTAAAGTCGATTGGCTTGGAGTAAGATCCTTGCCATGTTGTTCCCGCTGGCCTCGGTCAGCGGGATTTTTTGTTTCATGCGCCTTCCAAGCATGCGGCTATACTGAAGGGCGTTCGCGCGGTTGGTGGCAGCAGCCGTGCCCACATCAGTTGAATAACACCCATCTGACGCGTTATCGATACGTCAAGTGATTAAGGGTGTATGGTTTGATGTCTCGCGCGGGCTCCTCACCTTCCCACGCATGGGGCATCAGGCCGAAAGCGCGTAATGCGCAGAAAGCAAGGTGAAAGAGAAGATGATGAATATCAAGAAGGGCCTGGCCACATTCGCGGCCGCAGCCGGAGCGATTGCCCTGTCCCTGACTATGGCTGCATGCGGCGGCACCAACTCCGCCGATTCCAGCAACTCCAGCACGCCTACCGTGTCGTTCATGCTGGATTGGACGCCGAATACCAATCACATTGGCCTGTACGTGGCCCAGAAGCTCGGCTACTACAAGGATGCCGGCGTCAACGTGAAAATCCTTCCGACTGCTCAGGCCGGCGCAGAAACCAGCGTCGAGAACGGCGTGGCCAATGTGGGCTTCACCACGTTGAGCAACGTGGCCGCTTTCAACTCCCAAGGTGCCAAGCTGAAGTTCGTCTTCGACCTGACTCAGAAGCCGGTGGCCCGTTGGTGCGCTTTGGCTTCCCGCACCGATATCAAAACCCCGAAGGATCTTTCCGGCAAGACCTTCGTGAGCTTTGGTTCCGCCGAACAGACCGCCGTGGTACAGCAGATGATCAAGTACGCTGGCGGCACCGGCGAAATCAAGACCGCCACCGCCGGCACCAACACGTTCGAGACCTTGACTTCCGGCAAGGGTGATTTCGGCGGCTTCTACGTGACCTGGGAAGGCGTGGAAAGCGAACTCAACGGCCCAGCACTGAACTGCTTCGTGGCTTCCGACTGGGGTGTTCCTGGCAACCCAGATCAGCTTGGCTTCGCCGTCAATGACTCTTGGGTCAAGGATTCCAAGAACGCCGATGCTTTGAAGAAGTTCATTTCCGCTACCAAGAAGGGTTACGACTACGCGCTGGCCAATCCGGACAAGGCCGCCGATATTCTCGTGGCCCAGGCCAAGGAAGCCCAGCTCGATTCCAAGCTGACTCGCACTTCTATGGAAGAGATCGCCAAGAACGGTTACTGGACCACCGATGATGCCAAGAACCTGCCCGGTACCGTGAACTTCGATGACACCCAGCCATATCTGGACTTCCAGTACAAGGCCGGCACCTACAAGGACAAGGATGGCAAGAACCCGGCCGAAGCCCCACAGGCCAAGGAGCTCGCCACCAACGATTACGTGGCCTGATTTCATTACTTTGGCTCCCCTCAGTGAGGGGAGCCAATCTATCTTGCAAAGACCTTGACTCCTATGAAGCAATTGAAATCTTGGCTTGCGCGTATCGCGCCGCCAGCAATCACCATCGGCGGATTACTGGTGATTTGGCAGATAGCAGTTCAAGCCGGGCATATTTCCGAGCGCATACTCGCCTCCCCCACGCAAATTGTGGCTTCGATGGTTGATACCTGGCCTGATTTGATGACAGCCGCCGCCATCACTACCTATGAGGGACTCACTGGTTTTAGTATCGCCATCATTGCCGGCGTACTTATTGGCATTGGACTATACGTGTCCAAAATGATGTATCGCGCGTTCTACCCTCTTCTGGCGGCAGCGCAGACAATTCCACTGATTACCGTGGCACCACTGTTCATGATCTGGTTCGGCTTCGAACCATTAGGCAAAATCGTTATTGTGGCCGTCTTCGGCGTGTTTCCCATAGCCGTGCAAACCGCACGCGGCCTGAACGCCGTGCCGGGATTCTATGAGGATGTGGCGCTAACATGCGGTGCAACCCGCGTATGGACGCTGTTCCACGTCAAACTGCGTGTGGCCGCACGCCAGATTTTCGGCGGCATTCGCATTTCCGCCGCCTACATTTTCGGTACCGCGGCCACTGCGGAATACCTAGGTGCTATGAATGGCCTGGGTATCTGGTTGCAAGCCGCCTTCAACTCATTCCGCACGCCACTGATCTTCTCCGCCACAGTAGTCGTTATCGCCGAAACCGCAATCCTCCTGGGACTTATCTCCCTAGTCGAATGGATCGCTCTGGGCAACGGCAAAGACGAAGACCTGGATCAGTAGTTATTACTGAAAAGCTCACAGCGCAATGTGCACTGTGAGCTTTTGAAATTATTTGGCATTACCAAATCGACGATCACGATGGATGTAATCGTCGATGGCACGCCAGAGGACTTCACGTCCGCAGTCCGGGAAGAGTTCCGGCACGAAATCAAGTTCGGCGTAAGCAGCCTCCCACGGCAGGAAGTTCGAGGTACGCTGCTCGCCGGAGGTGCGAATCACCAAATCGCAGTCTGGAATGTCTGGGTTGTACAGATGGTCGGCAATCATCTTTTCGGTTACACGATCGCCGGAAATCTTGCCGTCACGCACTTCGCGCGCAATCGCAGCACAAGCATCGGCAATCTCCGCACGGCCACCATAGTTGATGCAGAACACCACATCGATAACCTTATTATTCTTCGTGCGTTCCATAGCGGATTCCAGCTCGTCAATCACAGACTTCCACAGTTTCGGGCGGCGACCGGACCAGCGTACGCGCACACCCCACTCATCCATCTGCTCCACACGGCGGTGAATGATCTCACGGGAGAAGCCCATCAGGAATCGCACTTCCTGAGGAGAACGCTTCCAGTTTTCCGTGGAGAACGTGTACAGACTCAGATAGCGCACACCCGCCTCAATGGCACCAGCGATAGTGTCGAACACCACTGGCTCGGCAGCCTGATGACCGTTGGTGCGAATCATGCCGCGCTGCTTGGCCCAACGGCCATTGCCGTCCATGATCACGCCCACATGGCGGGGCACTTTGTTTTTCGGAAAATCGGGGATACGGGAGGGGTCGCTGAACGGGGCAGCGGGAATGTCCAATGACGTGTAATCTACGTTCTCAAAAGCCATACTCATGAATCTATCAAGCGCAGCGAACGAATGGGCCGTTCCAAGTAATACTCCGCCCAATCTTCAACCAACTCTTCAGTAATGCGTTGCAACGGAACCTCGTCTAACACAGTCCAGTCGCCTTGAATCAGGGCTTGGAGCTCTTGCACTGCACGCGGTGGAACACGCCGAGCATCAGTGGTGTGATCAGCTTCGCACATCACACCACCTGAGGCAATGGAAAGATATGCTCCCCCAGAGCGCCCACAAACTACGCAAGCGCTGAGTCGCGGCGTCCAGCCAGCCAAGGACATGGCGCGCATCACATACGAACCGCTGATGGCACGCGGCGCATGAGCATGCTTGGCCAATGCATTCAATGCACCAATCAACAGTCGATACTGTGCCGGCACGCATTCATGTTCGGTGCTGGCAAGCTTATCAATGGTTTCCACGATAACGTTCGCAGCCTCATACGCATTGAAGTCAACGGCAATTGATGCACCATACGCAGCTATGGATTCCGCTTGGGAAACGGTATCCAATGTACGGCCTTCGGCTATAAGCAAATCAGCACGCATAAATGGTTCCAGACGAGCGCCGAACCGTGATTTTGTGCGTCGCACGCCTTTGGCTACCGCTCGAATCTTGCCGTGGTTGCGAGTCAAGATGGTGATAATACGATCGGCTTCGCCGAGTTTAGCGGTACGTAATACCACACCCTCGTCTCGGTACAGTGCCATATCGTTTACTCCTCAATCATCATCGCAGCGCCTATATGAGCGATGCGAACGGCGGCTCACCGCCATCATTACATTGCCGCTCGCTGTGTCAGTAGATGAACAGCCCCCAGAACGCGAAGAACAGTAATACGTAAAGCATGGTGAAGGTGAGCAACCAGAACAGGACGCGGCCGAAGCGAGTGGAGGCGAGCACCGGCTCCTGACCGGTAATGATGTTCTTGACCGCGTCCTTACACGGCGGCCACTGAATCAGACCACGCTGCCATGCCACCTCAATCAGACGCATGAATACGCGAGACCATGCCCATACCACTACGATGGACACCACTTGGATAACCGGCCAACTCCAATACATTACACCCGGTGTTTCCGTGGGGGCACCACCCCACGCAAGCTTGACTACGCCCATCACCACCTGGCCAAGTCCTGCAATGAATATGAGCAATGCAGCCATTGTGGATAGGGTCAAAGTCAATAGTGCGTTGCCGAATCCATGCGCGAATCCCAGGACCACCGGCTTTGGGGGAATACGACCCCCAAGTTTTATGGCTTGATGCTTGCGGCGACGCCACCGAGCATCAGCCACTAGTTTGCGTACTAATGCAATCAGAGACATCACAGCAGAAGCAAGCAATAGCAGCAGCATCGTAGCGTGAAGAATCACACCATAGATGGTGCCGGTTCTGCGTGCTTTCAATGCTCTCGGCAATCCGATGGACTGATACAGATTGGTGCCACCCACACGTTCACTGGTTTGGGTGAGACCTGCAGTGGTTCCGACCGACCAATCAATCAGATCATCAACATACGCATCAGCGAATGGAGTGCCTTCTTCGGATTCATCCCCCAAGCGCAGCACATGGTTGGCTACCGGATAGCTGCGAACTGTCACATTCCAGTTACCGGCCTTATGCGCGTTATACAAAATCGCGCGCACGCCCTCCACCTGCGCGGTCATCACATCCTTGGAACCGTAGGCCACATAGGTGGGTACGGCATAGGCACGAGGTACCAGTGTATGAATATCGAAATTCGTCAGTCCAAACAGGCCCGCGTCAACACTGAACAGGCGCTGCACAATGGATTGATATCCATCATTGGCTCCCACCAGTGTGAAATCCTGAGTCACGAAGAACCCCAATGATTGCCTTGGGCTAAACACCATTGGGCTTAAGAGAATCTGGAATGCGATGTCCCGATCTTCCTGCAGAAGGTATGAGGAAATCCACGTCGATTCCGAAGTGGCGTAAATACCAACTTGTTTGGCATTCACATTGTCTAACCCGCGCAAGTATTCGATAACACGATCGTAGGCTTTGGCGGAAGCCGGGTAATCTCGGCTGATATCCGTAGTATTCCAAACCGGTTTATCAAGCACAGCTGTTACGAAACCAGCTGACGCAAGATCGGAGGCCACATCGCCGAAGGAATTGTCGCAAGTGCCATATCCTGCACCATGCATGAACACCATTGCCGGACGTTTGCCGGAAACTCCCTGTGGCTCGCGAATCAATACTTTGATAGCCTGCACACCATTGGCATTGGCCGTATTGCGTGTACCTTGTTCCTGGCTGAGCGAGCCGTCGCGAGCAATGTTCAGTGTTATGTACCGCTCGGAAACATCATAACTGCCTTTTGATGGCAGCTGTTCCCCGGTTGTGTTGTCGAAGGTTACTGAAGTATCGCTGGTTAGCGTGGCCATTGACTGGCCTGTGGGCTCAATATTCCAGGGAACAGTAGTGAGATTGGAAATGGATACCAGTATGCCAATCAGCATGATGAAAATAGGCAGACTCACCATCAGCCGGTGGCCACGAGTCCACGGTTGAGGAGAATGCTGCTGTTGCTGATTTGACACGCGAATTATTGTATCCTCTGCACCACCTGAGGTTCCGTGTTCGCTGCGGGCAAGGAGCCTAAAGAGAACACGGAACCTTTGACGTATCAGTGGCCAGGATGCTGGATGGGCACGACTACCGGACCGGTAGCGTTGGCGGGCACCTGACCGTCCGCTTCCATCTGCGCGGCAATATCATTGGCGATGGTGAGCAGGGTTTCCACAATCTGATCCTCGGGCACAGTCTTAATGACCTTGCCCTTGATGAAAATCTGCCCCTTGCCGTTACCGGATGCCACGCCAAGATCGGCTTCACGAGCCTCACCAGGACCGTTGACGATGCAGCCCATGACGGCCACGCGAATCGGAGCGGTGATATCTTTGAGGCCTTCGGTTACCGCGGAGGCCAGTTGAATCACATCCACCTGGGCGCGACCGCAGCTCGGGCAGGAGATGATATCGAACTTGCGTGGGCGCAATCCCATGTATTCGAGCAGCTTGCAGCCTACTTTGACCTCTTCAACAGGCGGTGCCGAGAGGGATACACGAATCGTGTCGCCAATGCCTTCGGCGAGCAATGCGCCGAATGCAAGGCACGACTTGATGGTGCCCTGCCATGCCGGGCCCGCTTCGGTGACACCAAGGTGCAGCGGCCAATCACCCTTGGAGGCAAGCAGTCGGTACGTCTGCACCATCGTGATCACATCGTGATGCTTGACGGAAATCTTGAAATCATGGAAGCCAACGTCCTCGAACATGTGGGCTTCCTTCAGCGCGGAGGCAACCAACGCTTCAGGAGTCGGACCACCATACTTGGCATACAGTTCCTTATCCAGCGAGCCAGCGTTCACGCCGATGCGCAGTGAAATGCCGGCATCGGTTGCCGCCTTGCAGATGGAAGGACCAACCTCATCGAATTTGCGAATGTTGCCTGGGTTCACGCGAACGGCAGCGCAACCGGCATCAATGGCCTGGAATACGTACTTCGACTGGAAGTGGATGTCTGCAATCACTGGAATCGGCGACTTACGGCAGATCTCCGGCAAAGCGTCGGCATCATCCTGGCTCGGCACCGCTACACGCACAATATCGCAACCGGCTGCGGTGAGCTCAGCGATCTGTTGCAGTGTTGCCGGAACGTTCGCAGTCAACGTATTGGTCATCGACTGTACGGAGATGGGAGCTCCCCCGCCCACCGGCACAGGCCCCACCATGATACGGCGGGACTTACGACGAGGATGCAGCGGGGATTCGCTGGTGAGTTCAATCGGATCGCCGGTTTTGCGGAACGGCTTGTCTACAGGATTCAAGCTTGTGCCTTTCTACCCCTCAGTCTCACTTTGCGAGCCAGCTCCTCTATTGAGGAAAGCTGAGAAGTTGCATTACTTGTTTATCAGCTCATCCGCAAAACGACGTGCTTCGAGCTCCAGTTGGTTCATTTCCTCCACGTTGGCGAACAATGGATTACCGCGAAGTTCAGCATCCATCTCGTCAAGTACTGCCTTGACCGTATCCACAATGCCTAAATACGGTAAACGATGGTCGAGGAAAGCATGCACGGCCTGCTCGTTGGCGGCATTCAGCACAGCCGTATGCTTTTCGGATGCGTCAAGGCAATGGCGAGCCAATTGAACGGCTGGGAATGCTTCATTATCCAATGGTTCAAAGGTCCAAGTCGCAGCTTGAGTCCAATCGCAGGCGGCAGCCACATTATTCATGCGGTCAGGAGCGGAAAGTCCCAAGGCAATCGGCAAGCGCATATCCGGTGGAGAAGCCTGTCCGATAGTGGCACCATCCACGAACTCAACGAGAGAATGCACAATGGATTGCGGGTGCACGGTCACGTCAATGCGTTCCGGAGGAATATCGAACAGGCGTGAAGCCTCGATAACCTCTAAGCCCTTGTTCATCAGCGTTGAAGAGTTGATGGTCACCACCGGTCCCATGTTCCACGTTGGGTGGTGCAATGCCTGTTCCGGAGTGATGTGCTCCATATCAGCACGCTTCCAACCTCGGAACGGGCCACCGGATGCCGTGACAATCAGCTTGGCGACTTCCGCATGAGTGCCGGACCGCAAGGACTGCCAGATGGCTGAATGCTCGGAATCAACCGGGTTAATCTGATTGGCACGCACCTGCGAGCCAAACAGCAGATGACCGCCGGCAACCACCGATTCCTTATTGGCCAGAGCCAACTGGGAGCCTGCCTGAAGCGCTGCGATGGAAGGTTCCAAACCGATTGAACCGGTGATGCCGTTGAGCACCACATCAGCGCCCGATCCGGCAAGAGCGATAACCGATTCAGGGCCACCACTGACCTTGGTCTGCTTGGCTCCAGCCTGAGTCAGGGCCTCTTCAAGGTCTTTGACCTTGGAAGCGTCGAACACCGCTACCTGCGGGACATGAAATGCCGCGGCCTGCTGGGCAAGAAGCTCAATATGAGACCCTCCTGCGGCCAGTCCGGTAACGGTGAACCGCTCAGGATGGCGCTGAATGACATCAAGTCCTTGGGTGCCAATGGATCCTGTGGATCCCAGAATTACTACGCTGCGATTAGAGACTTCGCTCACTGTTCCTTCTTTGTGTCGTCATCGTTGAGCGTGGGGAATGAAAGATCCGGAATGGAGATGCCGAAATCGCTATCGAATGAAGGCATCATCGGGAAAACCGTATCCGGAATCGACTCCTTGTCGCTCGACTTATCGGCATCACCGGCAGTCGTGTCAGCTGGCTTGGCTTCCGGTTGCACCTGCGCAGGTGCATCTTGAGTTACAGCCGGAGAAGTGGAAGCGGTGGCATCAGCGTGTGTATGAACAGGCTGTGCTGACGGAGCGAAGGAAGCCGGCATGTCGGTGTTCTGCACTGGTGCAGGGGTTTCGTGCAAGCGAAGAGCACTCGGCGTGTCCAAGCTCGGCATCTTCGGAGCGAATGAAGACGTTCCCACAGCCGGCATTTCCTGGGAGATTTCAGCCATATGAGCCAGTGCTGCAAGAGAAGAGTTATTATCCGCAGCATTGGTATAGGTAGCAGCTGGCGCTACAGCCGGAGCCGGCTGCGAAGTAGCCGTGTTAGACGGCTTTGACGCCGGTGCAACCGTTGTGACAGGGGCTGCGGCGGCAGGTGCAGTAACAGGAATAGTCGGCTCAGCCGCTGTGGGAACCGGGCGGCCTGCAGGTTGGAATGATGGCAGCGGCTCGGCGGTCCTCGGTGCGGGAGCCTTAGCTGCAGGCTGCGATTCGCTGACCGAAGCAGCAGGAGCAACCGATGGCGCGGAAGGCGTATATGCCACGGGAGCGGGGCTCGTAACAGGAGCGCTAGGCGTCGTCATAATCGGAGCGGTGGCGGAGGCCGGAGCGGGGAACAAGTTCTGTTCGGCCTTACGCAACGCGTCAAACGATTCACCTGCGGCCACAGCAGCTGCGGTAGGCGCTGCAGTGGTTGCAGCACGCTGGGCATCAGCGGAGATCAGCGGAGAGACCGAGCCGTCCGGCTGAGTTGCGGCAATTGCCGCAGTCGTTTCCTGCTTGGTGGCAGAGGAATCATCGGCATCATAATCGCTGACGCGAGCGAACGATTCCAACCGGCTGAGCAACTGGACGCATACGTTCAGGAAGTAATCAACCTGACGCTCGTCATAACCTTTCTTGCCCTTGCGCTGGGTGAAAATGACATTATTCACGGAAGCAGCGTTCAAATCGGCCAGTCCACGCACATCCTCCTGCGTGACGCCGTCCACGCCGAGCGCAGCGGCTGCCTTATCGACCACCTGATCGGCGATGCGATCCACTTGCTTCCTGTCATACGACGGATGCTTCGGCTCGCCCGGCTTGAAACGTTGACGCGGGGCACGCTCCACATGAGATGCGATCTCCTGATACAGCTTCTCGGTCTGAGCCTTCCAAGCCACACGACCTTGTTGAGCGATTTCCCAAGCGGTCTGCTTATCCACAACTGCACGTTCGAGACGGTTCAGCGTGGCATCAACCTGACTGATTACATAACCGTCTTTGGCCAAATCAAACGAAACGGACTGAATATCCTGCTGAGTGAGGTGGATGCCCTCGCTTTCGTACAAGGCGTGGGCACGCTCCAAAAACGCATCCACTTGCGCGGTATCGTATCCCAACTTGCGCTTACCGGCACGCGCGATTCCGGCCTTGCCGTCCCCTTCACGAAGTTCCTTCGCCATCGGCTGATCAACCTCCTGCTGGATAAAACACTCTGTTCACCACTCTACGTGAGTGTTACGACTCAGTAGTTCTTACATTCCGTAATTTCACAGTTTGTTGCGCTTCAGATGAATATGACCGTGCTAAAGAACAGCATGCAACAGACCGAGTACCCTTACCGACTGCAGATAATGAACAAGCCGCTCGGCTTTACTGGCGTAAAGCAGAACGGCTTGTTTCCCATCTTCTTCAATGGTGGGCAATGAGGGACTCGAACCTTCAGCGCCCACAATGCAAGACCGTTGGAATACCAACGTTTTCAGACCATCACAGTCGGTTCGGGAACGTTTTTGCCCACATTTTGCCCACATTCCCTTTCGGCGCCCGATTCGAGCTGCACGGCCGCATCGACCATCCGCGTCACATCCAACAAGTCGGAATCGAACAGGTCCGCGTACACGTCCAGCGTCATGGCCGCGCTCGAATGCCCCAGCATGCGCTGCAAG
>NZ_NMWV01000030.1 GCF_002860405.1 Bifidobacterium imperatoris | reverse complement strand
GATAGTCACCAGCAGGCCGGCATTCTTGTGCTCCAGTTCATCGAGCCGTTGGCTCATTGCGGCCCGCAGAGTCAACGGCATTTGTTTCGAAGATACACTGGCCTCGCCGAGGCTGACTCCTCCAAGTCCGGCGATGGAGACTGAGGGTTTGATGGAAAGGCTTACTGAGGGCTTATCTGGCGTGAGGCGATTGATCAGTCGTTGGGCCAGTCCTTCCGAAGCTGTTTCGTCAATGACCTCCCATTTCCGTGCTTTAGCAATGCGCCCGAATTCAGTCAAAATGACGGTTTTACCCACTCCACGTGCGCCGGTTACACGCATAAGGCGGCCGGGCGCGCCGGGACCATCATCAAGACCTTCCTCGAAGTCATCAATGATGGTATCGCGACCGATGAGCAGTGGAGGCATACGGCCAGCAGTCGGCTTGAATGGATTGCTCTGACGCATTGAAGTCACGACGTCCTCGATTCCTCTGATGCCCAAATATAAAGATTATAAAAGAATATAAAACATTATAAAAGAATATAAAGGAATATAAAACGAGAGAAGCCCCGCTCGATTGAGCGGGGCTTCCTGCCATAGTTTGCGCTTGAAAAAGAACCACCGCTGAGCCGCGGTGGTGCTGTATTGCTGCGGTTTTTGCGCGCGCAAAGCTACCTGGCATGTTTTCAGCGCAAAAAAAAGGAATCGGCCTGTGGCCGATAGATTTCTTCCGCCCCAAGGCTGGTGCTTCTCTCCCTCAGTCAGCTTCGCTGACAGCTCCCTCATCAGAGGGAGCCTGACAAAAACGAGGAAGCCCCGCTCGATTGAGCGAGGCTTCCTTCCATAGTTTGCGCTTGTAGATCAGCCTGTGTTCTGCAGGCCTGCGGCGACGCCGGAGACGGTGCAGAGGATGAGGTAGATGAAGCCGGCCTGTTGGCTCTGGCTGAGTTCTTCCTTGTCCACCTTCTTACGCAACGACTTGAGTGCCAGCACCTGAGTGACGGACAGTGCGTCGACGTAAGGAGAGCGAATGCGGATAGCCTGGCCGAGCACATGGCGGTGCTGCAACGGCCACTTGTCACCGACGATGTCGAGCACCCACTTGCGGGTAAGCTCCATCTCGCCCAGCACCTTCTCATTGAGATCCTCACGGTCGCCCAGAGCGAGGTACATCTTGGCGATGCGCTCGTCCGTCTTAGCGAGGGACATTTCAATGTTGTCGATGAAGGTGGAGAACAGCGGCCATTCCTCATAGGCTTCGCGTAGCGTCTGCAGGTCGCCGAACTTCTCGCATGCGGTACCAAGGCCGTACCAAGCAGCCAGGTTGATGCGAGCCTGAGCCCAAGAGAAGATCCACGGAATCGTACGCAAATCATCCAAGGACTTGGCGCCAAGGCCACGCTTTGCCGGTCGAGAACCAATCGGCAGCAGACCGATCTCAGTCAGCGGCGTCACGGTGGAGAACCACTGAGCGAAATCAGGCGTGTGCAGCAAATCAAGGAAGCGCTCGTGAGCGGCATCATCGAGTGCGCTAGCCATGTCGGCATACTTCTCGGTCATGTCGGTGTTGCGCTTCTCCACGCTCGGAGCGGACTGCAGCAAGGTCGCCGCAGCCACGGACTCAACGTGGCGGATAGCGAGCACCGGGTTGCCGTAACGAGCGAAGATAACCTCGCCCTGCTCGGTAAGCTTGAAGCGGCACTTCACGGAACCGACCGGCTGGGCCAGCACTGCACGGTTGGCCGGGCCGCCACCGCGACCAACGGCACCGCCGCGGCCGTGGAACAGAGTCAGATCAATGTTGTGCGATTCGGCCCACTTGGCGATGCGCTCCTGTGCGGAGTGCAGGGCCAACGTTGCGGAAGTCGGGCCAGCATCCTTCGAGGAATCGGAGTAGCCGAGCATGACTTCCAGCTTGTTGCCAGTAGCCTTCAGACGAGCCTGAACCTCGGGGATCTTAATCATTTCCTCGAGCACATCCACCGAGTTCTGCAGATCCTCAAGCTGCTCGAACAGCGGGATCACATCGATGGTGGGCACGTCCTCCGGGTGAGCGAAGGCCAGACGGTTGAGCTCGTAAACATCCTTGATGTTCTGCGCGCTCTTGGTGAAGGAGATGATGTAGCGGCGTGCGGCCTTGGTGCCATTGCGCTTCTGGATGGAACCGAGGGCACGGAAGGTGTCGAGCACCTCGTGGGTCATCGGTTGCAGTTCGCCGCGTTCGCCGTGCAGGCCGTGCTCGCGAATATCCGCAAGGGCACGGGAGTGCACCACGGAATGCTGACGGAACTCCATCTCGACCATGTGGAAGCCGAAGGTCTCGGCCTGCCAGATCAAGTCCTGCAGCGGGCCATAGGCGGAGCGCTTGGCGCCTGCATCGGCCAAGGACTGCTGCACGGTCTTCAGATCGGCGATGTAGTCATCGCAAGTGTGATACATCAGATCGGCGTCACGCTCGATGGTGTAGTGCAGACGATCGGCAATCACCAGCATGACTGCGCGGTGCAGTTCCTTGGTGGAAATCAGGGCGGCCTTATCGGTCAGACGCTCGCTCATTTCCTTCTGGTGGCTCCACAGGATGCGCAGTGCAGAGCTCGGCGGTGTGGTCTCAGCCTCCATCGTGAGGTTGCGACCCACAGTGCGGGTGGCTTCCTCGAGAGCGGCGAGCACATGATCGGAGAACTTGCGGGCCACCTGACGGCTGACCTTAGCGGTCACGTTCGGGTTGCCATCGCGGTCGGAACCAATCCAGCTACCAGGGTGGAAGAATGCCGGGCACACGGGCGGCACTAAGCCAGCCTTATCGCCCAAGACCCAGTCGTCGAAGCGACGGTACACCTTGGGGATGGTGTGGAACAGCGTGTTGTCGAAGATGTCAAGAATGGTGTCAGCTTCCTCAACAGGAGTCGGCTTCTTCAATGCGATCGGGGAAGTGCGGAACAGGGCGTCGATCTCGTTGTAGAGACGGCGGCAGTTCTCCTTCTTATCCGATCCACCAAGCGTCTTGTGCTCTTCGAGCAGCTCGGAAATACGGCGAATCTTGCCTTCCACTGCCTTACGGCGAGCCTCGGTGGGGTGGGCGGTGAAGACCGGGTGGAACTCGAGCCTGTCGAGCAGCTCCTTGGCCTTGGCCGGGCCCATCTCGTTGATGAGCTGGTGGTAGGCGGAAGTCATTTCGTTGACCGGGTCGAAGGCCTGATCGTCGGTGACTTCGTTTTCACGCTGGCGCAGCACGGAGACGCGGTAGTTCTCCTCGGAAAGGTTGGCCAGATGGAAGTAGGTGGCGAACGCGCGGGCCAGCAGCTGGGCGTCGTGCAGGTTCATCTTGTCGATGACCTCAACGGCGGCCTTCAGCCCATCATGGCCGGGGTTCGGATCCTCAACGCCGCCGAAGTGCTCAGCGCTGGCCTCGACCGCATAGTTGCGCACGGTATCGAAGGTGGAGAGCAGTTCAGGGTTGTATTCGCCCAGTACGTCGCGCAGGATTCGCAAGCACAAATCCATGTCGTACTTGAGGTTTTTGGGAAGATCATGCTCCTCCGGGCCCTTTCGGCCGGTCCCGGTGGTGACGATGGCAGCGTCAGCCGGAGTGATCTGTTCTTCGGATGTTGCCATATAACCTCCTTTGCCGAATATTAGGTTGCTCGGTCTATTGGTCGTCCGCGGCTCCTCCGCGGTTGTTGAGGCCAATCGTTGCGAGCCCACAGCCCATATTCAACGTGGTTGTTGTGTGGCAATAGTGTATCGCCGGGTATTCGCCATTTACGTTACGAAGTCCATTTTCGACTTGCACAATGGCCGCATATCGACCTGTCGACGTCCGAGAAATGGACACAAAAGTAGATGCCGAGCTGTGTGGGGAAGGTGCCGCGCTACCTTAAAACCTCGGGAAATCTTGTTATCGACGTTATTAATCAGGCGCATGCCGCGCCAACCGGATGGGAATCACATGGAACAGCACACGAACCATACCGAAGCGCATCAGGAACACCATAAGCCCAACGAACACGGTGCCATCGCCGTGCAGCACTTCCATACCCACTCCATTCCGTTGGATATGGAGGATATCGAGCGTGATTGGGACAAGCCGATTGCAGAAGCCGGCATTGCAGCCAAAGCCAGCGTGATCGTACGCGTTGGCTTGCTGGATTTGAGTGCTGGAACCGGCTCCTTCCGCGTACGTGAGATGATGCACCGCATCGCTTACCCGCTTGGTGTGCATGTGCGTGCTGATGTGAATCTGACCGACATTGAAGCCGCCTGCACAGACGGCAAGAATCGCATCACCGAAGTCATCGATTTGCCGTCCACCGGCGTTAATACCGAGCGCATCTGGCTGCTTGAGCATTATGCCGACTGGTTCAGCGTGAATCTCGGCGAGGAATCGATGTACCATGCGCAGCCTGAAGTCTCACAGGGCTTGATGCAGCATCTTGACACCAAAGATGCATCCCAAGTGTCTGCCAACCTCTCCAAACAGCTGCGCGAAGAGGAGAAGACAGGTTCGACAGCTGTCGAATCCGGGCAGGATGCTGTGTTGGATGCTTTGGAGGCAGCCAGCGAGCATACCGATCCCGGCGATCCGCGTGCGCATCAACTACATGTGCATGAGACGGACTGGTCGCAGTCGGCAATGGCCCAGTCTTTGGCTGCCCGCGCAGCGGATGAGCAGGCGCGCGAAGCAGAACAGGTGGAAGAGCAGAGCCAGACTGCACAATCGGCTTCGGATGCGATGGAATCGGACTTCCCGGATGCCACGCCGAGCCAAACTGCGCAGAAGTCTGCCGCATCGCGCAAGCACAAACTCGCCCATCGCAAGCCACCTAAGGAATATGCCGAGCATTTCGATTACGCGGATGGAAATTCCAAGACTAAGAACGCCGGTGGCATCACCGTGCGCCAGGCGCATGAGCGACTCGACATGATTGAGCATCGCAAGCCGCTCTACTCGCCGGCCTTTGCGGGTTTGGCCTCCGCCATCGCCTGCGCATCCTTCGTGTTCCTGCTGGGCGGTGGCCCATACGACATGATTGGTGCATTCGTAGGTGCCGGCCTCGGCCATTGGCTACGCCGCCGACTGTTTGCACACCATCTGAACCAGTTCTTCGTCACCTTCGTGTGCGTGGCCTTGGCGGCATTGGCCTGCACCGGCACACTGCGACTCATTGGCCTGTTCGACCCCATCGCCTTACAGCATGACACGGCATATATCGGCGCAATGCTGTTCGTCATCCCTGGATTCCCGCTGATCACCAGCGGCCTTGATATGGCGAAAATCGACTTCCCATCCGGTATTCAAAGGTTGGCCTACTTCCTGTGCATCGTGCTAATGGCCACGCTTGCAGGCTGGATGGTGGCCACCATCGTGCACCTGAACCCAACCGGATTCGAGCCGTTGGGCCTCAATGTGTGGGTAAACGGCGCGTTGCGATTCCTATTCGCGTTCCTTGGCGTATGGGGCTTCTCCGTGATGTTTAACTCACCACAGCGCATGTGCCTGGTAGCCGCCGTGATTGGTGCGATTACCGATACGTTGCGCTTGGAACTGGTGGATGTGGGCGTGCCCGCTGAAGCTGGTGCATTCATCGGTGCGCTTTTGGCCGGTCTGCTCGCTACGGCTTGGCGCTCCTCGGTACGCAAGGGCTGGTTGGCCCCGCACCTCGGCTACCCGCGTATTTGCCTGACTGTGCCGTCGATTGTGATCATGGTGCCGGGCCTGTACATGTATCAGGCCATGTTCCACTTGGGTTCTTTCGATACACAGTCCGCTTTGGATTGGGCGTTCCGCGCGTTCATGGTGATTATTTGCCTGCCCATCGGCTTGGCGATGGCCCGCGTGATCACCGATAAATCCTGGCGTTACGACATCTAAGGCATACGGCTTTGGTGACCCTAGAGTCACCATTTGAGACGCAGTTATGAGATTGTCCGCACTTTCAGGGAAGGTCGGCGGAAGAGAAAGTACGGATAAAAGGCGGTTAGTGTGGCAAGCGACTTCTGGATTCTCCTGGCCATGATCATCTATTTTGCGGCCATGCTGTCCATTGGATTCGTGTATTCCAAGCGGTCCAACTCGTCTTCCAAGGAATACTTTGCAGGCGGCCGCGGCGTTGGACCGTGGCTGACCGCGCTTTCCGCTGAGGCATCGGATATGTCCGGCTGGCTGCTTATGGGCTTGCCGGGTCTCGCCTACTTCACTGGTGCCGCCGACCCAATGTGGACCGCACTGGGCCTCGCCATCGGCACGTATCTGAACTGGAAAATCGTGGCCCGTCGACTTCGCCGCTATTCGGTGGTTGCCGGCGACGCCATCACCATTCCGGACTTCTTCGCCAAGCGCTTCCATGACACCAAAGGCGTGATCTCCACCATCGCCGCCATCATCATCCTCGTGTTCTTCAGCGTGTACGTGGGCAGCTGCTTCGTGACCGTAGGCAAGCTGTTCGCCACGCTTTTCGGCTTTGATTACCACCTGATGATGATTCTGGGTGCACTCGTGGTGTTCGTGTACACCGCGGTGGGCGGCTACCTTTCCGTGGTGATGACCGACTTCATTCAAGGCTTGCTCATGTTCTTCGCGCTGGCCGTGGTGTTCATCGGCACTGTGGCGAACGCCGGCGGCATTGAAAACACCGTGGCGTTCCTTGAGTCCATCCCTGGCTACCTTTCCGGCACCCATGTTGCTGCGCCGAAGCTCGATCCGGAGACCGGCCGCCAGCTGGTCGAGGCTGGTCGCGCGGTGTTCGGCGCGCCAAAGGAGTACGGCATCATCACCATCGTTTCGATGCTGGCGTGGGGCTTGGGTTACTTCGGCATGCCTCAGGTGCTGGTGCGATTCCTTTCGATTCGTAGTGTCGAGGAAGTGCGTAAATCTCGTATCATCGCCACCCTGTGGTGTGTGCTCTCCCTTGCCAGTGCCGTGTGCATCGGCCTGGTGGGCCGCGCGATGATGCCGACGCATTTGCTCACTTCCACGGATGCCGAAACCATTTTCATTGTGCTGGCGCAGACCTTGCTGCCAAGCTTCATGTGCGGTGTGGTGGTGTCTGGTATTTTCGCGGCCTCGATGAGCTCCAGCTCCTCGTACATGATTATCGGCGCTTCCGCAATGGGCGAGAACATCTTCCGCGGCCTCTTCCATAAGAAGGCTTCCGATCGCCAGGTAATGATTGTGGCCCGCCTGACGCTGGTGCTCATGTTCATCTTCGGCGTGCTAGTGGCTTACGATCAGAACTCCTCGATTTTCCAGGTGGTTTCGTACGCGTGGGCCGGCCTAGGTGCGTCCTTCGGTCCATTGATGCTGTGCTCGCTGTATTGGCGCCGCGCCAATAAGGCTGGCGCTGTGGCCGGTATGCTCTCCGGCACGGCGGCCGTGCTGATCTGGCATAACGTGATGAAGCCGTTGGGCGGCATCTTCGCCATTTACGAGCTGCTGCCGGCGTTTTTGATCTCGCTGCTGTGCATTGTGGTGGTGTCGCTGCTCACCGAGAAGCCTAACGAGCAGATGCTCTACGAATTCGATCACTACATGGACGACCCGTTGCCAGGCACGCTGCCCTCCGGCTCCGTGTTGGTTGACGAACCGATGGAAGCTATGGAGGCTGAGGTTCGCGGCGGAAAGTGAGCCGTTGAGGCTGTCATGCTGTCGCTGTGCCGTCGGTGATCGGTATGTTGAGGGTTTCGAACGCTCTCGGAGAGCATATATGAGCCTAACTCGCTTACAAGGGGCTGATTTGAGCTATGTCGGAGGTCTATCTGCGTTACAAGGGGCTCCTCGTCAAGTAGACAGGTTTCAAGAATGGCGGAATGACGGTGCCATGAAGGTCTGTATACGACGCATACAGACCCTCGGCAGCCCCTTGTAGCGCAGATAGATGCTCTGGAAAAGGGAAATCAGCCCCTTGTAAACGAGAAAGCAGCCGGAATCCATCGTTGATGGTGATTGCTTGGTGTGAAGTCTGTTGGGCTACAGTGCTATTCCATCGTGTTGTGGCCGCAGCGAGGCGTTTATTGTCTGTTGTCGCCGCTTATAGGAAGAAGCGGCGAGAAATGCAGCCGCTCGTACAGCGGAGCCCGTTTCATAGTTCTGGCATCACAGATTTGACGGATTGTTTTCCGCGGTGTGAGTTGAACGGTCTTTCCGGTCACCTCTTGTATCCTTTCCGCAATACGTTGCGCAAGTGCCGCTTCACGATCTTCTCGGCCGATATCTAATTTGGTAACTTGAACGTATTTCCATTTGGCGTCTTCTATATTTGACGGCGCTTCGTATCTCCTAGCCATTGCCGAGCGTGATGTGAGCCTTCGTATTCAATGCAGATTCTATATTCCGGATACGCAAGGTCCAGATAGAAAGGCTTACTGCTGCCGCTGAGGAATATGGGGTAGTTGACCTGCGGCATATCAAGGCCATATCGTACGGGTACAAGGCGTGTTCGTGTTTCCATCGAGGAGTCTGTTCCGCTGCGCGCAACCAGCAGTGCGCGCCGGCAATTGTTGTATCCGCGAAAGAGTCGGGTGCTCGTCCCCTCGTTCTTGGCCTCCTGCACTTGTTGGTACACGCTATCCAAATACATGATGAAATCATCTCTAGTGGCTCGCCGCAGCCGCCTATCGCGGCGCATCATGGAATCTGCCAATACTATGAGCTCTTCAAGGTCTAGATAAGCGGAGAACATGGTCCATGTGCACGCTGGTGATGTGCAAGTGAATTGGCCGTCAACGGTGACTGTGTCTATCGAAAATGGCCATACAACTGCAGTAGTTCCTTGCACGTGACGCTTGGCGTTTGGATGGGGGACGGCCATCATAGTCGATTGCATAATACGCTGATGTTTGCTGGGAATTCTCGGCATTTCAATGGAGAGCAATTCAAGTGCTGTGGTCAAAGCGTATGGGGCTCTCCAAGCCGTTCGCTTTTGGATTGCCGCGCAAATGTCCATGCGCTGATATTTAACCGTGGTCAAATCTGTCAATGTGAATGAATCGCCCATACAACCACCCCTTCGTGATGCGTTCGGCATAGTGGATATGAGTGTAGGGGTATGCGTCAGTGTTTGTCTACAGGCCTCTTTTTTCGGTGGATAAATGTGGATAACTAGGTGGATAACTCAGTCTGGGGTGCGTGAATACAGAGAGAGTGACGCTTGCTAGACATTGATGCGCATTGCGCTGGCATGAGCATAAGTGCACGCTAATTTCAGTTCAGTGGCATGATGACGATTATGAGTAGCTTGGTTCGTATCGTCAATGTCGGTGTTCCCAGAGCGGAAAACCGTGTGGATATTGTTGTGCGGGATGGTGTTGTAGCCAGTGTGCGTCCGACTGGCGAGGCTGCGGTGAACGTCGACCTGGCCGATGCAGGCCAGCCGTCGAAGAATCTGGACGCAACCACGATTCGCGCCGATGGTCTCTGGATTATTCCCGGCCTGTGGGACTGCCATACGCATTTCACGCAATGGGCTAAAACGCTGGGACGCTTGGATCTGATTGGCGCGCGTTCAGCCTCCGAAGCGATGGCCATGCTGCGGGCACATCTTGATGAGCGCCGTGCAGCGGGCACGCTTGACCCCAATGCATTCGTAGTGGGTATGCGATTCCGCCATTCGCTGTGGTCCGATGACGAGCAGCCAACGCTTGCCGCCATCGATGCCGTGGCCGGCGAACAACCTGTGGCGCTCTCCAGTGCGGATATGCACTGCGGTTGGGTGAACTCCGCGGCTGCCCGACGCCTTGGTGTGCATGTGGACGAACGCACCGGACTCGTCGGTGAACTCGAATGGTTCGACGCCTACACCCAATTCGACAAGGCGCCCGGTGCCGCCGAGGAAACTGACCGGCTGTTGCGTGAAGCGGAGCGAGACGCGGCGTCCAAAGGCATCGTAGGTATTCGC
Organism: Bifidobacterium imperatoris; assembly: GCF_002860405.1. Taxonomy (GTDB): domain Bacteria; phylum Actinomycetota; class Actinomycetes; order Actinomycetales; family Bifidobacteriaceae; genus Bifidobacterium; species Bifidobacterium imperatoris. The sequence continues at coordinate 6,577 of NZ_NMWV01000030.1, read as the reverse complement.
GATTATGAGATGGCCGAGAACATCGATACGTGGATTGCGCGCTTTGCCGCCGGCATCAACACGCTGCGCGTAGACGCTGGCGTATACCCCGAGCGACTGCAGGATGCCATCAACGCCGGCTGGCGCACCGGCAAACCACTGCCCGGCAGCAATGGGCTGGGCCGTGTCGGCGCGATGAAGCTCATCTCAGACGGCTCCCTGAACACCCGTTCTGCCTACTGCTCCACCCCATATTCCGGCATCGAGCCGCAAACCTACGGCACGTTGAGCTACACGCCGCAGCAAATCGAGGATTACATGCGGCTCGCCACTGAACATGACTTCGATATCGCTTGCCATGCCATCGGTGATGAAGCGAACACCATTGTGCTCAATGCGGCGGAAGCCACCCATGCGCATGGTTCCATCGAGCATGCGCAAATGCTCAAGCCGGTTGATATTCCGCGATTCGCCGGACTCGGGCTCACGGCCAGTATTCAACCACAGCATGCAATGGATGACCGCGATGTCATCACTCGGTTCTGGGCCAACCCGGCTGGCATTCCCTACCCATTCCGCTCGCTCCACGATGCCGGAGTGAAACTCCGTATGGGCTCCGATGCACCTGTTGCCCCGCTTGACCCGTGGCTTGCTATTTCGGCTGCCGTATTCGGAACGGAAAGTTCTGACCGAGAGCCCTTCCAGTCGGAACAATGCTTGGATATGCGCACTTCGTTGGCTGCGTCAACGGCCGTTGGGCGAGATGGTCTTGAGCCCGGCGATGTGGCCGACATAGTGCTGCTGGATGCTGACCCATATGCGGTAACCACACCTGAAGCCATGCGTGCCATGCCGGAACATGTGACGATGACTTTCGTAGCCGGAAAACGTGTGTATTGATTGAGATATGAAAAAGGGTTTGTGCGATCCGAATGAGGAACCGCACAAACCCTTATTGGTTTAAGAATCAAGCAAACGTAGGCTCAGTACTTCATACCCATTGCTTCGCGCACCTGATCGAGGGTTTCCTCGGCGATGGCGTTAGCGCGCTTGTTGCCATCGTGCAGAATATCGCGGATGGAATCCATATCCTTGGCGAGCTCGGCGCGGCGCTCGCGGTGCGGAGCCAGGAACTCGTTGACGGACTTGATCACGTACTGCTTCAGTGCGCCTGCACCGGAATCGCCAATTTCCTCGGCGATTTCCTTCGGGTCACGACCGGTCACCAGACCTGCAGTGGTCAGCAGAGCGGAAACCTGCGGGCGCGCGATCGGATCGAAGGTGATGCGACGCTCGGAATCGGTGGGGCTCTTCTTAATGAGCTTGGCGGTTTCCTCAGCGGTGGCGCCCAGCATGATGGAGTTGCCGTAGGACTTGCTCATCTTGCGGCCGTCGAGACCCGGAATCTCAGGAGCGTCAGACAGAATGGCGGCCGGCTCCGGGAACACCGGGTTCTTCTTGGCGTAACGCTCGTTGAAACGACGGGCAATCGTGCGGGTAATCTCCACGTGCGGCAGGTTGTCCTTGCCGATCGGCACCACATTGGCCTTGCAGAAGAGAATGTCGCACGCCTGATGCACTGGGTAGGTGAGCAGCAGGCCAGTCAGCGCGTGGCCGGAAGCCTCCATTTCGGACTTCACGGTCGGGTTGCGGTGCAGCTCAGCCTCGGTGACCAGGGAGAGGAACGGCAGCAGCAGCTGGTTCTCGGCCGGCACTGCAGAGTGGGTGAACATCATGGTCTTGTTCGGGTCGATGCCCGCGGCCATGTAGTCGAGCACCAAGTTCAGCACGTTGTCTTGAATATGCTCGGTGGTGTCGCGGTCGGTGATGACCTGGTAATCCGCGATGATGATGTTCGTGTTCACGCCACGCTCCTGCATGGCGACACGCTCTTTGATGGAGCCGAAGTAGTGTCCCAAGTGCAGGCGGCCGGTCGGGCGATCGCCGGTCAGCATGGTGAAGGACGAGGGATTCGACTCGAGCTTGGCAAGCGTCTCGTCGGAACGCTTCTTTGCTGCGAGGAAGCTCGCGCTCATTTCATTGCCTGCCGCTGTCAGTTTCTGCTCGTCGGTCATGCGGATTCCTTTGAAATAGCCGTAAAATAAACGCTTTTATGGTAAAAGTGTGAGCCGACAACGAACATGCACATATTAGGTGGTACTCTCTTAAGTTGATGAATCGAACAGCACAGTAATTTCAGGGGGTCAGATGGGCCGCGGACGTCAGAAAGCAAAACAGCAGAAAATTGCCCGTAAGCTGAAGTATCTGACCACCGACACTGATTACGATGAGCTGGCCAAAGAGCTAAGCGAGCAGGAGCCGGGAACAGGGTCTGTTGACCCGTTTGCCGACGTTGAAGACCAGTATGTGGACACTGATGAGAAATCTAGTGATTCCGCTGCTGCTCCTGTTGCGGACGATGACTTGGATGAGTACGCCAAGTGGGCTGCCGAAGCTGCAGCCAAGGCGACCAGTGGCGAATTCCCGAAGACTGCGGCTAAGCCGGCAGTTCCGCATAAGCCAATCCCGATGCCAAAGCCTCGCCCGATTCCGAGCGCCCTCAAGCCTAAGCAGTGATCGGTGGCAATACAGCCTTATAAGGCACCTGTTGCATAACAGGTGCCTTTTTATTTGCTATTTTGCCGTCGACTGCCGCTAACGCGTGAGCGGCAATAGGTCGCTCAAATCGTCGCGTTCGCCGACTGCACTGATGTGGCCGGCATCCTTCTCCTGATTCCACGTGGTGATGCCGCAGGCAAGCCGTAGCCAAACGTCTGGCTCAAGTTCGATGACGTCCGGCGGAGTCAGATTATGCGGGTCAGATTCCGGCCCGTCCAAAATTTTGACTGCGCCCCATGGGGCAACGCGCACTTCTACACCGGGGCCGGGAGCCCGCCGCTCCAATAGAAACAGTGAGTAGCGTACGGCCATGGCCCACGTGCTGCGCGGCAAGGTTGGATTAATGGTGATTGCTGCCGCTGTTTGCAATGATTGCTGCGCGGCTGTATGCCATTGTTGAAACGCGATGCGACCGCGTTCTAAATCTCGTTCAAGTATGACTGCCATGTCTTCAATCATGGCACTTGATAGCTCTTGACCATAGGATGATAACGATGACATACGCCGTTGTATGCGTACTGTATGGCGGTGTGATACCCTCAGTATGAGAACGTATGCACGCGCTGATCTCAATGACGTTACGGAGAGTTCATGCTTACGTTTATGCCGCGATACCGAGTGCGCGGCATAATAATCTCGGGCACTTATCCCGGAAGGAAAGTCAGAATGACCGAAATTACCGCACCAAAGTCTCCCGTTACGGCGGACCAGTTCGCCGACGAGATTCGTGAACAACTCAAATACACTCAGAACGTCACCGCCGAGCAGGCAACTGCTGCCGACGTGTACGTGGCTGCATCCAAGGCTGTGCGTAACCACCTCGCCGACTCTTGGTTCAAGACTCAGGCCGATACCGTCAACGGCAACACTAAGGCCGTCGGCTACTTCTCCGCTGAGTTCCTGATGGGCAAGCAGCTGGAGAACGCACTGCTGAACGCAGGCCTGACCGAGCAGTTCGACAAGGCTGTTGAAGCTCTGGGCTTCCAGCCGAAGGACATCATTGACGCCGAATACGAGCCGGGCCTCGGTAACGGTGGTCTGGGCCGTCTCGCCGCCTGCTTCATCGACTCCCTCGCCTCCCTGGGCGTGCCGGCATTCGGCTACGGCATCCAGTACAAGTACGGCATCTTCAAGCAGACCTTCGATGAGAACGGCAAGCAGGTTGAAACCCCTGATTACTGGCTGACCAACGAAGAGCCGTGGGGCCACATCGACTACAACCGCGACCAGAAGGTCTCCTTCGGCGGCGAAGTCGTTGAGGAGAACGGCAAGAAGGTGTGGAAGCCGGCTTGGTCCGTGCGCGCCGTCCCGGTGGACTACCTGGTCCCGGGCTACAAGTCCCAGCGCGTGAACACTCTGCGTCTGTGGACCGCCAAGAGCTACGACGAGTTCGATCTGCTCGCCTTCAACCGCTCCGAGTACATGGAAGCCGTCAAGCCGCAGGTCAAGGCTGAGAACATCTCCAAGATCCTCTACCCGGAAGACTCCACCAAGGTCGGCAAGGAGCTGCGCCTCGAGCAGCAGTACTTCTTCGTCTCCGCATCCCTGCACGACGCCATCCGCGTCTTCTACCCGGGCCAGGACAAGCCTGATCTGACCACCTTCCCGGACAAGATCACCTTCCAGCTCAACGACACCCACCCGGTGATCGGCATCCCGGAGCTCATGCGCATCCTCATCGATGAGTACGACTACGACTGGGATACCGCTTGGAACATCACCGTCAAGACCTTCAACTACACCTGCCACACCCTGCTGCCGGAAGCCCTCGAGGTTTGGCCGGCCAGCCTCATCGGCGAACTGCTGCCGCGTCACCTCGAGATCATCGAGAAGATCAACGAGCAGTTTGAAGACGAGCTCAAGGGCAAGGGTGTTGCCGACGAGACCATCGAACGCATGCGCATCTACACTGGCGACTCCGTCCGCATGGCTTACCTCGCCACCTACGGCGGCTCCCACGTCAATGGCGTGGCCGCCCTGCACTCGCAGCTGCTGAAGGACGTCACCCTCAAGGACTTCTCCGACGTCTACCCGACCAAGTTCACCAACGTGACCAACGGCGTGACCCCGCGTCGTTTCGTCAAGCTCGCCAACCCGGCTCTCTCCGACCTCATCACCGAGGGCCTCGGCACTGACAAGTGGATCTCCGACCTCGAAATGCTCGAGGGCCTGGTTCCGCTGGCCAAGGATGACGAGTTCGTCAAGAAGTTCGCTGCCGTCAAGGCCGCCAACAAGCACGCTTTCGTGGGCTTCGCCAAGGATCACTACGGCCTCGACATCGACGAGAACACCATGTTCAACACCATGGTCAAGCGTCTGCACGAGTACAAGCGCCAGAGCCTGAAGATCCTGGCCGTGATCTCCAAGTACGCTGCCATCAAGAACGGCACCGTTTCCGCTGACGAGATCCTGCCGCGCACCGTGTTCTTCGGCGCTAAGGCTGCTCCGGGTTACTACCTGGCCAAGATGACCATTCAGCTCATCAACAACGTCTCCCGCGTGGTCAACAACGATCCGGACGTCAAGGGCAAGCTGGCCGTCCACATGCTGCCGAACTACAACATCGAGATGGCTCAGAACCTGATTCCGGCCACCGAACTTGACGAGCAGATTTCTCAGGCTGGTAAGGAAGCTTCCGGTACCGGCAACATGAAGTTCGCTCTCAACGGTGCCCTGACCGTTGGTACCCTTGACGGCGCCAATGTTGAGATTCGTGAGCGCGTTGGTGCTGAGAACTTCTTCCTCTTCGGCATGACTGTGGAAGAGGTCGATAAGCTGTACGCCGACGGTTACGATCCGGCTAAGTACTACGAGGCCGATCCTCGCCTGAAGCAGGCCATCGATCTGGTTGCCAACGGCACCTTCTCCAACGGTGACCGCAACGCTTACGCTCCGCTCGTCGCCGACTGGCTGACCAAGGATTGGTTCATGACCCTGGCTGACTTCTCCGCTTACGCCGATATCCAGGCTGAAATCGAGAAGCTTTACCGCGATCCGCTCGAGTGGAACCGCAAGGCCCTGCTCAACGTGGCCAACTCCGGCTTCTTCAGCTCCGATCGCTCCATGGAGGATTATCTCGAGCGAATCTGGCACACCGGTCCGCTCGCTGACTGACGGGTCCAGAACGCAGCTGGAGGGTGGGGAGTGCGCATCCCGACCGTAAGCTTGGCCGAACGGCCTTGAGTGTGTCGGGATGCGTACCGTACTCCCCACCCTCCAGCGTCAGCAGCTTAATACGCAAAAAGCCTCTGTAACTACTTCGGTTACAGAGGCTTTTTACGTATGTCTACCAGTTGGGGGAATCAGGCTTCAGCTGGGGAGGCTTCGGGCTCCTCCTCATCGCCCTTATCCTCGGCCTTGTTCAGACCCAAATCCACCGGCGAAGAGCTGTTCTCCCACGGCTCCTCCCACGGATCATAATCCGGGTTCTGCTGCTTGTAGATGTACAGGCCGATGACTGCAGCCAGCGCCGCGCCAAACAGCAGCGCGAAGAACTTCCAACCGTTAGAAGAACGATTCTCCATGACGGCTCCTTTCTATGCGGGATCGTCTGGTCGGCATGCCCATTCAAGACCGACCCTGCACCCTATTCTAAGCCGCTGAATGTGTCGATTGGGTGGACGACGTGCCTCACGTTTTTTGAGCGCGTAGGGTGTGGTGGTGCCTCATCGGGAATGAGCGCGAACGGTATCGGTCCTGTTTGGCTTGTCTTATGGAAGACAGGATCAGCATGGCGACGAAGCGGCAGGTCACCCTGAGATTCAGGGATGAATACATGAAGGCGTCGAAGAAGGACAAGGGACGCATCCTCGATGAGATGTGCTCCGTGCTGGGAATCGGCAGGAGCACCGCGAGACGCAGACTCACGGAAGCCGGGCGCGGCAGGCCGTCGATGTCGCCCGCGGAGCGGCCGAAGCGGTATTCGGAGCAGTCGCGCGAGCTGCTGGTCCAGGTGTGGCTGATGATGGATGCGCCGTGC
>NZ_NMWV01000003.1 GCF_002860405.1 Bifidobacterium imperatoris | reverse complement strand
CAATGATGAGGAGCATGTAATTTGCCGTATATGAAAACTGCCAGATAACGCCACGCGCTATCTTGCTGTGAAGAGGAAGCGTCGTAAATTCTGGGTACCAGTTTTTTGTTTCCGAAATTGTTCGCAAATGAGAACCTGGGGAAATCATTTCAATGACGACTCCCACCCCAGTAACTAAAGCGAACACTAGTGCCGGAACAGAGATTTTCTTATTACGAATCCACCAAGAAATCACGGTGAGCAAGCCAAACGCACACAGGCATAATCCGACCTGTTCGACACCCAAGGAAGCTAAAAAGGCAACAGGAATATACCATCCCCAATGTCGCACAGACTCACCCTTATATATCCTCATCAATAATGTAGAGGAAAAGAATGCTAGCGATGCCGGCCACAGGTAGGCAAACGAACCTGCAACCCAATAGACACTATTCAGCATAATGCTCGGAGCGATTAACCAAATACCGGCATACCCCATAAGAACAGACATGACGGTAATATGTTCAGAAGCCAAGCGAATGATTGAATATACCAGCAATGCGACCATCAAAGCATCCGCCACTCGCCACCACATTTGATTGAGCGGAATGAACACTGCTGCAACCGATTCCGAAAAGACTCGGCCAGACCATCCCAGATACCGTTCCCACACCCAGTAAGCAGGGCTTGCCGCTTCTCTAATCCATTTAGCAAAGTTGGTGTCATCACCTTCTGCTCGAACGACAGGTAAGAGAGAAGCCAAGGTGATAGCAACGCTGCATACCCAAGCAACTACAATGCAGGTTTTCGATTCATTTGCTTTCCTCAAACGATCTAAGTCAAGTCGCATGCAATACTCTCTCTCGAATAGCAACTTACAATCATGCTTATTGTACCTATAGCATCCCGAATTCTTAGTGAATCCAGCAAAAGTAGCTCTTGCGTTAGTATGGCAACCATGAATGACTCCATAAGCACCGATTCGGCAGATTGGCTGAATCAGCTAGTAAAATATGGCACTAAGTTCATCACATATCTTGGTCTGATTATTGTTAGCCTACTATCCCTTGCCGCGCTGTGCTTTACTTTGTTTTCCCAACAACGTACTTCGAAACCCCATTGCGCTCAATACCCTGTGCTATTGCCTCTGCAATGTGTAACGTACTACTGCTCATCCTGTGGATTCGTTGTAATAGATGGGATATACCAAAAGTAAAAACAAATGCTGTCATACGAACGTTATGACCTACACCATTATCGTAGGTGCATTATAGTCAGTTATCGCGAACTTGCATCCTGTTTCCGACCAACAAGTTGTTTCCTGGTACGGACAGCAGTTTGCCCAACATAATAATGAGACATTTTTTCAACCCTATATTCAGCAATATCCACATCAGCTTGGCTACGTATTGTTCTATTCGGGTTTCGGATCATTGTTTGGATTTTCCAATTGGAATGCCATCAGACTTTTCAATGCAGTAACAGCTGCCATCGCGCTTGCAACATTAATCAAACTGACGGAGATGATATTCAGCCCCTCAACAATCGTGGTAATCTGCGCAGCACTGTGTATGTCTTTTCTGCCTTTTATTTTCTTTTCTAACTTCGTATATGGAAATATTCCATCAGTAGCATTCTGTTTGCTAGCCTGTCTCATGCAACAACATGCATTGAGAGCAAAACAGTCTCTGCAAATCGCTCTTTATGGACTTGCATATGCCACATTTGTGTTCGCCGGTATCTGGATTAAACCCAATGGTGCTATATACTTCATTGGCATTGAAATCACTTGGATTGTGTTCATGCTGGTTACCCGTAAGCTCATGCATATCGTAGTCGCTGTAATGTGTGCTGCCTTTTATGTCGCGGCATCTGCATTACCGACTGCGATTGTTTCTGAACAAACAGGCATCTCATTTGATACCTCAACACCAAAACTGCATGGATTGCAATGGGCATGCAGGATTCTCCTCTCGCTCCAGGATGGTATAACTCCTATGTCACCGAGGTTTATGAAAAAGGTAACGGTAATCCTTCTGTCATCAACGAACTTTCAAAACAAGCCATTCACGAGAGAACTTCCTATTTCCTTCACCATCCAAAAGAGGCAGCACGATTCTATGCTTGGAAGGAAATCACGCAATGGTCTGATCCTTCTTTCGAATCACTGTGGACGGTATTCGGAGGAGTTGATGATAAGGATTTGAACAGCGACTCGAAGCTCCAACTTAGTTTCCGGCAAGGTACGTTACGTTGGGCATATACATTCTGGTGCGACGTCATCCAATCACTTATATACATGGGCACAGCATTCATGCTGTTCGTCAAACGAAAACAATGGGAGCCTGAGCAATTGGCTCTATTGCTAATATTTCTTGGCGGCTTTGCTTTCCACACCATGTGGGAAGCAAAATCCGACTATGTACTTCCCTACTTCATTCTACTTATACCCTATGCCGCTGCGGGCCTAGTACAACTGAGAAACATAACCAAATAACAGAAAAACTGAATTCCACTATGGGATTACTCCATATGACAAATAATATTAGGAGGAGCTTGCCCATCAACCTAACGAGGCAGAATAAAACCAATTACGGAGTTACAACAGCTGGGTTGACTAAGCATCAAGCCAGCTGTTGTAACAATGAATCGTGCAAATGCACATTCGTGTCATTCTCTTCCCAATCAAAGTGCGCAATAATAAATTGCGCCAATATCTCATCGCGGGATTAGTGTCCATCGTTGTGCAGGATCGTTGCTGCTCACCCATAGGTGTATGTTTGTGCCATTTGTGGTTTTCGCGCAGTCCGCATCCAAAGACAAAGACTTCGACAGCCCAGACACGAACCTGTAGGAGCCATCCTCCGTCTTAACCGCTATCCACTTCTGGGCCCAAGCTCCGGCCGACGACCACTGCTGCACGTTCGTACCGGCAGCGGCCACACCGTTCGACACATCCAGCACCTTGCCGGAACGCACATTCGTCAACGTCACATAACCCTTCGCATCATGCGACACACGCCACAACTGCTGATCCACGCCAGCCCAACGCCACAGCTGCACATTCGCCCCATCCGAAGACGAACCGTTCGACACATCCAACACCGCCTGCGAGCCATGAGACGACAACGAATACACCCCATCCTTCAAATCATTGAAATGAACCGCAGCAAAATCATCCAAGCTGTCACGTGTACCCTTTGTCGCGATGAACCACCAACGCTGAGAATCGCTGCCTGCAGCGGACCAAACATGCACATTAGTGCCGTTCGCCGTTCGCGCCGCATCAGCATCCAACACAACTCGCTCATCCAAACCAGAGACTAATCGAACCATGCCATCCGAATCGGGAACCGCTATCCACTTCTGGGCCCAAGCTCCGGCCGACGACCACTGCTGCACGTTCGTACCGGCAGCGGCCACACCGTTCGACACATCCAGCACCTTGCCGGAACGCACATTCGTCAACGTCACATAACCCTTCGCATCATGCGACACACGCCACAACTGCTGATCCACGCCAGCCCAACGCCACAGCTGCACATTCGCCCCATCCGAAGACGAACCGTTCGACACATCCAACACCGCCTGCGAGCCATGAGACGACACACGGTACGAGCCGTCCTTCAAAACATCCCTGTTCTTCAAAGCCAAATCGTCCAAGCGTCCACGCGAATCTTTCTGCTCAACCACATTCCAACGCTGCGCGTTCGATCCACTCGCTGACCACAACTGCAGACCAGCACCTTTCGCCGTAGACGCATTCGGCACATCAATCACCTTACCGGAACGGGCATTCCGGAACGATACATAACCATCACCGGCATCCTGCATCATCCAATGCTGAGCCAACGTACCATTCGACCACCACTGTTGAACAGCCGTGCCATCCGAAACGCCACCACCGGCCGCCTCCAACACCTTGCCAGAATGCACATTCGAAATTACGACCACACCATTGCCCACAGACTGCAACGAAAACACTTGAGAATCGGACTTACTCCAACTCCACGTCTGAATCCGCGCACCAGCCGACACCGACTCGCCCCTCACATCAAACAACAGAGAAGCGGACAACCCAGACCGCACCACCACGGTACCGGAAGGAACATTCACCCCCGCCGACGCCATCATAAACTTCTGAGCCACGGTCCCATTCGGCGCATACAAACGCGCAACAGTCCCATTAGCCGTCGACCCACCAGCTAAATCCAAGACATAGTTCCCCAACGCCGACTGCAGATAGTAGCCTTCTCCCGAATCGCGGATAAACCAGTGCTGCGCAGCGCTACCATTCGCAGACCACTGGCGAACAACCGCACCATTGCCAGGCACTCCATTGGCCACATCAAGCACCTTGCCGGACGCCTGATTCTTAATCTCAAAACTGCCATCAGACTGCTTGGTGAACACAAACCGCTGATTCGAACCACCATCAGCCTGCCACAACCGCGTCACCGCACCATCACTGACATCACCATCAGCAATCTCAACGCCAGACGAATCCTCAGCAACAGCATTAATATAATACGCACCATCAGCCACAGAGACAGTATTGAGGGTGCGAACATCGACCGCAGCCTGATATTCCTTATACCCAAACGCGTTCAAATCCACGCTGCCGCTGATGCCGGCGATGGAACCGCCGCTGGTGTATTGCCAGCCGCGATCATTGGTGGGCCAGCTGGTGAAGCCCATCGTGCTGCCGTACTGGGCTACCCATCGGGTCTTGGCGTGAATGCTCGCCTTATTCAGAGACGAATTGAGATATGACGTGTAGGAATACACACCAAGGTTGTTGTAACCGGCCGCCTTCAGCTTGCTGTACCACGTATTGACAATGCCGTCATACACATTTGGATCAGTGGGTGGTGTGTGGCCGGTCCACGACCAGCGTTCCAAATCGTAGAACACTGGATAGCTCAAATCGCCAGGATTTACACCGGCCTGCTTGAGCAGTTTGACAATGTCGTTGCCTTCATTAGCTGCCGTTGCAGAATCATAGGCATACGAATAGCTGTAGACACCAAACGGGATGCCCAAGCGCTTGCATTCGCTGATGTTGCGAAGCGCCTGCGTATCGAAGCCGTTGTCCCAACCGTAGCTGATGCGAATAATCGCACCTTCCACACCAGCATTCTTGGCTGCCTGCCAGTCGATAGTCCCCTGGTAGGTGGAAACGTCGATTACTCCTTTGGCCTGCTGCACGAACAGGTTGTTATTGGCGTCAAAGAATGCTTGCGTATCGTTATACGTGCCCCAGTGAGCGCCGTAATCATTGTTTTGTAGCGAAGCCAGCTTCACGCTTGACTGTGTGGACTGCTTATCGCTCGCAATTCCGGCAGTTCCAGTGGTCTCATCCGCATCGGTACCGGCTGAATCGTCTGACGAATCAGCCGAAGATGAATCACTCGCCGTTTCCCCACCAACGGCAGCGGCACCCTTGACTTCCTCAACCTTTTGCTTGACTTCGTCGGCCTGCACCGGAATGAACGATTCACCATCGGTCTTAGCCAACGGGTCTGGCTGCTTATCTTCAGTACCTACCAGATTCGGATCGGTGACGGTTTCACCGGTTTCGATATCTTTCAGCTCGCCGTTGGCGGTGACTGCATGGTTCTCGGATACCACTGTCGCATCATCAGGAATATCTGCGGAGACCTTGTCCGGCAAGGCAGCATCAGGATTGTCAGGCATGGCATCGGCAACAGTGCTGTCATCAATCGCCTGTGTTTGGAAGGCATTGACTGACGATGTTGATGCTGAGCCCGATGCCGAACCCGCAGCATCCAAGTTCACATCACTCACTGCATTCGCAGGCGCAATGCTAATAGCACCAAGCATTGCAGCACTTGCAGCAACAGCTACAACACTCATCCAGCTCTTACCCATTGTCTTCCTTACCACCATAGGATCCGCATCTTTTCTGGTTGTATATAAAGTCTCTGCATTATTCGCGCATTATTTGTCGCGATGGAAAGTCCCCACCCGATGAGGTGCTAGCAGCAGAAAAAGTACACTGCCGGCCAGCACACCCCGAAATATGCTCTTTCCACAGTTTAGCGAGCGCTCTCAACTGATTATCGTGGTCAATCCATCAAGACATATCGAACATAGGGGTGCACCTCCACCCCATTAAGCAACTCATTCAGCCCTCTCCAGATGGTTTGTTTGATATATCAAACAAACCATATATGTTAGAATAATCGAACAATAATAGTTTGTTAGGATTATCAAACAAGTGAGGTGACTGCTATGGCGCAAATGGAAATCTCCGTTCATTCCATCCGGCAATTGGCAACATCCTTACGAGACGCAAGGCGGAATGCCGGTATCACACAGACCGAGCTCTCTAAGCTAACCGGCATACCTCGCCCTTGGATTAATCAGTTGGAGCAAGGGCAAATCAGCAATCCAGGATTACAGCGGATATTCACCCTCTGCGACGCGCTCAACATAAGTCTCTCCGTTACCTATGAAGTTAATGAAACTGCAAAGCCCGGTGGCACAATCGGCAAAGCATCAAACCACATTGTGAAGAACAGTAAAGATGCGGATCGTAGCCTAATCAGCAATCAGATGCTAGACACTCTTCAACTCATTTCGAATAGCATCAATCCTTCAATAATTAAAAAAGCATCTGAAATGATGACGTCACTCGCATCCGCTTCAAAGCACATCACCGAACAGTCCGCCGAGATCAACGAAAATATTCCATCCGGTACGCCGCACGATCTTCTACCTGGGCATGAAAATGACAGTGAGGAGCAGCAATGAAGCCGAAAGAACTACTCGTCTACGTCGAAGACCAGTACTGCGGTGTACTGCGTGAGGATAACCGCGGCAAACACAGCTTTGAATACGACATCTCCGTAGCCAATCCTCCACAAATATCATTGTCCATGCCGGTTCGCTCAGAGCCCTGGACGGGTATAGCAGTTGAGGCATATATCGATGGGATTCTTCCCGACAGTCGTGATATGCGTCAACGTATCGCCAATCTTTATGGAGTGAACGCGAATAATCCATTTGCGCTACTTACTGCAGTTGGGCTCGATTGCGCAGGTGGTATACAGTTTGTTCTGCCCGAAAATGCCGAGAACTTCCGCCAAGAGAGTCAGCTCCGCCCAATCGATGACAAGCACATCGCGGAACGTCTTCGTGCTATTAGTGCCGCACGCGGCCCGTCATGGCAAATTGACGATGAGCACTGGTCGCTCAATGGCGCGCAGGATAAAATCGCCTTACAGTTCAACAACGGAAAATGGTATGAGGCACTGGGTTCAGCCGCAACCACACACATCATCAAGCCCGGCATTGATGGACTTCACGAACAGGCATTTAACGAATACATATGCATGCAAACCTTGCATAGCCTGGGCATACCAGTTGCAACATCACAGTTCCACATATTTGATGGATTACCCGCAATTGTGAGCACCCGATGGGATCGAGCTCGCATCTCAGACGACCAAGGCGGCACCATCATTACGCGTATTCATCAAGAGGATATGTGCCAAGCAACCTCGCACATGACTTCTGAAAAATATCAGACAGATGGCGGTCCTAGCGCCATCGAAATATTCAAATGCATTCAGGACAACGACCTGGGCGAAGACAGTTCCACACTGTTTCTTATCGCGTTGATACTTAATTTCCTCATGGGAGGCATTGACTCACACGCCAAAAACTATGCCATCCTCGAACCCGCAGGGAAGCGACCAACGCTTGCGCCGCTTTATGACATTGCTTCTATATATGCATATGAACCGTTGCGCAAGCAACGCAAGCTTGCCATGAGTATTGGTGGCGAATACAACTATAAGCGTATTGATCTTAGGCATTGGCGGAATATGTCTGATGCTGTCAGCAGCGATATGTTTGAGTTCGCCAAGTTTTTCCTTCAGCAGTATGCGCTTCTTCTGCCAGACGCTTTTCACCAGACCAGTTTGCATGCTTTAGAACAACCGGCTCTCCAGCTTACAGATCAGCCGGCAAATGATATCTCATTGGAGAATCGCAAAATCCTTGTGCAACGAATCCAAGCTGGCATTAACGCCCAATGTGATCGGGTGTTAGGCTGGTTCGGCAAGCCGGCAATGGAATTCTGAGCCAAGGCACAGCCAGACGTTTCGGTATCACCGCTTACGGCGGCGCATAGCTGACGTTACAGCAATGGCAATGCATGCAGCGGCAGTGACGGCACTAATCACAGCACCGGGCACCAGCCCTGGCGAGGTGAAACGCGTTTCAACATCATTCGTTCCAGCCTGAACCGGAATTACGGTGACGGCACCGCCGAAGGCCGGCTTGGCCTCTACCTTCTTGCCGTTCACGGTCACATGCCAGCCGTCACTGTACGGGGTGGTGATCATCAGCGACTGACTATCACTCTGCGCAGTAAACGTGCCCCGTACATAGCCATCCTCGAACTCTTGAATGTTGAACTCGCTTTGCGCAAGCTGGCTCGTAACCGCATGGACTTCGCTCATATCCAGCACGGTGAATAGGCAGGTCGCAGCAGCCTGATCACCGGTTATGGGAGTGCCGGTGGGTGATGTCAAAGTCACTGTATGAGTGCCGGCTGTCTGAGTACTGTCGGCCCCACTCACCAACGGATGCATAGCATGCTCGAATCGGTTGTTTTCAGTAATCGCTCCGCCACCATCAATGCTCAAACCGAAATCAACAGCCGCACTCGTCGATACATACACATACCCAACCGAGCCTTTCGGCACCTGAACCGTCCAAGTGCGCGAGCCGCCGGCGTTATCCACCGCTGTGGCCTCGACCTGCTTGAACGGCGTCACCTTGCGCCCAACCAATGCAGAAGCAAACGCATTCTGATTCTCAAACGGATTAGCAGACTGCGGCATATCACTCTCGGCAATATCCGCAGGAACACCGTACGCCAATGGCAGCGCATTCTGATTGCGATACACGGCAGCTGCACCATCGCCGCTCGCATTCAGCACGCGCTGCATGCCAAGGTATTGATTAGGGTACTTGCCATCGGAATCAGCAATATCATTCAACGACACATACTTCACGCCCAGCAACGCATCACTGAGCAAGCTTGGTGCTGCGTAGCGGGTCAGGTTTTCGTCAACCTGACTGTAACCGAGTCGAGACAGCAAATCCACGGCAGCAGCACTATTCGCGGACGAATAGATGGAGAGCTGACGGAAACCAGAAGCCATACCTTCGTTCAAAGCCGCAGCTCCAGCGCGCGTATAGTTCTTTTCAAATCGGTACACGCCGCCATCCAGCGAACGCAAACGATCAGCTTGCGTGCGCGAATTGGCAGTGTAGGTATCCGCATATGTCTGCTGATAATCGCGGTAGGCAACGCTCGCCGTGTGATTGGCCGCGAACAGAAACTCCGGAATAGCAATCACGATGATTACTGCCGCCACAATTCGAGTCAGCGTACGTTTGCCGGCATCGCTCAATCGTCTGGTAATCAGCACACGACCATTGAGAATTTCCTGCAATGCTGCAGCGGCCAACAACACCATGAAGAACGCTGCATAAATGGCCGGACGCGAATAGAAACCCTTCGGGTAGCGCAGACCACACCACAGTATTTCCAGCGGCACCATCGTGGTCGAGGCCAAGATAAAGAGCAGAATCACAGCCGCGGTTTTTCTCACCGACCGATTAATCGAAGGCAACAGGAAGAACAGCACAGCAAGCACTGTGACCACAGCACCCATGAACAGCTGAGGAACCTCCTGCTCCTGCCAGCCGGTGGCTGTGAAGCCTAGCAAGACACCCTTCAGGTCCGCATGAGTGCCGAGATCCCACAAGTGGCCAATCACGGGCACCGCGAAGGAAATTGCGACCATGCCTGCACAGCCCAGCACAAACAGCGCCACGCACACGCGCCACGCAACAGTATGCGCATACGGTTCAGGCATTGCAAGCGCTGCAGAAGAACCGGCGCCACGAGCATCGACGGCAATAGTCCTCACTTTTGCCGCACTATCAGCGCTATTCTTCACATGCTCGGCGGACTGACGAACAGCGGCATTGCGTCGAGCACGCACCACTATCAGCGCCACAACCGCAGCAATAATCAGCACAACCAGCACACCGGCCACCACCAGCATCGGCAATAATTTGGTAATCAATCCGCCAGCCAAGCCCTGCGCCTGATCAAGAATTCCGCGAATGCGCGAAGACATGGCACCCTGACTGGAGGACTGCACTTTGATGGTGGGTAAGAATGTCCACATGCTCAGCAGCAATGCCAGAACACCACAGCCGGCCATGCCCAGCACTTTGCGCCACAAATCATTGTCGCGGAATCGAGTGCCGGTTCGTGCGGCGAGCGCCATCTGCTCCAATACTGCGTAGAACACGAGGAAGAAGATGGTCATATATGCCGTGTACCAGCAGATAATCACGGAAACCGTGAGCAGGGCTGCCAGCATGCGCCAGTGGCGGCGATTGATGTATTCATAGGTAGCCCAACAGACGAGCGGCAGCAGTACAAGATTGTCGAGCCACATGGGGTTGCGCAGATTGGAAACCGTCCATGAGCCGAATACATATCCGAGCGAGAGCGCTGCAGCCGAGATGCCATTGAGCTGGAAACGTCGGCGCAGCAGGAACACCATGCTCATCTCGGCGAGACCGAGCTTCACCGCCACAACCAGCCAAATGAACAGCGTGATATGCGCGGTATCAAAGAACACGACGAACAGGTTCAGCGGGCTGGCCAGATAGAAGCTGTAAAGCCCCCATATACCAACTCCCATGCCTTGCGCAAAGGAGTACATGAGATTGCCGCCTTGACCGAGCAGTATCGAGCGGAACCAAACGAAGAAGTCGACATATTGGTAGCGCAAATCGCCAGACAGGAACGATTCGTTGCCGAACGGATAAATGCCGCGCATCATGCATAGCACGATAAGCAGCACGATGGGGAGCGCGAAACAGGCCAGATATCCTGCAATAGTAAGGCTGATTCGAGTGGTACGGGTAGGCGCTGATGCACTGCTTGAAGACATGTGGCTTATTATAATGTGGCTAGTTCCGCGAGCTGAGGAGTACGTATATGAGCAATACCGACGTTCGCACGTTGACGGTAATGATTCCTTGCTACAACGAGCAGGAGTCTCTGCCTGCACTGTTCAAGCGTATGGATGCACTCGTGGCCAGCGCACCAGCGCGGTTGCGCTACACGCTCCTGTTTGTGGACGACGGTTCCAAAGATGATACGCGCCCGCTCATCCGCGACTATGCCGGCAAGCACCAGGATTATGTGGAATACCTGTTCCTCTCACGCAACTTCGGCAAGGAAAAAGCCATGTACGCGGGCATTATGCACACGCATACCGATGGCCTAGTCATTATCGACGCTGATTTGCAGGATCCGCCCGAGCTCATTCCCGAAATGGCCGAACTATGGTTCCAAGGCTACGAGGATGTGTACGCCCGCCGACGCAGCCGTGAAGGTGAAAGCTGGCTCAAGAAGGCCACCAGCCGCTGGTATTACAGCCTGCTGCAGAAAATCTCCGGTATGGAAATCCAACGCGATACCGGAGACTTCCGTCTGCTCGACCGCAAATGCATCGAGGCTCTGCAACGGCTCGATGAATCCGAGCGCAACTCCAAAGCCCTGTTCAGCTGGATTGGGTTCAAGAAAATCGAATTCCTGTACGACCGCGACAAACGCGTGGCCGGCACTACGAAATGGAGCTATCCGAAGCTCTTCCACCTGGCTATGGATGGCATTACGAGCTTTACTATCGCGCCGCTGAAAATCGCCACGTGGGCAGGCTCGATTGTCTCCGCTGCAGCATTCCTGTACGCGTTGTTCCTTATTGTGCGCACCCTAGTTTCAGGCATTGATGTGCCCGGTTATGCCTCCACTATGGTGGTCATGCTTTTCCTCGGCGGTGTGCAACTCCTCTGCCTCGGCATCATCGGCGAATACCTTGGCCGTATCTTCATGCAGACCAAAGGCCGACCCAACTATCTCATCGAGGAAAGCAAGCTCGGCAGCAAACCTATGCCCGGCGCTCACGACCCAGAATCAGCGCAGCAAGGAACGGAATCAGAATGATTGCGCCCAACATAAGGCGTAGCTGCACAGCGAGCGCGGCAAGCATCAGCGAGATCGCGATACCCAACGGAATCAAGAACAGTGGCAACAGTTCGCGCATGCCACGTCGGTAAGCAAGTACGGCTAGCGCAATAAGCATCCAATCGATTACCGCCAGATTGAACACCACTCGCGGCGCCCATGCCAATGCAGACTGTCCAGCCGCGGCTTTGTCCATGTGCAGCACACCGCCCAAAATACTGTACTGGTCGTCAGTCACTTGCAATG
This sequence comes from Bifidobacterium imperatoris, assembly GCF_002860405.1. Taxonomy (GTDB): domain Bacteria; phylum Actinomycetota; class Actinomycetes; order Actinomycetales; family Bifidobacteriaceae; genus Bifidobacterium; species Bifidobacterium imperatoris. The sequence continues at coordinate 50,354 of NZ_NMWV01000003.1, read as the reverse complement.
GATTGAGCAGCGAGCCTTCAAACAGCGCATAAGCCTTGACACATGTGCCGAAATTTGCGAAGCATAGGCTTGCCCAATTGCCGAGGAATTCGCCTAAATCCGCGCCGGTCAAATCGGAAATTTTGTTGTCCATCACCACTAGCCGCTGCTTTTCGTAGTTTGCCGCCCACTGGGCTTGCGGACGCACGGCTTGGAAGTACGCATCCGCCTGGGCGGGTAGATGCTGCGGATTTCCATGCAAATCCTCGTAATAGATGTAGGAGACCTGCATCAGCGGCACACCCAACATTTCCGTGGTGGCTGCCGGCTGAGCCTTCAGCCCATAATCGCAATAGGCACCCCAAGCACCAGTCAATGCCGCAAAAGCGACCAATACTACCAGCAAACGTTTCCATTCACGACGGTACCGAATCAGCAGGAACAGCACAATCATGCCGATGAACAGGAAATTATTCTTGCGGTATTCATTAGTCACGAACAACGTGAGCGTCAGCCCTGCCAAAAACCAGGGATTACGCAACATCGCGCCTTTGCTATCGATGATGGCGAACACTTCCACACACAACAGCAGCGTGAACCCTGCGCACAGCACATCCTTGACGCAGGAGACCGCATACGCGGGGAACAACGGATAGAACGACCATGCCAACGAAGCAATCAGCAATGCCCGCCGGCTTACTCGCGGCGCAAGCACAGCCAACGCAGTAATAATGCAAGCGGCAAAGATAATGGATTGCATCAGATTGCAGAGCCAAAGCTGATCGCCGCCGATAATGCCGAACACAAATGTACTCAGCACTGAATGCTGCTTGCTGAACGTCCAGTCGGCGAACATTTGGCGCTGCCAGTTGGCATCCACCGAATCGATACCAGGGAATACAACCGCATAAGTTGCCAAATACACCGCCAAAGGCAACATAATGAACCAATTGCGTTGCCACCATTGTCTGCGAGACTGCTTGTATGCTTGCATGCTGGTCGCGGATTCCATTGTCATCGCCTCTTTCCAGCTCTATAACTACCGCTGTCTAGCGAGCCGGGCACTGCAACTGATACAGCGCCCAATCCTTGGCATAGTCGCCATATGAACTGTAATCCTGCACTTTGGTCATCGTACCGTCTATCACATATTGCTCGATGCGTTGGGCATCATGGAACGGGTCATACTGTGCAGCGAACGAGAATTGCAGACTCGGAGCCTGAGGACCCATAGACAGGAAATATGCAGGTTGCTGCGGGTTAATGCCGCATGCCGTATTGAGCAGTTCCTTGCCGTTGCCTGAGCCAAACGCCTGCTCGACTTGACTGAAAATCACGCCTTTGCCAGTATTCTGCGGGTTGTACACCGGGAACAGCATGTTGGCGTTGAATAGTGCCGTTGCATACATCGAACCGTTCATCGGATCGGAAATGACCACCGCATCGGTACCAGTCTGCTTCACCATGCGGGTCAGAATATCAAGTTTGGCGTGCGTAAGCTGCTCAGTGGGATCAGCCTTATCTAAGGATGCGGCATTATTGACGGAATCTCGCATCGCGGTTTTAACCGGATTTACGGCTTGCGCGCCAATCATCACCACGACCATGAAGGCCGCACACAGTCCTGCAAAAATCCGGGCAACCATGCGCAACGAAGCCTGATTGACTGTAGTGGATTGATCAATGTTTGGTCGCGCTGCCATATCGTGCAGCCAAGTATCCAATCGAGCGCCGGCAAGAGCAATCACCGGAAGAATAACAAACGGCAGCATAGTGAGCGTGCGCACTTCGTTGCGGTACCACACTGCAGTCACAATATTAGGAATCGCACCGGTAAAAGTAGCGCTGCATTCGAACACGAACAGCACCAGTGCGAACGACAGCAACACGGCGATGCTCTGCTTATTGGCATGCACTAATGCCATAACCATCGATATCACCAGCAACACCAGCATTGCCCAGCCGGCCACCGTGGGAACATTGAACGACGTCAATCCTTGATTGATACCACCGGATACCATGCCATCGGTGAACGCGTAGGTGAGTGACGTCTTCAAATCCATGCTCGGGCGATGCGTATGGAACCAGGTTTCAGGATGGAAATACTTGGCGGAGGGGTAGATATTCACCGCGAAGATAAAGAACGCGATAGCACCTAGCACCAGCAAACCAAACATGGCTGCAACGAGTTTCCACGGCAGGCGGAACACCGCGTATGGCAGCATGATCACGATATACGTGAATACGAGCTTAGGCTGAGCCGCCATCACCAGCAGAAAAGCAGCGGCGGTAAAGCCTAAGGCGATAAGAAGCTGGCGAATAGCCGTATGCATCTGCGAATCTTGAGACTTTGCCGCGCCCTCTGCTTTGCCAATCTTGAGTTCTAGCACAGTGGAGAAAGCATCAAGGAAATACAGTGTGGCAAGCAGCAAGTACGGCAACAGATTGCTGGCAAACGCATACGCAATCAGTGGGCCGGCATACAGCATCTGGAAGGGGTTCGCACCGGAACTCACAGCCAGAATCGGAATGCAGAAATACAATACCGACCGAGTCATTATCGAAGCATTGCGGAAGAAATAGCCGCAGAACAATGCCATACCCAGCGGCCAAAGAATGCCGCCGCCTAAAATCCACACACAGTTCACTGCGGCAACTACAGCAGCGGAACCGGTGAACATTGGAATACCAAGTGCACCGCCAACAGTGGCTACGAATGCGGCCAGCGTATGGAACAATGGCGGGTAAAAGCCTCCATTCGGCAGCAACGATGTGGCTACCGAGAGACCATCATTCATAATCTCACGAGTGAAATAGTAGTGCGCAGGCGCATCAATACCCTGAATCGGCTTATCCCAAATCGCGTCTGGAAACCAGGCAATCACAATGCCGCATGCCACGGCGGTACCGATCATCACGGCTGCAGCAGGGAAACGGCGAATGATATTTGCGCGGGAGGCAATGCTACTCATATACGTTCTTTCAAGCCAATATCAAATGCATCAAAAGTATTAGGCCAATTGCTATGAGAAACGCCTCAACCGACCATTTCACGCGTACGCTTTGGCATACCACGCAAAAAGCCAGTTGAGGCGTCTACCATGTCAGTATTTCACACCGCAGTAGGTGACTTCGATATAGCGGCTGGCCAGACCAATGTACTGGCCCGTAACCTGACTGCGGATAGCGCCGGTTTCAGGATCAATGATGCCGCCCGTTTCCGCATCGATGATGGTGCCATCAGCCTGCTTATAGGTATTGGTGGCGGCATCATAGGTCGAACCGTCTGAAGTATCAGAGGAGCCGGCGTTCGAGTCGGTTGAGGTGGAAGAATCAGTGCTATTCGAGCTGGAGTCGGTGCTATCTGAAGAAGAATTGTCGGAAGAGCTAGAGGAATCCGAGTTCTTAGAGCTCGAGTCGCTCGAACTGGAAGAATCCGAAGAAGAGCCAGTGTTGGCGTCATCCACAAGCGGCTGAGCGTTGCGGAGCTTCTCCCATACATCATCCGCACCAGCGGCCAGCTGGCTGCGGTTAGCGTCCTGAGACCATGCGGTAACCGGAATCGTCTGCGAATAGAGACGATTCATATTAAAGTCCTTCATGCTGGCAGCGAGACCGGCAAGCACCGTAGCATCAGCCAAGCCTTGGCTCATCTGCACAGATTCCAAGCCAGCCTTCGCCAGCTGATAGAGCTGTGCCGAATGAGTCAGCATATTCTTTTCCAGTACAGTCTTAATCAAACGCTTGATGAGATACTGCTGGCGCGTGGTGCGCATAGTATCCGAACCATCGGTACCAGCGCCGTGACGCATACGCGCAAACTGGGTAGCGGTATTGCCGTCAAGATGCTGCATGCCTTGGCCCAATTCAATACCGGTATATCCATCACGGGTATACGTAGGAATACAGATGTCAACGCCACCAATGGCATCAATCATCTTGGAAAGGCCGCTGAAGTCCACCACCATGAACTGCTGAATTTCCATGCCACTGAGGTAATTGACCTCATTCATCGTGCAGCTGGCAGCGGAAGCAATATCGCCACCCTGAGAATACGCATTCGGGAAGATGGAGTTGAACATCACCGAAGACTGGGCATACATAGTGCCATTTGAGGTTTCGCAGCCTGGAGTGGAAACCATCAAATCACGAGGAATGGAAACAAGATTAACGAACTTACGATCTGCGGAAATTTGCAGAATCATTGTGGTATCTGCATTATGGAGACCAGCAACACCGACATCATCGCCACCCACTGCAGCATTGCCTTCACCATCGCGCGTATCCTGACCAATGAGCAAAATGTTAATCGGCGTATTGGCATACGGATCGACCGGCAGAATATCAACCTTTTTACCATTGGATTTTTGCACAATAACGTCGATGCCCTGCTGATCGACGGTCTTGGCAATATCCGCCCAAGTCACCCCTGCGAACGTGCCGACGAAGGCCAGCACTGCGAGCACACCCAGAGACACTCCCTTGGCGACCTTATGGCTTACGCGGTACGCCGCAGTGTGATGCGGCCCCTGCACCCTCTGCCAGCCGAAATTCGGAGCTGGCCGATTTCTGTGCGCACTACGTTTTGCCATAACCACTGCCTTCCTGATTTATGGGCGGGAGTTCACTGTTCTTTAGACATGACACCCGCAAATGCTTCAGGTGCTTGCTCATACGTCGTTGGTCAGTGTACCAGAATGGGCTGAAACCGTTGGAAATCCGCCAAATTACAGCTGAATCTTCGTATTTGTAGGGTGTCTTAACCACCCTAAATGCTCAAAAATGAAGCATCTATGTTACATTCGGTGTTATTGTCCGTACAATATTGACATTTTCCGCATAGGCGTCACCTAATTCCCAGAATATTCTCAGACTTCATTGAGAGGTATAACAGTAATGCGCAAGACAACGGTCACGAAGCGCAATAATAGTGGAGCCGTATTGATTAGTTTCGGCTTAGGAGAACGGGAGAGGTACACATATGTTCGTCCTCAGCAACGCCTGGCGGGCTTTAATGCGTTCCAAGGGACGCGCGGCCCTCACTGCGCTTATCGCGCTGGTGGTCACGTTCGGCACGGTTGCCGGGCTGGCCATCGTGCAAGAAAACCACACCGCACACACTGATGATTATGATGTGCAAAAAGCCACGCTGGCCATTCGCCCGAGTGCGGCCGCCTGGAAGAAGGCCTCCGTTACGGATCCGGCAACCACCAAGCAGTACATGACGTGGACGGACTACACCGAATACGCCACCATCATTCAGCAGGCTGGCGTGACGCTGGACTTCACCGTGACCGAAACCGTGCCGGCACGCGTTTCCGGCGACCTCAAGGCCCTGAGCGGAGATAAGCTCGGCTCCACCTCCGACGATAAGACCGGCGGCCAGCTCATCTGGCGCGCGTTCTGGACCAAGGATGCCGCCGCAGCTAGCGACCTTGGCACGTTCAAGATCGTGAGCGGCAAGAACCTGAGCTACAACAACCAGTCCTCCAACCCGAACACTACAGGCGCACTGGTCTCCTCCGCATTCGCGAAGGCCAACAACCTGAAGGTTGGCGACAAGTTCAAGGTGTCCACCGCTTCCGACGCTTCCATGACTTATGAACTCACCGTGCGCGGCATCTACGAGTACACAGCATCCGCCGATGCAGATAACCCTGTGGTCACTGCCCGCAACCGCGAGAACGCCATCTTCACCAACTACCAGACCTTTGCCAAGGCCGGTCTGGATCCGCAAACCAGTGACTCTTCGGTAAGCGGCTGGAAAGTTCCTGATCTGAACGTGGTGTTCAACGCCACGGACGTTGCCGGTTATAAGAAGCTCGTCAAGACGTTCAAGAAGTCCAAACTGCCGGCTTCCGGCTACACCGTCTCCTCCCCTTCGCTTGAGGCTTACACCAAGTCTCTGGAACCGCTTGATGCGGTGGCTGGCAATGTCAAGACCGGCACGGTGGTGCTGCTTGCTGTGGGCGGCATTCTGCTGCTCGCCTTGGTGCTCGTTGGCGTGTGGGGCCCGAAGCGTGACGATGAAATCGGCATGGCCTTGGTTTCCGGCGTCTCGCGCGGCCGCTTGGGCTGGCAGTTCATGCTGGAAGTGTTCTTCGTTACGCTGCCGTTCTATGTGATCGGCCTCGTGGCCGGCGTATTCGGCACCAAACCGCTGGCAGCCGCCATCGCCTCCGGCCATGAAGTCACTGCTTCCTCCTCACTGATCTGGCAGATGATTTGGGGCGGCCTCGGAACCATTCTGGTGCTCGCTATTCTGGCTGCTCTGCGACTGGCATTCTTCCACTCCGATAAGCTCTTCGCCGCTGACGGCGACTGGGGTTCGGTGAGCGAAACCGAGACGATTGAATCCGAATCCAACCACGATGATGCGGAGGCACAGGCATGAGCGAGAAGAACATCAAGGATCAAGAGAACTTGGACGCAAAGTCCGAGGAGCTGGACGCTAAGAACGAGACCGAGGATACTGCCCCAGCCGATTCAATCCAGTTCAGCGTCATGTTTGATGACGATGACGAAGCAGATGCCGCCGAGGATACTGAGGCTGCGGGTGCAGCAGACAGTATTTATAGCAGTCTGGCAGCTGCAGAGGCATCTGTTGCAACGGATGCGCCCAAAGATGAGACTGCTGCGGACGAGCAGGACTCCAGCGAGACCGCCGCTGATGCCGAAGCAGAATCCGAGCCCAGCGAAGCCGAAGCCGATGCGCTTGCCTCCGCTGATACTTCCGCTGCAGCCACCGCTCGCAATGCCGAGCGCGTAAACGAGACGCTTAACTTGGCGAAGTCTGAGCCCAAGGATGATTTGTCCGCTCACGAGGATAAGTCCCGCAAGGCGGAACCGGCCATGACTTTGGCCTCACGCATCGATCGCGTGCTGGTTGGCGGCGGCGCGGATGACGTGCTGCTCAAGACCTATCCGACCTTTGCATTGAACAAGGTCACCCTGGCAGGGGCCAAGGGCAAGGTCAATGTGCTCGACGGTGTGGAATTCGCATGCTATGCCGGTCATTCGTATGCCGTACTGATCAGCGATGATGCGGATTCCGAACTGACCGCGGATGTTAAGCGTCGCGCGCTGATGGGCGTGATGACCGGGCTCGTGCAGCCAACTTCCGGCGCAGTGATGAACAAGAGTGCTAATATCGCCGAGCTCGAGCCAGTGGAATTGCGCGGACATCGTTTGGGTATTGTGCCGCAGCTGCACGCCTTGCAGCCGTACTTGGACGCGGAGCACAACGTGCTGTATGCAATGGAGGCTTCCAACCGCAACTTCCTGAAGCCGAAGCCGGTCATTGCTCGCGAACTGCTCGCCAAGGTCGGCTTCTCTGAGGCCACGACCGGCGTGGCAGTGGGCAAGCTGCCGGAAGTGCAGCAGCGTTTGGTGGCCATCGCCCGCGCCATCAGCACCGAGGCCGAGGTGCTGATTCTCGACGAGCCAACCCGCGGCCTGAACGATGATGACACGGTTACCGTGTTCGCCGCATTGGCCAAGCTGGCACACAGCGGCGATCCGAAGCATTGCGTCATCGTGCTGACTGCTTCGCGCGAAATCGCCGAGGCAGCAGACACTTTGTTTGAAATCTGATTGGCACATGTAATCATTCCAGTGGAGGGCGGCAAACTACCGCCCTCCACTGCTATCCGCGATATTCTTAGTGTGGATGCGTCTACGATGACTGGAGCTGCGCACTATGAGCGGATATATTCCTACGCTGGAGCAGATTGACGAGCTGCATAAGAAAATCGCCCCTTCTCAGGAGGCGTACGACCTTGTACATACGCATTGCGTGATTGTGGCAACCATCGGTTGCCAGATTGTGCGCAGACAGAACGCTTTGTTCACGCGCCGCTGCACGCTGCCGGCTGGCGGTGAATCTTTAGTCCCCTCCCCCGATGGCGTAACCGGTGGTCAAGTGCCGCCGCGCCTGCTGGACGAGCATCTGGTGCTTATCGGCGGCTTGCTGCATGACATTGGCACTTATAAGGTGTTCAAGCATGACGGCACCGATGGCGAGCCGTTGAAATTCAGCGGCAAGAAGTACATCCTGCACGGGCTCAAGGGATACGAATACCTGTTGAGCGAAGGCGTGGATGAGTCCATCGCCCAGTTCGCGCGCAATCATACCGGCGTTGGGCTGAATCGTGAGGCCGTGATTAAGCAGAATCTGCCGCTGCCGCCAGATGATTATGTGCCGGTCAACTTGGAACAGGAAGTCGTGATGTACGCCGATAAGTTCCACAGCAAGTCCACCCCGCCGAAGTTCCTGCAAGTGGATGCGTACAGCGCTAAAGCCGCCCGCTATGGCGAGGAGAACAAGCAGCGTTGGCTGGAATTGGTGGCCAAATATGGCGTGCCGGATATTCCTGCGCTGGCCGAGAAGTATCACATGCGGATGATCTGAGTCCCCGTCTTTTTCAGTTGGCTCCCCTCAGTCAGCTATGCTGACAGCTCCCCTCACAGAGGGGAGCCAGAACTATCAGCCTATGGGTAAACTCTCCCCAGGTGGGAGCCAGAATACATCTCAGATGGAGCGCAGGCGGAAGGTGCCGTTGCGGTTGGATGCCACGATCATCTGATCGTTTTCGAGCTCGTTCCAACCATCCTGGTCGTAGCCGGACGAGGACACCACCACGCCCGCCTGCTTGCCGTCTGCATCGGTGAGTGCACGGTAGCGCATCACACGGTAGTCGGCGGCCTGATGGCCGCGGCCGTATTCGTCGTAGATTTCCACGATGCGCGGGCTGGTCTTTTCGCGACCGGCTGCGCACAGGGCCACCATCTGGTCTTCGGACTGGATGATGCAGTTGTAGCTGGACTTCGGGTAGGCTTGGCGCAGTTCGCGCACTGCCTGAGCCACGGCTTCATCGAGCGGGAAGCCGAAGCCAATGTATTCCAAAATCACGGCGAAGAAAATAGCGGAATCGGAGCGGCCGCCAGTGGAGAGCAGCACGCTGTGATCCACAGGGTAAGAGCGATTGGTCACAATGTTGCGTCCGTTGGCATCGGAGATATCGCCGTTGTGCACGAAGCTCAAACCGTTGGCATAGAACGGGTGCTGGTTCTCCATGATGAGCGGCAGATTGGAGCTGGCCAAGCGCAGATGCCAGATAGCACCACGAGCCGGCTCGTTGGCCAATGCCTCGAACGTAGTGTCGAAGCGGGCGGCAACAGTGGACTTGTAGATCTTCACACCGGTCTCCGGAGAGGGAGCACCACCGTCGCGCACGTAGGGAGCTGCTGCAGGGGTGGCAAGCTGGGCCACGCCCCAGCCATCATTGTGGATTTCTGAGAGGTCGCGGAAGTCCTCGACGTTCTTCACGCCGAGAATATCATTAAGACTCAGGTCATCGCCTGCCGTCGCATATCCCAGTAATCTGCACATAGTATGACAATCTACCGGCGAGACTCAGCGACGTGCGGAGGGGGTTATAGGTGTTGCTTATAGAGTGCATCTAAACACGTTCAATCACCCCTCCGCGCTGTCTTCAGCGTTCATCTCCCTCAGCAGAACATGCCATTTTACGCGGATTATTGCCGTTTCTTACGAGCCATATGAGATACCACAGTGGCATCGGCCCGAGTGAAATCAGATTTGGTTCTGGACTTTGGCACAGGCCTCTGCTCGGGCGAATCTATTGAGGATTCCACGGATTTCACCAGCTCGCCAAGTCCAGTAGTCGTATCAAGCGGATCGGGAATGGCAGCAGGATCAGCTTTCTGGCGCGAAGGTGTTGGAAGCGGGCGGGCAGTGGTATCCGTTCTCTTCAAACGCGGAGGCCTACGCGTGGAGACGAACAGTGGCTGCACTTCAACCAGCGGATTATATGGTGCCAAACCGAACCATTTGACCGGTGTTCCAGCCATGTGGCGAATCGCATACTTGGCTTGCAAGAGGAATGCACCATGTGCGGAAACCTTGGACTCCGGCATCAGTGCTTTATGAATCAGCACGTAGCGAATCGTGCCAATGTCTGGATCGGCATCCACCTTCGGGTAAATCGACTTCTGCTTGGGCAGTTCGCCGGTTTTGGATAGGTCGTGCATGATTTGGTGAATGTATGCCGGAATGGACTGGGAAACCTTGAATCCCAAGCGAATGCGAACACGGAAGAGGAAATTGGTGCCGAAATTCTCAACCGAATATTCGCGGGTAAATGGTTCGTCCGTGGTTTCCACGCTCACAGCCCACCATGCGCGAGCGCGCTTGGGATGGTCGGCGAAGATGGAGAAGAAAATATCCGTATCGAGTCGTTTGGTTTCCGAATCGGATGTCAGGTAGACGATATTGTCTGCGAAATATGGGATGCGGAAGTCGCCATGCAGCTTGTCGAGCGCGGGCAGGAAGTCGGCGGTGCGCATATGGCGGCGCTGCGCACGTTCAATTTTCGTGCCTTCGTTCCATGTGTACATCACAAACAAAATGGCCAGTGTGAGCAGCATCGTAAACCAGCCGCCATGCAGGAATTTGGCCATCGATGCGATAAAGAACATGATTTGGATGGCCAGGAACACCACGGTGAACATCGCAGCTCCCAAGCGATGGCCATCGTGCCAGATATATACAGCCAGCAGCACCGTGGTGGTAATCATCGTAATGGTGAGCGCCAAGCCATAGGCGGCGGAAATGTGTTCGGAATCCTTGAAAATCGCGAGCACAATCAGCGTAGATGCGCACAGCACGCCATTGACTACCGGAATATAGAGCTGGCCGCGCGTACGGGCTGGGTAACGCACCTGGAGATGCGGCATCCAATTCAAGCGCGTGGCTTCGGAAACCATTGTGAACGCGCCAGTAATCAAGGCTTGGGAGGCAATCACGCCGGCGGTAACGGAGAGCACCACGGCGATGTATCGCACGTTCGGCGTCATCATTTGGAAGAACGGATTCAGCGTTTTCAGCGTGGTGTACTCGGGGTTGCGGCTGTTGGCCAGCATCCATGCGCCTTGGCCAAAATAATTGCACACCAGTGCCACTTTGATGAACGGCCAAGTGAAATAAATGTTGCCGCGGCCCACATGGCCCATATCGGAATACAAGGCTTCCGCACCAGTGGTGGAGAGGAATACCGTGCCCATCAGCGCAATGCCGGCTTCATTATGCGGACTGAAAAGGAATTGAACGCCGTAAACCGGGTTGAGTGCCTCGAATACCGACCAATCATTGGAAAGATTGCATAAACCTACCACTGCGAGGAAGCTGAACCAGACCAGCACAATCGAGCCGAATACACGACCAATGGATTCAGTGCCGCGCGACTGCACTGAAAACAGCACCACAATGATGACTACGGTAATCATCAAAGTCAGGCTGGGATTGTCGTCAAAGAACCGTTCGAGCGGGGGCAGGGTTTGCAGGCCTTCGACTGCGGAGCTGATGGAAACAGCCGGGGTAAGCACCGAATCAGCAAGGAAGGCGGCACCGCCGAGCATAGCTGGGATAGCGAGCCATGAGCCATAGCGGCGAATCAAGGAATACAGTGCGAAAATGCCACCTTCGCCATTGTTATCAATGCGCATGGCGATAAGCACGTATTTGACGGTGGTAATCAGCGTAATCGACCAGAACACCAGCGAGAGCATGCCGAGCACAGCATCGCGCTGCACATTGCCGAGCCCACCTTGGCCGGAGAGAAAGGTTTGCGCAGTGTAGAGCGGCGAGGTGCCGATGTCGCCATACACCACGCCAAGCGCCACAATGGCCATGCCCCAGGTGATTTTGTTCGGCCCGGACTGCAGACGAGCCCACCAGCGTCCTATACGGCCTTTTGCCGCGGTGGAAGCAAGTTTTTCGGCTTCCTTATTTTCAGCTTCGCGCTGTTTGGCGAGCGCTTCACGCTCTTCGCGGGTCAGTGTGCGGCGGGAAACCTTAGGTGCCGTGGTGTAGGTGTCTGCTCTGAGGAGCGCGGCTTCTTCTTTTTTGAGTGCTATGGCTGTTTGTTCCGCTTGGATTGCGGCCGCACGCTTGGAATTGTTCTGTTTTCGGGCGCGCGAAGATTGCTTGTCTGACTCAACCATACGTTCAAGTCCTCCATACGGGCCCCAACCACATCCCGCAAGTTCAGATCATCCCGTTCTCTGTAACGAACGATATGGTAGCCCTGCAACGCAGCCTTCACAACTTACAAAAACAAGGCAGACTGTCTAATTTATTATGCGCTGGGGCCCGAGAACCCAGAAGCGCATAATCAGATGCCGTACACCTCGCGTGTGGTGGCTCGAGTGCCGCGCGCCACTTCAGCGATTGATACATCCAACGCATCGGCCATAGCGCGCAACGTGTATGGAATCATGTACGGCGCATTAGTGCGACCGCGATATGGCATTGGCGTCAAATATGGCGCATCAGTTTCCACCATCGCATGATCAAGACCCACAATCCGCAATGATTCGCGAATACCATCGTTGCCCTTGTAGCTCACCGTGCCGGAGAAGCTCAAATACCAGCCTTGCTCGCGCGCGATTTCCGCCATTTCCGCGTCGCCCGAGTAGGAATGGAACACCGTACGCTCTGGAGAACCATCGGCCAATAAAGTTTCGATGACCTCGCGGTGCGAGTCACGGTCGTGAATCTGCATCGGCAATCCCAGTTCCTTGGCGAGCGCGATATGCGCGCGGAATGCTTCGCGCTGCAGCTCTTTAGCGCCCTCACCCGTGCGGAATAGGTCCATGCCAGTCTCACCGATTGCCACCACTTGCTCAGGGTATTGTGTGGCCAAACGATGCACTTCGGCGAGCGCATCCTCAAAGTTCGTGTCATGGTAGGGCTTGTATTTGAGCGGCAGGCCGTCCGGCCCGGGGACCCCGCGATGCCCGTGCAGTACGGCTTCGTTGGGGTGTATTGCGAGTGCCGCGTGCACATTACCTGGATGATCGAGGGCCATCTGCACAGCGGTCATCAGGTGCGGCAGCTCGCAACCGCAGTCGATAATACCCCCAACGCCGACAGCTTGCGCTTGTGCAAGCAGCTGGTCCACATCGTAGACAGGTACGGGCGCCTGGCCTTTGGCTTGCGCCTCATGGTCCATTGCGCGTGCGAATGGCACGACGGACGCCACATGCGTGTGGTTATCAATGACTTGAATGTCTTCGGGTAACGGCTCGGGAGAGGGTGCCCAGCTGCGGTCGCGATGATGCTTGCTCATGATGCTTCAGTGTATGCGCCCGTATTCCCTATGAGTTTCCCGAATTTCTTGCACTGAGCACCCGTCAGTGCAAGAAATTCGGGAAGGAGTAACGTGTTACCGCCAGCATTGTTCGTATGGCAAGCCGGTCAGGCGCTCGACCACGTGACGGGTTTCTGTATCCACATTTGTCTTCGAGCCACCGTTGCGCAGTCGCGTAATTTCAGCCAAAACAACCGAATCCGTGTGCTTGTTGATTACCAAATGTGCGGAAATAATCCAACAGATAATCATCGCGAACGCGAACCAGCCGAGCAGTACCGCACCCAATCCGGCTTTGGCCGCCATGCTTTGCTGCTGCAATGTAGCATCAAAGCCGACCGCTCCCAATACCAGCCCTACGCAAATAGTGCCGATGCCTGAGCCGAGCTGACGGAATGAGGCTTGGATGCCGGCAAATGTGGCGGAACGGTACCGGCGGGTGATGATCTGGTCGATGTCCGCAATATACGGGAACACGGCCCACGGCAGGTAGCCACACAGGGATTTGAAGGCGAAGAACCACAATGAGCCTGCGATAGCGAACACGGTCCAGGCGGCAGGTTGCATCGAATCCGCAAGCAACCATGCAGCGAACAGCCATGCTACGCCGACCAGGCAGCCGATGAAATTGATGGCGTACAAGCGCTTCGGCCCAATTTTGGTCATCGCCCAGCCGAATACTGGCATGAGCGGCATGGAGATGGCCGTGCAGCCGAGCAACAGCGAGGCGAACGCGGCCGTGCGATTCCAGTCGTAGACCACGAAAAATACGAACGTCTGGCCGAACACGTCCATCGAAACCTGCACCAGTAGGTAAATCGACAGGTGCTTGCGGAATTCCTTGACTCGCAATGTGGTGGCGTATTCGTGTAACACTTTGCCGGCACGCCTCAGCCAGCCGGCCCAGCCAATCGACCCTTCATGTTTTTCGCCGCGCGCGTAGGCACCGAATCCCGCGGCTTCCGGGGTCATTTCCCATGTACTGCGCCAGCATGCGAACACGGCGAGCGCGAACAGCACTGTGGTGGTCATTGTGAAAATCATGTAGCCGGTCGGCGTGCGTTCGCCGAAAATCGCGAGCACTGCACTGCCTGCCAGTGGAATCAGCGTTGCCGCACCAGTGGAGATGAACATGCGCACAGTGGAGAGTTTCGTGCGGCTGTTGAAATCCGGCGTCATTTCACCAGGCAATGGATTGTAGGCGGTTTGGAACAACTGAGCGAGCACCACCCAGAACACATAGGCTGCAGCATAGGCGGCGAGCGGCAACCCTGGAATCCACAGGAAGATGCCGAACAACAGCAGCGGGCCGATAATCATCAGCAGGAAGCGACGCCGGCCGAACCTAAGGCCGATGCTGTAACGGTAGAGATTGTCATCGAATACGCCGAAAAGCAGGGCCGCTACCGCACTGATCAATGCGCTGAGGCCGATGACCGACTGGGCTGTGGCGATGGACATGCCGCAGAATGTGGTCCAGAACAGGGAGAGGTAGGCAGCGATGATGGTGAGTTGGCCGCCGCCATAGAAGTCTCCCACACCGAAGCCGATGGCGTTGCGCAGGGTGATTTTGCGCACACCGGGGTCTCGTAAGGCTTGGTTCAGCGCATGGCTATCGGCTTCCGACGATGTTTCATGAGATGTTTCACGCAAGGTTTCACGAGGTGTTTCACAGTGTTTTGTACCGCTCATTCCGCGCGCCTTTCACCCACAGATCTGCGCACAATAATAGAAGTATCCACCAAAGTAACATTCGCAGATTGCTCGTCTTCGTTACGCACACCCAGCTCCTTGAGCTGCTCCATAAGTTGAGCATCCGCGGGATTGCGCACAGCGCCAGATTCACGCCCAAGCAGCAGCCGAACGGCGGCCTGGCCAAGCAAATCGCGCGGAATGCGAATGGACGTAATCGGCGGTGTGACCACCGGAGCGATCAACGTGTTATCAAAACCGATAACGGACACGTCTTCCGGCACGCGCACACCGTCCGCAGTCAGGCGCAGCACAATGCCAGCCGCAATCAAATCGTTATACGTGATGACAGCGGTGGGTTTGGAGTTTTCGAGGGCGAGCGCGGCCTGATAGCCGCCTTCCACGCTCGGACGCACCGGGCCGATGTGATTCATACGCAATCCCATGCGCTGGCCGATGTCATGCAGGCAGGACCAGCGTGACTGGTTGGCCCACGAGGTCGAACCAGACACATAGGTGATGGCTGTGTGATGGTAGCGGCGCAGCATGCTGAGCGCGCGAACCACACCGATTCTTGGGTCGGGCACTACGCTGGGCACACCGTCCACCGGACGGTTCAACACCACGAGCGGTACACGCTTGGCATAGTCACGAATGAAATCGATGCCGGGCGAATCAGTGGCTAGAATCACGCCATCGACTTTGCCGACCAAATGAGTGAGCAACTGCTGGGTACGCTGCTGAGATTGGCCGGCTTCAATCAGGCCTACGGCGCTGCCGGATTCCATAGCAGTGATTTGCGCGCCTTTCAAAATCTGCGAGGAGACGCCGTCCGTGGTGTCTTTGACCACGAGCGCAATGACTCCGCCGCTCGTGGCAGGCCAATTTTGCACGGCGGAATTGGAGTGGGTGAACGCGGAAGTATCGGAAGAGCCCGATGGGCTAGAGGATGAATTGAGTGGATCCGACTGCGACTGTGCAGCAGAGGTATGACGTTTGCGTGGATTTGGCCGGTAGCCAAGCCGGTCGGCAACTTCACGCACTTGTTCCACGGTTTGGAAATTCACGCGGTCAGGGTTGCTGAATACGCGGGAGACGGTGGAGATGGCCACGCCAGCAGCGTCCGCCACGTCCGCCAAACGCACGCGATCAGTTGCCTTGCGCTGCTGTTCTGCCATCTCAACCCCCTGGTGTATTGCCTTCCACTATATATAGAAAAAGGCTCCCTCTGGAGAGGGAGCCAATCAGCGCGAATCAGGCTTCAACAGCCTTAGCTTCGGCAGCAATTGCTGACCGGCCTACGGCCTGACTCATCATTACCTCACGGCTGCCGCCGTTCGGCCTCGGCTACAAACAATCCACTGGATTGTTTGCTTCACGCCTCGGCACGACGCTCGGCGAGCTCGGCCTTGATCTGCTTGAACTTCTCCTCGGTAATCGGGTAGAAGAACATGATGGCGGCGGAGATCACGAAGCCAATCAGCGGCACGAGACCAGCAGCGAGACGCAGGTTCTCGGCAACGGTCGGATCCTGAGCCACATTCATGCCGGACTTGTAGCCAGTGAAGGCGAGGATGGCCGGGCCGAGCCAAGAGGTCAGAGCGCCGAACATCTGGCGGAAGAAGCTCAGACCAGCCATTGCAGCACCATCAGTGCGCTTACCGGTCTTCCACTCGTAATACTCAACGGTGTCGCCTTCCATACCCCAGACGTAGTTGCCGCAGAACTGAGCACCGATGGCGTTCAGAGCCAAGCCCACGAGGGACAGCCACACGTTGGTAACGAAGATGAACATCACACCGCCGAGGATGCCAAGCACACAGCCGAGGTACCAGCCACCCTTCTTGCCGAGGTGACGAGCGATAACCGGGCCGAACGGGGAGGCAATCACGCCGATGGAGGCGTTGATCAGGGTGACCAGCGTGGTGATGAGAGCCAGAGTGCCGGCGTCAGCACCATTGGCGAGCACTTCCTTGGCGATGATCGGTCCGATGGAGCCGACGCAGGTGGCGATCAGGTAGAAGCCGGTGGCGAAGCACAGGATAAGCAGGGCCGGGTTCTGGAAGATGGCCTTCAGGGTGTCGATGAAGGAAACCTTCGGCTGGGTCGGTACATCAATCTGCTCGATGGTGGTCTTGTACAGGAAGACGTAAATCAGAGCGCCAACAAGGCAGAAGATGCACACGATCGGCAGCATGAGCTTAGCGAGAGCGGCCTGATCCTTGACGTTGTTGATGGCCGGGGCCAGGGTGAAGGTGACGATGAGGCCGAACAGAGCGCCGCCGACCATACGGGCGGAGGACAGGCGCTGGCGTTCGTTCTGATCCTGGGTCATAGCACCAAGCAGTGCGCCGTAAGGCACGCCACCTAAGGCGCCGAGCAGCTGGTAGAGCAGGTAGGTGACGATAGCCCACGCCACCTTGACGCCCATTTCGGCATCAGCCGGAATGGTGTACATCAGGCAGATGGCCACCATCATCGGCACGCCGAAGGCGACCACGAGGCGACGGAACTTGCCATTCTTGTTCGGCTTGACGCGGTCGGCATAGTTGCCGGCGAGCAGGTACACAACAGCCTGGAAGAAGCGGGCGAACAGGAAGATGTTAGCGGTGGTCACCGGGTCGATGCCCATGTAGATGTAGTAGGTGGCCAGGAACATCGACATCATACGCCAGCCGATGTTGTTGGCAAGATCGCCGGAACCATAACCGACGATGTTCAGCCAAGTCAGCTTCTTCGGCGTCTTCTTGACTGACTGCGCTGTTGCAGTGCTCATATTCTAGAACTCCTTAGTTCTTTCTATTTATTTCCGGTGTGATGCAAGCCTTCCCTTGCATCACACCGTTCGCCACAGCCGAAGCAGCGGCAAAATCTTGATTATTTAATGAGGCAGGGCAGGGATGGGCTGGACTCTGCGGACATGCCGATGGCATTGACTGCGATGACGGATGCCGTGTAGTTGCCGGCCGTCAAGCCCGATACACTCTTGGCTTCCTCGCTGGCCTCGGCCTTGACCACCTTGACGGTGTTCTCGGTGAGGTTGCGCAGGGTCAGCACGTAGGAGGTGATCGGCGTGCCACCGTCTGCCGGAGCCTTCCAAGTCACGTTCATCGTGTCGGCGGTGGAGGTGACGCCCGGCTTGTTCGGCTTGGCGGGCACTGCGGCCACGATGATCGGCTCGCTCGGTTCACTCGGCTGAGAAATCTTGTCTTCACCATTGGTGGCCTCGATGGTCACCTGATAGGTACCGCGCGCCACATCGGTGAAGGTGTAAGCGGTGGTGCCGGTCGGAGTCCAGGCCACGCGCTTAGGCAAATCAGCGGACGCATCGACAGGGGTCAGGTGGATGTTGGTGCCGCCCTTGCCGAAGCCGGAGCGGGTGTCCACGTCATTCCAGGAGACAGCCACGGCACCGGATTCCACCAGTAGTTCAGCGACCGGAGCCTTGGGCTGTGGCAGCTGATCGTCAACTTCGTTGGCGGTTTCGCGGCCGACCTTGAAGACTTGGGACGTGGCGCTTTCGCCTTCGCCGATCTCGTTGCGGCCCTGCACGGTGACGGTCCATTCGCCGGCCGGCACATCGCTGATCAGCGCGTAGGTATCGGTTCCGGTGACTTCGGCCGGGATGATTTCGCCGGCTGCGTTGGTCAAGGTGAGCTTGGTGCCGAGGATTGGCGAGCGGCCGTCGGAAGCGAACTTCCAGCTGACCTGCACGTCGTGGGACTGCACGGAGGCGGTCACATCGGTGGGCTCGGACGGGATGGCCGGCATGTGGGCATCGGCGTAGACGGCGATCTCCACGAGCTGCAGCGCGTACTCGTCGTGTTCGTTCGGGTTGGCGCGCAGCTTGGAGGCTTCTAGCTTGACGAAGCGCACGTTGTCTACCGGAGCGAAGTCGAAGGCGCGCGGCTTGCCATTGGCGGGCAGGGCGTAATCATGCTTATCGACCACCTTGGTCCAGGCGTTGCCATCTGCGGACACGGAGATGGTGAAGTCGACAGGGAAGCCTTGGCCCTGGTTTGGGTCGAAAGCACGATGGCCTGCGGCGAACTCCTGCACACCGCCGACGCCTTCGCCTTCACCGTGGAAGGCTTCGGCAACGGTACCGCCGGGGTTTTCGCCACGCGGGGCGAGTACAACCTGAGCCACGGTGGTGGGCTCGGCGAGCTTCAGGGAAACCCATTCGCTGTGGTTCTCCTTGGTCGGTTCGCTGGACCAACCGAAGTGGTTGTAATCGGCGTTGAATTCACCATCAACCAGGGAGGCCACGGTCCAGCCGTAGCGCTCGGAGGACGAGCTGACACGCACGGTTGCACCCAGAGCCTTGTTGGCGGCCTGGCACTTGCATGGCATTGTTCCGGCCGTGAACTTCACGGTCACGGTGACGGTGTCGCCGTTTTCGCCGGTGTATTCAATCTGACCGGTGTATGCCTTGCCGGAGTCGAGACCGGCCACATTCACGGTGTAGAACAGTTCCTGTTCGTGGCGCAGGTTGCCGGCGAGACGCTCGAAGCTGATGGAACCGTTGGCATCATCCACCACGCGGGCGGTCCACTTTTCGCTCAGAGCGCCGCCTTCCTGCTTCAGGTGCAGGCAATGCTTAACGTTGCGGGACACCCAGTCCACGGTGCCGAGGTCGATGAGTTCGCGGCTGGCACCAATCGTGGCGGGGGCCGGGCGGCCAATCCAACCGAGGAAATTGTCTTCGGTGAACTTGAGCTTGCCGTTCTTCACCACGCTCAGAGTCTCGATAAGCTTGGATTCGTAGGTTTCCACCTCGCCCGGCACATGGATGGTGATAGGCAGTTCGGTGAATTCGCCGTGGTCCACGGTGATGGTCTTGGAACCGGATTCGACTTCGCGAACTGTGCCGTCCTGCGTGTTCACGGCGGAAACGGTCCAGCGGACTTCGAGTTCGGTGCCGTCGATCTCCTCATCGTTGTAGACGAGAAGCGTGCGCTGGGAGGCGGTGCCGAGCTGGTAGATGTGGTGCGGCAGGCCGAGGCGAGGCTCCTTGTCGAAGTCCTTGTCGAATGCGGCCACGTCGGCGTAGGAGTTGGCAAAGTAGCGGTAGCCGTCTCCTTCGATCCAGCGGGCGTCGCCTTCGGCGGTCGGGTCGAACTGCGGGCGCAATAGGGCCTTCGGATTCAGGCCGTGCTTGGTGTGTTCCTGATCGAGTTCGATGACCTTCTCGATGTTGTCGTAAATGAACATAGACAGGCAGAACGGCTTCCAGTTAGCCATGCGTGTGGTGCGCACGCCACGGGTCACGCGGCCCACTTCGCGACCGAAGTCGGCGCGGGAAATGGTGTCCGGGTTGCCGTTGAGACGACCGTGGTAGATGTCCTTAATCGTGCCGTCTTCGGCGTACTGCGGGATGCCTGCGGTGGAAACGGAGAACTCTTCGCCGGCGCCGAGCGGCAGGTCGCCGTCGATCTGATAGAGGTCGTAAATGTCGGGCGCGGAGGTCATACCGGAGGGGTAGCCGCCGAAGTAGTGGCGGGAGTCCTCGTTGGTAATCGGCTTGTTGAAGCCATCGTTCATCACCAAACGGGTCGGGTCCTCACGGTTGGCGGCTGCTTCCAGCGGCGGGATGAGGATTTCGGCGTCGTTCGGGTTCCAAGCCTCGTTGGTGGTGGACCACAGCACGATGGACGGATGGTTGCGGTATTCGCGCACCCAACGCTCGACCCATTCGGTGTAGTAACCGATGGCCTCATCAGAGTAGTTCAGGTAGTACGGCGGATCGAGGGACACATTGGAGGTGGAGCCCGGGTTCCAGAACGCGGTTTCCTCTTCGAGCAGCATGCCGGTTTCGTCCGCATGATCCATCAGCACATGGGATGGCACGGAACGAATGTGGTTACGGATGATGTTGCAGTTGGCGTGTCGGTAAGCATCGAGCCATGCCTTGGCCATTTCGTCCATTGCGTGGTTGTCGTCAAGGATCACGCCGTAGGAGTCGCCGATCTCGTTGATCAGATCGCGGTCGCCCTGGTTGAGCAGGCACAGGGAGTCGCCGCGCAGGCGAATCTTGACGCCGTTGATGATGTACTTGTCGCCTTCGCGCCAGAACTGGCGGAAGCCGAAACGGTCGGAGTATTCGTGCACCGGCTTGGCATCAGCTTCAGCGATGGCAGCATCCACCGTGTACAGGAATGGGTCGGTGCGGGACCAGTAATGAGCGGTCGACCAACCCTTGGCGAGCTTCACTACCGTGCTTTCGCCGGCTGCAACGTGCACGTCGGCAGGGTCGAAGGTGAGCGCAGCGGTATCGGTATCGCCCTTGAACGGATGCACGGCGGCGGTGAGCTTCAGGTCGGCATCGGCTGCAGTGTGGTTGACGATGGTCACGTTGACGGCGAGTTCGTCGTCGGACGGGTCGGCGTTCTTCTTGAGGTCCGGCATAATCTGCAGATCATCGATGCGCAGTTTCGGCTTGGTGACGATGGCAACGTCCTCGCCGATGCCTACACGGCCGACGATGTTTTCCACGCCGAATGGGAAGAGCAGGCGGTCAGGGCCTCCCTCGGTGGCCAACGCGTCTTCCGGCAGGGCCTTGACGGACCAGACTTCGATGCGAATCTCATTGGTGCCGGGCTTGACCACTCTGTTGATGTCGAGGTCATACGGCAGCAGGGTCATCAGGTAGCCCTTGGTCGTGAGCGGGCCGACAGACTGACCGTTGACGAATACCTTGCCGAGCGTGGCAAGTGCACCGACGTGGAGGAACACATCTTCATCCGTGATGTTCTCCGGCAAGTCCACGGTCTTGACGTACACACCGTGGTGCAGGCCCTTCTCCCATTCAGCCGGGTAGCCGGTGGTGGCGGGCAACGAGTCCCACCAAGTCGGCACGACGATGTCAAAACGCTCCTGCCCACCGTTCGGGTAGAAGTCCCACACACCATTGAGGTTGAGCCTCATTGCAATCCCTTTCGATTCCTCATCGATTCTTTGGTCTTCGCATCGGCCTGCTACAGTTTCTTCGCTGTGCTGTGCCGAATCACATGGCTCACCATAGGGGCGCGACTTTGTTTGCCGTTTTTTGCCATCCAAGTTTTGCGCAACTTTGCCAGTTTTTGCCATTCCTTGCCACATGCGGCTGCATGTTTTTCGCCCAAGAATTGCCAGTCTTTGCCATTTATCGGAGAAATGTCAGTTCTGGCCACTTCTCCGAGCGCAGTATGGGTAAACTCTGCCTTCGGAAGTTTGCATATTGTCCAGTTCAACATCGGAGTGTCTGCACATGTCTCGTCCGCTTCGCCAAGCCTCTCACCTATCGAGGATTCGCACAGCCGCTGCTACAGCCGTAGCCCTCAGCCTGATTGCTGCCGCAACCGGCTGCGGCAGTATCTCGGGAGCGAACGGCGAGCAGAACAGCTCCGGAACCACAGAAATCACCTTGTGGACCTGGCAGTCCACCATCAATGATTTCGTCACCGCATTCGAAAAAAACCACCCGAACATCAAAGTCAAAGTAACCAATGCCGGCGCAAACGAAGACGAATACATGCAGTTGACCAACGCAATCAACGCCGGCCGCGGCATTCCGGACGTGGTTTACCTCGATTACAACGCCGTGCATCAATTCGCCATCTCGGATCAGCTGCGATCGATGAATGATTACGGTTTCAGCAAGATTCGCGGAGACTTCACCAAGGCCGCGCAAAATAACGTATCCGTGAGCGGCGAGCCTTACGGTCTGCCGATTTCCTCCGGCCCGATGGTGATGTTCTACAACCAAGACGTGCTAGCGAAAGCGGGCGTAACTTCCGCGCCGACCACGTGGGATGAATACCGAACAGCCGCGCAGAAGGTTGCAGCATTGCCCGGCAGCGCACACATCACCAACGATACGGGTGACGGCGGCTTCATCACTTCGATGCTCTGGCAGGCGGGCGCGCAACCATTCAACGTGGACGGCACTACCGTAAGCGTGAACTTTAGCGGCAAGAACGTGAAGAAATTCACCGGCATGTGGCAGCCGATGCTGGATGACAACCTCATCGACACCTCCACCACAGGCTGGAGCGACGAATGGTGGCGCAAGCTGGACGACGGCTCCATCGCCACCTTGCTCACCGGCGCATGGATGGTCTCTTCCATGCAGAAGAACCTCTCGCAAACCAAGGGTTCGTGGCGCATCGCTCCAATGCCACAGTACGCAGCCGGAGAACATGCGAACGGAGAGAATGGCGGCGGCGCACTGGCTCTGCCCAAGGGCACCGATGACGCCAAAGCAAAGGCGGCCTACGAATTTGCCGAGTGGTTCGCGCATGACGGCGGCGTCAAAGTCAATCTTGCACAAGGTGGACTGCCGCCGCTCAATTCCGTGCTCTCAGACAGCGACTGGCTGAATGAAAAGGACGCGTTCTTCGGCGGGCAGGCCACGCATCAAGTAATTGCCAAAGCTTCGAAAGACGTAAGTACCAAGTTCGAATACCTGCCATACATGGCATACGCGAACTCCATCGCAGTCGATTCCATCGGACAGGCATACCACGGCAAAATCACACTGCAGAATGCCTTAGTGCAGTGGGGCGATTCACTCAAGACCTACGGTCAGCAGGAAGGCTTCACAGTTAAGTAATAATTAATAATCACAGAAAGCGTGTACTGAACATCGCTCAGTGCACGCTTTTTGCGATAGGAGGGGATAGTTTCGCGCATATACGCCGAGACTGAGCCGGTATGCGTGCGAAGTAAAAGCAGCGGCGGCACCCCGTATATATGTCACATAAAACGGTTCTTGATGTAACGGGCAACGGCATCGATCACAGCACCACCAATACCGACCACTACCATCACGACGGCGGCTTTGCCCAGCGTACTGCCGGTAGAGACCAAAGCATTCTGCCAATCTGCAGCAAGAACTGCACCCGCGACAATAACCTGATCTACCATGATCGTTCGTCCTTTCCGTACGGCTTCGTCGTTCCCACCGCTTCAATTGCGGTAGGCCATCCATACACCTGTGTTTCAGCTTATTACCCAGAGCAATTGCCAAAATTTGCCATCAGACACCCGGACGCCCTTTGCCATTATTTGCCAGGCTGGATATTTCAGTTATCCACATTCGAGTTATCCACAGAAGCTCGAACCACATAAGTCGATTCAGGTGGCGCAGAAATTCGCTCTTCGTTAGCGTGGCACTATGAACAGCACACCTCCATCTGGAGTATTCGAAGATGAGCGCATCCTCGGCCATGAGGCGGAGTATCGCCAGCCGAGGCACACAATCATTACCGATACTTCAAGTGCAACCATGCACGAAAATCTTGCTCAACAAAAACGTGACACCATCAAGCGCTGCACCGACGCCGCGCAGCAAATCAAACAACCCTTGCTCTTCGGCATGACCACATCATTGCTACTGCAATCAGTACCCGTACCAAGCGGATGCGCTATGGACGCTACCGTTTTGCATACCGTATCCAGCTCCCACAGGAAAAGATTGCGAACTGTAAGTCTGCCAACAGTCCCACATGTTTGGAAGCCGCTTCACATGGCCAGGAATGTACGCATCAACAAATACGTATATGCATTAGATTTAGTGCACACTTGGGCACAACTCGCATCGCATTGCTCACTTGAATCTCTCATAATCCTCGCAGACGCAATCATTACCGCAATAGCACGGCAACCAAACCTGGCTCACGGGCGAAACCCCGAAGGCATACAGCGAGACATGGCCGCATGCATAAGAAACATGCCGAAGTTCAATGCGAAATCATCCTGTTTACTTGCATTGAAGTTCACGGCACCATACGTAGACTCCCCAAAAGAATCGGAGATCCGAATCACAACCACCAAATATGGACTTCCACAGTCCGTGACCAATTATGTGGTTCCAGGCATAACCTTCAAAAACGGCTCGCCTATAACGGTAGATTTGGCGTGGCCTGAGTTCCGCGTCGCAATCGAGTACGACGGCGACCAGCATCGCACCGACAAAGCACAATGGCGTCGAGACCAAGAGAAACGAGAGAAATTGCGGCATCACGATTGGGTTGTCATTATCGCAACCGCCTCGAATCTGGCCGACGAGCCGTCTCGAGCCGAGCTCGCTTATCATGCCGCCAGACAACTAACGTTACGAGGGGCTTCCACGAATTTCACCGTGACCGAAACTCCACTCGCGCAAATTGCTCAGCGCAAGCAGAAGCAATAGCTCAAAACTTGAGCACCAGGCTTGATCTCAATGCGCATATCCGTATATGTCCTGAACGAGGACCGGATATGACCAAGTTCATGTCTCGGTAGTTGTGTCAATCGATTAACGGGGCAACCGGGACATTTCCTGCTGTCCCGGTTCGCAATTACGCCCTTTTACAAGCAACCGAGACAATCTATATGACTATATTGCCTGAGCAACGAGAACACCAACAATCCAAAACGTTGAAATTTCAAGCTTTTTCTTTTGACGTGCGTAATCGAGTTGATTTGATTTAAGTCGAAATCTGTCTCGGTTCCTCAAAAAAGATTCAAAATGAATTACCGGGACAAGGAAAAATGGCACGGTTCGCGCATAAACCGGTTCGTTCGGCAACCGAGACAGCACTCACGTATTTCAGCAGATAACCTATGCCCTTAAAGCATAGATCTGCCTCCTAAGGGGGTATTAGATACCGTCGGCAGCGCGTCGGGCTTCATGCCAAAAAAGAAACCCGGCGTGAGAAGCGCCGGGTGAGAGAGAAGAGAGAAGAAGGGTTCAGTTATGGGGTTCGGAAACCTCGCCATCGGTATGAACTTCATCCGTTGACATGTTCTATATAACCGCCCATTCCTTGGCGATACGATGTGCTTTTCTGAGAGTTTTCTTGGCAAACTGTGTTGGCTTTGTAACGCTACCCATCACAACAGCGCCGATTGTCCAAGGAAACGGCAATCAGGCGAACACGCAGCCACTTTCGAGCAACAAAAATGCCGTGGAGCAGTAGCAGCATCCACGGCATTCGTTAGTTCGGTTCCAAAGAACTCGCTATATTGAGCCTCACTGAGCCTGCTCGGCAGCCAGCTTGGCCTTCTCTGCAGCCAAACGCTCAGCTTCAGCGGCGCGGCGAGCAGCCAGCGCCTCGTCGAAGCGAGCCAGTTCCTCTTCCACAGCCTCGGTCGGGATCTTGGCGAAGATCGGCTTCGGCTTCGGCACCACAGCGCCAACCTCAATAGGCTCGCTCTTCCACGGGTGCACGTTCACACCGAGCTTGTAGTCGCCGGTGATGATCGGGTACTTGAAGCCGGGCTTGTCGAGATCCTCGACTTCGCGCAGCTCAGGCAGCGGAGAGAACGTGCCGGTGCCGCCAAGAGCCTCCCACACCTTCTGAGCGGAATGCGGCAGGAACGGTGCGAGCAGGTGGTTCGCATCGGAGACAGCCTGGGCAGCCACATGCAGCACAGTACCGAGGCGAGCCGGGTCGTCCTTAATCTTCCACGGTTCGGTGGCGGAAATGTACTTGTTGATGTCGCCAACGATACGCATAGCTTCAGCCAGTGCGTGCTTCTGGTGATGGGACTCGATGGAGGAGCCGACCACGTCGAATGCGGCAGCGGTTTCCTCCAGCAGGCCGCGATCCTCGTCGGTCATGGAGTTCTCGTCCAAAGCCGGAATCTCACCGAAGTTCTTGTTAATCAGGTTGGCCACGCGGTTCACCAGGTTGCCCCAAGAGGAGGCGAGCTCTTCGTTGTTGTGACGCACGAACTCGGCCCAAGTGAAGTCAGAATCGGAGGATTCCGGACCAGCTACGGAAATGTAGTAGCGCACAGCGTCCACAGGGTAGCGGGCGAGAATGTCCTTCACGTAGATCACGATGCCGCGAGAAGAGCTGAACTTCTTGCCTTCCATAGTCATGAACTCGGAGGCCACAACCTGCTCAGGCATGTTCAACGGACCCATCGGGCCGGTTTCGCCGCCTTTGGAACCCTGACCGTTGTAGGCCAGCATTTCGGAAGGCCAGATCTGAGAGTGGAAGGTGATGTTGTCCTTGCCCATGAAGTAGTAGGCCGGGCAGCTCGGATCATTCCACCATTCGCGCCACTTCTCCGGATCGCCCTGGCGGCGGGCCCATTCGATGGATGCGGACAGATAGCCGATCACAGCGTCGAACCACACGTACAGCTTCTTGTTCGGGTTGTCGATCCAGTCTTTAACCGGCACCGGGATACCCCAGTCGATGTCGCGGGTAATGGCGCGCGGCTTAACTTCCTTGAACAGACCAAGGGAGAAGTTGATAACGTTGGTACGCCAGCCCTTACGGGTCTCCAGCCATGCCTTGTTGGCTTCGGCAAGCGCCGGCAGGTCAAGGAAGAAATGTTCGGTCTGTTCGAAGCGCGGAGTTTCACCGTTGATCTTGGAAACCGGGTTGATCAGCTCGTCCGGATCGAGCTCGTTGCCGCAAGCATCGCACTGGTCGCCACGAGCGCCTTCGGCGTGGCAGATCGGGCATTCGCCTTCAATGTAACGGTCCGGCAGGGTACGGCCGGTGGATGGGGAGATAGCCACCTGCTGGGTGCCTTTGTAGATGTAGCCGTTCTTCAGGCACTGCTTGAACATCTCCTGCACCACATGCTCGTGATTGCCGGTGGTGGTGCGAGTGAACAGGTCGTAGCTCAGACCGAGATCGCACAAATCCTTGGCGATCACGCGGTTGTAGCGGTTGGCTAGCTCCTGTGCGGAGAGGCCTTCCTTTTCGGCTTCCACGAGGATCGGGGTGCCGTGCTCATCGGTACCGGAGACCATAAGCACGTCGTTGCCCTTCATGCGCTCGTAGCGCGCGTAGACGTCGGACGGCACACCAAAGCCGGCGACATGGCCAATATGACGGGGGCCGTTTGCATACGGCCAAGCAACATTCACCAAAACATGACTCATAAACCCCGATTATCGGGCGTACAGGGGACACGCCGTTAAGCAAACAGCCCGGTGGGCTGTTTGTAGGCGTGTGCTCGACGACAGTCAAGCCAGAAAAACGCAGGCGAAGCCTGACCATAATTGCGGGACCACGCCGCATTAGGGACAGCCCAGTGGGCTGTCCAGCGAACGTGTGCTCGACGACAGTCAAGCCAGAAAGCCGCGGGCGAAGCCCGTCCTTACTCCCAGGACCACGCGAGTTATCCACCGTTATCCACAATCCGCGCGAACTGGCATAAGTTATCCACTTATCCACCGTTTTCGCAAAGTCGGTGGCGCTTACAACGAGATTGTGCCACGGTAAGGAGCATGAGCACTACATCTCGTTCAAAGACGAACGCCGCACGCATCATCGCGTCAACTGCCGCCTCCGCCGGAGTCACGCAGCCGACCATTCCGCCATTGCTGCATACCGGAGACCTGCCTGGCCCACTCAGCATGAACTGGCTGGCTGAATTCGGCACAGTCAGCAAGCTCGACGAATCCTCTGCGTATTGGTCTGAGCATGCCAGCACACTGTATGGGCGCGCTTCCATCGTCGCAGCAATCGCCCCATTCGGCACTGTGGCATGCACACGCACGGCCGCCTGGGTTTGGCTAGGCGGCACCGACTTCCCGGACACTATCGACGTTATTTCCACGTCTCATTTCCGATCATCATGCGCCGGGCGGCGAATTCGTGTATTCAAGCGGCTTACATTGCCGGAACAGATCATTAAAGTCGGCCCGTTGACCATTACCACGCCGGCACGAACCGCTTGCGATCTTGTTATGGCACCTGATGATGAGCCGGATCCATCAACCCTGAATAATCTGGTGTGTCAGCTCATGTCCGCTTATGAATTTCGCCCCAATGATTGCCTGCAGATCATCAAAGAACATCGGCATCATAAGTACGCAGGCCGCGCGCGGGAATTTTTTGATGCGATTCAGCGGGAAATCAATAATGTGACGGCGGGACGATATGTATGAGCAGTTGGCTGCAAACCATACAACAGCTGCCGGCTACCCGGCGACTGCGCAAACTGCAGCGCGCGCATCGGTTGCCTGAACCGGAAACTGAGACACAATCATCACCAATTGCAGACTTGACTACGCCTCCGGCTCCACCCATCGTTTTGAATCCTCAAGTGGCTTGTTCGCCAGATACGGATATTGACGTGCTCTGGCATATCGCACAGCATGTGCCGCAATTGCGTCGCTGGATTGTAGCGAATCCAGCCGCCGATGCCAGTCTGCTCGAATTCATCTCGCAGGCAGGTGGGCCAGGAGTTCGGCAGGCGTTGGAGGTACTGCTCGAATCGCTGGAAAATAATAGCGATGATGAATGAACGACTGTCAGCTCTTCATCTCAAGCACAGCCGCATACACTTGCTTGCGGTTTGCCAATGAACCGTCAGGCAGCGGATGCTCCTGCACTACTTGCGCAATCGCGTCTTTAATGCGCAATCCATCTTCCAATGCTCGGTCGATGGCCAGCACAGCCAAATCTTCAACGCTTAAGGAATTAGGCGCGGCGGCTTCCGCTTCCTCATCGGAAGCACCACCAATCACCAGTACCATTTCACCGCGCGGCGGCTCATCAATCACGCTTTGACGAATCTCGCCAATCGAACCGCGGCGCACCTGCTCATAATCTTTGGTGAGTTCGCGGCACAATGCCATCGGACGGTTCGGGCCGAACGCATCCAGCAGGTCATCCATCGAATCGGCGATGCGATGAGGCGTTTCATAGAACACGATGGTGCGACGCTCGGGCAGCAACGCGCGCAATGCCTGCACACGTTCAGAATGTTTGCGCGGCAGGAATCCTTCATAGCAGAAGCGATCAGTAGGCAGACCGGAGAGCGCGAGCGCGTCCAATACTGCAGAGGGACCGGGCGCACAGGTTACCGGCAGGCCGCGTTCGATGGCGCGGCGCACGATAGCAAGACCGGGATCGTTGATGGTCGGCATGCCCGCATCGGAAACCACGAGCACGGTTGCGCCGGTTTCCACTTGATCAAGCAAGCCATCGGCCTTGCTGCGTTCGTTGTGATCGTGATAGGCCACCACTCGACCGGATACGTAAACGCCAAGGCGACGGGCCAAATCGTAGAGTCGGCGGGTGTCTTCCGCGGCCACGATATCCGCACGTTCCAGCAGCGCTACTAGGCGGGCGGAAGCATCACCAATATTGCCGATAGGCGTAGCAGCAAGTACCACAGTGCCGGTTGGAATGTTTACCGCTGCAGCACGCGCATCCACCGCACTAGTTTCATTAGCCTGAGAGTCCGCGCTCTCAGCGGCATTTCCCGTGGCCAGCACCGTCTGCTCCTCAGCGGTCTGCTCAATCATCTCGTCTGCCATGTTCTCTGCGCTTGTCATATCTCCAGTATTCCCCACCCCACGGAGTTAATCGCTCGATTGACAATCACAATCAGAAATCAGAAGAAAAAAGAAAAGGGCCGCTCGCGGTGGAATGAATGCAAGCGACCCAAGTGGAGCTGACGGTAGTCGAAACCGCGACCTCTTCGATGCGAACGAAGCGCTCTACCAACTGAGCTACAGCCCCTTGGATTGTTGCCCTGCTGCGCAAAGCAACTCGCATAAATATAGTACGATGTGCCGTCAAACGCAATTCAAGGCCATGCGGCTTCCCCAACGGCATGCACGTTCTGGGAAGCCGTATGAGGCTCGGTGTTACTGTTCGAGTACCGTGAGCACTTTCTTCTCGTTGTAGAACGCGAACACAATGCCGCCCAAGCCGCACAATACCGCGGCGCATACGGCTGCGATACGGTAGCCGGCACCGGATGCCATGCCGATGGTGGAAACACCGGTGAACAGCAGCATGGCTACAGACTGACCCATTTTCATCGCAAAAGTACGGGCCGCATAGAACATGCCTTGGCGATCCTGACCAGTGGTCTTCGAACTGGCGTCCGCAATATTCGCCACGATGGCCTGCGGCAGAATACCGAACGCCGCCATCGGGATGGCACCCACCACCGAAAGAATCAAGCCCTGCGCCATTGCCGGCAGGAAGCCGAGAGCACCTGAACCAAGTGCGCCAGCGAAGGCAAACGCGCAGGTGAAAATCACAAAGGCCACCAGCAGCAGCCTCTTCTTGCCGACCTTATTGGCCAAAATATTGACCGGCACATAGAACAGCACGGAAACGCCAGTCATCAGTACGAAGTATATGGTCGTAGTGGTTTCCGGCAGCTTCAACAAACTCGTGACGAAGAACGGCAGGCCGGTTTGGAAGGTGGTGATGGCCACCCAGTACACCACGTCCGAGCAGACAAATTTACGGAATTCGCCGTCGCCAAAGGTCTGCTTCAGGGATTCAATCGTGGATTCAGAGGTTGGCTGGGAGTTGACGTAGTCCTTCTCACGAATGGCGAGTGGCGGCACCAGCATGCACACGAACGCCACGGCGGCCATGATGGTGAAGGTCACACGAATGGCAGTGATGCGACCGAGATCTGGCACCAATCCACCCCAAATCACTGGCGCAACATAAGCGATGGCAGTGCCGGCCACCCAGGTGAATGAAATCGCGGTGGAGATGGTGAGCTGCTGCTTGGAATCATGCCCAAGCTCGGCGATCAACGCGTTGTATGGGGTGCAGTAGAACGTAAGCGCAATGTAGTAGCCAATCACAGTGACGAACAGGAACGCGCCATTAATCCAGCTTGTGCCATTAATCGGGCTCCAGAACACGAGCACGGTGATGATGGCCAGCGGTGCGGCCGCAAATTTCAGAAAAGGCATGCGGCGGCCGGCTTTGGCATTGCACCGGTCGGAGAGTGAGGCTACAGCTGGGTCTACGAATGCGTCAAAGAATCGCGCGAACGCGGTAATACCGCCCACCACGGTCACGATGCCGAGTACTACCAAGCCTTGAGGCACGAATACAGTTTGGCCTTGTGAGATGGTTTCCTGATCAGGCTGATAGAAGTACACAAGCCAGTTTGAAATGATGCCAGAAAGTAGCGCCCAGCCGAACTGGCCGACCGCGAACGCCCATACTTTGGCGATGGGTAAGTCTTTGATTGTCGAAATCGCCGATGCACCGGCTTGCGCATCAATGGAAATTCGATCAGAACCGCTCATAGCCAAACCTCCTTGTTGACGCTATGTCAATAGCAGTGTATCACTGCAAATTCAGCCAACACTCATGCCCATTACGATAGTAGCCATGACCAGTCTCGATGAACAGCTGCCGTACACGATGGCATTCCCGCACGCCCTTGGCACAGGGCTGATAGTGCAATCCACAGCATCCGCAGAAACCCCCATTACTGTGCCCCCACTGTTGTTCAGCGGCAACGATGCGGCTGCATCAGAGTCCAACTCCGACCAAACTATCTCGCTGTACGATGCCATCGACATCTTCATTGACATCTACGAATCCGCACTTTCCCGTTTCCGACCGCATTCGCCGGTGTCTCAGATGCGCACGGCCGAGCATGGCGGCGCGTTTGATTTTCCCGATTGGTGCACCGGCTTGTTCGATTTGTATGACCGACTGTTTGAAGCCACCGAGGGGGCCATTGACCCGTGCGTTGGCGAGGATTTGATTCGTCTGGGCTATGACGCCGAATATTCGTTTACCGTTGCGCCAGATACTTTGGGGAATGATGGTGGGCATCTCGGCTCGATTCATGGCCGCCCAACATGGCGCAATGACGTGGAACGCCACGGCACTACGCTGGTCACACACCGCCCGGTCGCGCTTGATTTTGGCGCATGCGGAAAGGGATATCTAGTGGATTTGATTGCGGGAGTACTGGCATCGCATACTGATGCCTTTGTGATTGACGCGGGCGGCGATTTGTTGATTCACATGGCCGAGCCCGTCACCATTGCACTTGAGGATCCGGCAGATCCGAGTAGTGCAGTGGGCACAGCAGCTGTGAGCGATGGCGCATTCTGCGCAAGCTCACCCAGCCGCCGCCATTGGGGCGAGGCGGCCGGGCATCAGCTGCATCATCTCCTCAATGCCATCGATGGGCTGCCTGTCGATGACGTTGCGGCCACATGGGTTGCTGTAAATCAATTCGACGGCAGCGTGTCACGTCCAACCGCCATCGCCGACGGCTTGGCCACCGCCCTATTCACTACTCCAGCCGAGCAATTACGCCGGTATTTTGATTTTGATTGCGCGATACTCCGCGCTGACCGCGCCGCCGCCCAGTCCCCAAACTTCCCGGGCGGCTTTTTCACGGCATAAATGGGAGGAACGAGAGTGCAACGACCGGTTTTGCGGCCTCATCCCCAGTCTTAATGTCACACCAATGCAAATACACCCAAATTGCAGTCGCATGGCACATCCGCCCGCATAAACTCACCGGATTTCAGCGATTTTTGCGCCACGCCTCTGTAATTAGGGCTCAAATGGCGCTGCTGTGGCACGCGGCAATGCCACAGCAGCGCAAATCGGCCCTCAATGCGCTACCGTGGCGCACAAATTCCATCAGCTGGTGAGAGTGAACTGGGAGTTGTAGAGATCAGCGTAGAACCCGCCCGCCGCAAGCAGCTCCTCATGAGTGCCGCGCTCAATCACGTCACCGTGGTTCATGACGAGAATCATGTCGGCGTCGCGAATGGTGGAGAGTCGGTGCGCAATCACGAACGACGTGCGGCCCACGGTTAGCGCATCCATAGCCTTCTGAATCAGCTCTTCCGTGCGAGTATCCACGGAAGAGGTCGCCTCGTCGAGAATCAGGATCGGGGCATCCTGCACCATTGCGCGAGCAATCGTCAGCAGCTGCTTCTGACCCGCCGAGAGCGAAGACTTATCGTCCAGAACCGTGTCATAGCCTTGCGGCAAGGAGCGGATGAAGTGGTCCAAGCCGACAGCCTTGCAAGCGTCCTCAATCTGCTTATCGGTCACGCCTGGCTGCGCGTATGCGATGTTTTCACGAACTGTTCCACGGAATACCCACGTGTCCTGCAGCACCATCGAGAACTGGTCGTGCACATTCCAACGCGGCACGCTTGCGGTGTCCACACCATCAATGGAAATCGAGCCCCCGGAGATTTCGTAGAAGCGCATCAAGAGGTTCACCATCGTGGTCTTGCCCGCGCCGGTCGGACCCACGATGGCCACCTTCTGGCCAGCCGCCACGGAGGCCGAGAAATCATGGATAATCGGCTTGCCCGGCTCATAGCCGAACTGCACATGGCTGAATTCCACGTCGCCACGAACCTTATGCCCATCCGACCCCAGCAACGCCGGCTTGGCGGATTCGTCGGCCATTTCCGGCTCCTCGAGGAAGCCGAACACGCGCTCGGCGGCGGCCGCGCAACGCTGCAGATTCTGGAAGGCCTGCGCAAACTGGGAGAGCGGCTGGGTGAACAGGCGGATGTACATCATAAACGCCACGATCACGCCGAATTCAATCTGCCCATCCATAGCGAGCGCCGCGCCCACCACGCACACCACCACGTAGCCGAAGTTGCCCACAAAGTTCATGAGCGGCATCATCAGGCCGGAGAGGAACTGCGACTTCCAGCCGGATTCGTACAGATCCGCGTTGTACTTCTCAAAGCGGCGAATCGAATCAGCTTCGCCGTTGTACGCCTTCACAATCACGTGCCCGGCGTACATCTCCTCCACGTGACCGTTCACGTCACCCAGTGCAGCTTGCTGCTGCGCGAAGTACTTCTGCGAAGCCTTCATAATCAGCATCATCAAGACCATACCGAGCAGACTGGCTCCGATGGCGCACAGTGTCATGATTACGTTGTTGTAGAACATCATGACGAGCGCACCCACGAACAGTGTCACCGAAGTAATCAGCGAGCCGAGGCTCTGCCCCAGCGTCTGGCCGATGGCGTCCACATCGTTGGTGATGCGGGAAAGTACGTCGCCGTAGCTGACTTTGTCGAAGTACTTGAGCGGCAGTTTGTTGATTTTGATGGAGATGGATTCGCGCAAACGTTGGGCCGTGCGCTGGGTGACGTTGGCCATCATCCAGCTTTGGATGTAGCTGAGCACGGCGTAACCCACGTACAGGGCGACCAGCAGCCAGGCGATGCGCCCGACTTCAGCGAGGTCGATCGCACGCATGACCGGACGTCCGTTCACGATGGCGGGCAGGCCTTTGACGATGGCATTGGTCATGTCTTTGAGCTTGTCTGGCCCGATGATTTGGCAGACGGTGCCGGCTGCACCCAAGATGAGTGCGATGATGATGACTGGAATGTAGTTACGGCAGTAGGCAACGAGTTTGCCCATGACTTTGCCGAAATCATTGGGCTTTTCGACCGTGCGTCCTGCGCCCGGCCCGTGCCCCATAGGTCCTCTTGGCATTGGTAAGTCCTTTCGTTGACTCTTTTGGTCAGGCCATCAGCTCGGCTTTGCTGAGCTGGGATTCGGCAATCTGCTGGTAGACCTCGCAGGTTTCCATGAGTTCTTTGTGGGTACCTTGGCCGACGATTTTGCCGTCGTCCAGCACTACGATCAGGTCGGCGTTCATGATGGTGCCGATGCGCTGGGCCACGATGAGTTTGGTGGAGTCCTTGGCTTCGCAGGCAAGCGCTTCGCGCACTTCGCGGTCGGTTTTGAAGTCCAGCGCGGAGAACGAATCATCGAAAATCAGGATTTCCGGGTGACGATAGACTGCACGCGCGATGGAGAGACGCTGCTTTTGGCCGCCGGAGACATTGGAGCCGCCCTGTGCGATCGATGCTTCGAATCCGCCGTCCATACGGTTGACGAATTCACTGGCTTGTGCCACGTCGGCAGCCGCTTTGATGCGGCTCATCTGTTCCGCGGATATGCCGGCACGTTCGGCAGCCTTGGAGTCGCCCGGCTTGTCGCCGTAGCTCACATTGGAGGCCACAGTGCCTTTGAACAGCACCGACTGCTGAGGCACGTAACCGATCTTGTCACGCAAGGTCTTGAGGTCGTAGTCACGAACGTCCACACCATCGACCAGCACCTGGCCTTGGGTGGCATCGTAGAAACGCGGTACCAGATTGATCAGCGAGGATTTGCCGGAACCGGTGGATCCGATGAACGCGACCGTCTGTCCGGCTTTGGCGCTGAAGTTGATGTTCTCGAGCATGGCTTCGCGCGAATCCGGGTAGGTGAAGCTCACGTTCTTAAACTCCACCGCGCCACGCTGACCAGTTTTGGCGATGTCGGCGGCGGCTTTGGTGCAGTTTTCCACCATCGGCTCAGTATCGAGTACTTCGAGCACACGCTGTGCGGAAACATCGGCACGCGGCCAGAGCACGAACACCATGCTCATCAGGAGGAAGCTCATGATGACCTGCACGGAATAGTTGGAGAAGACCACCATGTTGGAGAACAGAGTGAGCTTATCGGTAAGCTCGGCGGCATTGATGAGGTAGGCGCCAATCCAGTAGACGGCGAGCATCAGGCCGTTCATGATGGTGTTCATTAGCGGCATCATGAACGCCATAGTCCGGTTGGTGAACAGCTGGGTTTCGGTGAGCTCCTTGTTCGCCTTGGTGAACTTGGACTCCTGATAATCCTCGGCATTGTAAGCGCGCACAACCTTGAGACCGGTGAGGTTCTCACGGGCGACAAGGTTGATGTTGTCGGTGAGGGTCTGCATAGCCTTGAACTTGGGCATCACCATTGCCATCATCACAGCGATGGCGACCAGCAGAATCACGACGGCGATGCCGGTGGCCAGCGTCCATTCGAAGCCTTCGCCTGCGATTTTGGCCACGGCCCAGACCGCCATGATCGGCGATTTGACGATAAGCTGCAAGCCAACAGTAATGAACATCTGAATCTGTGTGATGTCGTTGGTGGAGCGGGTGATGAGGCTCGCGGTGGAGAAGTGGTTCATTTCGGCCGGGCCGAATGATTCGACCTGGCGGAATTCCAGTGAGCGCAAACGTTGCGTGAACGAGGAGCCGACGCGTGCAGCGATGTAGCCGGTGATGATGGCGCATGCTACGGAGCCGAGTGATATGAGCAGCATTTTGCCGCCCGCAATCCAAATGTCTTGCATATTGCTGCCCGGTGTTTCAACCAGCGTGGTGATGTCCGCCATGTAGTCGGGCAGTTTCAGGTCGAAGAAGACCTGCCCCACGATGGTCACCAGTGCGAGCAGCATCTGGCCTATCTCCGCTTTAGAGAGATATTTCATGATGCGAAGCATTGTTTCCCCTTGCGTTGTTGATTATTGAGATTGCTGCCCCAGGGAAGCAATCAAAAGTACTTGATTATTTCTAGTATTTATTACTTACACTGTAAGATATTATGCGTGACTGAATGACATCCAAAAATTCACTATGAGCAGAATCAGGATGCGCTTAGCCTGCGATGAATGGCGTTACGCGTGCTTTACGAATCTCTGGAATCCTTCTCGAACGCCTTGCGCACTTCCTCAGGAGTAGGCCGAGGCTTGCCCGGCTTGCATAGCGACATGTAGACGGAGAATTCGCGCGCCAAGTCCACGAATTCTCGCGTGCGCCGCTCCCCCATCTGCGAGAAAATCCAGCAAATGGCGCTACGCATCTCCTGCATGTCCTTACGCCCACGCTCCCGGCCCGCATCAGTGAGCTCCACGCGCACTGCACGACGATCTTGAGGATCCACAGACCGCACAATCTGGCCTTTTTTCTCCAATGCGGACAGAACCGCGGAGATGCGTCCACTCGTCACATGCATGGCATCGGCAATCTGCGAGGGAGACGAGGTGCCCCGATGGGCCAGCATGCGAATCACAAAGGACTCACCCGCACCATGATTGAGGTCGCGCTGCACCTGAGACCGGTGGCACCACACATCGCGCCACAGCTCATCCACCGCCTCTTCCTCATAGCCCACGGTATGCCTCCTTTGCATACAGAACCGTAAATACACAATCCAGATGCAGACGCAGCCATTACTGAGCTCAGCACCACACCGCCCGCAACCGCCACCAATAATATCTCACACTATAAACAAAAGTGTATAAGATGCAGCATTGCTGTTCCGCATGTCTCAATAAGCACCCACAACCACACATCCAAGGCAGAAACGCCTTATTTTCTAGCGTTTGTAACGAACTACGTCTATGCTGAAAGCTACATGATGGCGCTGAAGCCATCTCCAATGAAGGGGGACCATGATGAATCGTACTCATAAGGTGCTGCTCTGCAGCATAGCCGGCTGCACACATGAAGCAGAAGAAGCAGGCATGTGCAATATGCATTTCACGTCTGCACTGGTGCATGGAGCATTGCAGTACTCGGCTCGCCCAGTACACAGCTGACCCGGCAAGCATATCAATCGCAAACAAAAATCGGCCTCACGAACGAACGTGAAGCCGATTTTTATGAGCGTAACAAGCTAGCAGGTTTACTTGCTCAACGCTTCCTTCAAATCGCGGTTCTGGAAGCGGTCGTGCAGCAGGCAGTACCCGCCGAACACCACCAGCCATACCAAGCCGGCGATGGCGGAACCTCGCGTATCGTCCGCGAGGAACAGCGTGCAGTAGACGAACACAAAGAACGCGATCGCCAAGGTATTGAGCACCTTCCAAGCCGGCATCACGAAGCCGTCGGCGATGAAGTCGGCGGAGCGACGGTACTTGCGGTGAGCCACCATTGTGAGCACGTAAATGAATACGATCACGGCGCTGGAGGCGGAGGCGAACAGCACGAACGCGCTGGAAATGCCAGGAATCGAGTTGATGATCGGAGAAAGCAGAATCAGTGCCGCAGACACCAGGATTGCGCGGGCCGGAACTTGGCGCTTGGAGACCACGCCGATCTTCTGGAATGTAGGCGATTCGGAGTCTGCAGCCAGCTGGTAGAGGTGGCGCCCAGCGGAGTACAGCAGCGAGTTCAACGCAGAAGACGCTGCAGTGATCACCACGAAGAACACGAGCGCGGCAGCCCACTTGAGGCCGGCATACTGGAACACCATGATGAACGGGGATGCGAAGGAGCCGTCCTTGTTCGGCTTGAACGTGGTCCACGGCACAATCGCCATAATGGCCAGCAGTGCGCCCACGTAGAAGATGAGCACGCGGATAATGATCTCGTTCACAGCCTTCGGCAACACCTTGCGCGGGTTCTGCGTTTCGGAAACGGTCACACCCACGAACTCAATCATTTCGTAGGCATAGAACACCATCTGGAAACTCATCAGGAAGCTCAGCCAGCCGTTCGGCGCAATCGAGAAGTTATTGGTGATGTTGTCGAGTCCAGCATGGCCTGCAGGCGAAACACCGTCTTGACCAGTGATTTGCACGGCATCGTAATGGTAGCCAATCACCACCATGACCACAGCGGTGGCAATCATCGCGCAAATCAGGGTGATTTTAATCATCGAGAACCAGAATTCAGCCTCACCGAACGCTTTGACGGCAATCAAATTAATAGTCACGAGCGCCGCAAGGAAGCACAGCTCAATCAGCCACTTCCAATGCGAAAGATCCATACCGAACGTATCGAAGAATGTGATGAAATACGTCGAGACGGCCGTGATTTCGCTCATGCCGATGAGCACAAGCACAATCCAGTACGACCAGCCGGCGAACTTGCCCCAACCGTTGCCAAGGTAGCGGGTGATGAAGTTGATGAACGTGTGCTGGCTCGGGTCGCGGTACATCAGCTCGCCGATGGCGCGCATCAAAAGGAACATGATGATGCCCACACCGATGTACACGAACACGATGCTCGGACCAGTCAACGCAATCGATTTGCCCGACCCCAAGAACAGGCCGGTACCGATGGTGCCGCCGATGGCGATGAACTGTACGTGGCGATTGTTCAGGCCTCGAGCCATCTCATTGTTGTGATCCAAGCTTTCTACGGATTTAAGCTCGCCAGAACCGCTGCCCGGAGCGTTTGCCGCGCTAGTAGTACCGCTGCTGGCGGCTGTTTTCGATTCGACCATGCGTATGTTTCTCTTCCTGGCGTTTGGCTGTTCCAGCCTCGCCCGCTTGTTCAATGCAAGTTCAAACTTTAGCACCATGCCGTTTACCAGTGCGATACATGAGTTCAAGCAGCGATATTGGCGTATGTCAGCAATTGCAAAAAGTTCAATTTCCAGCTTCATAAATTGAACTTTTTATGATTGAACGTATCTTCGCCGTCCATGACAACCCATGCTGGCGCGCAATCGTAATCAAATCGGCTTACAATGGCCCGCATTGCGCATATTGGCGGGCTGCACGATGGCATAGCGCCATATATACGCGAGCATGAGAACTGAGAGAAACAGGAATCACTATGAGTACGAATGAAGCGCCCAGCACCAAGCCGCGCGAAACCGACGACGTGCCAGTGCCGGCAACGTTGCGTAAATCCTTGAAAAACCGCCATATTCAGCTGATTGCCCTCGGCGGTGCCATCGGCACCGGCCTGTTCTACGGCTCCAGCGAATCCATCGCGTTGGCAGGCCCATCCATTCTGCTGGCCTACTTAATCGGTGGCTTTGCAATCTTCATGATCGTGCGCGCGCTGTCCGAAATGTCGGTGGAAGACCCGAAGGCCGGCGCATTCAGCTACTACGCCACCCGCTACTGGTCCAAGCGAGCCGGCTTCATCTCCGGCTGGAACTACTGGTTCAACTACATTCTGGTGTCTATGGTGGAGCTGGCCGTGGTGGGCAGCTTCGTGAACTATTGGTTCCCAGCTATCCCGACGTGGGTTTCGGCCGCCGTGTTCCTGGTTTTGATTACCGCAGCGAACCTGCTCGGTGTCTCCAAGTTCGGCGAATTCGAGTTCTGGTTCGCCATTATCAAGATTGTGGCTGTGATCGCCATGATTATCGGCGGCCTCGCCGTGATTGTGTTCGCCTTGCCTACCGCATCTGGCATCAAGGCAAGCTTCGCTAACTGGTTCACCGTGGGCGGCGGATTCTTCCCGAATGGTCTGATGGGACGCGCTTCCGATGGCTCCTGGACCGGCCTGCTGATGGCTTTGGTCGTGGTGATGTTCAGCTTCGGCGGCACCGAGCTGATCGGCATCACCGCAGGTGAGACCGAGGGCCCGCGCACCACGATCCCACGCGCCACTAACGACATCATTTGGCGAATCCTCGTCTTCTACATCGGCGCTCTTGGCGTGATTATGGCCGTGGTGCCGTGGAACACCATCGATGGCAAGTCCAGCCCGTTTGTGCAGATTTTTGATTCCGTGGGCATTCATGCAGCCGCCGGCATTTTGAACTTCGTGTGCCTCACCGCCGTGATGAGCGTCTACAACTCCGGCCTGTACGCCAACTCCCGCATGCTGTACTCGCTGGCCAAGCAGGGCAACGCGCCCGCATACCTGGGTCGTTTGAATTCCAAGGGCGTACCGGTGGCCGGCGTGCTGACGTCCGCCGTGATTACCGCGATTGCTGTGGTCGTGGTGTTCGTCTGGCCTGAGTTTGCGTTCAACTATCTGATGTCAATCGCCACGATCGCCGGCATCATCAACTGGACGATGATCATGTTCACGGAGATGAAGTTCCGCAAGGTGGTTGCCGCTGGTGGAGCCCCTGAGGATACCGAGCTGTCTGGCAAGTCCGGCCAGGAAGCGCTGGATTCCATTCACTTTAAGCTGCCGTTCGCCAAAGTGACCCCGTGGGTCGTATTGGCGTTCCTCGCACTTGTGGTGGTGCTGATGTGCTTCTCCGCCAGCTACCGCGTGGCCGTCATCGCCGGCGTGATCTGGCTGGCCATCCTGTTCGTGGCCTATCAGCTGACGCAGGCTAAGAAGTAATTTATGGGTCTCTCTTGTCTCGGTAGCGCAATTGCCTGATGAGTTGCGCTACCGAGACAAGATTTTCGGCCCCGGTAACGCAATTCCAGCGCTTACAAGCTACCGAGACAAAATACGCAATTATGCCGTCAAATACGGCTTGAAGACGCGTTCGGTGATGGGCACATGAATCATCAACATTGATCCGTAGCCCAGCACCACCAACAGAAATAATCCACCGGGCATATAGAAC
The DNA here is from genome assembly GCF_002860405.1 of Bifidobacterium imperatoris. GTDB lineage: Bacteria > Actinomycetota > Actinomycetes > Actinomycetales > Bifidobacteriaceae > Bifidobacterium > Bifidobacterium imperatoris. The sequence goes on along the minus strand of NZ_NMWV01000003.1, from coordinate 8,692 downwards.
CAGCTGGCGACCAGTAATGCCACGAATACTGCATCGATAGCCACCAAAATCATCGTGGCAATAATATGGGAGATACCGAAGATAAAGGCGTTCTTCAATGTGCCGCCCACCGTATTTTCGAATCGAGCCTGCAGTGCGAACACCCATTCAAAACCAATAATCCACAGGATGCTCAGCGCAAACTTGGGCACAAGCAGTGGCGTAATCTGCAACACAATCCACGAATAAACCAGTCCGATAAGTACGACTAAGAACGGCAGCCACAACAGTGTGGCTTTAGCGAAGTTCGATTTGAATGCCTTGAAGTAGTTTGCGGCGACACCTTTGCCTTCGCCCTCCAAGGCTTTGCGGCTGGCACTCTGCCCGGCGGCGAGCGCAGCTCCGATGGTGAAGATGGGGATGGAAGTGACCAACATTAGGAGATTGACGAGTACGCCGTCCACCAGATTGCCCCACGCACGCATAAATTTGGAATCGGGCGCAAGCCAGTTCATCAAGTCTCCTTTTAGCCGTTATTAAATACGTACCTCTTGCATTATGACGCTACACGTCAGCGCCACATCATCAACGCGCAAGAAATTCCGGAAATTACTGGCTATCTCCCGAATTTCTTGCACTGACAGCCGCTCACTACAAGAAATTCGGGAAAGCAACCCTATTCTCCCGAATTCTTTGCACTGACTAATGCTCAACGCAAGAAATTCGGGAAGATGCCTCTATTTACCCGAATTTCTTGCGCTCGGCCAACGACTAAGCTCAGTCCTTAGCTCAGCCCTTGACGGCCCTGCAATTACGGACTCGCCTATGGCGAGGCTCAACATCACCTTCGCTCGGCTACCGCCTCGCTCAGGCTGGGGCTTGGGGAAAGTCCACCGGACTTCCCCCTAAGGGATGATGACACTAGTCATCATCCCTTAACAGCCCCAGCCATAACACCGCTCACAATGTACTTCTGGCAGACGAGGTAGAAGACGATGATCGGGATGATGGCGAGCACCAGGCAGGCCATCATGGCGCCCATATCCACAGAACCGTAACCACCCTTCAAGTACTGCACGGCCACAGAGATGGTCTTGTACTTGCCGAGGTCGAGAGTCAGGTACGGCAGCAGGTAGTCGTTCCAGATCCACATGGCTTCAAGGATGGCCACGGACACAATCGACGGTTTCATAATCGGCACCACGATTTGGAAGAAGATGCGCGGTACTGAAGCACCATCGATCATGGCGGATTCCTCAAGCTCTTGCGGAATGCCCTTAATCACACCGGTGAAGATGAACACGGCCAGGCCGGCGCCGAAACCGAGGTAAACGATGCACAAACCCCACGGAGTGTTGAGCTTCAACATATCGGCAATCTTGGAGAGGGTGAACATCACCATCTGGAACGGCACAATCATGTTGAACAGGAACAACGTGTAGAGCAACTTGGCTGCCCAATTGTTCACGCGCACAATCCACCATGCGCACATCGACGTGCACACCAAAATCAGCACCACAGAGCCCACGGTGATGAGCAGGGTCCAGCCGAAGGATGCGAAGAACTGTGTGGTTTCAACACCACGCGTATAGTTTTCGAATCCCACGAATGCCTTGCCGGTCGGCAAGGAGAATGCGTTCTTGGAGATGTACGCCTTCTGCTTGAAGGAGTTGATCAAGACCAGAACAATCGGGAAAATCCAGAAGAGTGAAACGACGGTAAACAGAGCAGTCCAGACCGGGCCATGCTTCACGGGCTTGTTCTCGTTCATCAGGCTGCCACCTCCTTGCTCGTGGTGAGCTTGTTCTGAATAAGTGCAATGATCGCCACCAGGATGAAGAACAGCACAGCCTTTGCCTGGCCGACGCCTTCCCAACCCATGCGGCCGTAGAAGGTACGGGTGATGTTCAATGCCAAACCTTCAGACATGTTGCTTGGTGCGCCGTTGGTCAAAGCGAGGTTCTGATCGTAAAGCTTGAAACCGTTGGTCACGGTGAGGAAGGAGCACACGGTGATGGACGGCATCATCAGCGGGATGATGATGCGGAACATAGTCTGGGTACCGTTCGCGCCATCTACGGCAGCTGCCTCAAGCACGTCGGTGGGCAGCGCTTGCAGGCCGGCGATGTAGATGATCATCATGTAGCCGATTTGCTGCCAGCACACCAGAATGACCAAGCCCCAGAAGCCGTAGGAAGCCTTGTAGGTCAGGGCGCGACCCCAGTGGGCGAGCACGCCGTTCAGGAGCAGCAGCCAAATGTAGCCCAGAATGATGCCGCCGATGAGGTTCGGCATGAAGAACACCGAACGGAAGATTGTGGAGCCCTTAATGGCCTTGGTCAGCATGTAGGCGATGGCGAATGCAACCACGTTGATCACAATGGTGGTCACGATGGTGAACGCCGTAGAAAAGCCAAGAGCATGCAGGAATTCCGGATCCTTCAGCGCTTTGGTGTAGTTCTTCAACCCTACGAATTCACCGTCGGTAACCGTGGTGAACTCACAGAAGCTCAGGTACACGCCCATGATGAACGGCACCAAAAATCCGATAATGAATGCGGCAAACGTAGGTAGCGCGAATAGCGCCCACCACCTGCGTATCGCCTTACCAGCCATGCTGATCATGACTTTCCTCCTCCTTGAGTCCGCTGCACTACATCGTGCGTCGAAGCGGAACATTCTCAGTATCAGCCCGCCGAACGGGTACTGATCGCTCAGTCTCGCCCTTGTTCAAGCCTACGAATATCGTAAATGCTGCACAGCAATATGTCAAACGTTGTCATTTATCGCGTTTCCCAGCTTTGTCAATCACTTGCATAGACTACCTTTTCAGTCCATAAAACGGCTTATTTAAGCCATTTTCTTTATTATTGATTCGGTATTACAAACGTTTGCAATACAATCGTTTTCATCTTCTTGTCGTATGGAAATCACATGTACACTTAAGAAGTCGAATCCAAACCAGTTTCCTCACGCAAAGGGGCACGAATGTCCACGAGCATCCAAGACGTCGCACAACAAGCCGGGGTTTCCATCTCCACCGTCTCCCGCTCGTTCACCAGACCGGACCTGGTCTCGGCCAAAACCCGCGAGCGCGTGCTGGCTATCGCAGATAAATTGAATTTCTCACTCTCCCGCTCTGCAGCCGCACTGAAATCCGGTCGTTCGCTGCGCATCGCAGTGCTGATGAGCGGCCACATTCGCTTGTGGTTCACCGCTTCCGTGATTGAAGGCCTCAACGAAGTGCTTCACGCGGAGGGATACGATATTTCAATCTTCCAGATCTCCAGTATTGAGGAACGCAAGGAATTCTTTGAAATGCTGCCCGTGCGCCGCAATGCGGACGCCGTGATTGTGGTGTCGTTCGATATCGACAACAATGAAATCGCACAGCTTGCTTCAGTGGATGTGCCAATTGTCGGCATCAACTCGGTTGATGCACAAGCCCGCGGATTCACCGCAGCCGTCAACATTGATGATGCACAAGGCTCTACGCTGGCCGCGCGCCATCTGGTTACTCTTGGACACCGCCGCATTGCGTATATCAGCACGGATCGCGAGATTTCACTGAGCTTCTCCGTGCAGAGCCGATTCAACGCCTTTACCGCCTGCTGCCGCAAGGAAGGCATCGAGCCGCAGGTCAACGTCTGCAAGGTGAATGCGGACGGTCATTATGAAATCAGCGATGTGGTCACTCAGTTGATGAGTTTGGATGAAATGCCCACTGCCATCGCCTGTCAGGAAGATGGTATTGCGCTTCCGCTGCTGTTCCAGCTGGAACGCAACGGTTTCTCCGTGCCTGGCGATGTATCGCTTATCGGCTATGACGACAGCTTCTACACCGACGACATTGGTCTGACTACGATTCGACAGGATCCAGTGGATATGGCACGCAAGGCCGCCCGCATGACGCTTGATCTTATCGAGGAGAAGACCATCGAGCAACCGTTCGTAAGCTGTCCGGCGCATCTGGTGGTTCGCGCGTCAACGTCGCGCGTTAAGTAGACGCACAAAACCTACCATCCCTCCCATGACTGACGGTTTTTGAACGCTGACTGTAGGTTTCCCAACACTGACTGTAGGGATTTATATAAAGACTGTAGGTTTTTGGACGCCAACTGTAGGATTTCCAACGTTTTTTGTTCAAAAACCTACAGTCAGTGTTAGAAAACCTACAGTCTTTCATCTGGCTCTTCCGCTTAACAACGCCCAACAACCCCGTCTAACAACGCGTGTGGGCCCGTCGTTCATTCAGAGCGACGGGCCCACACGTTTAAGGAGAAGGAGACACATGAAGTGGAGTAAGAGAATGGGCGGCATCTCATGCGAAGGAGGGGAAAGGCACAAGGTGCCGCCGTTTTTTCAGTTATTAATGTTCAGTTATTGCAGTTATTGCGACTCTCACAGTTGTTGATTAGGCGATTCGGGGGAATCACCCAATCAACTCAGTGAAAAACTCAGTGAGAAGCTGCGTACTCGGAAGCCCAACCGTCCACGAAGGCGGTCTTCACAGCATCCCAGTTGCCGGTGCCCTGAGCGTACTCGAGCAGAGCCTGGCCGACCTTGTTCTTCCACTCTTCAGACGGCATCATGGTGAAGTTCCAGGAGACCTGGGTCTTGCCGGACTTCTGATCCGCAACAGCGGCCTCGGTCAGCGGGTTATCGAACTTGACGTCGTCGAAGGTCTTGAACGGGGTGGTGAAGCCCATGTCCTGAGAAAGGGCCTTCTTGCCGGCGTCGGAGGTAATCACCCAGGAGAGGAAGTCCTCAGTGGCCTTCTTGTCGGCATCGGAAGCCTTGTCGTTGATGCACCAGTAGTTCTCGGAACCAGTGGCCAGGCCTTGCTTCTCTTCGCCCTTGACGCCGATGTAGATCGGCATCATGCCCACGGATTCGGCCTTCATACCGGCCTTCTGCAGGTCGGTCCAAGCCCAAGTACCGTTCTGATAGAAGGCGGCCTCGCCGAGTGCGAACTCGGAGTTGGCATCATCGCCGGTCTTGGCGCTCAGCTGAGTGCGATCAGTGGTGGAGTCGGTGATGTACAGATCGAAGATCTTCTTGTAGTTCGGCAGGTAGGTTCCCTTGATGGTGGCCGGCTGCTCAGTGACCTTGTCCTTCTGGAACTCGTAGTAGAGCGGCAAGTTGGCCAGGTGGGTCTTGAAACGCCAGTCGGAGCTGGAATCGAAGCCAGCGGAGGTGAACGCACCCTGAATGCCGAGCTCATCCTTGCGGGCCTGCATGTCGTCAGCCACGGCCTTCAGCGTATCGAAGTTGTCAATCTCGTCGATGGACGTGGCCTTGGCACCGTCCAGAGCGAAGTACTTGTTGAGGATGTCCTTGTTGTAAATCAGGCCGTAGGTTTCCATCACGTACGGCACGCCCACAACCTTGTCGCCATCCTTCAGAGCCACATTCTGGTTGGTGAGCTCCTTGTAGATGTCAGTGTTCGAAAGATCAGCGGTGTAGCGCTTCCAGTTCTGGTAGCCAACCGGGCCGTTGACCTGGAACAGGGTCGGGGCTTCGGTCTTGGCGATTTCGGACTTCAGGGTCTGCTCATAAGTGCCGGAGGCTGCGGTCTGCACCTTGACTTCTACACCCTTTTCCTTGGTGTATTCCTTGGCCAGAGCAACCCACTGATCGGCGGCTTCCGGCTTGAAGTTCAGGTAGTAGACCTTGCCCTTGGCGTCATCGCCGGAAGTGGAGCTTCCGCAGGCAGCCAAAGTGCCCAGAGACATTGCAGCAATAGCCGCTACTGCAACCGCAGACTTGATTGTGCGATTCATCTTCGAACCTTTCTCTTTCATCGAGGCTTCCAATCGGGTTCCGGTTAGAAGCGATGCCGTTAGCAGCACCTTCACAACTATCGACATGCACTATTGTGCAACGGTTTGCTTCTTTTTGCAAACGATGGCATTACCGGCGCGCCTAAATTGCATTAAAGAACCTCGGCGAACGCATAAATACTGAAGAAACACTAATTTTTCAAGGGTTTATTACAAAGCTCTAGAATGCAAGCGTTCGCAATAAATGAGAGCGCAAACATAGACAAATCACATAAAAATGACTACGTTCTCGTCAACTATCGGCACTTACCGCCATCGTTTGCAATCCAAGCCGCTAAAATCCGTCACATCCCAGCAATACCTACGCATACGAGCACAGAAGAAGCATTGCAGACAGCACCCCTTTCGCATTGCCCCTCGCGCAAATGCAGAAAACAACCACCTCAATACAGCAAAAGCCCGCCTATACAGCGGGCTTACGAATTCACGCGAGCACAAATGCACAACGGCCACATACACTAGCGCGCGCAGCAGCCGCGCACACCGATCAGCGCGCAGCACTACATAGCAGCATCACAATCAAGCGTTCCACCGCTCAATCACATGATCGCCTTTGTATACGCTCAGCACCGAATAATGCGCAGTATCAAGACGCAGCAGGCGCGCGAAATGCGGATCCACACCCAGCCACTGCGAGGTCAGAATACGCAGAATATGGGCATGCGCCACCAGCAGCACATTATGGCCGCTCTCCAGCCGAGGCAGCACCTCGTCAATAGCGCCCTTGGCACGAGCAGCAGCCTCGTCCAAGGTCTCACCCTCGCCATTGTGCACGGGAACCCGCTCGCCGGAAGGCAACGTCTCCACCCAGTCCCCCTCCAAATCAGGGTTCAGTGAGCGCGGCCCATCGCGCCAAATATCCCATGTAAAGCCGCTGGCTTCGCTCACCTGTTGGCGTGTGCGTCCCTCAGCTCGACCGTAATCCCATTCGGCAATGCCATCGAGCACACCACAACCTTCGAATCCGGCCAATTCAGCGGTCTGGCGAGCGCGCTTAAGCGGGCTGGAGAACACACAATCCGGCGCAAACCCATCCGGGAAAGCCTCACGCAAGCGCTCCCCCGCGTCCACGGCCTGCTGACGGCCAACTTCGGTTAGCGGAATATCCGTGCGACCTGTATGCTGCCCGGATTCGCTCCACACGGTTTGCCCGTGGCGCAACAACACCAAAAAACCTGACCCACCACGAGATGATTCAACGGCGACGGTGCCATTCACATTCTGTTCGCTCATGCCTCCACTGTAGTCTTCGTCAGGCCGAGACTCTACCCACGCCACACGCCTTTTATGATTCAGTATGATTCGACTGTGTTTTAGACTGGTGACTATGAGTGATGAACCGAACTCCGCATTTTCCACTGAAGCCGATCAGGTGGTCCAGGGGCTGCACCGCGTCGACGATGCCGTCAACGCTGCACGCGAGCGCAGGCTCAGTGACCCGGATTCATTGGGAGATAAGCTCATCAAGTCCGCAGTACCGACTGTGGCTGGTCTTATTGCCGGCAAAATGCTGCAAATGGTGTGGAACAAGGGTGTGGCCCGCCGCAATATTCGTAAAGGACTTGCCGCCGATGCACCTCAGGGCTTCCTGCTGAGTTTGGCGTTCGCTGCAATCTCTGCAGCATTTGGAGCCGTGGTTTCCCAGCTTTCCGATCATAGTTCTCAAGCATTTGTGGACCGCATGCATCGCAAGGCCGGCAAGTAATTCGCTCTGAGAGCATCCACATGTTCAGGCGCGGCCCTGCGTGCAACAATTGCAGGTATGGTTACTAATTCCACTATTGAGACGCTGCTGAACCGTCGTTCCATTCGTAAGTTCAAGGATGAGGTCATCGATGCCGATACCGTTGCCACTCTTGAAACCGTTGCCCAGCATGCTGCATCCAGCCAGTTTCTGAATGATTGGTCTGCCATTCGCATCACCGATCCAGAACTCAAGGCCAAGATGGCTGAATTCGGCCATCAGCCGTATATCGCCACAGCTCCACTGCTGTACGTGTTCGTAATCGACGAGCACCGCAACGCCCGCATTGCTGAGCGCAAGGGCATCAATCCTGCGTCTGATGCATTCCACTTGAAGTACAGTTATCGCTTCACTCAGGCGCAGAATGACGCCGTGCTGGCACTGCATGCGATGGAAACTGCCGCTTATTCGTTGGGGCTCGGTTGCGTGATTCTTGGTTCGATTCTGAACGATATTCCGGGTGTTATCGACGCACTGAAGCTGCCGAAGTACACGTATCCGGTGCTGGGCTTGGCTATCGGCAAGCCTGATCAGGAGCCGGCATTGAAGCCGCGTATGCCGCGTGAGATGCAGTTCTTCGAGAACATGTATCCGGCTGATGATGCAGCTACTGATACTCTTACCGCACTCGATGATTTCGATGCCGAAGTGCATCAGTACTACGATTTGCGTCAGACCGACCGCCCGGTGGACGCATTCAGTGATCAGATTGCCACGGTCAGCGGTCAGGATGTCAGCCGCCAGACACTGCTGCCAAAGGCCGCAGCACAAGGCTTCGAACTGGATAAGTAGAGAGATAAATAATATATAAGCCCAACAATGTAACCTCATGCTCCAGTGTTCGGTCTCATTGTGTGAGACCGCACACTGGATGTCCCCTCAGCCGCGTTCTAACGATTTCCCTAAGTAATCCGTTGCTGTTGTATTCGCCTTAAGCGTGGAAATCGACCAATCGGTGCAAACATTTATTGCGTATACGCTGACTGTTTCGTTTGGCAATATTGGTAAAACTGCTGCATATCAGAGGATAACGTAGTTAGCGGCGACGAGGCTTATAGCCACGTTTGCGGCTGTGAGGCTTTAATTCTTGGTTGAGTGGCACATGCTTGTAGCTAAGTTGTGGATC
>NZ_NMWV01000029.1 GCF_002860405.1 Bifidobacterium imperatoris | reverse complement strand
GCTTGCGCCCTACGTATTACCGCGGCTGCTGGCACGTAGTTAGCCGGCGCTTATTCGACAGGTACACTCACTCACGCTTGCTCCCTGACAAAAGAGGTTTACAACCCGAAGGCCTCCATCCCTCACGCGGCGTCGCTGCATCAGGCTTGCGCCCATTGTGCAATATTCCCCACTGCTGCCTCCCGTAGGAGTCTGGGCCGTATCTCAGTCCCAATGTGGCCGGTCGCCCTCTCAGGCCGGCTACCCGTCGAAGCCACGGTGGGCCGTTACCCCGCCGTCAAGCTGATAGGACGCGACCCCATCCCACGCCGCGAAAGCTTTCCCAGAAGACCATGCGATCAACTGGAACATCCGGCATTACCACCCGTTTCCAGGAGCTATTCCGGAGCATGGGGCAGGTCGGTCACGCATTACTCACCCGTTCGCCACTCTCACCACCAGCAAGCTGATGGATCCCGTTCGACTTGCATGTGTTAAGCACGCCGCCAGCGTTCATCCTGAGCCAGAATCGAACCCTCCACAAAAAAATTCATGAAAAGAATCCGAAAAACAGACTCTCAAAAGAAAAAGACGAGACGATTCCTTAAGGAAGGAACCACTCTCACAAAAACCTCACCCCAATTCAACCCCTCCCGGGGAACCCGACCACCACAACAGGCGACCAGGCTTGGAATGAACTGGCAATCATTGACTATAAAGAAGTAGTACAAACACGCTCTTGAGTTCTCAAACCACCACCACACATTCATCAAGAAGCTCTCTGAAGCAGAGAACCACTCGCTGAGCGGCAGCAAGGGATAAACTTACACGGTTATCTCGATTCGCGCAAATCAGGGCGCATAAGAACCTGAGGAATCGGCATTATGACGCGGTTCCTTCGGCGTGTCGCAAACAACTCTTAAATGCTGTTCTGCTATCAGAATAGTCCCCTTCGCATTGCGAATGAAGTAACAAATCCCCTTGTTCACCGACGTGTCGCACAAAATAGCCAGAACGCGTCTCCATCTATCGCAATACACCCGATCACCACACCAAAAAGAATCAGCACCTCATGCCAGTCAGTAATGTCAATATGACGGCATGCAAGCCTGTGTGCTGCTACGCAAACATGCCCTACGAATTTTGAAACGATGAGGAGTGATACAGACACTCCTCATCGTTTCAAGATTTCCGAGCCGCAATGCTTCGAAGTCTGAGGGCCTTCTCGTTTCTTCGGCTGACATGTATGCGAGTTCCCATCCGATCATCTCCCATCGAGTGAGAGAAAGGGGGATAAAAAACTAGGTCGCATCAAGTTAAACAGTCATTCAACAGCACGGACCATATGCAATCACACTTCGGGGAAGTGTTCGTCGGCAATAAGGCGCAGCCAAATGGCCAGATGCCAGTCTTGATCATTGGCAAGCGGATCGGCTTGATGCGCCGGTCGACCATCCACGCTGGAGGGGAACACAAACGCGCAGGTTGCGCTACCGTCTTCACCGTAATTGGCCATATTCGCGCGCATGATATTCAATGCCATGCGGTCGGTTTCCGTTGAACGCAGCGGTTCGGGGAGACGGGCAAGCACGGTGGCTGTCAACGCGCTCCAGTAATGGGGGAATACATCGCCGTACTGTCTGCGGATGCCAAACCAATACCCATCCCAGTGGCGAATGGCTATGTCCTGCAATCGTGAGTCCGGTTGCGGACCGCTGAATGAAAGCAGCCAATGCAATCGTTCTTCGATGGCGGAAAGGTACTTCTCCTCACTGGTGAAGCGATAGGCACTAATTAGCAGATTCACCAGAGGCGCCACCATGGATTGTTCGTATGCCACTTCATGGTCGGGCAAGTCGGTGCCAAGCGCAGTGAAATAGTTGGCGCTGTCAATCACATGCTGACGCAGTCGATTAGCTTCTGATTCCTGTCCGGCGGCAACAAGCTCACGCACTGCACGCTCACTGACTTCGGCGTATGAAATAGCCAAGAATCGCTGTCCGCCAAGTTCCGAAATGCGTTCAAGAATACGAGCGGCAAGATCAAGGTCCCCTAAGTCGCCGCTTGCCTGATAGTGGTCCAGGAAGAATTCGGCCATCCACGGCAAATCGTAGATGCGGTCGCCGAATGTGTCGTCTGGATACGCGGAATCGCGACGGGTACTGGCGTTCTCATCCAGCAGATGTTCTTTCGCGAATTGCGCCCACTCGTCAACGGCCTGCTGCGCTTCCTGTGTGCTTGGGATTGGTAGCTCAGAGCCGTTGGCGGTGCTGGTCTCATTGTCTGCGAACCATCCGGCATTGACCGCTTTTTGCAGGAATATGGCCATGGCATCACGCTCGGAACCATCTCCCCAATCAGCCCAGCCGGAGGCCTCGGTGCGCAAACCAGTGCGTGTATCCACGGGCACGAAGGCGTAGGCCAAAGAACCGGGCCGTCCTTTCGCGCGCTGGTAACGCAGCAGGTAGGAGGCTCGTTCACGCGCCTGATCGCGCAGGCTTCGATGGAACAGCACTTCGGTGGTCGACGCATCTGCACTAGAACCGATACGCACGCGATAAACGCCCGGCTTGGTCGCGGTAAGGATGACGGATTCGCCGTCCGCAGCCTTGTCGGCAATGCTATCGACTTGGACAGCGGAATCATCCACAATTATCGGATCGTCGGAGCGCACCGTAATCGCATCACCCACAGTGGCGCACATCGTGGAGAATTCAGCTCGAGGATTCGTATCCTCCAGGAATTCCTTGCGTGAGCCATACCACCCCAATTCCCAAGCCAGCGTGTACGATTCGTCTGGCTCGAGAGCCAGTTCGGGCTGCCCGCCAAATGCTTCGGCATTGCGCGCGCGATCCGTGACCTGTAGCACAATATGACCGCGGATATTCGAGTAGGTGTTTTCATCGCGCGACTCGATGGAGTAGGCATTCACCGCGCCTTCGCGGACAATCAAACCGAGGATCGGGTCATGATCCGCCCCGGATCCATTCATCGGCTCGGCCATCACCCATGACCACGCTCCCCCGGCGAAGACATGCGCGTTCACGCTTTCGCGCAGCGCACGACCACGTGAGGGGTAGCAATCATTAAATGGCGTTTGCACACCAAGATCGCGGATAACAAGTCTTTGCCCGGATACGTTGCGCCAGGTATAGCGCTCGGCTAACCGATCCGCGCCACCGCAGCGCTCCACTTCCAGTTCCAGGCCAGCGTCGTCCAGTGCGAAGGTCAGCGTTTGCGCATCGCGTTTCATGATTTTCTTCTCAGGCGCACACCAGCGGAATGAGCCTAGGGAAGTCACCACATGACCAGTGCCCCAGTAGTGGCCAGAACTATGCCATAGGAGCTGGGGGTCGATCAGATAGCGACGACGCGGGTTCACGTCACTGACGAAGGCTATCGGAGCGTTGGTGTCGTAATCGAACAGCACACGGCCCGAGCCGAAGGAAAGGGTATTGGAGACAACCATCGGAATGTCCTTGGAAGATACGAGAAGTGGTAGATAGCGGTAATTGCGAATGTTTTGCGGTACGCGACCGCGGGTATCAACCCTTGACCGAGCCTGCGATAAGACCGGAGACGATCCACTTCTGGCAGAAGCAGAAGAAGATGAATACCGGGAGCAGGGCCAGCACGGTAATGGTCATGAACAGCGGCCAATTGGTGGTGAACTGCTGTACGGCGTTGTAGACCTGCAGCACCACGGTCTGCTTGCTGGTGGAGGAGAGGAACACGCTTGGCAGCAGGAAGTCGTTCCATGTGCCCATCACCTGGAAGACCACCACGGTGGTCAGAATCGGTTTGATGAGCGGCAGGACAATCTGCCAGTAGATGCGGAATGGGCTTGCGCCGTCCAGCTTGGCGGCTTCGAACAGTTCGACCGGCAGCGTGCGCATGTAGCCAACGATAAGGAAGTAGCAGAACACGCTGCTACCCGTATACAGCACCACCAAACCGAGCAGGCTATCGACCAGCCCCCATGCGGATGCCATCTTGTACAACGGCAGCAGCGTAGCCTGAGTTGGAATCGCGAAGGCGACCATAAGGATTGCGCCCACGGTCTTGGTGAATCGTGAAGCCTTCTGAATAATGCCGTATGCGGCAAGGGATCCGATGAACACTTGAAGCGCCACCGCGGCAACGGTAACAATCAGCGTATTGGCGAACGCGCGGATGATGCCGCCGTCCGCGAATGCGTCGATATAGTTTTTGAACGTCCATTGTTTCGGCAAGCCGAGTGGATTGGTGATCATGTCCACATTGGCCTTGAACGAGCTGACGATTACGTAGTAGAGCGGGACTGCGCACAACAGCGCCAGTGCCAGCACCACAATGGTGCGAATAATCTTGGCTGCGAGTTCACGCTGGCTGGGTGTCATTGGAACCTCCTCGAAACAGCGTTGGAAATGCCCATCTGAATGGCGATGACAATAATGCAGGCGACGGTGAATAGGGTGGAGAGTGCGGATCCAAGGCCGTAATCGGACTGGCCGATGCCGCGCAGGATAATGGATTGCGTAAGTGTATTTGTGGCGTATCCGGGGCCGCCTCCTGTCAGGGTGAACGGCAAATCGTAGATCTTTAATGCGCTGGTCATCAGCAGGAACATCGATGTGACGATGCCGCCAGTGAGTTGCGGCAGGGTGATGTGGATGAATTGCTGACGATTATTCGCGCCATCGACACGAGCCTGTTCGTATAGGTCAGCGGGAATAGTCTGCAGATAGGCCAGGTACAGGGTTGCATGCCAGCCGACCTGCATCCACACAGCTACGAAGATCACGCAGAATCGGGCCCAGTTATCTTCGGAAAGCCATTGGATTGTTGTCATGCCCAATGATTTGAGGATTCGGTTGGCAACGCCGGAATCCAATGGGGAGAAGATGTACTGCCAGATTAGGCCGATGATGGCCTGGGCGGGAACACCGAGGAAGAAGAACAGGGATCGGGCGAAGCTGCGTCCCCACATGGCTTTATTCAACGTTACCGCCAACGGGATGGCCAGACAGGTCACAATCAACGTTACCGAAAAGGCGTACAGCAGCGTGAAACCGAGGGAGGAGAGCAGTGAAGCATCCAGGAAGACCGTGATGTAGTTATCTAATCCGATGAAGTTGAAGTTGTCGGAGTAACCGTTGTAATCAGTCAGCGAGTAGACGAAGGATTGCGCCAGCGGAGCTATGGTCAGCACGGAGAAGACCAGCAGGATCGGCAACAAGAACCACATTGAGGTGAGGTTCTCGGCAATCGAGGTGGGGATTTCGTGATTCCGCTTGGCGGCTGCATGTGCGGAGGGGGAAGTCATGATGCGTATGCCTTGCGATTCGATGGAGTGAAAGTGGTGAAGGAGAGCAGCCGCCGACCTTTGTCGGTGAGCTTGTGGCCCGCGAGACTCAGACACGGCGGCTGCGATGGGAAGGAGAGAGGAGGAAAACGATTATGAATGATGGGGACCGACGCTGTTTACTTGCTTGCCTCAGCCCACTTGGCGTCCATAGCCTTGGTGAAGTCCGCCGGGCTGATTTTGCCTTGGACAAGCAACTGCTGCTGAGCGGCCATTTCAGTGGACATGGTGGTTGCGGCCTTGCCCCAGTTGACCCAGTAGAACTTGTTCTTGAGGAAGTAGTCGTTTACGACTTCCTTGAGCTCATCAGGGGCCTCCGACTCGTACTTGGTGGAGAGTGACATGGTGCCGGCGGTCGTGGTGAAGGTCTTCAGACCCTCCTCGCTGTTGAGGTATGCGAGGAACTTCTTGGCGGCTTCCTGCTGGGCTTCATTGGCCTTGGAGGAGATGGCGAATCCCTGGTCGGGGCCACCGGTGATCCATGCTTCGCCGTCCTTGTAGGCGGGCATCGGGGCGACGCCGAAGTTCACGCCGGAGGCGCGCAGGTCCTCAAGATCCCACGGGCCGGTGCGGTAAGCGAGCAAGTTACCGGTCATGAATTCCTGCTTGATTTGATCGGCGCTCAGACCGACCGACTTCTGAGGAACCACACCAGCCTTGATGCCCTTCTGCCATTCCTCGGCGACGTCAGTCCATTCCTTGGAGAAGGTGGATTCTCCGTTCCAGATCACTTCGTCCTGCACCTTGTTGCCTTCGGCGGCATATTTGCTGGCGAGCAAGCCGATGAAGCTGGAGGCGGGGCTGTTCAGCTCTTCCAGATAAGCGTTCTTGCCGGTGGCGTTGACCTTCTTGCCCAGTGCAATGAAGTCATCCCAGGAAGTAGGGAACTCGTCGTAACCGGCTTCGGAGAGAATGTCCTTGTTGTAGAACATCGTGCCCACCCAGACCGAAACCGGCATGCCGTATACCTTGTCGTCTTGCTTGAAGAGTGTGAAATTGGATTCATCAATGCCGTCGAGGAAGTCTTCGCCAGTGATGTCGAGTGCGGCGCCGGATCCCATCACGTCAGTGCGGTTATCCATGGTCAGGTTAAAGACGGTGGGCGGGGCGCCACCGGCAAGGCGGGTCTGCAGGGTTTGCACGTACTGGGCGGCGTCCTGGCCGTACTGGGCATCGACCTTGATGTCCGGGTTGGCTTTTTCGAAGCCCTTGATGACATCGCCAATCTGGTTTTCCTTGAAGTAGGAGTAGAAGGAGATGGTGGTCTTGCCTCCGGAGGATGCGTTGCCGCCACCGCAGGCGGCAAGCGGGCTGACCAGGGCGGCGATGGCTACGGTGGCGGCCAGACACTTCTTTGTTGTGAGCTTCATTGCAGTTCCTTTTCCCAGAATGTTTATGCGTATCAACATTGATGCGTATAAATAGAATATCGCGCAACTAAAGCGACACGCCGCAATTCACAAAATAATTTATGCGTATAAACAATTGGAGTTTGAAAAGGCTGCGGTCATGTGAGTCTCATAGAACGCACATGACCGCAGCCCTATCCTAATCCGTCAGCTTGGAGGCATGCGCCTTACTTGCGGCGCAATCCTAATCCAGCCAGACCGGCAAAGGCGCACACCACTGCCAGCATGGCCACAAGTAGCACGGCGCTACCGGTATTCTCCAGAGTACCGGCCGTATGCTTGCCGCCGCCAGAGCCGTCACCCGTCTCGTTGCCGCTCGCATCCGGACCGTTCTCCTCTTCACCAGGCTCATCCGGTTCGGTGGAGGTATCGGGCAGCTGCGGCACTGGAACAGTCTTGGCCATCGCCACGCTATCCACATAAGTCGCCACTCCGACCTCGTTCTTGAGATCGGGCTGCGCAATCGCCAGCCACAATGCACCCGAGGGATCGGCATCCTCAGGTACTGTGAACGTCGAGGTGCAGTAGACCCGGTAATCCGCTCTCCGATCCGCTGAGCAGGTCACTGATGCGTCTTTGATCACATCAATGTAATGGCTGAATACACCGCCGTGCTCGGCAATCCATCCGTCTTTGCTCCTGCGGTATCTGACCTCGGCACTGATGGTATGTGTGCCGTCATTGTTCTCACCCACGGTTGCCCAGAACGACAACGCATACGTCTTCCCTGGCTCGGCCAACAATGCACGCTGATTCAGCTGCACGGTCTCATCCGTCACGGAATCGCCTTCGCTCTTGATGCCGAGTTTTGCGGCCAAGGAACCGGATGATGCCAGCTTGTCGGCTTCGTCGACGCCGCTACGCAGCTCGTCATTCACACGGTATCCGGTGTCATAGTTCTGTACGTTGCCAGCAGTGCCATACGTCCATGGGGACAGGCTGCTCGTCCCCCAATTAGCGGATTCGAATGAACCGTCCCACAAGGCATCCGAAGTGGTTTTCATCTCGATATCCTTACATTGCCCGACGCCGGCGCATTCCAGCACCAGGCGAGATGAGTCAGACGCAGTACGCACATAGGTCGCTCGGGAATCACGTGTGATGGTTTGTGTGAATCCGCGATTATTGTCGATCGTCACATTCAGCGTGGCCCGTTTATCCGGGATTGCGGTCACAGCGATAACGGCGTTGCCCGGCACGTCGACGATCGTTGATTTACCTGCCTGCAGGGCGCCGACCTTGCCGGAATCATCAGCGAACTTGCTGGTTTGGAACGCACCAATATCAGGCACCGACCATGTTGGTACCGCGTTACCATCATAATCTTTGGTGCCTTCCGGAGCCATCGCGCGGCCCGCCTTGTCAGTCCACCGTGAGCCGACTCGAAGTGTCGCGAGGTCACCGGAACGTACGGCGGCAAGGTCTACGCCCGTGGCGGCAACATATTCGCTCAAGGTCACGTACTGGTTGTTCTGAGCGGACAAGATCGGCCACTCATCATCGGATGGGCGTTCGCCGTCGGCAACGAACAGATTGTTGCCCCAGCGCAGCGTGGCGTCATAGTTATCCGGAACGTTGACGGACTCGGCGGCCACCGAGCCAGGCAGCACGAACAGGTTGTTTGCGAAGAACGCACTGTTCGCCGAGCCACTCGGATCGATGACCTCATACTCGCCCTCCACATCCGGAGCCACAATGGTGTTGTTGTAGAACGACATATCCTTGATGCCGGCAAGGAACATCACACGATTGGTGTTGACGTTCCCGTCACAGCCTTTAGCGTTCACGCCATCGTTCACGGACAGGTTGTAGCGGAACACGGATCCGACCGCCTGGCTCATGCGTCCCGCGCAGGCGCAGGTCAGTAGCGCGCCGCCGGCATTATCGTGCGAGTAGTTGTACTGGTAAATCGTGTTGCGCGAACCGTAATCGAAATCCCAGGCGGTACCGTCGTTGTTGTCCGCGCGTTTGTTGGTGTAGCCGACTTCGTTGTATTGGAACAATGTATCATCGGCATTCCAAACCCATACGCCAGCGTTACTGCCCTTGGATGGACTGTTCGCGGCATCATAGACGCAATTGTGCTGCACCACGGCTCCCTTAGTTTCCTGCACGACGATGCCATCGCCACCGATGTGGTCAAGCTGATTGTTTTCCACCAGTGTGTTGGTGGACGGCACCCAAGGCGCATTATCCCGCTGCAGAGCGTTGCATCCACTGCCGTAATTCCAATCGACCGCCTCACGGCATTTGTAATCGGAAGCTGCATTGATGCCGGACCTGGAGACGTTTTCGATTCGATTGCCGGTAATGCGCATGTTGTCGAACCATGAAGGCTTCTTCATTTCATCCGTGGGATTGGCGCTCGAGTCGCGGGCCCATTCGCCGTTCGTAACCACGAGTTTGGTGAATGAATATACTTCGGTGATGATGCCTGCCGCACCGCCTTGGATACCGCCTTCATCCATCTGGCCCGTGACATCGTGAATGTAATTGTCCGCAATGGTGATGTTTGCGAGTTTGCCGTTGTTATGGTTCATGACCGCAATTCCGCGGCGAATGTACTGCTGATAATCGGATTCATCAGCATCTTTGTTGATGATTTCCAAGCCTTTGACGGTCACATCATGAGCATCAGAGATCAGCACGGCCTCACGGCCTTTGATATGGTCCGTATCGGCGATGATTTTTGGCATTTCACCCTTGCCGTATGCCGAGAACACTACGGGATTATCCGGCTTGCCGGAGTCGAGACCGGCCTTGCTTGCGCCTGAACCGTCCTGCGCCTGCGCCTGAGTGCCGTCACCGATGATCAACGTGCCGTGATATTCGGTTCCCGCTTTGAACAAGACCTTGTCTCCCGGCAGGAAGTTGGCCGCATTCACCGCTTCCAACGAGTTGAACGGACGCTGCTTGCTGCCGTCTCCCGGCTCGCCGGCAGTGGAGTCCACATAGTATGTGGTATCCGGCTGAATATCGACGTCGAGAACACGGTATTCCAACGTCAGCAAATCGGAGTTTTCCTTGCCCGATTGCATGGCGACGGCATTGATTGTCATATCCCGGTCGATGACGATAGGCTTCTTGTATTGCAGCGAATCGGCGTTGGGGACAGTGCCATCGGTGGTGTAGTGAATAATGGCATCCGAATCGTCGCTCGAGAGCATGACTTCGGTTCCGGCCATCACCATGCCAGCCGCGACATCGGCCCTGACCGGACGCAGCTTACGCGTATAGTACATGGAGAATTCGCTGATTCCAATCCATTCCTCGCCGTCAAGAATATCGACCTTGACGTATCGCGCACTCCTCGGAGAATCCAGCTCATCCCATGTGAAGAATGCCTTGCGCTGGTCTTCGGTGGTTTCTCGCTCGATGATTGTCGTCCAATCGGTGCCGTTATCGGAAATGCCGATGCGGTAGGAGTAGAGCTGCTTGTCAACGCCGCGAATGGTCAGCGTATCGAAGGAAACCTGCCTGCCAAGGTCCAGAGTGAGCGTGAATGGGCGACCGTCCGCAGCTTGGGCATAGGTTCCGGCATTGCCATCAACCGCACTGGAGGGGTATGAATACCAATCTGTTCCGGAAGGCACATTCATAGTTGCACTGGCGTTCAATGCGAGATTAGTGTACGCGCTGTAGTCGTTCTGCAGTTCCGCGGCTTTACGTTGTGCCGGCATGACATGCGAAGCGCCACCCCGCGTGGTGCCGTCCTGCGCAGTCGCATCCGTTTGATTGACGTCTCCGGAAGCAGATGCGTCGATATATTGCGCCGTTGGCGCATCGGGCTCGGATGAGAGTTCGGCGCCGATAGAGTCGCCCCACGCGGCCGAAGGAATGAACATGGCCAATGCGGCCATGCTGGCTATGGAGAGCCGGAATATTTTTCGCCTCATGCATTGCTCCTACTCGTAAGATCACGATGAATTGGTGGCGGTTGTTTTGATGGCTGTGAGTAATTACCTGTGTTTATACGCATCAACAGTGATACGTATAAACACAGTACATCAAAGGGAACCGCGTCGTCAATTCACAACGGGAAAGAATTATGCCCGTTTTTCCCGGCCAGCGACCGCACAATTGCCGCATTAAGCGAAGCAGACCAGCAGCAGGTGTCGAGACACTGCCGTCGATTCAGCAAAACCGATGATCAGGAAGGAATCGCTGGAGTGGTGGAGCGCACCGTCGATTTCGGCATCACCAGCTGGTGTAGAGCGCCGGACGGCTTGCCGTCCATCAGATCGAAGAGACGCTCAATGGCCTTGGCGGATACCTGCTCCGCCTCAGGTGACACATTGGTAACGGGAATACCGCAGGACGCCGCAAACGAGTCCTCGCACACGCTGACCAGAGCCACATCACGCCCGGGCGCCAACCCCTCGCGCAACATCAATTGCAGCACCCACTCCGTAGTGCGAGGACGACGCACCACCAGACCGATGCGCTCATTTCCACGCCACTCACGCATTCGGTTGCCCAATGGTTGCACACCAGAAAAAGCGTCGGACGCCGGATTGAATATTTCAAGTTCCAAGCCATGAGATCGCGCGGCCTCACGCCATAGCGATTCCGTGTTCCCGATCGCCCATGTGTATCTGCCCTCTTCGTCAGCCAGCGGCTCACTCACGAGGACCGCTTTCTTTACGCCAGACTTCGCCAGCTCGGCAGCAGCCAAATCAATTACAGCGGGATAGTCCACGTCCACGCTGATCAGGCCGTGCGAATCACCAGGGGTGCCCACTAGCACTGCTGGCACATCCAGCTCGGCCAGCTCAGGTAAGCGCCTGTCGTTATGCCCGATATCAAACAAGGCAACCGCGTCAACCACGGACTCCCCCACCAGCTGTCGCACGGCCTTCATGCCCTCCTCGGCGGGGACCAGCATCAAGCTGGCTCCACGCTTGCGCACTTCACGCGTCATAGAGCTGATATGAGGAAGAAGCTCTTCGAACTGGGTGCTTTCGTTCATACGCACCACAGCCGCGATCACGCCCGCGTGCTGCCCTGCCAGCGCGCGGGCATTGGCGTTGGGGTAATACCCCAACTGCTTGATCGCGGCGCGAACCTTCTTCTTAGTTTTTTCGGAAATAGGGCGGGTGCCATTCATCACATATGACACCGTCGCCTGCGAAACGCCGGCCAACGCCGCCACATCTTTTGAAGTCACCATGTTCCGCGCCCTTTCCTTTATCGATATCGACAATTATACGTATAAATAGTATAGTTGATGCGTATAAACAAGCGATGAGCGGGCATAGCAGCCCAATCGCACCCACATCTCCCCTGAACATATCTAACAGACAATGAGGTTCACGCCCATGACAACACAGCCAACAGCGCTCACCGGTATCGCCACCGTATATGAACAGTTCCTTTTCCCTGATTCGCCCTCCACCAATCTGCCCTTCGAGCTGCATCTTGACACCCCGCTCAATGGACGTCCTGGACTGCAAATCATCATTGATACCGAGGGTGATTCGGTCACCGCCTCTTTACATGGCAACGGCTATAAAGCGCAGTGGTATCAAATGATCGCGGTACCGGTTGAATACAACACCGGCGATGGTGCCGCCCAAGGCGGCGATATGGTTATCTTGCCTGATGAAAAACCCGGGTATGCCGTCCGTAAAGCACCGTTTAAAGTGTATGACTGCCTGAAACCAGTGTCCGAAAATACTGAGAGGAACGGAACCATAACCATACCGGCGGTAAATGGGCGCGCAGCTGCATATTGCTGCCTTATTCCCGACGATGAGCTCGCACCCGGCGACCGCAATCTGACAATCACCGCTGACGCGCAGGAGGGTTCGCAGGAGATTACCATCGCCGTTCATACGGCGAATGTTCGTATTCCCGACGAACATTTCAAAGTTACGAATTGGTTTTCGCTTGATGCCGTCACCCGTTGCCATGACGTCGACTACGGGTCTCCCGCGTTTCTTGGAATGTTGGATCAGTACATTGCAGCCATGCGTCGAACACGGCAAAACGTGTTCTACATCGAACTTGATGACCGCTGTGTGACCGCGCGCAAGCCGTACGCTTTCTCGTTTGAATATATAAAGCCCGTCATTGAGCGATTCTTTGCCGGAGGCATGACCACGCTGGAAATAGGACCACTGCTGTCACGCGGATTTAGGGCAGATGGCACGCCCGACATGCTTACAGACACTTTCACTTGCGCGATGGCTCCTGAAATAGATTTCGAATCTCCCGAAGGCCTTGATATAACCACCGCATATCTGCAAGCGCTAGCTTTATTCTTGGAAGAGAACAGTTGGGATTCATCCGTACTAGTTCATGTGCATGATGAGCCGGATGTCCATTACGCGGATGATGCGGCCCTGGAATCGCGGCGGCGACAATATTACATGGCGGTTGCCATGCTAAAGAAATATCTTCCTCAGGCTCGCGTAGTGGAAGCCGTAAAAACGGACAACTTCCGTGGAGGCATTGATGTGTGGGTGCCGACCACCAGTGGATATGAGGCCGCTCACGATACGTTCGACCATATGCGCAAACTCGGCGATGAAGTATGGAATTATGTGTGCTGCGAACCAGAAGGCCGATGGCTGAACCGATTCCTTGACCAGAAGGTGATTCATTCGCGACTGCTGTTTTGGGGATTCGCATGCAATCATATTGGAGGATTCCTGCATTGGGGGTTCAACCAATTCCCTGATGGGATGAATCCGTTCGCTGCAACAAGTTGCTTCAACCCGACCGGATTGGGCACTAACTTTCCCTGTGGCGACGCATTTCTAGTCTATCCAGGGGACGATGGTCCTTGGCTCAGCATGCGACTCGAAGCTGAACGCCGCGGTACCGAGGATCTTGAATTACTACGCTTACTGGAGAACCGGAATTCTAAGTACTTCCGCAATCTCGTCGCGAACGTATTCCGCACGAATACTGACTACACTGACGACGAAGCGTTATTCGCACACACCTACCGATCTTTGCTCGATGCGCTCGAGTAAGCAGCTTCTTGGGCCTGTTAGACCAAATATTGCTTTATCAGCACTCACAGGGTGGCGTGCACCTCGATTATTGGACGTGTTTTATTAAAGCTGAGAGACATGTTCCGGAATTCCTCCGAGGTGTGCCGCTCCAATCGCTTCTAAGTCGTCGTTTGGTATCCCAGTGGACTATGTACGCGTTCGTCCCCATCATTGCGGTACAACAACACCTGTTTTTCCGTGGTCTGCCGTGGCACGCAACCCCGCCTAGACAAGGTCCTCTCTGATGCCTTTGACGGCTCAATGTCATTGCAGCCCTCTTGAACTTGTCATTGTAATGACGTCCGCATTCCCCCGGGTATGAGAAACCGCACCTCCAATCATCGAATCTGAATTACTTCAATCCAACAATCGGGGTGCGGTTCCTTTGGAACAGCTTATTCAGCTAGCCTCACTCAGGCCAGGGTGTTCGGGTCAACCGGAACGCCCGGGTTCATCGTGGAGGTGATGGTTGCCTTGGTCAGGTAACGGCCCTTCACGGTGGTCGGCTTCAGACGCTTGACTTCGTCGGCCACAGCCTTGAAGTTCTCGTCCAGAGCGGACTCATCGAAGCTCAGCTTGCCGATGAGGAAGCTCAGGTTGCCGTTCTTGTCGACACGGAACTCAATCTTGCCGCCCTTGATGTCCTTGACAGCCTTGGTGACATCCATAGTCACGGTGCCGGTCTTCGGGTTCGGCATGAGGCCACGCGGACCGAGCACACGGCCCAGACGGCCGACCTTGCCCATCATGTCCGGGGTAGCGACCACGGCGTCGAAGTCGAGGAAGCCGCCCTGAACCTTTGCGATCAGGTCGTCATCACCGACGATATCAGCGCCAGCCTCGGTAGCTTCGGTGGCCTTCGGGCCACGAGCGAACACGAGAACCTTAGCGGTCTTACCAGTGCCGTGAGGCAGGTTGACGGTACCACGCACGAGCTGGTCAGCCTTGCGCGGGTCAACGTTCAGACGGAACACAGCTTCGACGGTCTGGTCGAAGTTGTAGGAGGGCATGCTCTTCAGGAGAGCGATGGCCTCGTTGGCGGTGTAGAGGTTGTTGCGATCGACGCGCTCAGCGGCTTCGCGGTACTTCTTGGAACGCTTTACCATCTGTCTATCTCCTTATCAGTCCGTAACCGTGATGCCCATCGAGCGAGCAGTGCCCTCGATGATCTTCATGCCGGCCTCGATGTCGCGAGCAGACAGATCTTCCATCTTGATCTCAGCGATTTCGCGGACCTGCGCCTTGGTGACAGAGCCGACCTTGTGGGTCAGCGGGTTCTCGGTGCCCTTCTCGATGCCAGCGGCCTTCTTCAGCAGAGCTGCTGCCGGCGGGGTCTTGAGAACGAAGGTGAAGGAGCGATCCTCGTAAACGGTGATCTCGACAGGGATGACCTGACCCATCTTGTCCTGCGTCTGGGCATTGTATGCCTTGCAGAAGTCCATGATGTTCACGCCGTGGGAACCCAGAGCCGGACCCAGCGGCGGGGCCGGGTTGGCCTTGCCTGCCTGAATCTGCAGCTTGATCAGCGCTGAGACTTTCTTCTTGGGAGCCATAATATGGTTCTTCTTTCTATAACGCGGTTCAAATGGTGGCCGTATCTGTTCTCAGCGTCCATTCACACACAGTCTTGACTCATTTTTTATCCGCGTGTGATTGAGGCTGCTGGTCCGAGACCGGTCTCCTCCCGCAACTTATAATTGCTGTGCTGTGCTAGCGGGTCTTCCCTCCAGACACAAGCTTTCCTATTATGCGAGGCCGATTGGACAACACGCCGCTTCGCAGTAATCGATTGCGGTTGCTCAGTGTACGAAATTCGGGGTGATAAGCCTCTTTACCCAAATTCTGGACGCTGTGGGCAGAGGCATAGATGAAAATGTGAACAGGTATAGATAAAAAAGAGCCCGACCGAAGTCGAGCTCTTTCAAAGACCTTAATCTAGCTTCTTCACCTGGTGGAAGCCCAGCTCCACCGGCGTATCGCGGCCGAAGATGGACACGAGCACGGTGAGCTTCTGAGTGGTGGGCTCGACTTCGGAGACGACAGCTTCCATAGTGGCGAAAGGACCATCGGTGACGGTGACCTGATCGCCAACGGCGTAGGAGACTTCAACCTTGCGCTTCTTGGCTGCGGCAGGCTTGTCGCCAGCGGCCTTGAGAGCTTCGGAAGCAATCATCGGAGCCATCATCTGAACGACTTCCTTGCGGGAAAGCGGAGCCGGATCCTTGGTTGGGCCAACGAAGCCAGTAACACCTTCGGTTTCGCGAACAATGCGGCGAGCGTTCTCATCCGGCCACATACGAATCAGCACATAACCGGGGACACGAACGCGGGTGATGACCTTCTTGCCCTTTTCGGTGTGCTTCTCGACTTCTTCCATCGGAACTTCAACCTGGAAAATCTGATCTTCCATGCCGAAGGAAGCCACGCGAGATTCAATGTTGGTCTTCACACGCTTCTCATAACCAGAGTAGGTGTGGAGCACATACCACTTACCGTCAAGGGAACGCAGGGACTTGGAGAACTCTTCAACGGCCTGCTGACCAGCATCGGTGCCTTCAGCTTCTTCAGACTCGTTGACCTCGGTCTCGTCTTCTTCATCCAACGCCACAGATGCATCGCCGGTTTCGGTGGATGCAACAGGAGTCGGTTCAGTAGCCGGAACCTCAGCAGTGGCCTCAGGAGCTTCAACCTCAGCCGGAGCCTCAGCTTCAGTTCCCTCGTTCGGCAGAACAGCGTCGAGGTTCTCGAGATTCAGTTCGTCACTCATGAGTGTGTTTCACCTTAGGTTGTTGGAATCAGCCAAACAGCCACAGAGTCGCCTTGCCCAGACCGAAGTCCATGCCAGTGACCAGGGCCATCAGCAGCAGCACGAAGATGAACACAGCCAGAGACCAGAAGAAGAGTTCCTTGGCAGTAGGAGTAACGACCTTGCGAAGCTCGTCGACGATCTGCTTGATAAACAGACCAATACGCATGAAGACATTCGGCTTGACTGCCTTTTCATTCTTGCTCGTCTTAGCCATTCTGTACCTCGCGTCAGCTGCTTGATTATTAGAAAACTTGGCAGGGAAGGCGGGACTCGAACCCACAACCTACGGTTTTGGAGACCGTTGCGCTACCAATTGCGCCACTTCCCTAGGTGTTATCCACCTCGGCTGATGTTCTATAGAGAACGCTCCGCCACGGCGAAAACCGCCAAGTCGATATAGTAACGGCTGAGGTGGATTAAAGCAAATCGCGTGTCGCGCTTATTTGGCCCACTCTTGGAAGCGCTTCATACCTTCGGCCAGATCGGCATCAGCCAAGGCATAGGAGAAGCGCAGGTAGCCGGGGGCACCGAATGCTTCGCCGGGCACAGCAGCCACATGTGCTTCGTCGAGCAGAGCAGCGGCAAAATCAGCGGAAGTGGTGCACACCGTACCGTTCGGGCCAAGCGGCTTACCGAGCAGAGCAGTGATGTCTGCGAATGCGTAGAACGCGCCGGTCGGCGTCGGGCAATGCACGCCTTCGATATCGTTCAGCGCTGCCACGATGGCCTTGCGGCGCACATCAAAGGCCTCACGCATCTTGTACACCTCGTCCAGCGGGCCTGCCACGGCGGCCAGGGCGGCACGCTGAGAAATGTTGGCCACGTTCGAGGTCATATGGCCCTGGAGCTTGGTGGCAGCCTTGGCCACTTCAACCGGAGCGACCATCCAGCCCACGCGCCAGCCCGGCATGGCATAGGTTTTCGCCACACCGTTGAGCACCAGTAGTTGATTACGGCATTCAGGCACTGCAGCGCCAACATACGTGGTGTGCGCGTCGTCATAGTTCAGGTGCTCGTAAATCTCATCGGAAATAATCCAGATGTGATGTTCCACAGCCCAGCGGCCGATGGCTTCCACGGTTTCCGGCTTCCACACGGCACCAGTCGGATTGTTTGGAGAATTCACGATGATGGCCTTGGTGTGCTCGGTACGAGCGGCTTCCAGAGCCTCAAGAGACGGCTCAAAGTTCACATCAGCACCGGCGAACACTTCAACCGGCACGCCACCGGCCAGCTTCACGGCCTCCGGATAGCTGGTCCAGTACGGCGTCGGAATAATGACCTCATCACCGGGGTTCAGCAAGATCTGGAAGGATTCATACACGGCCTGCTTACCGCCGTTAGTTACCACCACCTGATCAGCGGTGACTTCATAGCCGGAATCACGCAGTACCTTGGCGGCAATCGCCTCGCGCAGCTCCGGCAGGCCCGGGGTCGGCGTGTACTTGTAGTTCTTCGGGTCGAGGCAAGCGTCAGCGGCTGCCTCGACTACGTTGGCAGGAGTCGGGAAGTTCGGCTCGCCAGCGCCAAAACCAATGACATCGAGGCCAGCAGCCTTCATTGCCTTAGCCTTGGAATCAACAGCAAGGGTGGCACTTGGGGCCACGGTGTTAATACGGTCGGAAAGTGTTTGCCATTCAGCCATAGTCATGGTTCACACGATAGCCCGAACGCACGATGTTGCCAAGGGTGAGTGCCGTCATAGCCAGTCACCCTCCCACGGTGTTGTAAATACTCCACCGTGTGGTAACCCTCATTATTCACATTGGCGGAATAACGCCATTTTTTGAGATTGCATTATGAGCGATTTGCCACACCGTGGAGGAAATGTCACACCAGCACAAGATTGTCGCGGTGCACCAGCGGGTGCGCATACTCGGGGCCAAGGAATCGCTTGAGCTGGGCGGTATTGCGTCCGAGCATTTGTGGAATCTCCTCAGAATCGAAACCGGCGAGACCACGAGCCAGATGCGTGCCGGCTTCATCATCAATCCATACCGGGTCTCCAGCGGAAAAATCACCACGCGCTTCAAGCGCACCGGCCGCCAGCAGCGAGGCACGGCCACCGCGTATGGCCTTGGCGGCTCCAGCATCAACCATAATGCTGCCGCGTGGCTCGGCGGCAAATCCAATCCACAGCCGTCGCGCGGAACCGCGTGCTTTCACAGGCGCGAATACTGTGCCCACGGGGTCGCCCATCATGGCCGGGCCAGCATTTGCCGCACAGGTCAACACAGTCGGAATACCAGAGACAGCTGCCACACGAGCGGCCTCCAACTTGGTGACCATGCCGCCCGTACCAACTTTGGAACCGGAACCGGAAACAGTGATATCACCCAATGCATCAATCACATTGGGCACATATTCCACTCGATGCGAACCAGGCTGGGAAGGCGGCGCAGTGTAGAGCGCATCCACATCAGTGAGCAGCACCAGCGCTTCCGCACGCACAAGGTTGGCAATCAGTGCGGAGAGTCGATCATTATCACCGAATCGAATCTCATTGGAGGCCAACGAATCATTTTCGTTGATAATCGGCACCACGCCAAGGTCAAGCAAACGGTCCAGCGTGCGCTGCACATTGCGGTATTGCGTGGCGCGAATCGTATCCTCTGCAGTAATCAGAATTTGGCCCACGCGGATACCAAAACGGCCGAAAGCAGTCTCATATCGAGCCATCAGCAGGCCCTGGCCGACTGCCGCCGTGGCCTGCTGAGTCGCAACATCAGCGGGGCGTGAATCAAATCCGAGCGGGCCAAAGCCAGCCGCAATAGCACCGGAAGAGACCAGCACCACGCGGCCGCCCATCAGTCGCACCTGAGCCAAGGCCGCGGCCAGCGCATCCAGCTTGGCAGGGTCAAGATGGCCACTCGGCTGAGTCAGCGAACTGGAACCTACTTTGACCACGATGGTGCCGGCTGCAGCAATGCTTCTGCGGACCTCGGCTTGGCTCGGTGTGCTCATGATTACTCTTCTTCTGCGTCTTCGCCGTGACCAAAGAGGCTGGTCTCGTCGTGGCGATCATCGTCGATGGACGGATCGGCCCAGTGTCCGGCTGCACGTTCGGCCATCATGGCTTCACGTACAGCGGCGCGGGCATCCATCATCTCGTGGTACTGGGCACGGCGTTCCGCGTTGGAGCGGCGGCGTGCGCGCGGATCCTGCTCTTCAAGTCGCAAATCCTTACCGCGAGCACCCAAATTGGAGCCATCGAGGTTTTCAGCACCTGCGGAGATGGTCGGATCCCAATCGAATTCAACCATTCGGGCACCGCGGCCAATGCGAATTTCGTCGCCCGGGTGGGCGCCCTTGCGGCGCAGTTCGTCTTCCACGCCCAGTTTGGCCAAACGATCGGCCAGGTAGCCCACAGCCTCATCGTTGTCGAAGTTGGTCTGCATCACCCAACGTTCCGGCTTGGTGCCGAGCACCTCGTAGAACACTTCGCCGTCGCCAAGTTCGCGGCGCTCCACGGTGAAGTCCAGCTGAGTACCGTTCTTGCCAGCAGCGTTGCGGCGCTGGCGGCGGCCGGTCTCGAGCGGGTTGATGACCACGCGGGCCTCTTCTTCAGCCTGTTCGCGGTTGGCAACTTCCTCACGCATCTCCTTGACCAGACCAGACAATGCGAAGTTTAGTTCCTTCAAACCGGCATGGGAGGCGGTGGAAATCTCGTAGACTTTCAGGCCGAGCTTCTCGAATTCCGGCTTAATGAAATCGGCCAGTTCCTTGGCTTCAGGCACATCGATCTTGTTCAAGATGATGATGCGCGGGCGCTCAGGGATCGGAATCGCGCCAAGCGGCAGCTCCAGCTTGTCCGCATACAGGGCGAGCTCCTTCTCGAGTGCCTCGTAGTCGGACATCGGATCGCGGTTGGGCTCAAGCGTGGCGCAATCAATCACATGGGCGATGATTTCCGTGCGCTCGATATGGCGCAGGAATTCCAGGCCCAGGCCCTTGCCTTCGGAAGCGCCCGGAATCAGGCCAGGCACGTCGGCGATGGTGTAACGGGAATCGCCTGCGATAACCACACCGAGGTTCGGCACCAGCGTGGTGAACGGGTAGTCGGCAATCTTCGGCTTGGCCGAGCTCATCGCGGCAATCAGGCTGGATTTGCCAGCGGACGGGAAGCCCACCAGAGCCACGTCTGCGATAGACTTCAGCTCAAGAATCACATCGCGTTCCTCGCCGGGCTCGCCAAGCAGGGCGAAACCGGGGGCGCGACGGGTCTTGTTGGCCAGTGCGATGTTGCCGAGGCCACCGTTGCCGCCTTCTGCAGCAACGAAACGGTCACCTTCATGGCGTAGATCGGCGAGCTGCTCACCGGGGTGCTTCGGCTTGCCCTGCGCACCGCGGGCCTCGAAAATCACCGTGCCGCATGGCACCGGCAGAATCAGGTCAGCGCCCTTGGAGCCGTCTTTGTTGTCTCCCAAACCCATCGTGCCGCTGCCTGCGGTGCGATGCGGGATGAAACGGTAATCCAACAAACTGGTTGCGTTACGGGTTGCCTCGAAGATTACGGAACCACCGTCGCCGCCATTGCCACCGTTCGGGCCGGCCAACGGCTTGTACTTTTCACGGCGGATGCCTGCCGAGCCATTGCCGCCGTCTCCGCCCTTGACATGGACGGTCACTCTATCCACAAAATCACTCATAACATTCCACTCTACCGATTGGGGGTGATGGCCGGTCTGCTTGGGGCGTAGCTTACTCAGCAGCGCTCCTCAGAGCACAGTGCACCATTCCCTCGAGCAAGATCGGATACAACAATGAAAAACCGCACTGGCGCTTGAGTAAGCGCACAGTGCGGTTTTATGTAAGTCTGCTAGAAGTCTAGCGATCGCTCAGGCAGCAATCACGTCGACGACCTTGCGGTCGCGACGGACAGCGAACTTCACGGAGCCGTCAGCGAGGGCGAACAGCGTGTGATCCTTGCCCATGCCGACGTTCTGGCCCGGGTGGAAGTTGGTGCCACGCTGGCGAACGATGATGTTGCCGGCCACGACAGCTTCACCGCCGAACTTCTTCACGCCGAGGTACTGAGGCGACGAATCGCGACCGTTACGAGAGCTGGACGCACCCTTCTTATGTGCCATGATTCATGGTCCTTTCTATGACTCAGGCGATCGCCGTGACCTTGACGGCGGTCAGCTTCTGGCGGTGGCCCTTACGACGAGCAACACCGGTCTTGTTCTTGTACTTCTGGATGTTGATCTTCGGACCCTTGGCCTCGTCGTCAACGACTTCAGCCTTGACGGAGACAGCAGCCAGATCCTTAGCGCCGAGGGTAACCTTGGTGCCGTCAACCAGAAGAGCAACCGGGAACTCCACGGTGTCGCCCTTCTTAGCGTCGAGACGGTTCACGAGGATGGTATCGCCAACCTCGACCTTTTCCTGATGGCCACCGGCCTTCACAATCGCGTACATAGTAATTCCTTTTATGTTTTGGAAAGCTTCCTTGCCCAACGCGCACCGAGCCTGCGGTCAGACACCGAGTTTCGAATCTACACCTACACGCGGACTAAATCAACTGATTTATACCCGCGTGTCAAGCACGACACACCCGAAGCGGCGCGGAAAAGCGCCACATCGGGGATTGCAGTCTCGCACTGTGCTATAAAGCCGTTCGTCAAACGGCGCTTGTCACTCCTCGCCGGCGTTGTTCGCAGCCACCGCAGCGGCCGCAATCTGAGCCAGCTTGGCCTTGACATCAGCACTGGACCCTGCCGGTTCCGGAGCTGGGGTGGTGCCGCGGCCGTGCTTGTTGGTTTTGACGAACGGGTCGCCACCGCGAAGCGCGTACGGGTCATCGTAATCGGCCGAGACGGTCGGCTGATCATGCAGGATGAAGCCACGGCCCTTACAGGTCGGACATTCCTCGGAGAAGGCCTCCACCAAGCCTTGACCGATGCGCTTACGCGTCATCTGCACCAGACCCAGCGAAGTCACTTCAGCCACCTGATGCTTGGTGCGGTCGCGCGCCAAGCATTCCACCAAGCGGCGCAGCACCAAATCACGGTTGGCGGGCATCACCATATCGACGTAATCGATCATGACCATGCCGCCGATATCGCGCAGGCGCAGCTGACGAGCGATTTCCTCGGATGCTTCGAGGTTGCATCGGGTCACGGTCTCCTCAAGGGATTTGCCGCGGCCGATGAAGCGACCGGTGTTCACATCGATAGTGGTCATGGCTTCGGTACGGTCGATGACAATCGAGCCACCGGACGGCAGGTAGACCTGGCGTTCCATGCCCTTGCGTAGCTGGGAGTCGATCTGCCACTTGTCGAACACATCCTTGCCCTCATGCTCGGCCGGATCCCACTTCTCCAGCTTGTCTTTCAGGTCAGGGGCCATTGTGTCGAGGTATTCCTCGATACGGTCGTAAACCTTATCGCCTTCGACGATGAGCTTGTTGAAGTCGTCGTTGAAGATATCACGCACCACGCGAATAGCCACGTCGGGCTCGCCTTGCAGCAGCTTCGGGCGCTTGCCGTGCCAGAATTCCTCACGCTTAGCGTTGATACGCTCCCACTGACGGACCAAAGATTCCAGATCCTTGACGATGGCCTCTTCGGAGGCACCTTCAGCAGCCGTGCGGATGATGATGCCCATATCCTTCGGCGCAATCTTGGAGACGATGTTCTTCAGGCGGCTACGTTCGCGTTCACTCAGCTTGCGGCTCACACCAGTCATACCACCGGACGGCACGAGCACCAGGAAGCGGCCGGCAAGCGTGACTTGAGAGGTCAGTCGCGCACCCTTGTGACCAATCGGATCCTTGGTAACCTGCACCAGCACAGGATCGCCGGACTTGAACGCCAGCTCGATGCGGCGAGGCTGACCTTCGAGTCGAGCGGCATCCCAGTTGACCTCACCGGCGTACAGCACGCCATTGCGCGCCTGACCAATATCCACGAAGGCGGCTTCCATGCTCGGCAGCACGTTCTGCACGCGGCCGAGGTAGATGTTGCCAACAGTCTGCACTTCCTGGATATCGGAAACGTAATGCTCCACGAGCACGTTGTCTTCGACCACGGAAATCTGAGTGTGATGTTCGCGTTCGCGCACCACCATCAAACGGTCCACGTTCTCGCGACGGGCAAGGAAATCCTGCTCCATCAGCTGGCTTTGACGGCTGCGTTCGCGACGGTTGTCACGGCGACGTTGCTTCTTGGCTTCGAGTCGAGTCGAACCTTCAACATCAGTGATTTCGTCGATGTACTGCTGCTTGCGAGAGCGACGGATGGTCGGCTGCTCTTCAGCCTGCGATTCCTCGGCAACTTCAGCGTTCTTGCTGCCGCGGCGACGGCGACGACGACGAGTAATGGTCTGCTCACCATCATCTTCCTGGCTTTCATGCTCGTCGCGGGCTTCTTCCTCACTGCTCTCAGCGGTATCGGAGTCAACAGCGGCGGATTCGCCACGGGATCCGCGACGACGGCGACGGCGAGAACGGGTACGGGTGGAATCAGCGGACTCCTCCTCACCATCGTTCTCTTCCTCGGTGATGGGCGCGTATGCAATATCGTCCAGCTCGAGGTCTTCCTCAATCTGCTCGACCTCAGCTGCAGCTCGGCGCTCCTGCGCATTCAGGCGGCGGGAACGGCGCGAACGGCGGGTATCCTCAGTGGAATCAGCATCGGCATCACCATTGCTGCTGGCGCTCTCGCTGTCGTTACGGCGGCGAGCATCGCGATCATCGTCACGATCATCGCGATCCGCACGATCATCGCGCGAGCGGCGGCGAGAACGAGTCGTAGTGCGCTCTTCGGCATCGGCATCATCATCGAAACGACGGGAATGCGGACGGCGGCGGGAACGCGGCTCGTCTTCATCCTCTTCTTCGTCATCATCCCGATGATTGTTGTAGCGCGTTGACGGCAGAACAGGCTCTTGGAACAGCAGCGAGGTCATCGGCTTACCGCGGCGTACGGAGTCATGGCCTTCCGGCAGAGAATCAACAGCGTCGAGCAGACGCTCTTCCTGATCGTCCTCATGCACAACACGATGGGCGCGATCAGTGCGTTCCGAACGAGAACCACGGCGATCGCCCTCATCAGAAAAATCATCGGCATGGCGACGGCGACGAACCGGACGCTCCTCAATATCAGCGTCATCGTCAAAATGACGGACGCGGGAACGGCGACGAACCGGGCGATCATCCTCATCGTCAAAAGCAGCAGGTGCAGATGCAGCAACATTGTCAGTCTTTGCCGCAGAAGCCTCAACAGCAGGCTGAGATGCAGCTGGCAGCACTGGAGCCTCAAACAGCGGCGCAGAATGATCCTGCACCTGCAGCTCCAAAGATGCGCCCGCAGCACCAGCTCCGCGGACCACACGGCGACCGCCACGACGGCGGCGAGTCACCGGAGCAGCAGACGCCGCAGCGGGCACAGCATTGCTTGCCGAGCTCTGGGAACCGGCATTGGATACGGTTGAGTTATCGGTTTCGCCGCTGACGAAACCTTCAGGGTTTTCAGTGGGCACAATGCTCCTTGCGGCGCGCTGCATCGCGACGCCATCCAGGCCTATACGCTTCACTCACACCACGCTCTCACCGTGGCCGCGCGAAAACACGCTCTGCGTAGAGGCAACTTCGTCTAAAGTCTGTCCTGCGAACGGCGGACACCGGCGCTTGCGTTGTCTCTTTCTCGAGAGCCGCAAGGGGATCGACGCCATTTCACACGCTGATGGTCATGCAGAACCACCGTCTTTCAGTATGCCACACTTTTGGACGGCGACGTGCACGGTAGAGGCATAGCGCAGTCGAGACAGTGAAGTCGGATGCAAATCATGCGTGAATCAGACCAGCCAAGCCAACAGCAAATCGGCGAGCGCAATCAAATCAGACTCAGGAACCTGCTCATCATGCTTGTGCGCGAGTAGTGGATCTCCTGCGCCCAAGTTCACAGCTGGAATGCCGAGAATCGCAAAGCGTGCCACATCGGTCCAACCGAGCTTGGCCAACGGATCGCGGCCAGTGCGCTCTTTGACCAGTCGTACCAAATCCTGTGCGAGAGGTGCGGTAAGGCCTGGGCGAGCTGAAGGCGATTCGTCCTTCATTTCAATGCCGTAGCCCTCGAATACACCGCCAGTGGCGGTATGCTCGCCGTTGCCGAGCTCAGCACCTGCATCAACGCCCATCATCAGCGCTTTGGCTTCTTCGAGCGACTTATCCGGGGCAAAACGGTAGTTCACATGCACGCGGCATTCATCGGGGATGACGTTGGTGCCTTTGCCTCCAGAAATCAGCGTGGCATTGAGTCCTTCACGATAATCGAGACCATCCACGTTCACGGTAGCCGGCTCATAGGCGTTGAGCCTGTTCAAAATATCGGCCGCCTTATGGATGGCGTTCTCCCCCATCCATGCGCGGGCTGAATGCGCGGCGACGCCGTGGGTGATGACGTCAAAACGAATCGTGCCGTTGCAACCGCCTTCAATGCCGCAGCTGGTGGGTTCGCCGATGATGGCGAAATCGCCTTGAATCCAGTCGGGGTGCGATTCGACCACCTTGCGCAGACCATTCTTTTCGGCGGCGACTTCCTCGTGATCGTAGAACACATAGGTGAGGTCGACTTTGGGGTCGCTTTCCACCGTGCGGCCATCGAGCGTGGCGGCGAGGTAGAGCATGACTGCGTCGGATGCCTTCATATCCGTGGCGCCGCGTCCCCATAGCACGCGCTCGTTCGGGTGGGCTTCAGCGATATCCTGGCGAATCAGCGGGTCACCGGGCTCAAGCCAGCGAGGTGGGAAGTTGTCGATCACCGGCACGGTATCGATATGACCGGCGAGAATCACACGGCTGGGCTTATCGAAGTCGGTGGAGGTCACCACGGTATCACCGTGGCGGCGGACGGTCAGGTGCTCTTGGGTCTTCAGGAAGGCTTCAATCTCATCGGCGAGAGGTCCTTCACTATCGGAAACGGAGAAGTTCTCCATAATTTGAGTCAACAAACTGGTGAGCTGCTCGTTTTTGGAGATATTGCGATTCAATTCAAGCATCATACCCACCAGCGTACCGTGCGCGGCGGCAAGCGACGCAGTCAGTCTCGGTTAGCGCAAGAAATTCCGGAAATCAGCAGCTTCGTCCCGAATTTCTTGCACTGAGTCACAGTCAGTGACAGAATTTCGGGAGCATAAGGCTATTTTCCGGAATTTCTTGCGCTGAGTGAACGTCAGTGCAAGAAATTCGGGGCGAAGCCACGGATTTCCCGAAAGCCTAGCGCTCGGTATGCCGCGGCAACAACAGAATGGGTACGAAGTTCTTTACGAAACTCCTATGGAGCACATCACAAGCCATCGTGTCCGCTATATGGCCCGTACCGTGAGATTTGAGCACCATATACAGCTCCATGTGCCACACTAGGTGCGGTAGAGGGAGGCATCAGCAACAATATGACCGGTTTGATTAGCGCCATGCAGGGCTTCTGCGTGATCGGCATCGTGATTTTCGTGGGATACGTGGCGGCCCGCATGCGCATTGGCGGCCCATCCGCACAAATGGTACTGAACCGCTTCTCCTTCTTCGTCTCAAGCCCGTGCCTGATGTTCGCAATCCTTTCCAAGGAGCCAATCTTCGACATCTTCCACCCCTCGATTATCGTGGCATTCCTTTCCGCCATGTTGGTGGGCATTGTGTTCCTCGTACTCAATCAGATGTTCTTCCATCTGAAGGCCCCGGACGCCACCATCGGCGCACTCAACTCGCTGTATTTGAACTCCAACAACATTGGTCTGCCTGTCGCCACTTACATTCTGGGCAACGGCGCACTGGTTGCCCCGATTCTGGTGATGCAACAGGCACTGTTCACACCGATTGGTTTGACCGTGCTGGATGTGACCACCAAGGGCAAGGTGTCGGTTAAGGAAATCGCCAAGCAACCGCTGCATCAACCGCTGTTGATTGGCTCGCTGCTGGGCATTGTGGTCTCTGCCCTGAATGCCAAGCTCGGCTGGTTTCCGGTACCGAACTTCATCTATGACCCAATCAATATGATTGGTGAATCTGCAGTGCCAATGATTTTGATGGCATTTGGCATGTCACTGCACGGCACCAAACCGCTACAGAAGAAGGGCGATATTCCAGCCATCTTCACCGTGGCAGCGCTGAAGAACATCGTGATGCCGATTATCGCGTTCCTGCTCGCCTACTTCATGATGGGCTTCCGCGGCCCCGAGCTGTACGCTTGCGTAGTTTTGGCCGCACTGCCGACCGGTCAGAATGTCTACAATTACGCTGCCCGCTACAACGTCGGTCTTACTTTTGCGCGCGACGGCATTCTGTTCAGCACGATGACCAGCCCAGTGTTTATCGCCTTTATCGCATTCCTGCTGAGCTAGTTCTTGCACACTTCGCGATAATCGCGGATAGCAAGGTCATACAGTCCGCAACCGCGCACATCCACGCGCGCATGGCCAGTGACGGCAACAACAACCGCACCGGAGGCACGCGCAGCGGCAAGCCCAGGCAAGGAATCCTCAAAAATGACGCAGTCGCGCGGGGCAACACCAGCCATTCGCGCAGCCTGCACGTAAGGCTCGGGGCTAGGCTTTGGCGGCAATCCATCACTGCCGCTGATTGCATCGACGAACGCACCAGCCGGCGCCTGCCGCAGAACATTATCCGCAATAGTGCGAGGTGAGCCGGTCACCAGCACGGACGGAATCCCTGCAGACGCAAGCCGAGTAAGCAGTTCTCGCGCACCTTCCACCCACGGCAGATGTTCCGATTCCATACGCATGACTTCGTCGGTGAGCAGCTTCACTATCTCATCGGACGGCAGCGCAACCCCGCGCTCGCGCAACAGTCGCGTCAATACTGGCAGCGAAGCGCCCTGCATCGCCTCGGCGAGTGCATTATCCCAAGCGCCACCGTGAGACTCCAACAACGCGCGCTCGGCAGTCACCCAGTATGGGTCGGAGTCGATTAACGTGCCGTCCAAGTCCCACAGCACCGCTTTGGACTTACGGAATATGTCAACATCATGATTCATGGAAGCGCCGCTCCCCCTCTGCTTGATTGCTGCACCTCGCCCATCAGTGAAGCCGCCGCAGCAATTTCCGTAATAACACATATGGGATGGCCCCGGCATACACCGTAAAGCCATCCCATCATCGCGCGATTATCCAGCAATCACGCTGCGCGCAACACGGTCTGATACACCGGCTGCAACTCAACGGATTCCAGACCGGCCTGCTGCCCGTCGACGTTCTCCATGCGTGCCGCCATTGCGGATTCCACGTTCACGTTGGCGCCTTCCTTGATCGGCGTGATGGTCAGCACCAGTTGGTTGCGATGGTCTTCGAGCAGCTGCACGTATTCCTTGAGACCGATCTCCCATACGTCGCCGTTGCAGAAGTTGTCGTCCACTAGCGCGCTGCCGCACCACAGCCAGCCGATATCACCCGAGTAGCGCACGCGCAGACGCATATCAGTCACACCGTCGGCAGCGAGCAGATCGTCGGGCAGGTCGATGACATAGCGGGTGTCGGAGAGCTTCTGCACACTCGGCTCCACGGCAACCGGCTTGTACTGTACGCTCTGCTCGGCAAGGAATTCAGCTGGGTATGAGGTCACAGGAACTGCGGCTTCGGTGGATTCCACAATAATGCGGCCATCGAGTTCGTAGACGGCAGAGCCATGATTGGTGATGCTCGGCTGGGCAGCATCCTGGGAGACTGCATCGCCGGCGAAGACCAAGGCGGTGCCGTTGGCAACCACGGTCATCGAATCGGCCTTAGCACGGCTTACGCAGACGATATCCACGGTGTGGCCATTGCCGTCCGAGACCAGGAAGGTTTCCATTTCTGCCTCCGCCGGCACATGATGCACGGTACCGTCCGCGAAACGGAACCAGCAATCATCCATGCCGTCGGGCTTCAAAAAGACGAAGGTGCGATGATCGGCACCGGCTGGGGCGATCACGGTAACCGGCTGCGCGGTGGCAGCAGTAAGCGTCACGCCGTCGAGATCCATGTTGAACGGCAGAATGCAGTTCTCGTCGGAGGCCAGGCCAATGCCGTCGAACGTCACGGTTTCACCGGACGCCAAGGTAACCGACACCGATTCGCCATGCTTGGCCGGCATGCTGGCATGATCCTGGAAATTGTTGAGGAACACGAAGCCGCGCTCACCATCGGTACGCACGCACCAGCGCAGCGGCTCCAGGTCGGTCGGCGCAATCGACTCCTGGCCTTCCGGCACGGCCACGCCAAGCGGACACAGGCGGTCGGCGAATGCCAGGGCGAAGTAGTGCACGGCCTTCATACGACGGTAGGATTCGCGCGTCTGGCCGAATTCGCCAAGTGCAGCCTGGAAATCATAGGAGATCTTCGGCAGCTGGCTTTCGTTCAGGTAAATGCCGTCACCGATCGGGTTGGAGCCGCCCTGGAACATGTAGTAGCCGAGGAAATTGCAGCCGGATGCCATCTTGATATTGGACATGGCATCCACCGACTTCATCGGCAGCACGAAGCGGTAGTTGTAGGAGCTGAACATGCCGCCGCCCATCTCGCAACAGGCGTATGGCTTGGTTTCCGGCTCATAGGTGGGTGCGAATTCCTCACCTCGCGGGCAGTCGTTGGAGTGGAAGTTGCGATACACGTATTCGTCGGTGACCGGGTGCTCGCCGGGGCCAGCGTAGAACAGCCACGGACGGTAGGCGTAGCCGCCCCACAATGGCAGCACGTCATCCGGCACCGGGGAGCCGCCCCAACCGGTGTTGGTGTAGAACGGCACCGAAATGCCTTCTTCTTCGGCGATGCGGCGCAGCGCATGCACGTAGGCGAAACCGTCGTGGCCGCCAGGCACCCATTCGTTGGTGATGCCGGTGGTCATCTCCCACGGGGAGGAGGAGTGCATGTATTCGTTGTCGAGCTGGGCGGCGACGATCGGTCCGCCATCCTTGAAATACAGACCGTCGAGCTGAGCGGCGACATGTGCGTAGAGGTCGCGTACCTTGTCAAGGAAGCCGGGGTCAACGGAACGCACTTCATAGGGTTTGCCATACATCCAATCCGGGATGCCACCGTTGCGCACTTCGCCGTGGTCGAACGGTCCGAGGCGCACGATGACCTTAAGCCCGTGCTTGGCGCACAGCTTGATGAATCGGCGAATATTGCGACGGCCGCTGAAGTTCCACTGGTTCTCATGCTCTTCATGATGATTCCAGAACACGTAGGTAGCGATGACGTTCACGCCGCCGGCCGCCATTTTGGCGAGCTGCTCATCCCAGCGCGAGGGGTTCATGCGCGAGTAGTGGAATTCGCCGCAGACACCGTAGAACGGCTTGCCGTCGAAGGTCATGTAGTAGTTGGTGAAGTCCACTGCGGTGCCGTCCGGTGCCACGCCCCAATCATTGCGGGTGATGGAGAACGGTGTAATAGCCTTCGGTTTGAAACCGGTCAGGTCAAGCGTGTGGTTCATGGGAATTACCTTTCAAAAAGCATGAGGTATGGGATGAAGAAGATGAAGGCCGGGTGCTTGGCAAGTGACGAAGTACCAGACGCCCGGCAAAGGTGAGATTCACGGCTCAGCCTTTAACGGATCCAGCCACCAAGCCGGCGACGATCCACTTTTGGCAGAAGATGAAGAAGAGGAATACGGGGATCAGGGCGATGGTGGTGATGGTCATGAACAGCGGCCAATTGGTGCTGAACTGGCCCATAGCGTTGAACACCTGCAGCACCAACGTCTGCTTTTCCGTCGAGGAGATGTAGATGTTCGGGGTCATGAAGTCGTTCCATGTCCACATGGTTTCGAACACCACCACAGTAATCAAGATCGGCCGAATCAACGGCAGCACAATCTGCCAGAAGATGCGGAACGGGCCCGCGCCATCCAGACGCGCGGCTTCGAACAGCTCACCGGGAAGCCCGCGCATGTACTGCACGATCAGGAAGTAGCAGAATGTGGCACCGCCCAGGTAGAGCACGATCAGACCAAGCAAGCTATCCACCAAACCGAACTGCGCTTCCATCTTGTACTGCGGAATCAGCAGCGTCTGGCCAGGAATCACGAACGAAAGCATCAGGAAGGCACCAATGCCAGCCGTAAGCTTGCTGCGCTTCTGTACCATGCCATAAGCGGCGAGCGCACCGATAATCACCATGAAGAACACGCCCACTACAGTCACAATCAGCGTATTGATCGTGGCCTGCACTATGGGCAGATTCTCCATCGCGTAGGTGTAGTTCTCCAGCGTGAAGTGCGTGGGCAGACCGAACGGGTCGGCAGCCATGTCACCGGAGTTTTTGAAAGTGTTGATTACCACCACATAGAGCGGCACTGCACAGATCAGAGCGATGGCGATGACTACAACCGAGCGGATGGCGGAGCGGATACGTTCGCGCTGGCTCAAGGACAATCCACGGGCAGCGGGCGTGGCTGCGGCAACCGATGCCGCGGCAGAAGAAGTGTGCTGCGTTGTCATGACAGCCTCTTTTCAATCAGCGAAGTGACGATTTGCTGCAGTGCCACGAGAATCACGCAGCACAGGAAGAACATCACGCCGAGTGCGGAACCGATGCCGTAGCGTCCGGAACCGATACCGGTGACGATGATGGACTGGGTGACGGTGTAGGTGGCGTTGCCGGGGCCGCCGGTGGTCAAGGTGAACGGCAGATCGTAGACCTTGAGGCCGCCGGTCAGGAGCATGAAGATGGAGACGCCCATCGCGGGAACCATCTGCGGCAGTGTGATGTGCACAAACTGCTGGCCGCGGGTGGCACCATCCACTGAGGCTTGCTCGTAGAGGTCTGCCGGAATGGCTTGCAGGTAGGCCAGGTACAGGGTGGCATGCCAACCGACCTGAGCCCAGACGGCGATGAAGATCACACAGAATTTGGCGAGCGTCGGATCGGAGAGCCACGGCACCGGACTCACGCCGAACTTGCCGAGGAATGTGTTGACCGCACCGGTACCGAGTGGCGAGAAGATGTACTGCCACACCAAGCCGAGCACTGCCATCGAAGGGACCGAGAAGAAGAAGAACAGGGAGCGCGCAAAGTTGCGGCCGAAGAACTTCCGATTGAGGGTCACGGCCAGCGGCAGTGCGATGGCGGTGATGAGCACGGTGGTGGCCACGGTGTAGAGCAGGGTGAAGCCGAGGCCAGCGAGCAAGGTCTGATCTTGGAAGATTGCTTGATAGTTGGCGATTCCGACGAACTTGGCGTTGGCGAAATCGTAGCCGTCGTAGTCGGTCAGGCTGAAGACGATGCTCTGAAGGAATGGAATCAGTACGATGATGATGTAGACGGCGAGCAGCGGCAGCAGGAATCGCACAGAGGTGAGATTCTCCATGAGATTGCGGCGCTTGCGATCGCGGGTGTGGGAGGCTTCAAAATCCTGGACCGAGCGGGTTTCCGTCCGGGCCGGGGCCACGCCCGCCTCAGCGAGGGCAGGCGTAGCGTCGATGGTGGTTGCTTGTGTCATGGCACTTCACCTTCAGGACAGTGTCTTGAGCTTGGTGTCCAGGTTGGCGGTGGCCTGAGCCGGAGTGATGGAGCCGAGCGCCACTTGCTGCAGCTGGGCGAAGGTTTCGGCGCGCAGGGCGCTTCGGCCGCTGGCAGGCCAGCCGAGCGTGTTCAGGTACACGTTGCCGGTCTTCAGGTACAGGTCGTAAGGCTCTTTGAAGGTTTCGTCGATGTCCGGCGTGTAGTTCTTGGTGGACGGGATCAGGCCGATGTTGTCTTGGATGA
This sequence comes from Bifidobacterium imperatoris, assembly GCF_002860405.1. Classification (GTDB taxonomy): domain Bacteria; phylum Actinomycetota; class Actinomycetes; order Actinomycetales; family Bifidobacteriaceae; genus Bifidobacterium; species Bifidobacterium imperatoris. The sequence continues at coordinate 30,498 of NZ_NMWV01000029.1, read as the reverse complement.
GCTTCAGGCCTTCCTTGGAGGAGAGGAAGTCGAGGAAGGATTCGGCTGCCTTGAGCTTGGCTCCATCGATCTTGCCGTTGATGGCGTAACCGGAGTCAGCGGCACCCGGGGCGTATGGCGTGTCCCCCTTGTGCAGCATCGGCATCCTGCCGAACGCGAAGTTGATGCCCGCGTCCTTGAACGTGTTCACATCCCAGTATCCGGACGGCATGACGGCTAGGCGGCCTGCTGCGAATTCGGAGCGGACCTGATCGTCTGCGAGACCGGTGACTTCGGAGCCCATCACGCCCGCGTCGAAAAGCTTGGCCCACTGCTTGTAGTACTTGGTGTAGCTCTTGGCGAACGTGGAGTCGCCGTCGCCGATCTGCTGGTCGATGCTCTTGGACTGCTTGGAGGAGTCATAGCCGATCCAGCCTTCCACGAGAGCGCCGAGGCCTGCCTTGGGCTCCAGATAAGGCTTCTCCACACCGGCGTCTTTCAGGGCTTTCAGCATGTCGATGAATTCGTCCCAGGTTTCGGGGATGGAATCGTAGCCGGCCTTGGCGAGCAGATCCTTGTTGTAGGCGTAGGCGTTGGTCCATGCGGTGATTGACATGGCGTATACCTTGCCGTTCACGCTAGCTTGTGCCTTGTTCGTGTCGCCGATACGGCTCATGAACGATTCGTTGGTCAGGTCCTTGGCTGCTCCGTTCTTCACCAGATCGCTGAGCTGTTCAGGCGGCGCCACGTACACGTCGGCAAGCTGACCGCCGGAAATACGAGTCTGCAGCGTTTGCTGATAGCCTGCCTGAGAACCGTTGGTGGTGCTGAACTTGATCTTGACGTCCGGGTTCTTCTTTTCGAACGCGTCGATTACCGGCTGGTAGACGTCCTGCGTATTGTTCGCAAAGAACGTAAGCTCGGTCTTGCCGGAGGCGCTGCTCGAGCCGCAGCCTGCAAATGATGCGATCATGGCAATCGCGGCACCGGCGCCGACGATGGTCTGCCAGGTTTTCTTCATGATGGTTCCTTTCATCAGAGCATGCTTACGCCAAGCCTGCTGGTCGGGGATTCAAGCGCAAATCACGCTAAAGGTGTGTTGCAAAGCGGCTGCCGAACTGCTTCGTTCTGGTTGCTACTTTGTTGTTATTGATTTCATACTATTGCGCTATTTGCTTGATTTACCGGCATAAATTGCGCGCCAATATGAAATTATTGCTATTGGTTATGGATGATTGCGGAGCGTAGTACCACTGCCTTTTATTGCCGGCTGAGTGCAATCAGTCGTGCAACATTTTCGGCAGTGCGCGCAAGGTTGCACGGTCCTGCGGCAAGTGCTTGCTCCAAGGATTGGGCTCCCGGAACAATGCCGAATATCGCATCGATGCCGAGATCATAGAGCGGACTGATGCCGCTGCCCACGTATCCGGCCAAGGCGATGACACCGATGTCCGGATTGCGCTGGCGTATGGCCTTGGCGACGCCGATGGGCGTTTTGCCGTATTGGGTTTGCTCGTCAATGCCACCTTCGCCGGTGATGCAGTAGTCCGCATCGGCGGCTCGTTGTGCGAGTCGCACGGTTTGGGCCACGATTTCTACGCCGGACTGCATCTTCGCGTTGGTGAACGCCAACAGTCCCGCGCCGAGCCCCCCGGCCGCGCCCGCACCTGGATGCTGCGCCACATCGCAGCCAAGTTGGCTGTTGATGACTGCGGCGTAATGCGCGAGGTTCGCATCCAGCTGGTTGACCATCGCCGGCGTGGCGCCTTTTTGCGGCCCGAATACGGCAGATGCCCCTTGCGGGCCGACGAGTGGGTTGTCCACATCGGAGGCAATGAGGATTGCCGTGGATTGCAAGCGTGGGTCAAGATTGGCGGTGTCGATGGTGCTCAGTTGACCGAGCGCACCTCCCCCGCGTTTGATGGCGTTGCCTTGGCCATCCAGGAATCGGACGCCCAACGCTTCGGCCATGCCCGCCCCGCCATCATTGGTGGCCGAACCACCGATGCCGATGATGATGCGGCGGGCACCATCGTCAAGAGCCGCGCGAATAAGCTGACCGGTGCCATATGTGGTGGCGATCAGTGGATTCTCGGTGGACTCGTTCACGAAACCGATGCCTGAAGCCGCGGCCATTTCGATGACGGCGGTTGCCGCGGAGTCATCGTCTTGGCCAGCGCCGTCGATATCCGCACCCAGCAATCCGTAGGTTGCGGATACCGGGCGTTGCAGCGGATCGAGCACCGTGGCATGGCGCAGCGTGCCACCGGTGGCATCCACCAGCGCCTGCACCGTGCCTTCGCCGCCGTCCGCCATCGGCACCATGTCGTATTGCGCATCCGGGAACACTGCGGCAAGACCGGAGCGGATGGCTTCGGCAGCCTCGCGGGCGGTCATGCAGTTTTTGAACGAATCAGGGGCGATTACGAACTTCACCTGAGCACCTCCCTCACAGCACATCCTTTGTTGTTGGACGGTACCAGTATCACCGAGAAGGCATGGTACACACAACCATCTTCAGGCCATGAAAACCGCTTTATTCTTGGATTGGGATGGTACATGTAACATGTATATACTGCTATTCAACCAGTTCTGATTACCAGTGCTGATTACACGTGGATAGGACTGCCCCTCAGTCAGCCGCACCGACAGCCCCTTTGGCAGGGCGAAACTGAGGAAGGCACCCATACAGCACAATCAGGCAAAGGAGCCGCAGATGGATATCGATCCGCGCATCGCCTCCACCATCGTGGAGAACATCAAAGGCGCGTTAAGCCATGACATCAACTTCTTCGATACCAACGGCCACATCATCGCCAGCACCGACCCGGCGCGCATCGATACCGATCATGAAGCCGCACGCCTCGCCGCCCGCACCGGGCAGAGCGTGGCGGTGGATGCCGATCACCCGTTCGCCGGCGCACGCGATGGCATCAACGTGCCGGTGATGCAGGGCGACGCGGTGATCGCCGTCATCGGTATCACCGGCGAGCGCGCCGAAGTGGAGCCGTTCGGCAACGTCATCAAGAAAATGACCGAAATCCTGGTGCGCGAGAACCTGGAACAGGTCTCCCGATTCGACAAACGTATGATGGCCGCGAATCTGACGAATCTGCTCATCGCACCGCAGCCGGATACCGGACTTATCGACTATCTGACGGACACGTTGAACGTGGATCTCACCGTGCCGCGCGTGGTGGCCGTGGGGCGTTTGCATGTGCCGCAGAAGCTACGCAACGAAACCGTGCAGCGCGTTGGCACCGAGCGCAGCAATGTCGCGCACGATAGCACCTACGACATGGTTGACCGGCTGATGACAGATCAGCCGCACAGCTTGTACTCGGTGTATGGTGGCGAGTTTCGTCTGATTCTCGCCGCGAACAGCGATGCTGCAGATCCCAGTGCTTCAGCGCATCGGAAGGTGCTCAGCAGTATCGCGCAAGCGGTGTCGCAATCCACCGGATACCCGTTGGTGTTCGGCATCAGCGAGCCGGTGAGCGCCATCGCCGACTACCGAGAGGCATATCTGCAGGCCCGCAGCGCTGAACTTTGGCTGGCATTTCTGCATCAGCAACATAACGCTGAGACTCAAGTCGAAATCGAACCTACCGCCGGCACCAATCGCTCACGCACACTTGAATATGATGATGCCGCACTGGGCATGGCGTTGTGCGCAATCAAGGACACCACCGCCGAACGATTCTCGAATCGTATCTTGAGCGGACTCACCGAGGAGGAGAAGGACGAGGCTGCCGTGCTGTTCGACGCGTACACGAGGCACAACGGCAGCATCGGGCACACAGCCGAGGAACTGTTTCTGCATAAGAACACGGTGCAGAATCGATTGAATAAGATCGCCCGCGCAACCGGCTACAATCCGCGCGATTTAAGCGATTACACGTTGCTGGCTTTGGCGTTTGCGTTGAGGCGGCTGCTGAAGTTCTGGTGGACCACGCCGTGATTACGGCATATTGTTGCAGATTGCTGCAGACTGCAGCATAAGCGAGCGCCGGCTTCCCCGGAGGAGTGGGGAGCCGGCGTTTGCTGAGTAGTCAGGAAATCACAGGATGTGACGATTCATCACCTCATCGGTGAAGAGGTTGGCTTGGATGTGGCTGGGGTCAGCAGCCAGGGCTTCGGTAAGGAAGCGTTCGGCTTCCTCGCTTTCGCCGCGGCCGATGTTTGCAAGGCCCATCAGGTATTCGCAGTGGACGCGGTTCATCTTCGTGTAGTCGTTTTCGAAGATGAGGAAGTCCGGCAGCGAGACGGCGAAGTAGTCAATCTTGACCTGATCGTCGAGGTGCTGCTCACCGTAGTCCAACAGGCGGTAGAAGCGGGCGTTGGCCGGGCCTTCCTCGCCGAGAGCCTTGTGGGCGAGACCTTGGAAGAGGATCATTTCGGCGGGCTGGTCGTTGTAGTACATGGCACCCTTCACCTCGTCCGGGCCGATGGTGGCCTGGCGGAATTCGGCGCGAGCCGCGTCCTCATTGCCGAGAGCGCGCTCCACCACACCGAGGTAGTAGTGGATGTCGTTGTCCTTCTGGCCTTCGAGCTTGCCTTCGCCCAGGTTCTCGGGGTAGGCAAGCGTCTTGACCAGCAGTTCCTTGGCCTTAGCCCAGTCGCTGGCAGCCATCGCATCCTTGGCGAGCAGGGTCAGCGCGATGCGGTACTGGCCGGTGATCTTGCCTTCGCCGCCCTCCCACGGGTGGAAGCGACGCTGGCTCATCAGCTCGTAGGCCTTGGCGTAGTTGCCGGTCAGGTTGAGCACGGTCAGGTATTCGATGAACAGGTCGTCGCGCTTGGCCACCACGTCGAGATGCTTTTCGAACTCGGTGAGACGCTGGGCGTAGGTCCAACCGATCTTGCGGTGCAGCTGGTCGGTTTCGAGGAACACACGGGCGTCGGTTTCGTCGAGCGCGTAGGCTTGCTCGATTTCGACCTTGGCAGCCGCCGCGTCACCGCGCTTGTTGTAGTAGGCGAGCGCCAGATTGCGGTGTACGGTTGGGAATTCAGGGTCAAGGTCTCGCGACTGCTCCCACAGTGCAATGGCCTTGTCGGCCTGCACTTTGTCGTAGTAGAGGCATCCGAGGTAGTACGGGGCCTTGGCTCCGTCCACCACTGCGATGGCCTTCTCAAGCGGCGCGATATCCTCCAGCTTGTTCGGGAAGCAGTAGTCGCTTGGCGCGGCCTCGGCGGCTTCGAACGCGGCCTTGGCTTCGGTTTCGCGGCCGAGCTCGGCAAGATAGTAGCCCTCGTAGTACTTGACCATCGGCTTCGACTGATCGGCTGCAGCGAGCAGGGCCAGCGCCTCCTCGTAGGCACCGAACAGCGCGTAATCGCGGGCGGCCTGCAGGTAGTTCTCGAAGAAGCCGCGCATCAGATGCTCCAGTTCGGCCGGCTCTCCCCCGGCGAGCACGCGCTCGTAGCCGGAGACGAAGTCGAACTCGTCGATGTTCAGGTTCTCGGCGAGCGCCGCGGCAGCCTCATCCGTGCGGCCGAGCTTGCGCAGCACGTAAGCCTTCAGTCCGCGGGCCTTGATGTTCATTGTGTTGCGGGTCAACGCGTTGTTCACATACTCCAGTGCGTCCGCGAAGTCGCCTCGACGGGCTGCGATGGCGGCCATGTAGAAGAAGGCACGCTCCTTCTGCGTATCATCCCAAGTGGCCTTGAAGAAAGCATCGAATGCCTCGTCGTACTTGCCTTGGAGGAACAGGACCAGGCCGAGATTGTAGTGCGGTTCGGAGTCGTACGGCTGGGTGTTGTGCTTGGTCAAACGCTTGATGGCGGTACGGAAGTGAGCTTCGGCGCACTTGAACACGCCGCGGCGCAGCTGCAGACGGCCATACGCGTTGTTGATGCGGGCGTCTTCCGGATCGCGCTTCAGGCCTTCGAGATAGTACGGGTCAGGCATGTAGGTGGCGTGACGGTACTGCTCCAGGTGCAGGCCGGCGAGCAGCAGCTCCTCGTTGGTGGCGATCTTTTCCGGCTCGTCAGCGGCCTTGGCCGGTTCGGGCAGCTTGTCAATCTTCTTGGGGCTAGGGGTGTAGTCGATGAGCACAGTGCCGTTGGCATCCGCTACGGTTGCGGTGATTTCGGTGGCCGGCACTTCACCGGTTTCGAATTCGGCGCGCACGGTGTCGTTCGGGCTGATGGTGCCGGTGTAGGCGTAGAGCGTCTTGCCGCTCTTGGTGGTCACGGTCACGGTGGCGTTCTCGTACACGCTGGTGGCGTATACGGTGACGCGGCCTTGACCGGCCTTCAAGCCTTGGGCTTCGATCCCCTCAACCTCACCAGCGGCACCAAACGTGTCTTCAGGTCCGATTTCCAGGTTCACAGCGGCGTTGATGGACGCGTTCTTGACCTGACCCACAGCCTTGTACGGCATGAAGTACTGGGTGAAGGTCTTGCCTTCATAGGGCTTCAGCCAAGTGAAGTCGGGCTGGTTGTCGGTAAAGACACCGGTCATCAGCTCCACATATGGACCATTGGCATCGGTCAGGTTGCGGTCCCAGGCGCGGCCGAAGTCACCATTGCCCCAAGTCCACTGCTTCTTGCCGGGGCTCACATGATGGTCGGCCACATGCAGGATGCCTGCGCCTACACCGAAATCGTAGCCACCGACGAAGTTGTAGTCGGAATGTGCGGCCATGTAGCTGGTCGGTACCGGCACGTTCTTGTAGCGGCCGATATCCACGCCGCGCGAATAGTCGTGCTTGTAGTAGGTGCCGGTGGCGATTGGGTAGCGGGAGACGTCGCGCTTGCCGTGATCCATGACGGCGGTCACGTCCGGCGGCATCACGGTTTTGGTGTGCTCGTTGACCGGTACGGCCGGGTTCGCCCACCACAGGAAGGTTTGTGGCAATGCGGTGCCGTTGTACAGCTGCGCGGTGATCTCGATGTAGGCCTTGCCTGGATGCAGAGCAATCGTAGTGACCACCTGAGTGCCGTACATCTGATCGGTGTCGTGGCACAACACAGCCTTACCGCCGTCCGGCAGATCCTTGATGTCGTAGTCCACCGGCGAGTAGGTGGTCGGGCGGTGGTGCTGCGGCCAGTTGAATTCGATACCACCGGAAATCCACGGACCGGTTAGGCCCACGAGCGCCGGCTTGATCACATCGTTGCGGTAGACGAAGTCGTAATTATTGGTTTTGTCTTTGGCATACTGGATGCGCCCGCCGAGTTCGGGCAGCACGGTGATTTCGAGGTATTCGTTCTCGATGATCACAGCCTTGTAGTCCTTGTCATGCTTCTCATCGCTGATGGTTTCGATCACCGGGTATGGGTAGACACGGCCCGAGCTGCCCTGGTAGACGCGCTTTTCGATAAACTGCGGGTTCTTGTCCGCCGCGCCGATCCCGTAGGTCGGGATGGTAATGACTGTGTCCTGAATGGTAACGGCCATGATTGCTCCACTTCGTTGTAGTGTTTACCGTTTTGAGTTCCTATTGGTTCTTGCGAACCACAATCTTTTGATTGATTGCCTTTAGTCTATGGCCGAAAATATCGTTGACATCTAGAGTAATTGTTCTTCAATATGAAATAATTGCTATTTGATAACTACCACTGAAAGCAGTGACGTAACACAGCTCGACACAAGGAGGCGGCAATGAAGCCGGCGGAACATGGCATTCGAAATGAAGGCTCGGAATTCTATATCTATACACCCAGCAAAACGGCACTGCGCACGTTTCTGCACCCGTTGCGCGCGGGGTTCTTTCATTATGAGGCCGGCTACCGGCAGGAGCGCAGCTCGTTCGATAGCTTCCTGATCATGGCAATCCGCTCCGGCTCGTTCGATGTGGTGTCGCAGTTCGGCGAGAATGCGCAGCATGCTTCCGCCGGGGACTTCGTGCTAGTTGATTGCTATGCCCATCATTCCTACAGCACTTCAGAAGACAGCGACGTATTGTGGCTGCACTTCGACGGTCCCACTGCACGCGCCTATTACGAGCTGATTCACGAGCGACTTGGCTCAGTGTTTTCCTTGCGCGAGCCTGGATATGCAATCACGCAGCTGACCAAAATCTATGAGACCTTCCATATGGCCGCGCGCATTTCGGAACCATTGATGGCGAAGTACATTACGGATGTGCTCACTGAGTTTGCATTGGGAGCAGACGATGCGGCGTCCGCTCCGGTTGGCGCGGCAGGCTCTGGAGTCGCACGCAGTGGTTCGAAGGGCTCAGTCGCCGGTGTAGCCTCCGGTCTCGTAGCCCGACGCGGCCCGCACGCCATCGAGAGCGTGCTGGCCTACATAGCCAATCATCTGAACGAGCCACTGACCGTGGCCGAGCTAGCCGGGTTGGTCTATATGAGTGAGTACCACTTCATTCGCGTCTTCAAGAAGGAGACCGGGTACACGCCGTACGCCTACGTGCTGGACGCTCGCATGCATGCAGCGAAATACCGTCTCATCAATTCGGATATATCACTACGCCAGCTCTGCGAGGAATGCGGCTTCACCGATACGAGCTCGTTCTGCGCCGCATTCAAACGCAAAAACGGCGTCTCCCCCATGGAATTCCGTAAACAAAGCGAAATTCGACAGGACTAGCGGCTGCGCAACCAATACAGATGACTTCGGACTATCTGCAGTTTGATTCCTCAGCCAACTCCTCGAGGCGAGCAGCGAAGCGGGGCCAATCAGTTTTCATGGCGGTCAATAGCTTGCGGTTGGGTACGTCGTCGATCGGCACCCAGCAAATCTCCATGCTTTCGTCGTCATTGGCCTTAGGCTCAACAGTGTGACCGGGCTTTTCGAACGCGAACACCGTGGTGTATGCCCAATTGCCGTGGTCTTCACGGTAGGAGCCGACCACTTCGATATCCTCGGGCGTGATGTTCGCCTCTTCGTAGCTTTCGCGCAACGCACCTTCAATTGGCGATTCACCGTCCGCCGTAGCGCCACCGGGAATGCCCCAAGTACCACCTTCAGCACTCCATGCGGCGCGATGCTGCATCACCACATGCGTCACCTTGCCAGTTGCCGGATCGCGGCGTGCCAGCAGAATGCCCGAAGCGCCATTCGTACCCCAATGCTTGCGACCGCAGGCGCAATCCACCCAACCATCACCGGGCTGATGTACGTTTTCCACAGGTGGCAAGTTATCCTTTCCCGCCATAGCAATACCGGCAGCGTCCGCGGATTCAGGCGCAATCTCACCACGCTGCACATTCCACAAATCAGTCCATTCAACATCCAGTTCAGCAGCGAGCTTGCGCAACAGCGGCAGACTGATGCCGATAATGCCGTGCGGGTCACCTTCGATGCCGTCGATGAACGCACCGCCGAAACCTTCCAACGTAAACGAACCGGCCACTTCCAGCGGCTCACGGGTGGCAATGTAGCGCTCGATGTCTTTATCGGAGAAGTCACCGAAATGCACAGTGGCGCGGCTGGCACCGCGGGCCACACGGCCGGTGGCGAAGTCGATGATGCAGTGTCCCGTCCACAGTTCGCCGCTGTTGCCGCGCATCTTGCGCAGGCGTTCGCGTGCGACTTCGGCGCTGTGCGGTTTGCCGTAGCATTCACCATCCATCAGGAACATCGAATCGCAGCCGATAATCAGCGGACCGACCGTGGAGCGCGTAAGTCCCGGCTGCAGCGCGATGATGTTAGAGATCGGCTCGGTCACGGTTGGCATGTTCACACCGGAGAAGTCGCGCGTGGCGGCGATGCGATCGGAAGAGTAATCAATGGCAGAATCTGAAGCATCTTCAGACCCAGTGTTTTCAGTGTTTTCAGTGTCCTCAGCCTCAACTTCCGCAGCCCTCAGCGGATAAGCAATCACTCGGTTGCCGGTCGCAGCCGCTGCGGTATCGGCCACGTTACGGTATGCGCGATGCACAGCCTGCGCCTTGGCCTCGGCCAGAATCATCACTCGCTGTTCCACAGTCAGGTCGTCAACGGTAATCCCCGCCTTGGCTGCCGCAGTCTGAAGCGCTGCCGGCTCATCCACATGAGAGACGCGAATCGTGGGGCAAATGCCTGCCGCATACAGCACATCGCGGCGCGGCTTGGACTGAGACGCAAGAATCAGCGGAATAGACATGACTTCCTCCTAGTTGAGGCACTAGGCTTTAGCGCCGTTCGATTTCAACGCCCTTGGTGTTGATGGGCAGGTGCAACACACGCCAGTGTCCAGATGCCAGCTGGGTGGCAGCCACCTGGTCGATGGCTTCGCGCGCGTTGCCGTAGTGCAGCACGAGCACGCACGGACCAGCACCGGAGACAGCGGCGGCATAGCCCTTGGCACGGAACGTCTCAATCAGTTCGGCGGACGGCGGCATCAGTGGTGTGCGGTACGGCTGATGCAGTCGATCCTGCGTAGCCGTAAACAGCAACGCATTGGCCTGCGCTGCCGCAGTGGCGAAGGCGGCCGGTGTCACCTGAGCGGCGCCCGCGGCACCGGAAACACCCGCGCCAGCAGAGTTTCCGCCCAGCGCATCGGCACCGCCCTGAGCCTCGGCCTGCGCAAGCACCACCGGGTTCATTGCGGCCGGCAGCAGCCCAACGCGGGACACGTTGTATACGGCATCCTTGTGCGGCACTTCCTTAGGCAACGCCTGACGTGCCTTTTCAGTGGAAAGCTCGTAATCCGGCACGAATACGGCCGCAGTGATGGCCGGGTCAACCGGGTAGTTGACGGTGTGGAAACCACCATGCAGCGGCTCACCACCGGGGATGGCCACCGAGCCGACACCCTCGGCCGTAGCGAAGTCCCAGGAGACCGTGAGACCGCCAAATACGGCCGGAGCCACGTTATCCGGGTGTCCCTCGATCTGCGCGGCCATGTCGAAGATGGCCGGACGATTCAGTTCACCAGGCTGCGCAAAGGCCGCTGCGGCCGCGATACCGGCCACAATGGCTTCGGCGGACGAGCCCATGCCACGGGCCTGTGGAATGTTGTTGGTGGCTTCGAGCGTGAAACCGACGCGCCCCAAACCGAATGTGGCGCAGGCGCGGCGGAAGGTGGAGACCACCAGATGGGTTTCGTCGCGTGGCAGCGTATCCTCGCCCTCACCGTGAATGAACACATGGGCGATGCCATCGGTGGGATCCGGGTTCAGCGTGAACGTAAGCTCGTCATGATAGTCGAGAGCCAAACCCACGGTATCGAAGCCGGAGCCCAGATTAGCGGATGTGGCTGGCACGCGCACGCGCACCTGAGTACAAATTGGATTCATGGAAACCTCTCTGGGCTTTCAGTCAGTCCAGTACGCGCAGGATGGACGGCTCGCCGGTCACGAAGTCAAGCGCCTGCACGGCCTTTACGGTTGCGCGCAGCGTCTCTTCGTCAGTCAGGTGGGTCACGATACGCAGCTGCTGAATCTCGCCGTCGTAACCAGGATCGGTCATCGTGGGCTTCAGATCCTGATTCACACCGTTGATGGAGACACCGTTCTTAGCGAACTCGGCGGCGATAGCGGCCAGCACGCCCGGCTTGTCATGAATCAGGAATCGCACGGCGAATGCGGCCTTGGAAGCATTGATCGGAGCCTTGGGCAGGTTCTTGTACAGCGGAATGGACGGGCCCGTGCAGCCGGCTGCAATATGGCGAGCTTCGGTCACCACATCGCCGACCACCGCGGAAGCGGTCGGAGCGCCGCCAGCACCACGGCCGTAGAACATCAGATCATCGGCAGCCTCGGCCTTAACAAACACAGCGTTGAAGGAGCCATGCACAGAAGCCAGCGGATGAGACTTATCAATCAATGCCGGGTAGACGCGAGCAGATACGCCAGCCTCACCGTTCTCCACCACGGCGAGCAGCTTGATGACCTTGTGCTCGGCAGTGGCTGCAGCGATATCGTCGGCAGTGATCTTAGTGATGCCTTCCACAGACACATCATCGATGGTTACAGAAGTATGGAAGCCGAGGGTTGCCATGATGGCAGCCTTGTTCGCGGCATCATAACCTTCGATGTCGCCGGTCGGATCAGCTTCGGCGTATCCCTTGGCCTGAGCATCCTTCAGCACATCATCGAACTGGAGACCCTTGGTGGTCATCTCGTCGAGGATGTAGTTGGTGGTGCCGTTGACGATGCCCAGCATGCTGGTCACCTTGTCGCCCACGAGGGATTCACGAAGCGGACGCAGGAACGGAATCGCACCGCCCACAGCAGCTTCGAAGTAAATGTCGACACCCTTGGCTTCGGCAGCAGCGTAAATCTCCGGACCATACTTGGCCAGCAGCGCCTTGTTGGCGGTAACCACGGAAGCACCGGATTCGATGGCGGCGAGCACGAACTTGCGAGCCACGGTAGTGCCACCAATCAGTTCGATGACAATATCCGAATTGGTGGCCACACTCATCGTATCGGTGGTGACGATGGACTGGTCGATCCACGGGAACTTTTCGGTTTCCTTCGGGTCGAGGCAGGCCACACCAGTCAGTTCAATCGGACGACCGATGCGAGCGGAGAGCTCATCCTTCTGCTCAACGATCAGTCGGGCGGTCTGGGAGCCGACAGTGCCGGCGCCCAGCAGGCCGACGCGAATCGGGGTTTCATTCAGTTCTGCCACTTCAAATCCTTCCAAAAACAAGCTGCTATATCCCACGGCCATTGTACGGACTGATTCCTACAGCAGCCGGAAATCGTCCATTCGGTTCAGATCTCACTCACTGACGTCAAGGTCCAGCAGGTCATCGATGGTCTGGCGGCGCAGCATCACATGTGCACCGGCCTCGGAAACGCCCACGACGGCAGGAATCAGCGCCTGATTGTAGTTGGAGGCCATCGTACGACCGTATGCACCGGTCACCGGCACAGCGAGAATATCGCCGCGCTTCAAATCGGCAGGCAGATGCACCTCGTGCACCACAATGTCACCGGATTCGCAGTGCATGCCGCACACGCGGGCCAGCATCGTCTCATCAGAACCCTTGCGATTCGCCAATCGCGCGGTGTAATCGGCACCATAGAGCGCCGGACGGATGTTATCGGACATGCCGCCATCCACGGACACGTACACGCGTTCGCTGATCGGATTACCCGCGGAATCCTTGGCATCGCTCAGGTTCACATGCTTGATGGTGCCCACGCGGTACAGGGTCACGCCGGCTGGGGCCACGATATAACGGCCCGGCTCGAAGCTGATAGCAGGTGCCGGCATGCCAAGTGCACGGTTAGTGGAGGCCACAACATTGGCAAGACGAGCGAGCTCCACGTCGATATCCATCGAATCCTCGCCGTCCGTATATGCCACGGAGTAGCCGCCGCCCAAGTCGATTTCCGGCAGAGTGAACGCGTCAGTGGCGTACAGCGTCTTGCGCAGCAGCATCATGCGCTTGCCAGCCTGAATAAACGCGTCGGCATCATGGATGTTGGAGCCGATGTGCGAATGTGCGCCCACCAGTTCGAGCACGTCCTGATTGGCCAGAATGGTCTTGAGCACAGCGATGGCCGGACCATCAGCGATGGCGGTCATCGCTTCGGCCAGCGCCTTGTCCTTCTCGGAAATCTGCTCATGGGAGAGGTCATATGGGTACTTCAGGTCGTACTGCAGCTTGCGTTCGCCCTTGTGTCCAACGGCACCCGCTGCCTCAGCAGCATCGGCAGTCACATCCGCGGCAGCAGCAAATCGCGCATTGGTGACCGCTGGAGTCACGTCTGCGAGATCTGCCAGCGCCGTATCCAGTACCGCGGCATCCGCACCTGCCGGCAGCAGCGGCACACCGAACTTCTGGTCCTCGTGAGCTGTGGAAATGTATTCATGACCACCTGCGTGCACGCCTACGGTGACGCGCAGCATCACGCGCGCACGCTTGCCAAGCTTACGAGCAATGGCGGCGATACGCTCAGGCTCCTCGGGTTCGTCGACTACGATTTTGGCGAAGCCCTGCTCGATAGCCAGTGCGATTTCCTCATCTGACTTGTTATTGCCATGCAGCACCAGTCGGCGGCCGGGAGCGCCCGCAGCGAGGGCGATTTTCATCTCACCCATCGTGCAGGTGTCCACATACATGCCGGCCGCAAGCACAAGCCGAATGATTTCCTTGGACAGGAAGGCTTTGCCGGCAAAGCTCACGTGTGTGGTGGAGTTGTTGAAGGCGTTGGCGGCGGCACGCACGAAGTGATGCGCGCGCTCGTTCACCTCATCGGTGTCGATGAGGTACAACGGCGAGCCGAACTCGTCCAAAAGCGATTCAGCGGTACGACCATGAAATTCAATGGCACCGTCAGCATTGATGGCCGTAGCAGCCGGCCAAATTGGAGTAATAGGCATGGCCATCACATTTTCTCCGGGGCGGAAACGCCGAGCAGGTCAAGGCCTGCGGCGATAACGTTGCGCACAGCATCGTTGAGCTTCAGACGCGCAGCGGCACGGGCCGGCTCCGGGTTCTTGGCAATTTCGAGAGCCTTGCGAGCCTCATCATCGCCGCGGGTTTCCGGATCAGTCAGAGCCATCGGCACCACGCGCTCGACGTTGTACCACTTGTGGTAGGCGGCGGCCAAATCCTCGAGGTAGTGGGCCACGCGGTGCGGGGCGCGAGCATCACCTGCCAGAGTCACCAGTGCCGGCCACTGGGCGAGTGCGGCGAGCACTTCGCCATCAGCCTCAGTGTCGAGCAAACTCAAGTCGGCACCTTCGTAGGAGATACCGGCTGCCTCGGCATTGCGGTCCACGTTGCAGGAGCGAGCGTGAGCGTACTGCACGTAGTACACCGGGTTGTCGTTGGAGTGGGAGGCGAGCAGGTTCAGGTCGATGTCCACCGGGGAGTTGTAATCGGTGCGGGCCAGCGAGTAGCGGGATGCGTCCACGCCGATGGCTTCGACCAAGTCGTCGATGGTGACGACGTTGCCGGCGCGCTTCGACATGCGCACGGCCTTGCCGTCCTTCAACACGTTGACCAGCTGGCCGATCAAGATCTGCATGTTCTCGCCCGGCTTGTCGCCGAAGGCTGCGCACATGGCCATCATGCGGCCAATATAGCCGTGGTGGTCGGCACCGAGCATGTAGATGGCCACGTCGGCCGGATCGGTGGCGCGGTGACGCTTGTTCCAGTAGTAGGCAATGTCGGCAGCAAAGTAGGCGAATTCGCCGTTGGACTTCAGGATCACGCGATCCTTGTCGTCACCATGCTTGGTGGATTCGAACCAGGTGGCGCCATCTTTCTCGTAGATGTCACCACGTTCGCGCAGCACTTCGATGGCGCGATCGACTTCGCCATCCTGGTACAGGCTGTTCTCGTGGAACCAGACGTCGAAGTGCACGCGGAAGTCCTTCATGGACTTGCGAATCTCATCGAACATCATCGGCACCGCGCGCTTGCGGAACTCTTCGCGCACTTCGGAATCGGACTCGCCGATCGGCTCGCCGTCATCGTTGAGGCCTTGATCCTCATGCTGCAGAGCGGTCAAGTCCACGCCGTCGGCCTTGGCTTCGGCTTCAACGCGGCGGGCAATTTCGTCGATGTAAGCACCCTTGTAGCCATCGAACGGGGTTTCGGTCTGGTAGCCGGCCTCACCCAGGCTGTTGTCGTGCGCCCAAGCGGCGACCAGCGACTTGGCAAAGCGGTTGATCTGCTCGCCGTGATCGTTGAAGTAGTATTCGCGCACCACCTTGGCACCGTTGGCTTCGAGCACGCGGGCCATCGAGTCGCCGGTGGCCGCCCAACGGGTACCGCCGATATGAATCGGACCGGTCGGGTTAGCGGAGACGAACTCAAGGTTCAGGGTCTTGCCAGACAAGTGATTATTGCGGCCGAATGTGGAGATGCCATGCTCGTCGGCGGGTGCGTTCAGCACCTGATCGACCACGGCTGCGGCGGATGCAGAATCAAGGGTGATGTTGATGAAACCGGGGCCAGCCACTTCCACGGACTTGATGCCGTCGGCTTCGGTGAGTGCGGCGGCGAACGGTTCGGCCAGGTCGCGCGGCTTCATACCGGCCTTCTTGGCCAGCTGCATGGCGATGTTGGAGGCCCAGTCGCCGTGCGCGCGGTCCTTCGGGCGCATCACAGTCAGCTTTTCGACGGGCGGAATCAGCTCGTCGGTCAACGTGCCGGCCTGACCGGCTGCGACGAGGTTGTGGGCAATCTTGGAAATCAGTTCACTTAACGCTTCAGGGCTCATTCTTCTAAGGATACCGAGAACACAGACAGTGTCCGCAGCCCTAAGTCGGGTGAATAAATCGTCTTTGAACTATCCCTCGTTCGCTGCATCATTCCTTTGTTTATACATACCGTTGCATTATCGCTGCTCCTAAGCCATTGTCCTACGGTCAGGCTCGCCGCACGCCTATACATACCGACCGACGGTATGTATAGTGCGAGCCAGAACAACACAACAGACTTGGCTACCCTCCACTAAGAGGAGCCGGACGCGAAGCGGACCGAGGAGAAAGGTCACCTCGCAGATCATCGACAGTCCATAAGGAGGCCGCACATGGCACGCAACACACATCCAGAAGTCACCGAGCGGCGCATTCTCGAGGCCGCGCGCGACCTGTTCATGGAAAAAGGATACGAGAAAACCTCTATCCAAAACATCGTGGACCGCCTCGGCAACCTTTCCAAAGGCGCAATCTACCATCATTTCAAGTCCAAAGAGGCAATCCTCGACCGACTCAATAGCGCAGATTGGGACTATAGCCAAGGCGAGCGCGACCATATCATGGCCCGCAGCGATCTCAATAGTCTGCAGAAATTGCGCGCACTGTTCACCGTCGCCATCAGCAACGAGGAACATCAGAAACTCAATGAAGCAGGACTCCCCTTCCTCGACGATCCCACTACGCTCGCATCAAACCTGAATTTCTGGGCCACCGAGCTGCCCAAGCATTGGCTGCCCATCATCGAGGAAGGCATACGGGACGGATCCATCCCCACCGAATACCCGCAGGAAGCTTCGGAACTCATCTCATTACTCGCCAATTATTGGCTGCTCACTCGCTTCTACCCGGCAAATCGAGCGCAATTACATCATCGCGTCCAATGCCTCGCCACAATGCTCAACGCCATCAACATCCCCGTCTTCGACGATGAGCTCATCAACCTCACCTGTGACTTTTACACCCAATTCGATAAGCAAAGCCCCAAGTAGGAGGAGCCTACGACTGACCTCGACTCGCCCCTTCCCCAAATTTCTTGCACTGAGAAGTGCCCAGTACAAATAATTCGGGAAGTTAAGGCATATTTCCCAAATTCTTTGCACTGACAGCCACTCAGTACAAGAAATTCGGGACGATGCGGCTGTTCTCCCGAATTTCTTGCGCTAACAGGTCGAGTCCAACCACATAGCCACCAAAGTCAATCAACCCAACCATTAAATAACCACTAAAGAAGTCACTATGTCATCCCATTTACCCCGCCTCAGGTCTCAACGGCACCCATCCACACACTCCCCGCTCTTAAGTCGCAACTTCATCCTCCTCGTCGCCGGCCAAGGTATCTCGTTGTTTGGCAACTTGATGCTGCGTTTCGCAATGGCCATGTGGGTCTTGGATGAAACCGGTTCCGCCACCGTGTTCGCCTCCATTCTGGCCATTTCCGTTGTACCCACCATCATTCTCTCCCCATTCGGTGGCGTCCTCGCCGACCGAATGAATCGCCGCACCATCATGGTGGCACTCGATGCCATATCCGCCGCCCTCGTACTGGTAAGTGCGCTCGTCTTCGCCACCATCAGCTTCAGCCTCGTGGCCATTGGTACGATGCAGGTCCTGCTCGCGGTGCTCGGCGCATTCGAAACCCCGACCGTACAGGCCGCACTCCCCCAAATGTTCCGAGAACATGGGCAAAGCACATTGCGCAAGGCGATGGCCGTGGTCAATCAGGTGCAGCAACTCGGATCACTACTGCCCAGCTTCCTCGGCGGCGTCCTCTATTCCCTGACTGGCATCCAGCCAATGATGACTATCGCCATCGTGAGTTTTGCTGGTGCCGCCACGCTCGAATGCTTTATTCGACTGGCTGCACCCGACCGAGGCACTGAAGAGCTGCCAACACCGTTCGAAGACCTCAAATCCGGCATACGATTCCTTGTCAAAGATCGCCCGAATGTGTTCGCGCTGCTATTGTTCGCAGCCGGATTGAATTTTGTGATTATTGGCAATGCGGCAGTCGGTTTCCCCTATGTAATTCGCACAGTGCTCGGCTTTGATGCCACAGTGTATGGCGTCGCCGATGGTTTGGTCGGGGTTTCCGGTGTGATTGGCGCGTTTGTCGCCGGCTTCTTTGCCGCAAAACTGACGATGCGCAAGTTCCCGCTATCTATGGTTGCGCTAGCACTATCATTGCTACCGCAAGGTTTGGTGTTCCTGTTGCCAGTATCCGCTTGGGCAAAGTTGATTGTGCTGGTTGGTTTCACATTCGGCACGATGATCGCCAGCTGTTTCTCGAATCTGATTGCGCTGCCTACTATTCAACTCAATACGCCTGATGCGATGACCGGCAAGGTGATGGCGATGGTGGCAGCCATCAGTATGTGCGCGCAACCACTTGGCCAGATGGCATACGGCTGGGCATTCGATCATATGTCTGTAGCTGCAGTGCTGCTGATTTCGGCTGGATTGCTGGGACTCGGCGCGCTGGTTTCTGTAAGGCTCGCCAATCGATTTGCAGATTAAAAAATGGCTCTCTTCTTTCAAAGAGAGCCATTGCGAATCAGTTCATTATATTAATCGAAGTCAGCGCCGAGAGCTTCGAGCTTGCCACGGAAGTCAGCGTAACCGCGGTCGATCAGGCTGATGCCCTGCACATTGGACGGGCCCTTGGCAGCCAACGCAGCGATCAGATGACTGAAGCCGCCGCGCAGATCCGGCACGTCGATGTCGCGGCCGGTCAATGGGGTCGGTCCGAAGATCACGGCGGAGTGCTTGTAGTTGCGCTGCTGGAAGCGGCACGGCAAGGAGCCGAGGCACTCACGATACAGCTGAATGGTGGCACCCATTTGCACGAGCGGCTTGGTGAAGCCGAAACGGTTCTCGTACACCGTCTCGTGCACAATCGACAGGCCGTTCGCCTGGGTCAGGGCCACCACGAGCGGCTGCTGCCAATCGGTCATGAAACCAGGGTGCACATCGGTTTCGATGGCCACTGGGTGCAAATCGCCACCCGGATGCCAGAAGCGGATGCCCTTGTCGGTCACGTCGAACTCGCCACCGACCTTGCGGAACACGTTGAGGAACGTCATCATCTCCGGCTGGGTCGCACCCTTAACGAAAATGTCACCATGCGTGGCGAGTGCAGCGGATGCCCAAGATGCGGCTTCGATGCGGTCGGTCAGCGAAGTGTGGGTGAAGCCCTTGAGCTCCTTGACGCCTTCGATGCGGAACGTGCGGTCCACATCCACGGAAATGATTGCACCCATCTTTTGCAGCACGGCCACCAAATCCATGATTTCAGGTTCGATTGCAGCACCAGAGAGTTCGGTCTTACCCTCAGCGAGCACAGCGGCCAACAACGTTTGCTCAGTGGCGCCCACGGACGGGTACGGCAGGTGAATCTTCGCACCATGCAGACCGTCGGGGGCGGTGATGTGGATGCCGTCCTTGTGCTCCTTGTCCACCGTGGCGCCAAGCTTGCGCAAGGTTTCCAGATGGAAGTCAATCGGACGACCACCAATCGCGCAACCACCGAGCGCAGGGATAAACGCCTCACCCAAGCGGTGCACGAGCGGGCCGGAGAACAAAATCGGGATACGAGAGGAACCGGACAACGTGTCCACATCCGCCACGTCAGCCAACTGCACATGGGAAGCGTCAATAGTCACCACGCCCTTGGCGCCGTCCACGTCCACATCCACGCCGTGCAGGCGCAGCAGGTCGGACACCACATGCACGTCGCGAATCTCCGGCACGTTCTTCAGCACGGACTTGCCCGGCGCAAGCAACGCGGCCACCATAGCCTTGCTCACGAAGTTCTTCGCGCCACGCACCTTGATGGTGCCGTTCAGCGGCTTGCCGCCCTCAACATGCAGCACATCATTCGTATTCTCAGCCACGCCACTCTCCTATGCATTTGCTTCAGTCATGCGGTTCAAAAAACGCTAGTGTCTAGTTTGCCATAACCCATGTGCGCACTCGGTGAAATGCGCCTGAAGCCAAACTTTGCAGAACTTTGGTGAACGTTGGAATTCAAAAGCACCGGCAGTCACAATCAGATAGCGCAAATGTAATCTACCTCACACTGCCAGCCGCAACGTTCTCCAGCCCTCTACGCTACGATTCGAGGCAGGGCAATTGACGCCTAGGCCACAAGCAAAGGAGCATTTATGACCACCGTCGCCGTTATCGGCTGCACGCACGCCGGCACGTTCGCCGCCACTTCCATTCTCGCCGAGCATCCGGATTGGACCGTTCACGTTTTTGAGCGCAATGGCACGCTCTCCTTCCTTTCCTGCGGCATCGCACTGTGGGTTGGTGACCATGTTTCCGATCCGAAGAAGATGTTCTATTCCTCCCCTGAGGCTTTGGCACAGGCAGGCGCGACCATGCACATGCGCACCGATGTGACTTCTGTGGACCCCGTGGGCAAGACGCTTACATATCGTTCGCTAGAAGGTGGTGCCGACGCGCCTGAGGAGACGCTCTCCTTCGATAAGCTCGTCGTGACCACCGGCTCTCGGCCAGTAATTCCGCCGATTCCCGGCATCGATAGCCCGCACGTGTTGCTGTGCAAGAACTGGAATCATGCCATTGTCATCAAGGAGAAGGCGAAGACTGCCAAGTCCGCGGTGGTGATTGGCTCCGGTTACATCGGCGCCGAGATTGCCGAGCAGTTCAGCTTGACTGATGTCAAGACCACGCTGGTGGACGGCCTAGACCGCCCACTGGCCAACAATTTCGATAAGTCCATCACCGATCAGGTGGCCGACGCATTCGAGGCACATGGTGTGACGCTGGCGCTTGGCCAGAAAGTTGTGGAGTTCCGCGATAATCCAGACAACACCGTGACCGTGGTCACTGAAAAGGGTGAGTACACCGCCGAAATGGCGATTCTGGCCGTGGGCTTCCTGCCGAACACCGACCTGCTCAAGGGCAAGGTGAATATGCTGCCGAATGGTGCCATCATCGTTGATGATTACATGCAGGCCTCTGTGCCGGATGTGTATGCCGCCGGCGATTCCGCCACCGTGTTCTATAACCCGACCGGCAAGCATGATTACATTCCGCTGGCTACCAATGCGGTTCGTCAAGGTCTGCTCGTGGGCCACAATATCGACAAGCCAACTGTGAAGTACATGGGTACTCAGGCCACTTCCGCCGTGCAGCTCTATGACCTGTCACTGGCCGCCTCGGGCCTCACCAGGACCGGCGCCGAACGCCGCGGTCTTACCGTGCGTGAGACTGAGCTCACTGAGGATTACCGCCCGGACTTCATGCTCACCACAACCCCAGTCACCTCGATTCTGACCTGGGATCCGGAGACTCGCAAGGTCAAAGGCGGCCAGTTCTGTTCCAAGGCCGATATTTCCGGCGCCGCCAATGTGATTTCAATGGCGATTCAAGCTGGCTTCACCATCGATCAGTTGGCTAATGTGGACTTCCTGTTCCAGCCGAACTTCGACAAGCCCGTTTATTACGTGGGCGCCGTAGCCATGAAAGCCGCCGCCGAAGCGTAACTGCCGCGCCGTAAGCCCCTGAAAAACGAGTTTGCTCCGACTGAAGTGATCTTCCAGCCGGAGCAAACCATGAATTGCGCGTCGCACAATCAAATTCGCAGAAACTTATAGACTCGCCTTAATCTTACGAGCCAATTCGGCATCCCACATGGCTCCAGTAGCAGACATCACCGAATCCGCGCCGGCTACCTTATAGGCTTGATAATCAGCAGGCGAAACCACGCCGCCCACACCATTAATCGCGAACTCAAGTCCCAAACGTTCGCGCAGTGCAGCCAGTCGACGTACCATCTCAAGGCCAGCTCCGCGAATTGCACTACCGCATACACCGGAGCGATCACGGCCAGCGCCGGGCAACGCCTGATTACCATCCTTGTCCACAAGCTTCGCGGAAATCGTGTTAATCGTGCTGAAGCCCTGAACCGTGCCACGGCCCACGGTGGAACGCACCATCAGTTCAAGATCATCATCGCTCGGGATGAATGCCAACTTAATCATTAGCGGCGTATCACCGATCTCATTCTTCACGGCTTCGGTAATACGGCCAACGAGCAATGGATTATGGCACAAAAGACGATTGTGTCCCTCGTTCGGGCAGCTGGTATTCATCACCATCAACTTCGCACCGGTCTCCTTGACCAAACGAGCCGTGGTGGCGTGATCGGCGATGTAGTCCTCTTCGCTCATGCCCTCGACGCGTGAACCTTGGAAACTCGGCACCAGCACTTGACCGGGCCCAGCGGCAGCAATGGCTGCACGCATATCCGGCTGCCATACATCCGGCTCCTGAGAAGGCACGCCAAAACTATTGGAGATGGAAATCGGCTGCTCATAATTGGTATCGGCCAGCACGCCCTCATCCAGTTCGGCACTGCCCGGGGTCAGCGAACCGTCTGCGGAGGCGGGATGCACAGCCAGCACGTTCGGGAACGGGTTGCAGCCCCACGCACGCGAGCGCACGGTTTTATAGGTGGCCAAATCAAAGCCCATACGGAAAGCAGCCGTGGTGTAACGACTGTTGAGCAACGGGCCTGCCGGAATACCGAATGCCAAATTTACCGGCTGGCCTAGGAATGACTCGCCATGTTCACCCGGTTCTCCGTAATCAGAGTCGGTACCGCTTTCCTCCATCACCCTGGGACCAGAGTCAACGTCATCCTTCTCCGCCTCTCCCTCATAGGGGGAGCTACCAGCCACACAGCCTGATGGGGTCTCGTCCTTCTTCAGCACATCGGCAAACACGCCAAACGGACCGTTGGCGTAATTGTCCTCATACGTGCGGTTCACATCGTAAAACGGCTCAAAATCACTCATATTCCAACGATAAGCCATGCCGCGAACGCCACACCGCCCGCCATCACCCATTTGACTGTCGGATTTTCAACACCGACTGTAGGGTTTTGCACACTGACTGTAGGTTTTTGAACGAAATACGTTAGAAATCCGACAGTCAGTGTTCAAAACCCTACAGTCAATATTCAAAAACCTACAGTCAACTAAAATAAGAGGCCATTTTAACCGGCATGGCATAGCGAAAAGCCCGCTCCTGCATACAAAACAGGAACGGGCTTTCAACTATCGCCTGGTTCGGATTGAAACCGCTGCTGAAATCGCAGGCGACCTCAATACCTCACTCGCTACTCACGATGGCGACGAGCAACCAGCAGCACTACAGCAGCAGCCACCAGCACAGCCACAGCCAACAGGATGTACACCACAGACGAACCGGTGTCCGTCAACGGATTCTTGGACTGATTCTTCTTGGAATCGCCCTTGCTCAGTTCACCCTTGTTGTCAGTGTTGTTGCCAGAAGGTGTCTTCTTCTGAAGCCTGCCCATTGCCTCATCCAGCTGCTGCTGAGCTGCGAAGCGCTCCGGTTCAGTGGAGTTCGGGTCGCTCAACACCTTGCTAGCATTATCGCGAGCCTGCTCGAACTGCTTCCACGAATCGGCCGTGTAATCACCCTTGTTGAGCTTGTTGGCAGAATCAACCGCCTGCTGCAAGCCGTCCTTGGCAGACTTCACCGTGACCTTACGAATCACCGTGGCGGTATTGCCCGCCTTATCCGCAACCGTATAGGTCAGCTCGTAAGTACCAGCCGTCTTGGTGTCCACGGCACCAGCAACGGTGACGGCACCACTCAAGTTGCCAGAGACTTCATCCCAAGCCAGCACACCAGCCTTGGCATCGAAGCTATCACCGTAGTTCAGCGTGACATCATCCACACCGGAGAAGAGCGGCTTAGCCTCGTCCTTCGCGAGTGCAGCCTGGGCGTCGGCAAGCTTCTTGGACGCGGCATCAATGGCAGCCTGCGTAGCCTGAGCGTTACCGTTCACCTTGGCGGCCTCGCCCAACGCCTTGGTCAGAGCAGCCCACGATTCCTTCGTGTACTGGTACTGGTCAAGCATCTGAGCGGCGGCAATAGCGGCGTCCAAACCAGTGCGATCAGCGGCCTTAACGGTCACCTTACGCACAGCAGTGGCGGTATTGCCGGCCTTGTCGGAAACCGTGTAAGTAACCTCATACACACCAGCCTTATTCACATCCACCGAACCGGTGACGACAATCTTGGCGGTCAAATCGCCAGAAACGTCATCCTTAGCGGTCACGCCGGCCTTGGCATCGAACGCCGCACCGAAGGCAACCTCAGTGTCTTCCACACCGGCGAACTCAGGCTTGGTGACGTCCTTGACCAGCTTGGATTGTGCATCGTTCAGCGCTTTCAGAGCATCGTTGATTTCGGCCTGAGTAGCGTCAGACTTCTTCAACACGGCCTGGGCCTTGGCAAGTGCATCAGCGAAAGTCTTCCACGAATCCGCGGTGTAGTCGTTCTCGTTGAGCTTGCCAGCGTCTTCCACGGCCTGCTTCAAAGCGTCAGCGCTCGGCTTGACAGTGATCTTGCGAGTCACCGTGGTCTTGTTGCCGGACTTGTCAGACACGGTGTAGGTCAGCTCGTACACACCATCCTTAGTGACATCGACAGAACCAGAAACCACGATGGCATCGGTCAAATCACCGTCCACATCATCGGAAGCGGTCACACCAGCCTTCGGATCAAAAGTGTCGCCCACGGCGATGGTCACATCGTCGGCGCCCTTAATCACCGGCTTGGTCTTGTCGAGCTTCTTCAAGGCCTTCTGCGCAGCGGTCAAACGCGCAGTAGCCTTGTCGACTTGGGACTGAGTGGCGTTCTTGTTGGCCAGCACGTCTTGCGCATTCTTGCGAGCGGCAGCGAACTCGGCCCAACCGTCTGCAGCGTAATCAGATTCCTGCAAATCGGCAGCCGCATTCACGGCCTTCTGCAAAGCAGCAGTGTCAGATGCGGTCACGGAAACCTTACGCACCACAGTGGCGGTATTGCCGGCCTTGTCGGAAACCGCATAAGTCAGCGTGTAGTCGCCAACTGTGTTGGTATCCACAGTGCCAGTAACCACGATGGAGGCGGTCAGGTCACCGTCCTTGTCATCAGATGCGGTCACGCCAGCCTTCGGATCGAAGGTGCCGCCCACCTTGACGGAGGCATCTTCCACGCCAGCGAACACTGGCTTGGTGGTGTCTGGCTTCTCGCTCACAGTGATTACGCGCTCGGCTTCAGCCTTATTGCCGGCCTTGTCGGAAACCGTGTAGGTCAGCGTGTATTGGCCAGCCACAGTAGTGTTCACTGCACCGGTCACCACAATGGAATCAGTCAAATCGCCGGAAACATCATCGGTGGCAGTCACACCGGCCTTCGGATCGAAGGTTGCGCCAAAGTCAACTGCAGTGTTATCGGCACCGGAAATGACTGGAGCGGTGGTGTCCTTCGTCAGCGCGCCCTGTGCTTGAGCCAACTTGGCTTGGGCTGCATCCAAGTCAGACTGGGAAGCGGCAGTATTGGCCAACGTATCCTGCGCTGACTGAAGAGCCGCGGCAAAAGCAGCCCATGTATCAGTGGTGTACTGGTACTGGTCAAGCTTGGCTGCTGCATCAACAGCTGCTTGCAATGCCTTGGTATTGGTCTTAACCGTCACCTTGGTAGTTGCAGTGGCGGTATTACCGGCCTTATCCGCGACCGTGTAAGTCACCGTGAAGACGCCGCTGTTGGCAACCTTGCCGTTGTTCAGCACCAAGCCGCCAAGATCGATGGCGATGCTGGAAGTCAGGTTACCATCCACATCATCAGCAGCAGTTACACCGGACTTCGGGTCGAAAGTGTCGCCTGCCGTCAAAGACACGTCCTTCTTCACGCCGGAAAGCACCGGAGCAACAGTGTCCTTTGGAGCGGACTTTGGACTCAGCTTCAACGTGGCTTTCAGGTGATCGATAACACCAGTGTTGCTGTTCTTCGGCTTCAAGTTCATGTCGTAGTAATACGTCACCGTCGCTTCACCGGTCAGACCGGTAAGCTTGGTGCCGTCAAGCTTGGCACCTGCCACGTTGCTGATCTTAGAGGCATCGATCCAAGGAACCACGCTCTTCAAATCGAAGCTACCGGTGGCTTCATCGTAAGTGCCGGTGTAGGGCTCAGCCTCAATGGCCTGCGGCGTTTCTTCAACGCCACCCATGCCCTCGACGATTGGATGCTGCGTGGATGCCTGGTATCCTGCAACAGCGGTCAAAGACAGGCCCTTGTTGTTGCCGTTGGCGTTCACCGCCAGCAACGGGTTGCCCGACAGAGACATGTAGCTAGAGGCATAATCCCCAGTCTCACGAGGAGCTACCGAGCTCGGGATATTGAGCGATGTCAGCTTATTGCCATTCAAGCTGAGTGAATCAAACTTGGTGTTTTCAGGAATGGTGATATTGCGAATATCGTTATCTGACAAATCAACACCAGAAATATTGCTTCCTGTCAAACCGGAGACAATACCATTCGCTTGATTATCAACAATACCGTTGCCACCAAGAATCACCAGGCGCGAAGTTCCAGTGAACTTGCTCAAGCTCGTAATCTTGGTGCCGCCCAGACCAAGCTGCTGAAGCTTGCTGCTCTTCACCGAAGCCAATGTGGATTCATTTACATTGGTGCCGCCCAAGTCCAAAATAATCAAATTGGTGTACTTGCCGAGGCCCAACTGGTTCACGTCTGCCGGCACTCCGTACAGCAGCAGTCGAACCAGATCAGCCTTGTCATTCAGTTTCAGAGACTTCAGACTGGTATCTCCAGACAACGCCAGGGAAGTCAATCCCGTGTAGCTTGACAAATCAGCAGACTGCAGGTTCTTCGCCTCGCGCACCGACAAATCACCCAACTTCTGCGGGTTGGGGAGGTTCGGCAATGTTGTCTTGTCCCAGCCGCTGATGCTTAACGAGGTGAGTCCAGTTGCCTGAGTCAAGTCCAAATCAATCGATTGTTCGCCGCCCACAGACAGCTGCTGAAGCGTGGCCGGCACCGACAATTGCGTGACTCCAGTGTTAACGAGCGTCAGACTTGTCAATGCTGGGAATGATGCGAAATCAAACGAGTCAAAGGAACCGTCATACACATTCAGTGCACTCAGTTTGGGCAGTAACTCGAGGCCCTTGAGGGAGGAGACTGTATCAAGATACAGATAGTTGATGTTGTTCAGCTCGTCCTTGCTCAGAACACCATCTTGATTAGGATCATAGGAGTACGAGCTCAACGTCTGGCGCACATGCTCATCAGGGAAGTTGGTCTCGTTGATAGCTACGTCGCCGCTCGGCTGGGTAGGCTCTTGGCCGCCGCCCAGCGCCGCCAATGCTTCATCAACGGTCTGGTTCTTACCGGTTACGGATTCGCCCTGATAGCTGTTACCAATCTCGAGCACAGCAATGGTAGCGCCTGCATAGGCGCCACTCTGCACTTTGGCCACGCCAAAACCGGCAATATCAGCGAGTGGACTCACCTCGGTCAGATAATGCCCATAGCCCTGGCGACTACTACCCGGCTGAGCGCTCAGCTCGCTGTACCACAACGTCACTGGATTATGAGCATCGCTACGATCTGGATAGCTCAACGCCTGGTTTTCAGGACCGAAGAAGTAACCACCCTTGTAATTAGCAGAGTGTGTCAGGTTATAATCCGTGTTCGCAACATGCGCATACCAGCTCGGAGCACCGTTGTACATATTGGCGTGACCATCCAAATTACCCGCAGCGGCTAATTCGTTGGCTCGGGTCTGAGCCCATTTCATCAGGTCATTGTTGACCTTCAGCGCCGGCACAGCGGAGCCATCAGCGGTGTTGTCTGCAACATCACCATCTTTCATGTTGGCTTTGTTATCCGCATTTTGCGCCTCGATAATCTGCTGCGGCGTCAGCGGAGTGCGATCGGTACGCGCACGCAGATCATTGAGCTGCTGCAAATATTGCAGCGATTGCTTCACATTTGCAGCGGCATTGGCATCAGAGCCGACACCGTCAGCGGCATTGGCGGTCAGCGCCGTCATGCCCAAGGTGAGCACGGTCGCGGCTGCGGCCAGCACACCCACTATTTTCTTGGTTATTGTCATGGCGGAATCCCCTCTTCTCCGCCACTACGCGTACACACATCCCCGCATCCGAGCCGGAGAACGATTTGAATACTCTCCTAAAAGAGCACAATACCCTCCACCACGGATGTTTGCGCACGCGAATCCCAAGAATTCCAAGGGTTTGCGAGGCTTACCGCCGATAATTAGCATGCATGATACGAACGGGTTCGCTCCCGATAACCACCTGACAACCAATCAAGAAGCCAACGCCTCGACCAGCAGCAATGTGGCCAGGACAAGATTCACCACCACAAACGCGATAAACACTGGGGAAGTCCACCCGGCATACGTATCCGGAATGCTGCGATTCTGCATGCGATACTGCTTGAGCCCATGACCGTAGAGCGCGAGCGCCACTACAGCACCGACTACGCCAATCGCCGTGAGCGCTATCGTGTACACCGCGTATTGCGAATCGTTGAGCTGGCCGGCGAACCATGTATCGATCACGCCGGAAAGAATCGCGTTATTGAAAATATGCAGCGCAATCGACCATACCAGCGAATATTCCATCGCCACAAAACCGAGAATCAAGCCGAACAGAAAGGCGAACGTGCCTTGCACGAAGTCATCATGGAATAGACCGAAAGCGAACGCCGACGTCACAATAGCGAAGTTCTTACCAAGCGGCTTGAGTTCCTTCATCAGCACACCGCGGAACATGACCTCCTCACAAATCGGCCCCAACAAACCGATGTATAGCCACATAGTCACGGTGTTGGAGGATTCGTTCAGGCTTTCTGAGGTGGGGGAAACCAGGTCGCCGCCAAACATGGAAACGCCCATTTGCGCCAATGTGACCACACTTTGCACGCCAAGACCCAGCAGAATGAAAATCAGAAACCACTGGGCTCGCATGCGTCCGCCGCCGTATTGGCTGATTCGCCCTAGCTGATTCGGTTCGCCATACGTATCCCGATGAGGCCCGCCAAGCCAGAATTCGCGGGTCAGAATATCACGGTTGCGCATAATCAGCAGGAATCCCATAGCGAAGACCAGCGAAGCAAGGCTGACGATACCGTCGCCTTTCGTAGAATCTGACCAGCTGGGCATGATGACGCCGAGCGCGATAACAGCTACGATACTGCCCACGTACATCATGCCTTCGTAAATAAAAGCAAGTCCCATCGCACGATTAACTACACGTCTGCGCCAGGTTTTCCACAATTGGCGCGGATTGATTGCTATGGCCGGAGGCTGCGGCGGAACGTATGCATATGGCTGTGGCTGTATCTTCGGCTGACTCAGAGGCTGAGGCGCAGCATACTGCGCCTGCGGTGGCCAAGCAGCCGGTTGATTAGGCGCGTGCACATATGCCGGTGTAGGTACCGGTGCCACATACGGCTGCGGCTGAGCCTGCATCTGCTGCGGTGCACCTAGCTGAGATGGTGCAGCATACGATGGCGACTGCGGTGCCTGCTGGTATTGCGGCTGAGCCTGCACAGCCGCATACTGCGGATACTGCGGTTGCTGGAATGGATATTGAGGAGCTGGAGCCATCGGCACCGGTGGCATCGGCACCACCTGAGGTGTCGCGTAGTACTGCGGCTGCGGTTCGGATTCTTGCGACTGTTCTTGCGACTGAGAATTCCGTAGCGTCTGATTCTCATATCCTGACTGCGGTTGCTGTCCGCGCGGCTGCCACCCTGGCTGTTGCTCATTCATGCTCATGATGCTCAACCTATTCGTCATTTCTGAACAATTTGTGACTATGTCCAGAAATATTGACGAATACAGGAACGCACAGATGCGGCCCCCATACCCCCCTAACTACTGTCGGGGTTGTTTGCGCTTAGAGAACGCGAACAATACGGCGGCGAGCACAAGCAGCACCACTACCACCACTACCACGCTCAATATGTTTGATCCAGTCATCGCGAGCGCACGCCCGGTCGGCGCGGCGCTTTCCACGACTTCAGCTGCATGGACTGGCATAGCGAAAACTGCCGCCACAACGATTATCAGCAATGCATCAATTACGCCGATAATACGCTTCCCAATACGAGCAGCCATCATGAAATATCTCCCTCCCATCATCGGAAATATGCAGCAAGCTCCGATGCTCACTACGTATTTCAAGTGCAGCTTTCAAGTATAGGGGGGGGGGAGGGGGAAACGCGCATTCGACGTGCCTCACGTTTTTTGAGCGCGTAGGGTGTGGTGGTGCCTCATCGGGAATGAGCGCGAACGGTATCGGTCCTGTTTGGCTTGTCTTATGGAAGACAGGATCAGCATGGCGACGAAGCGGCAGGTCACCCTGAGATTCAGGGATGAATACATGAAGGCGTCGAAGAAGGACAAGGGACGCATCCTCGATGAGATGTGCTCCGTGCTGGGAATCGGCAGGAGCACCGCGAGACGCAGACTCACGGAAGCCGGGCGCGGCAGGCCGTCGATGTCGCCCGCGGAGCGGCCGAAGCGGTATTCGGAGCAGTCGCGCGAGCTGCTGGTCCAGGTGTGGCTGATGATGGAT
>NZ_NMWV01000028.1 GCF_002860405.1 Bifidobacterium imperatoris | reverse complement strand
GTTGGCGTCATCGGCCATGATGGTTCCTTTCCGCCCGTCCTGCGGGCATAAGAAAACCCGCCATGAACTTCATGACGGGCTAGATGAATAAAGTTTTTTGCTTACCTCTTCCGGTGGGCTTTCAGAAGATCAAGATACACATGGATTGCCATGTAATCCGGATCTTTCGCAAGCTCATATACTCCGTCCGGGAATTTTGCGTATAGGCCAGGATGGGAATAAGCAATGTCCAGGGCATCAGCGATGGCCAGATCAGGTTCTCCGGAAAGAATCATGTCGCGGGCGTCTTCCTCGGTAATCTCATCGAGGCCTTTAACGATTTCGAGGCATTGTTCGGCGAGAGAAATCAATTCATCCATTGTCATGACGATCGGATTCCCTCCATTGTTTTGCCTTACTCCGTTTGACTGCGATTTTACCCGTTGGAGTATTGCGAGTCACGCCGGCGCCGCCGATTGGCATCGCCCTGTCGATGACGTATTGACCACCCACAAGGTACGCCTTGACTTCAATCTGGACTCCGTCAACGGTTCCGCCGAACCTGTGCAAAGCTCGATCATTGTCGGGGTGAATCTCCCATTGAGGAGATTCCATGACTTGCCGAATCGCATCAAGAATCCTGTTCCTGTCCCATCCTTGCGGAAACTCGGTCTTGCCTAGGATATTCGTACCATACAGATGGCCTCCTCGCTTCCCGTCGCCTTCCCCGTACAGGATGTGACTGATGACCTTTTCGTTTGGCGGCTGAACGTTATTCGCCCACATGCCTGGGCTTTGCACTGCCGGTTTGACTTCGGGGAGCAGCCTTGCAATCCTCTTGTCGAAACCGGCCTGCCGTCGTCGCTTGAGGTATCCCGGAGTGCTTCTGCGCTGTCGTGAGTCTCGGAACGAGCCGTTGCGGCGCATGAGTGGCAACACGGTTTCGGCGGTGCGCGGAGTGCGGTCGGGAAGGCTTTCGGCCGCCCGATAGTATTCGTCGATCCACTGCTGTTCCTGCTCGCTGGGCTTCCAGTCGCCGTAGACGACCTCGACGGTGCAGCCGCAGTGGGGGTGATACTTTTTGCCGGTTTTGGCGCTCAAGCCGGCTTTTTCGGCCGACGTGTACACGGGGCCGCGGGTGACGAGCATCGCGCAGAACGCGCACGGATCGCCGTCGGAGACCCTACGCCAGCCGATGGCGCGCGTATCTTTCTTCGCCCAATGCTCTATCGTGGTGCGGCCGCCGGTGAGCACCGCCTCATGGAACACGCCGAGGAACAGGCTGCGGGCAGTCGCATACGCGGCCTCCTGCGTCTCCCCGCGCGCGATATGCCATAGCACGTTCGTGGCGCCGAGCCAATCGACCTGACCGGCCATCCTCTTGCGGTCGAACCTTGGCACGGCGGTTTCGAACGAGCCGTCACCGGTCTCGGCCTCACGGAACCGTGGCAGGTAATCGGCGGCGGTTTCGGCGCTCACCTGCCACCATGTCTGCAGCAGGTTCAGCATCGCGTTCTTCCATATCGGCTGCGAACCCTTCAGATCATCCAAGTCCAACGTGGAATCCCATAGCCTTCGCGCCTGACTGTCGGCGGTGATCGCCAACCGCACCTGATTCCTGCGATGCCGGTCGGTAAGCGCAGCCCCCTTACTGGTCAGCGCCATCATCAACCCCCACCGGATTCAACTGCGCCTGATACGCCTGCACGGCAAGCGCATCCGCATCGGGGTGCGCGTCGGCATATTCACGCCATGAATCCGCGCGGGACTTGGAAACGCCCGGAATCATATCCCACAATTCCTGCTTCGGCACGCCGAGCATCTGCGCGGCCTTGCCTAACGCGTCCACCGCCTGGTTGATTGTGCGTACGTCCGTATCCTCCCAGATGGGTGTCAGATCGAAGTTGTGCGCGTCATCCATACGCCCTTCGATGCCGGCGCACAGGCGCAGCACGTCCATATGGCTCACGCCGAACGACTTCTGCCGTTCATCGCGCTTCGCGTAGAAGCCCGCACGGCTTTCCGCGATGCCGGCATCGCCCACGTTGACCATCTTGCCGAACGCTGTGGTCGGAGTCTGTGACACAGCCGCCAATTCCTCCACGTCCGCCTGCTTCGCCTCGATGAGACTCGACAATGTGGTCTCAGGCAGTGCACCGAACTGCACACCCTCGCCGCCGGCCAATAGATCGTCCTGCCTCAACTGCAGCTTCTTCTCGCTGCGCTGCTGGTCGTTCAACGCGGTCATATCCAAACCGGTGACGGTGCGCACCTTCCAACTGTTGTAATGCTGGGCGAGCAGACGATCGTAATTATCCTTGTTCAACCTGCCCGCCAACGGGATATACGGCTCCACCTCGCCGGGAGCCCTGCCCTGCAGATCCAGATCGTTCGTATAGCGCACCACCGGGCACACCGGGTTGCCATATGCGTCAACCGCCAGATGCGGAGTGCAGGAGACCAGCGTATAGGCTCCGTTCTCACGCGTCCACTGCCAGATGTTCCACTTATCCCACAGCTCATAGGATTCGACCTGCGGGCTGATGCGCCTGACGCGCATGAACGACTGGGGGAACGTGTCTCGCGCCGCGTCATCGTAGACGGCGATGCTCTCACGCGGCGAATAGCATTCGATGACAGCACGCGTGCCGCCATCCTCGGATGCGTCCGCCCTGACCGCCGCGTAGGCGGTGCCGTAGGCTATCGCGGCCTTGTGCAACGCCACCTGCCTGCGGCCCATACGGTTGGCGACCCACGGATGCCAGAAGATGCGCGCCGACTCCGTATCCGGCTTGCCGGGAATATCCACACCCTCCAGATAGAGGGTCTGGCTGATGGTGGTGACCACCAGCCTCAGCCACGGTGTCACTCCCAGGTCACGCAGCATGTGATGCTCCAACGTGGCCTGCTTCAACCTGACCGGTTTCGGATTCCACCGCCACCAACGGTCGATGCGGTTCAACCGCTCCAACTCCATGCCCCATGCCGGCAGCAGAAGGCCACGCAACGCCTGCTCGGCTTCAGTCTCGCTCGTATATTCGGTGGTCACCATACCTGGCCTCCTCCTCTCTTGCGATTGTTCAGATATTCACGGCGCATGCCGCGCGCGGCTATCGCGCAGAACGCGAGATCGATCTTGCGACGCGATTCGCGCCCCTCCTTGGCGATGCTCATGCCCGCGCGAGTCGGCTGACGTCTCGCGTTCAGCATGTGCGCACGCAGACGGGCATCACCATCGTGAGGAAAATCCCTGTCGCAAATGGCCGTATACGCCTGATCCACGTATTCCACGAACCGTTTCTGCACATCAAGCCGCACCATGTCGAACATGATGGCATGCCGGTCACGCCCCTCGGGACGAGCCCACAGCTTCAGCCGACGACCGTAATCGCGATGCCATGCGTCGAACAGCGGATCCCAGTAATGCAATCCGGTCTCATCATCCAGCACATGGCTGGGGTCGCCCCAGAACGCCTCCACCTGATACCGGCTCATGGCCTCGCGCACCGTATCGTCAACACCTTCACGCGGCACCTTCCAATCCCTGCCGCGAGGACCGGGCGGCTTCTGCCACATGCCCAACGGTTTGACGAAACCATCCGAGATACGACACGCGACCAACGCGGTGGCGTCATCGGTGAGCGAGCAGTCAAGGAACATGACTATCCGCTCGCCCGGCTCCAGCCGAAGTTCGGGATGTTCGTTGGAATCCCATTCCTGACTGGTCACATAAGCATCCTCGGGAGCCTCGCACTGGTTGAACCACTTGCGCCGGGATTCACTGACCGGGTTCTTCGGGTTGATGATCTCCTTGACGATCTTCGCGGTGGACAGCCATGTGGAGTCCCCGCGCACGTCCTCCACGACCTTGGGAATGCTTTCCTCGGTCATCGGGGTATCCGGAGCGGCCTCGATGCTGTCATACAGGAGACCGAAATCCATGTACTTGGGGCGAAGCCCCTTATCCTCGGAATTCGGGTCGCCCTGAGTGCCCTCCCATGCCTCGCGCACGCGCTGCGCCACGGAATCCTCGCCATCACGGTACGCGTTGCAGATGTCAAGCATCTTCACGTTCACGCTGTCCTCGGATTTGGCCGCGTTGCCGGAAAGAACGCCGTCCATGTCATGGCCGCCGTTACTGGAATTCCAGTTCTGCGTCTCGTTACGGATCAGGAACGTGGGACGCCCGCCTTCCAAGGCGAGCGGCGATGATGTGACCGCCTCTATCTGCCGTGAATCACCCAACGCGTACATGTTCAGCTTGCCAAGCTGGATACCGTAATAGCGTCTGGTCTCCGCGGGTATCAAGCCGGGCAGCAGCTTCATCGTGTTCTTCGTCTGCTCCTGCGAGACCGCGCACACCTGCACCCAAGCGTTCGGCTCCTCACGACCCACCGGCTCGCCCGAAGCCGACCAATGGTCGAACGTGAGATCGGCGAAACAGCTCGTGACCGCGCCACCGGCGGCCATCGGATCCTTGCCCCAACCCTTCAGCCGCTGCAGCACCGCATTATCGTGGATCGGCACGCCATGCTCGTCCAACGCGTAGAACCACAGCCAGAAACGAGCCTGCTCAAGCGTCCACTTCCACGGGGTCCGCTGCTTCGCGTTACGCAGCCAATAACCGCTCCACGCGAGGAAATTCCAACCCAACGTATGCTCCGGCAGCAGCCAGCCATGCTCGCCACGCTTCCACGTCGGCCCGATGAGCGTGGGCCGCATATGCCATTCACGCGCCGGCTCGACGGCGAGCGCGTTTCGGTACCAGTCGGTGATTTCCCGGTATTCGGTTTGGCGTGAGGGGATGAGGGCTGCGGTTTGTGGTGTGCGCAGCCGTGCCATCAGCTTCCGTAGGCCTTTCCCCAGCGGCTTTGCACGATGGCTCGCATTTGTGCGGAACGTTCGCCGGAGTCTGTTTTTGTGTTTTGTTCGGGTTCGGGCATGTCGATTCTGGCGAGGAGTTTGGCGAGGTGTTCCTCGTCGGCTCTGAGTTGTGCGAGCAGCGGGTGGGCGACGAGTTGGCCTTGGCTTCCTTTGACGGTGAGTTGGTCGCCTATGGCGCGGCGTTCGCGGGTGATGCGGTCGGCGGTGTAGCAGGCGACTTCGAGCAGCTTGTATTCCGCTTCGGTGAATTCCCATTTGGCGGTGAGCTCCCGCCAGAGTTTCTGGCCTTTGCCGTCTCGTATGAGGCCGTTGGGCATGCGTGGTGTGGAGGTTTTCGCCATATGACGCCTCCTTGTGATGATTATGCGAGTTTGGGTATGACCGCGAGCAGGAATGTGAGATCCGCGAGTTTGGTGGGGGAGTCGCGGAAGGTGCGGCCTGTGTAGGTCATGTATCGGCCTTGCGTGTAGGCCTCGATGTTCATGCCGAGCGTGTTGCGAATTCTGATGCCGGTCTGCTGCGGGGCGGTTCCCCAGATGTGCAGGCCGTCGCCGCTTGGGCTGATTTCGATGTAGGTTCTGCCTGCCACGGGCGCGATGAGCATTTTGGCCCAGTCGGTGAGGTGTCCTCGGTTGTCGTAGCAGTGGTCGAGGTCGATGCAGGCGAATCCGTTCCCGAGTGCGAAGCCGAGGCCGTCTCCTGTGGTGGAGTTTTCGGCCTGTTCGAGTGCGGTCCATGTGCTCGGGTCGGTGCTTGACGCGGGTTTGCCGTCCGTGGTGATCGGTTGTTTGGTGGTGCCGTCGCCTCGTGTGACGCGCTTCCAACGCATCCACCGGTCGGCGAGCGCCATCTCGCATGGCACGGGCATGGGCTTGCCGTGCCGGTGCGCTGCCTGACGGCATGCGTCGCAGCAGTAGCGGCGCTTGCGGCCGCGTCCCGAGGCCTGTTCGATTTCCTTATGGCAGTATTCGCAGCATGTCACGATTTAATTATAACGTAACAGGTGCTAAAAAAACGCTGAAAACCCAATAATTCCAACGGTTTACGCCATTTCGTGACAACGCTTAACGTGTCACGAAATAAAACCGGGCAACCGGCCACACGCCAACCAAAACACGGTACAGGACAGGCAAAAACAGGCCATACAAGCCCGAACGCCACCCAACATGAAAAAACAGCCAAACCAACCAAAACAGGGATTCAGAACGTACGTACAACCGGAAGTGCTATCCGGCGGTTATACCCAAGGAGCGGAGGAGTCCACCCCCACCTGGGTCGTTCGGCTTCCACCGCTTCAGTCAAGCAATCCGGGAAATCTTTCCTTCGGATGCTTTCTCATGCGCGCCCTGCGCGCGTTGCGTTCAGCGTTCTCCTTTTCGGTCTTGGCTTTATGACAAGGATGTGACAGCCATTGCAGATTGTCAAGACCATGATTGTCTCCGGCGATAATGTGGTCGCAGTCGGTTCCGATTCCATCGCATTCGGGAACGTGATGCTTCGCCTGGCACAGACCGTGCGCACGTTCCCTGACCTTGGCTCTGAGCTCTGGCCAGTTCGTTGGAAGTCTGCCGCGTCTGTCGCTGCTGTTCCAGTTGGGGCGCTGCCGTAGGTGGGGCATGGATACCTGCCCTCCGGAAAGGGTGATGTTGCGATTGGAAGGCTGAATATGCAGGAAGCCCAGTCACATTCGACTGGGCTTCCATATACTAATCCACTGCAATTATTGGTGACAGTTCAAATTTTGTCAAGCCCGCCAGCGAGAACACGACGGTACACGCTGCAATAGGTGATGCCCTGCGGCCCGGAATCCACCCTACCGCGCTTCACCCACTGGGTAATAGTGTTCCTGCGCAACGTTATCCCCGCATCCGTGAACGCCCTCGCGATATCCGCGGCACTCCCACGCTTCGAATCATCCCAACATAACGTCTTCAACCTACGCAATTTCACGGTTTGCACACGCTGCTCGCGCTCGCAGACGGGGCATGTCACCCACTGGTCATTGGGGCCGGCCGTAAGCATGCTCCCGCACAGTTCGCAGCCGCCTATCTCACGCCGCTGCTCGGGCGGGTCCAGCAGCATATCCGATTTGCGGGCCAACCCCTTGATGACGTTCATGTAGAAGCCCGCGTCCTCGAATGTGGCGAGCCGTTCATGCGCGGCGCACGCGATAAGCGTGCTCTCCAGATCCTCGGCTTGTGGATCCTTCCGCCAATCCAACGCGTCGATGCCGTCCAATCGCCGTTTGAGCTCATAGGCGGTGGAATCGAGGATATCCAGCAGGTCGAGCACATCCAATCTGATCGGGGTCGGGGGAGTGGCGGTCTGGATGCGTGACGGCGCATGCCCTCCCGGATGCAATGTGGCGTCCAGCGAATCATGCAACGGCGTGACATCGCGAGCCAATTGCAGCAGCATGCCAGCGAATTGGAGCTCGCAATGCGCGCACAATGTGTATCCCTCTTCGATTGTGATGGTGCAGTTCTGGCAAAGCAATGCAGTGGCCCCTTCCGGTTTGGCTGATAGAATGATGTCGCTTATCTCATCGCCCTGATCGGTCAACCCGGTTGGGGTTTATTTCTTTTTGAGTTGGCTGAACGGTGTCGTCCATATCCATTTGAATTCGCTGATCTCCTTTTCGGTTGGCTGCCGGCCTCCCCAAGGTTTGCCCGGCTGGCGTTCCCGTTTCGGAGGTTTCCACGGTTTGAGGCTGATGCGTGCGTGCCCGCATTCATGCATGGCCAGGTATTGGCCGTCCGGCTTGATGCCGGCGTCACGGAACACACTGCGCAGCAATGGGTATCCGACGGAGGGGAGCCATATGATGCGCGTCAATGGGCGTTCCAATATGATGGCGACGGTCAGATCGTCACCTTCGACCAATCCGTAATCCCATGACTCCCACAGGTTTTCGCGGTCTTGGATGATGTATTGGCCGCAGCTGCAGCGGGTGACAATGAGCGGACACATATCGGGTATCGTTTTGCGCAGCCACGCGGGCTTCAACTCGCCGCCACGCCTGCTCATCGCATCACGCCGCCTGTATGAGGGTCGATGAGCTCGCAGCTCATCGCATCGATATGCGAGCCGGTGCGGGCCTCCACGCACAGGTATTTCACGTCACCCTGCATGACGGTCTCCGTCATCATCCGCTGCTCCGATGC
The DNA here is from genome assembly GCF_002860405.1 of Bifidobacterium imperatoris. Lineage (GTDB taxonomy): Bacteria > Actinomycetota > Actinomycetes > Actinomycetales > Bifidobacteriaceae > Bifidobacterium > Bifidobacterium imperatoris. The sequence continues at coordinate 660 of NZ_NMWV01000028.1, read as the reverse complement.
CGGATCCGCGAACATACTCCAGATGAGAAGCCCGCAGAGGGCCATGATCAGCAGCACGACGAACGCGTGCGCCGCGAACAGCAGCAATCCCACGAAATTCTCAAGACTCCAATCCTGAAACGGTTTCCTCATGATTTACTCCCTTAAATGTGCTTCTGACCCATTACTCTGCGACAGTTTTTGACGTATCTATGACTGATAGCCAAGCTGTCTGAGAATCGAATTCCAAGAAGAACGAATCTCGGCATCACCCAACCCGCTGATTCTGCCTCTCTCAAAGAAATCACTCTCAATTTGACGTTTATTGTCCGGATGATTAGTCAAGCGTCCAAACCCCCAGGCATGAAGGTTGTTGTTTCGACTACCTTTCGGAATGGGCGACATATCAGGCTTGCCTGAACTCAAAAAACGTTTCGACCCAGAACGAGTAGGCGCTGGGGAGCTTGCTGTTTGGTGTTGCATAGGTTCAACACCTTTGACATACCCATGCTCCTTTAGCCAGAGAATCATCTTGGACGATAGGAAAGGAATATCGCCATTGTCGGGGATATCGCATAGCTGATATGTGCCTTCAAGCACAGAAGAGCCGGCCCCTACTACATATCCCTTTTGCTCCACTCTGGTGTCAACGGGGATTCCATGTGGATGAGCCATGTTTTT
>NZ_NMWV01000027.1 GCF_002860405.1 Bifidobacterium imperatoris | reverse complement strand
CAATATTCCCCACTGCTGCCTCCCGTAGGAGTCTGGGCCGTATCTCAGTCCCAATGTGGCCGGTCGCCCTCTCAGGCCGGCTACCCGTCGAAGCCACGGTGGGCCGTTACCCCGCCGTCAAGCTGATAGGACGCGACCCCATCCCACGCCGCAAAAGCTTTCCCAGAAGACCATGCGATCAACTGGAACATCCGGCATTACCACCCGTTTCCAGGAGCTATTCCGGAGCATGGGGCAGGTCGGTCACGCATTACTCACCCGTTCGCCACTCTCACCACCAGCAAGCTGATGGATCCCGTTCGACTTGCATGTGTTAAGCACGCCGCCAGCGTTCATCCTGAGCCAGAATCGAACCCTCCACAAAAAAAATTAATGCGGAAAGACATCGAATAGATGACTCTCAAAACAAAAAATTGACGAGCAATCCTTTTAAGGAAAAGGACACACTCACAAAAACCTCATCCCGTTTCAACCAACCAAGGACCCAACCGACAAAAACAGTCAGGCACGAGACAAGCTGGCAATCATTGACTATAAAGAAGTAGTACAAACACGCTCTTGAGTTCTCAAACCACCACCACACCGGCAAACCAGCCCCGAAACCATCAGGAACGGAAGCCCGCCGTGCCGAGCGGCAACAGATGAATAACCTACACGAACCCAAACAACAACGCAAATCAGGGCGCGAAAAACCCTGGGAAACGGCATCATAGCGCGCCTCCCTCGGCGTGTCGCACAGAGCCGATTTTCGATCTTTTTTTGCTCTGCTACGCACAACATACGCTTCAAACATGTCTTGCACTTAAACAAATCCAGAAATATGAGACACGATTAGCGAAAATCTGAGCACAATCGCCTGCAACAATCATCACCTCTCGTTCATCGAAGCCGGGTATACCTATATTTATGACTAAGAAGATTGCTGTATTAACTGGTGCCGGCATCTCAACCTCAGCCGGTATCCCTGACTTCCGCGGACCGGATGGTGTTTGGACCAAGCACCCTGAACAAACCAGTGTGTATGACATTGATTTGTTCATGAACAATAAAGAGGATCGCGAATATTCCTGGCGCTGGCAGAAAGAGTCACCAGTGTGGAATGCCCAGCCAGGCGCTGCGCATAAAGCATTAGTCAAGCTGGAACAGGCAGGCATGCTGACTTTGCTGGCTACGCAGAACTTCGATGCTCTGCACGAAAAAGCCGGCAACAGCCCAGATATTATCGTGAATCTGCATGGCACCATCGGCACCTCGCATTGCATGAAGTGCCACCAAAAGTACAATACGGCCGACATCATGGCACGGCTGGATGAGGAACCCGATCCGCATTGTCATCGCAAGCTCAAGTACCGCGGCGATATGCCATGCAACGGCATCATCAAAACGGATGTGGTGTATTTCGGCGAAGCATTACCCGATGGCGCAATGGAAAAGTCCTACGATCGAGCCACTAAGGCCGACGAACTGTGGGTTATCGGCTCCACATTGGAGGTGTACCCTGCAGCAAGCATTGTGCCAGTCGCCGCGCAAGCCGGCGTACCAATCACCATTATGAATATGGGACGCACGCAGTATGACCGTTTAGCCACGCGACTAATTCACGAAGACATTGCCACCGCACTGCCCGAGCTGGTGGATGAAACGATCGCGGCGGCAGAATAATCGATTCGCGTCAACGTTATAGCGAACATACTATTCACGGAGTAAAGCGAAGGGCTGTGGCATGATGTCCCCGACCGTAAGCTTGGCCGAACGGCCTTGAGCGTGTCGGGAACATCATGCCACAGCCCTTCGCGGTCTGCGCACCATCCGCAAATATGTATCAGTAAATGCGCTTGGGCTGGAAGCCGGCTTCCTTGAGCGCTGCAAGAATGCGGTCGATGTGGTCCGGGCCATTGGTCTCAACCGTGACGCCGAGCGACACCGCATTCGTGTAGTGGCCGGACGCCTTGAACTGATCGTGATCGAGGGCAATCACGTTCGCACGTTCCTTGGCAAGCAAAGTGGCGACCTTGACGAGCTGACCTGGCGTATCCGGAAGCTCAACTTCAAAGTTCATAATGCGGCCGCGGGCAATCATGCCCTTCTGAATCACGGCACCCATCGTCACGGTATCAATATTGCCGCCGGACATAATCGGCACCACCACATGCGGGCCTTCTGCGGCCGCGAACTTGCGGGAGCGTAGATTCAGATGTTCCAGAGCGGCCAGCGAAACTGCACCGGCAGCCTCAACCACAAGCTTGTGCTTTTCGAGCATGAGCAGAATCATCTCGTTGATGTCACGCTCGGTGACGGTGACGAGATCATCAAGGAATTCATTGAGCAGCGCGTACGGCAAATCGCCCGGATGCTTGACGGCGACACCCTCAGCCGAAGTAATCACCTGATCGGCTTCGGTGACGCGGCCGGCCGCAAACGAGTTCTTCCATGCAGGGCTACCTTCCGGAATAGCGCCAATCACGCGCACTTCCGGTCTGAAGGTCTTGATGGCGAGCGCAACGCCGGCACCAAGTCCACCGCCGCCAAGCGGCACGACCACGTCGGTGACGTTCGGCACATCCTCGAGAATTTCCAGACCGATGGTGCCCTGACCGCAGATGACCTCATAGTCGTCGAACGGCGGCACGTAAATCATGCCTTCGGTTTTGGCGAGCTCAGCGGCGTGAGCCGCGGCTTCATCGAATACATCACCGTAGAGCACAACGTCAGCGCCGTAGGCCTTGGTGGCGTCCACCTTGAGCGGCGGAGTGATTTGCGGCATGCAGATAGTGGCCTTGGCACCACGTTCGCGAGCGGCATAGGCAACGCCTTGAGCATGGTTGCCAGCGGAGGCGGTGACGATACCGTGGGAAAGCTGTTCTTCGGAAAGGGATGCAATCTTGTTGTAGGCGCCACGAATCTTGAATGATCCAGTGACCTGAAGGTTTTCGGGCTTCAGCAGAATCTCATGACCGGTCATTTCGCTCAATGCTGGAGAAGGAATAATCTCCGTGTGGCGGGCTGTGCCCTTGAGTCGTTCGGCAGCGAGCTTCAGTTCCGCTGCGTGATCACGTTGCAGCGCCTTTAAAACATCCTTTTGTTCCATGCTCGATATTGTAAAACGGCGGGCCGTTAGGAACGGTCCGCCGTCTCAACAAGCGCTCATTTGTGGCATTACAGCTGGATTACAGCAGCCTCCCACGGGTCAAGCTCGCTGTTGGCGAGGGAGACGACCGTATGGCTGGCATCGTAGTTGCTAATCAGCACGTCCGGCTCGGTGACGCCAGCGGCAACCAGTTCCTTGGCGTCATGCGGCAAATCAACCGTGCGGCCAGACAGGTTGACCACCACCAGCAAACGATCATGGCCCAGAGTGCGGGTGAACGCGTACACATGCTCGTCATTCGAATCAATGAGGTTCCATTCGCCAGCTGCAACGACTGCCTTCTCATGGCGCAGTGCGATGAGCTGCTTGTAGAACGAATACACAGAGCTCGGATCATCGAATTCGCTGGCGGCGTTGATCTCCGCATGGTTCGGGTTCACGGAAATCCACGGTTCGGTGGCGGCATCCGGTGAGGTGAAGCCGGCGTACTTCGAGCCATCCCACTGCATCGGGGTGCGCGCATTATCGCGGCCGATGAGCTCAAGGGCGTCCATCATCGATTCAGGCGTCTGAATCTTGGCTTCCTCTACGCGCTGGCGGAAAGCGTTGAGCGACTCCAGATCGCGATACTGGTCGAGGCTCTTGAAGTGTGCGCCGGTCATACCGAGCTCTTCGCCCTGGTAGATGTATGGGGTGCCGCGGTGCATGTGGAGCAGCAGACCGAAGGCCTTGGCGGACAGCACACGGTTCTCCTCGGTGGTGTCGTCGCCCCAACGGGAGACCACGCGCGGCTGGTCATGGTTGCAGAAGAACAGGCTAGCCCAGCCGGCGTTCTTTACTGCTTCCTGCTGACCGGCCATCTTCTCGCGCAAGTTCTTGACCTCGAACGGCACAACATCCCACTTGGAGGTCGGCTTCTGATCAACGCCTACATGGTCGAAGAGGAACAGCATATCCAACTCACGGTTGGCCGGATCGGTGATGTGCTCGTTGCGAGCCGGAACTACGCCAGGAGCCTCGCCAACGTTCATGTAGCCTTCGCGCTTTTCGAAGACTTCGCGACGCATTTCGGCGAGGAATTCATCCACGCGCGGGCCGTCCGAGCACCACGGGAACGGGGAGGAATAGCCCTCCGGGCCGACCGGATAATCCTCAATTTCAGAACCCGGTTCACCCGGCAGCTTGCCGTTCTTGTCGATGGTCTTGGAAATCTGGGTGATGACGTCCATACGGAAGCCGTCGATGCCGCGATCCATCCACCAGTTCATCATGTCGTACACGGCGTGACGTACGGCTGGATTCTCCCAGTTCAGGTCAGGCTGTTTCTTGGAATACTGGTGGAAGAAGTATTCGCCGCGCTCCGGGCAGTACTCCCATGCGGAGCCACCGAAGTAGGAGCCCCACTGGTTCGGTTCGGCACCCGGAGTGCCAGGTTCGAAACCCGGGCGAGCAGGACGCCACCAGTACCAGTCGGCGTGCGGATCGTTCTTGTCCTTGGAAGCCTGGAACCATGCGTGCTCGTCAGAGGTGTGGTTCACGACCAAATCCATCACAATCTTCAGGCCACGCTTGTGGGCTTCGGCCAGCAGCTCGTCCATGTCTTCGAGGGAGCCAAACAACGGGTCGATGTCCTGATAATCGGAGATATCGTAACCGTTATCGTCCTGCGGGGACTTGTAAACCGGGGAGAGCCAAACCACATCGACGCCAAGATCGGCCAAATAGTCGAGGCGAGAGGTAATGCCCTTGATATCACCCAGACCGTCACCGTTGGTGTCCTGGAAGGAACGCGGGTACACCTGATACACCACGGCATTGGACCACCACGGATTCGGAGTTGCACCGTTGGTGCGAACGGAGTCGGGAACCTCGATGCGCTGTTCGTTAGTCATCGCTGCGACCTTTCTCATCAATCATCGTTGATTATTACTGCTTGGTAATTATTGAAACAGCCCGATGGTTTTATTCCCATCGGGCTGTTCATCGGGCGTGCCGGAAAGTAATTATTTGACGGCGTCCTGCAATTACGGACTCGCCTGCGGCGAGACTCAGTGTTACCTCGCGAGTACGCGGCCTGCCGGCCGCCCGAGCCGGAAAACAGCCCACCGGGGCTGTTTTCTTAATCGGCTCGTCTCGCTCGGCGCTGTTAAGTAATTGCAGCGCCCGCGCTGCAATTACTTAACAGCGCCCCTCATGACTCCACCGACGACCCACTTTTGGGCGAAGATGTAGACGACGAGGATCGGGGCCATGGCCATCAAGTAGCTGGAGAAGGCCATCGGATAGTTGGTGGCGAACTGCGAGCTGAAGACGTACTGTGCCAGCGGGATGGTCTGGTTCGACTGGTCCGTCAGCACGATCAACGGCAGGAGGAAGTCGTTCCACGCCCACAGTGCGGTCAGGATGGCGATGGTGGCGTTGATTGGGCTCATCAGCGGGAAGATGATGGTCCAGAAGATGCGCCAAGTGGATGCGCCATCGATGCGCGCCGCCTCTTCCAGCGAGACCGGAATCGAACGGATGAAGCCGGTCGCGATGAACAGGTTGGTGCCGAGACCGAGCACGGTGTACAGGATGATCAGACCGATCTGATTGTCCAAATGCAGGGAGCCCATCTGCTTGGCGATAGGCAGCATGACAACCGGGAACGGCACGAACATGGCTGCGATGAAGAAGTAATACAGGAAGCGGAAGAAGCGCTTATCCATATTGCGAGCCACCGCGTAGGCCACGAAGGTGTTGGTTAGGAGTGTGAGCACCACGGCGGCAACCGTGATGATTGCGGAGTTGAGCGCGGCCTTCGGATAGTTGACTTTGGCGGAAGCATCGGCAAAGTTATGCCACTCCCACGAAGTCGGTAGCGCGAACGTGCCGGCTTCGGCCGGAGTCTTCAGCGCGGTGACGACGGTGAAGTACAGCGGCACCAGAATCGTCAGCGAAAGCACAGCCACGGCTGCGGTCAGCCACCAATTGATGTTGTGGTCCTTACGGAACCCGGACTTAGGAGACGAAGTAACGGTTGCAGTAGTCATATTGAATCCTCTCCCGGGAAATCAGATCTGTTCCTGGCTGCGGGAGATGCGCAGCTGAATGAAGGCGATGATGGCCAGAACGATGAAGAAGAGCACGGCGTTAGCGGTCTGGTAAGCGTATTCGCCACCGGTCAGACCACCCTTCCAGATGAGGTAGGTGACCGTTTCCGTGGCCGAGTTCGGGCCGCCGTCGGTCAACGCCACCACCTGGTCGAAGGTGCCAAGCGCGTTCTTCATGGAGAGCACAAGGTTGATGGTGAAGAACGGTCCAATCAGCGGGAAGGTGATCTTCCAGAACTTCTGCCATGCGTTGACGCCGTCGATGGCCGCGGCTTCGTAGATCTCATCGTCGATGGTCTGCAGACCGGCGAGGTAAATCAGCACAGAGTAGGCCACGCCCTGCCACACGGCGAGGAAGACAATCGGAATCCAGCTCAGTTCCTCGTTAGTCAAGAGCGAAGTGGACAGCCATTCGATGCCAAGTGCCTTGCCGAGTTCTGGCAGCGGATTCATGAAGATGTACTTGAACACGTAGCCGATGACCAGCACGGAGAGGGTGTAGGGCACGAAGAAGATCGCGCGGAAGCCGTTCTTGAAGGCAATCTTGGAGTTCAGCAGCACTGAGAGGAACAACGCGATCACGTTGATAAGCACGGTGATGGCCACTGCGATAAGCAGTGTGAACAGATAGGCGTGGCCTACGCGATTGTCTTGGAACAGGGCGATGTAGTTCTTGAATCCGATGAACTTGTAGTCGCCGTAGCCTTGGGAGTTGGTGAAGGAGTACTTCACACCATCCACGAATGGCAGGTACAGGAAGAAGGCGAAGATGATGGCGGCGGGTACGGCCATCCAGTAGTAAGCCGGATCCACCTTGCGCTTGGAGAAGGTGTCTACCTTCTTTTTGGCGGGCTTTGCAACGGTTGCATTAGACATGATTACTCTCCTCTCCTACTCGTCACTCGAAGGTCCTGGCTTGGACCTTGTCCCATTCGGCCTGCATCTGGTTCAGGAATCGGTCAGTGTTGCCGGAGGTCACCATTGTCTGCAGATAGCCGCCAATGTTGATGGATGAGGGGATGTAATGGTCGCAGAAGTCAGCCAGTCGGTTCTCCTCGAAGAACGGACGCACGGTTTCCAGCGCATCGTTGCCGAAGTAGGTGTCCTTGAGCGGGGTGATGGCGGACTGGGCGTCAGCGTAGGAATCCAGCTGCTCCTTCTGCATCATGAATTCCACGAGCTTCATCGCCTCTTCCTTGTGCTTGGTGTTGGCGCCGATGGTGAGCATCACGTCATCGCCTGCGGTCAGGATCTGTTCACTGGCGTCATCGGTGGCTGGCATCTGCGCAAAGCCAAGGTTGATGTCTTTGTTGATGAGCAAGATCTGCGGAATCGCGTAGGTACCGAGCGGAATGATTGCGGCCTTGCCCTGCGCGAAGCTCTGCGTACCCTGCTGGTAGGTGACGCCGGTGTCTTCAGTGGAGTAGGTGAAGAGTTCGGCTTCCTTCTCAACCGTGGTCTTCCACAGTTCCTGGAAGGTGGTCTTGCCTTGCTTCAGCTCGGTGTACTTGGTTTCAGGAACCAGAGTGCCGGCGAGCGAGGCGAGCGGAGCCTGCGTGGTCCAAGCGTCGGCCACGGACCCCTGCAGCGGGTTGATGCCAGCGGCCTTGAACGTGTTGAGCATGTCCGTAAACTCGCTCCAAGTGGTCGGCGGGTTCTCCGGGTCGAGGCCGACCTGCTTGAACAGGTCCTTGTTGTAGATGTAGCCGGAGGCGTTGCCGGCGAATGGCAGACCATACAGACGCTTCTTGGCTGGGTCGGTGGTCTGCACAAGGTTCTTGGCGATATTCACCATGCCGGGGTTGAGCGTGTCCACGATCGGCTCATCGGTGAAATCATAGAAAACGCCGGATGCGGCGAACATACCGAAGCTGATATCGCCGTTGAAGGTGATGACGTCCGGCACACGGTTCTTCACGAAGCGGGTGCGCAGATCGGTTTGGGCGTTGGCGGAGTTGTTGATGTTGACCTTGATGGTCGGGTTCTGCTTCTCAAAGTCCTGAACGATGGCCTTGAACGTGTCTGCGGCCTCGGACTTGAACTGGAAGAAGTCGAGAGTGACGGTTCCTGCGGTGCTTGAACCGCAGCCGGCCAGGCCGAAGCCCACAGCGAGCGCGCACACCGTTGCGGCCACACGCACGCCTAAACGCTTCAGTCTGGAAGTTGGGTACAGGGAATCTGACAGCATTGCTGACTCCTTTGTCTTTCCTTCCACCACTGGCTCCAATGCCGGTGGCAATTCCTCCACCCTCAAAGGTAACGATTTTGGGTTTTCATTCCCAGCGCCTGCGAGCCTGCTTGCGCTGGAAAGTAAAAACGCGCTATTTTGTGATTAACGCAATTAATTATTCGCAAAGGGGCATAGGTTGGCTGATTCCAATGCGATTCCACAATGGTTTTCTGGTTCTGAACATACGCATCGCGTAGCTGCCGCCGTGGCGCAGTACGGTCCGATTGCACGCACCACGTTGGCGCAGATGCTGGGGTTGAGTCAAGGTGCACTGTCCAGAATCACCAGTGATCTGATTTATGCAGGGGTGATTGAGGAGTTGCCGGCGAGCGCGACCGCTGGGCTTACCGGCAAGCTGCCGGAGCGATTCACGCCGAAGGAGAGCTCGGATAGGCGCGGCCGCCCGCAGACTTCGCTGGTGCTGTGTGCCAATGCACGCACGTTCGTGGGCGTGAAGGTGCACGGCACTTCGATTGTGTCCGCCGCGGTGAACGCTCATGGCGAGGTGGTTTCCGACCGTCATGAGCTGCCGATTGGTGATGATCAGTCGCCGGAATATGTGGCTACTGCGATTGCTCAACTGGCTGCCGCCTGTTCAGAGGATGTTGCGACTGCGGGATTGCCCTCCCCTACTGCGGTAGGCGTGGCTGTGGGCGGTCATGTGGTGAATGATTCTGTGGTGACGTTTGCGCCATTCCTGCACTGGGATGGCCCGACTGACTTAGGCGCTATGGTCGGCCGCGAGACTGGCCTGCCATGCGGCGTCTTTAATGATATTGATTCCCTGCTGGTGGATGCCTCTTGGTTTGGCCCGGGCGTTGGCTTGGATATGTTCGCCGTGGTGACCATTGGCATTGGCGTGGGCTATTCGCTGGCTGTGCACGGTGAGCCGGTAAGCTACCCGGATAAAAGCTATGGTCTGGTGGGCCATGTGTTGGTCGATCCGGAAGGCCCGCGCTGCATAAGCGGGCATATCGGCTGTTCGCAGTGTTTGACTGATGACTCGATTGCTGAACAGTATTCCGCGATTGTGGGCAAGCCGGTAACGTTCGAGGACTTTGCCCGTGATGCTCGAGCCCGAGTGCCGCAGGCTACGCAGCTGGTGCATCGCACCTGTTTCCGCTTGGGCGCTCTAGTGGCGATGGTGGCGAATATCGCGATGCCGGGGCATGTGATGATCGCCGGAGAATCCGCGTTTTTGGCGAAACTCGGTACTGATTCGCTGCGTGATGGCATTCGGTATTACCGGCATAGCCAAACCCAGCCGGTAAAGTTCACGATAGTGAATCACGACTGGCAGCTGTGGGCCAAAGCCGCCGCCAGTCGCGTCATCGTCAAACATATCGGCTGATTACTCAGCTACAGTCCTGCAATTACGGACTCGCCACAGGCGAGACTCAACCTACCCTCATTCGGCTATCGCCTCACTCGGGCCGCGGCTGCTGACAATCCACTGGATTGTCAGCTTAACGCCACGGCCTTGAACAGGACGGCCTGCTGGGGGTGGAGGGACGGCGGACGGATGCCGTAGCGCTGCAAGGCTTCGCCAGTCATCACCACACCGTCTTCATTCCACCAGCCGAGCGTGCTCTGGCCATTGCCAAGACCAATCAGGTCAAGGCTCGGGTCCAGCGGGCTCACACGGTAACGGCGGTCCGGGTCAAGGCCAGGCAGACGCACCGGAGCAGCCGGATAAGTCTGACCAGTGGTCAGCTGCGTGAAGCGGTAAATCGCCGCATCACGGCTCGGCATCACCATGCCATCCAGACGCACGGCCGGATCGTTGGCATCCGCATGCACGCAGGTGTCGATAGCAAACCAGTCGCGATGCTTCTTGAATTCGGCCACCCATACGGCGAGCTTGGCGAGCGCATCTTCAGGCTCCTTGAGCAAATTCCATTCGATACCCATGTGGCCGAAGAACGCCATCGCCATGCGCAGCTCCTGGCTGGTAGCGCGCTGCGTGGAATGTGCCGGGCTGGCACCCACATGCTCACCCATCATGGCTGGCGGCACCAGCAGTGACGTGTACCGCTGAATATCAGCACGCTCCACCGGGTCCACGCAGTCGGATGCCCAAATACGGTCGGCATATTCCAAAATACCGAGGTCCACGCGGCCGCCACCAGACGAGCAGCTTTCGATTTCCAGACCCGGATGATTGAGCTTCAATCCCTTGAAGATCTCATACACAGCCAAGGTCTGCGCATGCACGGCCGGACGACCGGAGTAGCGGGAACCAGGCTCAGTGACCAGCTTGTTGTGATCCCACTTAATGTAGTCAATCTTGAGCTCGCCCACCAGCGAATCCATCGCGTTGAATACATAGTCAAACGCATCAGGGTTGGTCAGGTCGAGCACCTGCTGGCTGCGCCCCTGCATCGGCAGGCGGCCGGCCGTGGGCGAGAGAATCCAATCGGGGTGCGCACGCACCACATCGGAATCGATGTTCACCATTTCCGGTTCGAACCAGAGGCCGAACTGCATGCCCTTACCGTGCACATAGTCGGCAAGCGCCTTCAACGACTTGTCGCCATCAGGCCAGACATCCTGGGAAATCTGCCAGTCACCGAGGCCGGAAGTGTCGTCGCGGCGGGAGCCGAACCAGCCGTCATCCACCACAAATCGTTCCACGCCGGAGGCTGCAGCCTTGTCGGCGAGCGCGGCGAGCGTATCGAAGTTGTGGTCGAAGTAGACGGCTTCCCAAGTGTTCAAAATCACCGGGCGCCCCTTCGCGAACAAACGCGGATGACGGGAGCGCACATATGCGTGGAAGCGCGCGGCAATCTCATTCAAGCCATCACCGAACGAGCCGAACAGCCACGGCGTTGCATAGGAGCTCTCTCCCTTATCGTCGCCCTGCGGAGTCAGCGTGACCTCACCGCCGAAGAGCAGTTCGCCGCCGCCGATAATGCCCTGCGTATACGGCAGACGTTCGGCGGAGAGCACAGAGTTGCCGCTCCAGCCCACATGCACCGAGTAGGCCTCACCATGTTCAAAACCGAAACCAGGCACGCCTGCGGTGAGCAACAGGGACGCGTCGAAGTCCGGTCGACCGGCAAGCTGTGGCTTCTCAAAACGGCCGATGGTCAACGGCTGGCGCTGCGGGCTACGTTCGCGCAGATGGTGGCCGGTAGTGGTAAGAATTTCGCCGGCAAGTTCAGGTACAGGGAATCCAAGTTCGATTTTGCCGATTTCAAGGTTCGCTGCAGTTGGGTCTGCGGCACCTTTTGGAGTATCCAGATTGGTGATGGTCGCCTTTTGGCGAGCCAAACCGCCATCGAGCAGTTCCAATCGCCATTCAATACCAACCCCGTTTTCCTGATCTTCAGCGCTCACCACCACGCCCGGCACACGAATCGGGCCAGTAGAACGGCTGTGACCGGTAACATCCGTGTAGCTTTCAGCGCTAACTGCATCAAGGGATGCGTCGAGCACACCATCAGCCTCAATGCTGGTGACGGTGAACTTCGGAAAGAGTTCGATGCCGGCACGACGCAACACCACGCGCGGCTCACCAATCCAGCTTTCCGCCTGAGTTGGCAGCACGGACGGCCATGCGGTGTTGTCGAGCGCGCCGGAGACGCGCTGCGGCTTCAATGCGTCATAAGAATCCAACAGAGTTTCAGGGTTGGCGAGCGGACGCCCCCAATGCACAATGCGCGGCAGCTCATCGCCCGCAAAAACCAGACCGATTGCCACATTGGCAGTGGGCTGGGCAAGATAGACGGCGGTGAGCGCGGTACCGTCTGTCGAGATACCGGTGAAGGTCAGCGTTTCGTTCTTGGCCATAGGTCTTATGTCTCCTTTGACGTTGCTGGAATATGGAATTATTACTGCTGCCTTCGATGGTAGGAAAAATCGAATATGTTGACTGGGTGCTGCGTGTTGGCCGAGGCACGTAAGTATTTGGTCAGCGACGTGCGGCAAAGAAGTCGGTGAGAATAGCTTGACAATCGCGCTCAAGAATGCCGCCATGCACTTCAGGAGTGTGACCGATATGCGGGTCGCGCGGAATATCCCACACCGAACCGCATGCGCCGAGTTTGGCATCCCACGCGCCAAACACAATCGTGCCGATATGGGTTTGGACGCAAGCGCCCGCGCACATCGGGCAAGGCTCGAGCGTCACCACCAATGTGCAATCAGCGAGATTCCATGCGCGAACAACTGCGGTAGCAGGTTCCGACGTAGGAGTTGCATGACCAGTCGCCGCATCAGCATTACCGGATTGTTGCGCGCGGAACTGCGCAGCCTCGCGCATCGCGAGAATTTCAGCATGAGCCAGCGGATCGCCGTGGGTTTCGCGGGTGTTGTATCCGCGGCCGATAATCGCACCTGAAGCATCCAGCACCACCGCACCAACCGGTACATCGCCGGCTGCCGCGGCCTGCTTCGCCAGCTCAATCGTTTGCTGCATCGCTTCCTCATATGCCACTCTCAAAGCCATACTGCGAGTCTACATACCCAGCAACCACGCGTATGCCGCGCAAAACACGCGCTGTCCACTTCGGCGGACGGCTTAACGTGTTGTAGCGATGAGTTTTCTATACTGGCCGAAGCCCGGCGAAGAAGAGAGGACAGTCATGGCAGTATTCGAACTCATCCTATGCATCATTGCAGCGGTGGTAGTGAGTTCTTTTGCCAGTCGTTTCATTCCGAAGGTATCCACGCCGCTCGTGCAGATAGCACTAGGCGTACTCGTGGCATATCTTCCATTTTTCCCAGACGCGCAACTCAACCCGGAGCTGTTCATGGTGCTGTTCATTGCACCGTTGCTGTATCTCGAAGCGCATGAAATCGATAAGTCGGCTCTGCTGAAAACTTTGAAATTAAGCCTTTCGCTGGCCATTGGCTTAGCAATTGTGACGATGGTGGCAGTCGGCTTTATTCTGCACGCTGTTTGGCCGGTGATTTCACTCGCTTCCGCACTGGCACTTGGCGCAGCGCTTGGCCCGACCGATGCGGTGGCTGTCAGCTCCCTAGGCAAGGAAGCTTCACTGACTCAACGTCAGCGCGGCGTGCTTAAAGGCGAATCCTTATTCAATGATGCGTCCGGTATCGTGGGCTTCCAATTCGCGTTAGCGGCTGCATTCACTGGCGAATTCGCCATTGGTCAGGCTGCTGGAGAATTCGTGATTTCGTTCTTCGGCGGCACGGTCTTTGGTCTTGTAGTGGCTGCGATAGCTAACTGGGTATTCGAAACCGTGCGATCGCTTGGTTGGGAAACCACTACCACGCGTATTCTGATGGAACTGTTCCTGCCATTCCTGCTGTACTTGGGCGCGGAAGAATTCGGCGTATCCGGCATTCTGTCCGTGGTGGCAGCCGGCTTGTTCATTCGATTCGATCGCACTGGAGTTGGCCCGAATGTGGCGCGCACGAATATTGTGTCCACGTCGGTGTGGGGTGTGCTGAGCTTCTCGCTCAACGGTGCCGTGTTTATTCTGCTTGGTATGCAGTTGCCGCAGGCGATGACGGCCAGCTGGTCTGATCCCTACATCAATAACACGCTGCTTATCGGCATTATTGCTCTGGTGACCGCGGTGGTGATTGTGCTGCGATTCATTTGGGTAGCAGCCATGCTGCGTATCGCCCGCGATATGAACACCGGTAAACGCCGCAAAATGACTCTTGAACGCTGGCGGTCCGCAGCCGTCATGACCTTTGGTGGGCCTAAAGGCACTATTACGTTGTCCTTGATGTTTACCATCCCGTATTACATTGCGGGCGGTGCCGTGTTCCCGATGCGTGACGAACTGATTTTCATCGCATCAGGCGTGATTATTCTGACGCTGGTTTTGGCGAACTTCCTGCTACCGCTGCTGGCACCGAACCGCGGCAAAGATCCCAGCGCTGAAATGATTCCGATTACGATTGAGGTACTGCGCAATACCGTAGAAGAGCTGACCGGCCGCATTACGCCGGAAAATCGTCGTGCTGTGCTGATGGTGATTGATTTGTACACCAAGCGCATCAGCCGTTTGAAGCAACGCAATGGCGATTCCGATCCGCAAGGGTTGGAGCAACTGCAGATTGAAGCGCTGCACTGGGAGAAGGAATTCGTACGCGACCGTCTAGCGGAGGATAAAGCACATCCGGCCGCAGATGCCGCCACTCAGGAACTCAATGTGGAAGCTTGCGAGCGCATGCTTGATCAGATTATGAATACGCTGCGTCACACGTCCACAAATCCGGCGTCAGGTCATGCGGTGTCTCAGATTCGTGGACGTGCACGCATGCTGCAGCGTCGCGCGAGCAATTATGCGAAACGCACGATTTCCAAGATTCGTCATACTACGCCGCTGGTGAGCGAGGACCAGATTTTTGCTCGCACGCGTGAACTGCAGGTTGAGGCGATTCATCATGTGATTGACCGCCTGGTGGATGAAATGGGCAATAGCACCTATAACACCGAGCACTGCTCCGCGCTGCTTCTGGATTATCGACGAGCCGAGGCTTCGCTGCAAGCCCGCCCGAATATGAGGGGTTCCGCAGCCGTGATTACTCAGGTTGAAGAGGTCAAGAAGGAAAGCTATGCCATCGAACTTGGTGTGATTCAAGACATGCTCGAAGCCGGTGACATCAACCGAGCCCAAGCCAAGACCTTGAGGCGCAACATCTATGTCATGCAGGTTGATGCCGATTCCGGCATCTAACCTGCATGACCGTCGCGGCATAGCCGCTCCCCTCGGCTACAGACAGCCCACCGGGCTGTCTGCTACACGCCTCGGCAGGTTGATGCCGATTCCGGCATCTAACCTGCATCACCGTCGCGTCGCCTTAAACGCCACCCAGAAGGAACGCACTAATAGCACGCACAAGTACGCGGTGAACAGGATTGCGCCAGTGCGTGGTGTCACGGCGGAAGCAATCCATGTGCCGAGCGGCGCAGTCAGCGCGGCCACAATACCAATAATGAGCGCGGCCTTCACATGCACCATACGCCTACGCACATTAGCCACGGATGTAGTAATGGCATTGGGGAACATGGCCAGCAGCGAAGTACCGCGAGCAATAAGATCGCTGGCGCCAAACAGAATCGACAAGGCCGGCACGCAAATTGCGCCACCGCCAATGCCCAGTAATCCTGCCAATATACCGGCAATAACACCGAACACAATCAGCCCGACAACAGTGCCAACCGTAAGTTCAATACGCGAATCTCGCGACGGATTCGACATGGCCTGATTGACCATCACAAACAGCAGGAATACCACGAACGCCCAACGCAGCACCAGCTCCGGCAATTTGGATAGTAGCCATGAGCCAATTTGCCCGCCCACGAACATGCCGGCGAATACGATGGCCGCCACTATCCAATCCACGTCACTCTCAAACGCATACGAAATCACACCGGAAACCGCGGTGGGCACAATGGCCATCATCGAGGTCGCAGCTGCGTGACGCTGCGTGAGCCCGAGCCACACCAAGGCGGGCACGATCACTGTGCCGCCACCGATGCCGAACATGCCGGAGAGCACGCCGACAGCCACACCGACCACGGCCATGATGATGAGGCCGCGCGGTGACTCGTCCAGATGATTCTGCTCAATATTGTTGGTGGCATCCCCTGTATTCACGGGCACTAGTGTATGGCTACAGCACGCCGGAAGTGATGTCATTGTCCAGTAACCACTGGCGCAAATCGGCGAATTCCTCAAGACTCACGTTATGGTCGAGCCCGTGGTAGCTCTTGGTTTTGAGCCATGTATGTTCCTCAAGCCAAGCGGCAGTGGCGAACAACTCATATTTCGGCACAACGCCATCGTTTTTGCCGTAGGTGTAGAACACCGGAATGTCCAAGTCGGCGAGACGGCCGTCAGCAGGTGCGGTACCGGGCACCTGACCGGGCGCGTTAAAACCAGACAAGCTGATTACAGCTCGGTATCGCTCTGGGTTTATACGCAGCAAATGCACGGCCACCAATCCGCCTTGGGAGAAGCCGAGCGGCACAATATCGCGGTCGGTAGGAATATTGGCCGCTACCCATGAATCTACAGCCCGAGCAGCAGCATAGGCATCATAGTCAAGATCCTCACCTACGGGCAGCGAACCATGCAACCACGCATAATTGCCGGGATCTAAAGAATCGGCCGACGCTTCAGCCAAAGTGAGCGGTCCGCGCAATGCCACGAAATCGTTGTACGGAGCAATCAGACGCATAATATCCGCCATCTCCTGCTCGTTGGAACCCCACCCATGCAGGCACAGAAATAGCGGATGCGTCAGGTGCTGATTAAAACCGCCGCGCGAGGTCACGCTACACTCCACCGTCAACGGGTCTCCGAAATGGCCGGGCACTTCTGTGGACTCGCGGCCAACCAATGGCTCATATGCGAATCCAGCGGCATTTGCTTCATTGCTCATACCAATCCATCGTAAAGGGCAATAGGGCAAGGCGCCGCCTATCGATTCATGATTTCGGTCACATCACCGGCGCTGCCGGCATTGCAACAAAGCTTGCTGAGTCTTACTGACCGGAATCAGAGCTTGTCGCGTCAGCTGAGTCATCAGCCGCGGTGATGGGCTCAAGATCGCCACCCCACTGCTGCTGCAACGCGGTCATCTTGTCCGCCTCACCGAACACCATCCAACGCTTGCCACTGAGCAGGCGCCAATCGCCTTGGGCTTTCTCATTATCAGAGTATTGATTCAACAGCTCGGCGATTTTCACCTTGATGGGTGCCTTGCCCACTGCTGCCATCGCCTCTGATTCAAAAGATACAAAGGCCATGCGTGGCTCTGTGCACATTTGCACAGTGCTCACCCCTGGAAGACCTCCGGCATCCAAGCCTTGCCAACCGGACGTACACTGTCCGGCAGACTGCTCAATACCTTGTTCCATCTGCGCAGTGCTTTCCACTGGCGCTTTGTCATTGTTCGGAAGAATCAGACCTTGAGGGAATAGCACACCAACGGCTACGCCAACCACCAAGCAGGCACCCGCCAGAACGATGGTCACAATGCCACCGCCGCCAACACCACCGTGAGTGGAATTACGCGGCATGGTGGTGCGGGCCCCAATCACGAACAT
Source organism: Bifidobacterium imperatoris (assembly GCF_002860405.1). Taxonomy (GTDB): domain Bacteria; phylum Actinomycetota; class Actinomycetes; order Actinomycetales; family Bifidobacteriaceae; genus Bifidobacterium; species Bifidobacterium imperatoris. Next base: position 640 of record NZ_NMWV01000027.1, on the reverse strand, counting down.
TAGCGTCAGTCCTATGAGCACTGCTGCGGTTGCAGCGATGTAGCGGCCGGGAACCTTCACGAGGAATGAGATGGCGTAGGGAGCAATCTCATGCACAGCGGAAGATGCGGAAGCAGCCACGGCTAATAAGCCAGTGAACAGCGCCAATCGCCGCAGTATTTTGGAAGCTGGGCTATCAAGTTTGATCTTGGCAGCGCGGCGACCGGAACTATGCGGCCCCTTAGCCCGTTGTCTGCGCTGGGATTGTGGCGCATCCTCGTATTCAGCGCCATCAAAGAAATCGTATTCCTCGCTGCTCTTCCCCATAAGATCGCCCTCCCTGCCGATTCGTTTGCCAGTATACCGCTGAGAAGCTGGGCCAGTCGTCATTCCCGAGGATGAGCGTAAGGAACTGAAAAGTTGACCGGATAAGGGGAAGCCACTTCCACAGGCACATGAATAAAAAAGAACCCCGGCGGTGCGGGCCGCCGGGGAGAGAAAGGAGAGAGAGAAGAAGAAAGGGGTTCAATTATCGGGAACTGCTGCTGTTCCTGTTCAGCTTTCCGCTGACATGTCTTATATAACCATCAGATTCTGTGTTTAATGCTGGGGTTTTCTGAGAATAACCTGAAAATTTTTAAGCTAACGAGGTCTCAGGTCC
>NZ_NMWV01000026.1 GCF_002860405.1 Bifidobacterium imperatoris | reverse complement strand
CCGCTCCTACGACACGGACAACGGCAGCGAGTTCATCAACCGCGACCTGATCGCCTGGCTGCAGGAGCGCGACATCGAGCAGACCCGCTCCCGCCCCTACAGGAAGAACGACCAGGCCACCGTCTAGTCCCGCAACAACCACGTCGTGCGCCGCCACGCGTTCTACTACCGGTACACCGTCGATGAGCTCGGCCTGCTCAACGAGCTATGGGAGCTGGTGCGCGTCAAGGCCAACCTGTTCACCCCGTCCAAGAAGCCGGTCGCGCGCGAAAGCACCCGGGACGGCCGTCCCCGCCGCGTCTACGACGCACCACGCACCCCGTGGGAGCGGCTCAAGGAGTTCGACGAGGCGGACAGGGCCGCCGGCGGCCCCGGCTTCATACCCGACGACAAGCGAGAGGAGATCGAACACACGCTCGCGACCGTGAACCCGGCCGAGCTCGTCCGCCGCATCCACGACATCCAGGACCGGCTCGAAGCACTGGCGGCACCGCGCACCGCGCGGCTGGCCAGACGCATGGGCCCGGACATGGCATACTTGAACAAGACGCTCGCCCGGATCGCGGGCGTCGAACCGGAAGACGACGAAACCCCACAAGCCGACGCGGACTAGGATTTCACGCTCACCACAGGTGAGGCACCACTCCGGATTACGCGCTCATTTTCAAATGAGGCACCTCGCATTTCACCCCTCGAATCAGTCAATACTGTCCCCAATTTGATTCATAGCCAGCTCTGATACCATGTCCATATTCATGGAGCAGAGGGGAATCTATGCCGACGACGCAGACGACGGTTCAAACGCAAACTCATACCCACACGCAAGCACAGACTCGAAACATCAACATCAACGACGATTGGCGACCGCTTCCACCGAGTGTGCGTAAGGTATGGCTGATTAATGAGGCAATCCAATGTGTCATTTGGCTTGCAGTCTGCGCTGTGATTGCAGCCGTGTGCATGGTGAATGATTGGTGGGGATTCTGGCAGCAACTTATTGTTGGGATTGCCGCAGCCTATGCGGTCCTGGATCTGGCCTCACAACCATTGCAGACCAAGTATTTGTATGCCTTCACCCGATTCCGCATCGGCGAGCGCGACCTTGCCACGCGCAAAGGCTGGCTGTTCCGCCGCTCCACCACCACACCATATACGCGCGTGCAGCATGTGGATACCAAGCAGAACCCCGTGCAACGGCACTTTGGCCTCACCACGGTGGTGGTGCACACGGCCGCCGACGAACATGAGATAGCCGCGCTAAACACCGCCGAGGCCGAGCGCATGGTGACCCTAATCACCGAACGCGTGGCTTCTGCCAAGGATGATCTGTGATGTGCCATACATGGCATAGGTTGCACCCCGCTTCTCTTATCATCGGGGTAATTGAAACAGCCAAGGGGATCATAGGATTATTCTTTGCGTTGCTGTTCATCGCGCGCAGGCATCTGTCCGTTACGACCATCGCGCTCATTTTTCTCAGCGTCCTGTTCGTCGCGCTTTGCCAGCCCATTGTCACTTGGCTGACCACCCGGTATCAACTGGGATCTGGCAAACTGTCGTTCAAGTCCGGCTTGTTGTTCCGCAAAAACAGAACGATCAGTTACGGCTCCATTCATGCCATCAATAGTTCGCAGCCTATCTATCTGCAACCGTTTGGGGTAGTGCGACTTACGGTGTCGGCAGCAGGTGCCGCAGATACCGATATTCGATTGGACGCTGTGCCAGCCGCGCTTCAAGCCGAATTGGAGAGATTGCGCGCGCAATCGCAATCCACAGTCGTGGCTTCAACCATAGCTGCGGTCGGCACTTCGGAGCCTTCAGCTCATGCCGATGCTGCAATCGACTCACCGCAGCATACCGACCAATCTGGCGCTCCAGCGATGGAACCGGCGCTAGGTAACCCCTCGCGGACGCCTCTGTTCCGCGCTTCTGTAGGCGATATTCTGCTGTTTGCCATTACGGATATCGGATTTCTAGCCGCCGCACTGGTGGTGTATGGCTTTGTGCAGCAAGTTCAGGATGTGTTGCCACGCAACCTGATGCATGAAGCCGAACGCTCGGTGGCGACCGCATTGACGAGCGGGGTGTTTTCGGCGGTATTGCTGGTATTGGCATGCGTGGCGTTGCTCATGGTGGTGAGTATCGTTACCTCGCTACTTCGTTTTTATGGATTCGAAGTGTGGCGTCGCGGCGATGATTTGGTAGTAGTACGCGGATTGCTTACCCGGCATACCACCACCATTCCGGTCAGTCGCATTCAGACAGTGACCATCAGGCAGTCGATGCTGCGCAGGCCTTTTCACCTGTGTTCGGTTGGATTGGGACTGAGTTCCTCAGTGGCTAATGGCAACAGTGAGGGAAGTGGAGCTTCAGCGGCGCAAATTCTACCGGTGATTAGTACCCACCGCGTGCATGCAGTGTTGCATGAGATATTGCCGGAATGGGGGCTGTCGGAAGTGTCAATAGTATTCGCTGGTCAGCGTCAACGTGCGTCTTCGGCGTCTTCAACGATCGTCGCGGAACATACGGAAGCCTCTGCGTATACGCCACGGCTGCACTATACCGGGCGCGGACTATTGCGGTATTACCTCACACTGCCGGTAGTTGCAACATTGGTTACCACACTTGCAGTCTGGCTCGGTTCTGATGCACATGCTGCGGTAGCGTTGCGCACTTGGTGCGCCGTTCCGGACTTGGGCTGGACATGGTGGCTGGTGAGTGCGCCTATTGCGCTGGGATGGTGGTGGATTATGTGCCGCCTGTTGAGAGCGCGCAATGAAGGATTTGCCTTGTTCGGCGCCGGTGACGCTTTCCAATGCTCCGCACGCATTCTTGTTACTGGAGCGCTTCGACTTACTCGATATGAGCTGATTACGCGGCGTGCACGGGTGCAATCAATAACGCGATACACAACATTGTGGCGCGAACCGCGCGGCATCGAACGCGTGCAGATGTCGTTGTTTGTAATGAACGGCATCAATGAGCTTCGGTTCATGTTCCTGCATCGCGCCGATGCCGAGGCCCTACAGCGATGGGTGGAACAATGACTGTGGGCTCTTCCCGAGAGAAGAGCCCACATGGAATGCATCAGATAATGCCGCGATCAGCTAGTGGTCCTGATCCTGCAATTATGGACTCGTTCTATCGAACGAGACTCAACATTGGCCTCACCACTGTCGCGGCTCGGCGCAGGCCCTGCAGGAAAGCACACTGTGCTTTCCTGCAGCCTGATCGCGGCTAAATAATGCCGCGATCAGCCAACGGGCCTGCCCAGCTGCCGTCATCTTCCGGCTCGCGGGCGGACTGGATTTGTTCTTCGGGCCAGTGCTTGGCGGGGATGGTCTTGGGCTTGAACGGGAACTTTTCGGCGCGCATCTTCTCGTAGGCGGCGATATCGTCCTCGTGCTGGAGCGTCAGATCGATGTCATCGTAACCGTTCATCAGGCGCCAACGGGTGTAGTCGTTCACCTCGAACGGGAGGGTCACATCACCGCAGGTCACGGTGCGAGTTTCCAGAGAAACCGTCATTTCGCGGCCGGGCTCCTCTTCGAGCAGCTTCCACAGCAGCTCGACGGACTCCTGCGGCATAATCGCGGCCAGCACACCATTCTTGGCGGTGTTGCCATAGAAGATGTCGGCGAAGCTCGGGGCAATCACCACGCGGAAGCCGTAATCATGCAGCGCCCACACAGCGTGCTCACGAGAGGAACCGATGCCGAACTCCGGGCCGGCCACCAGAATCTGGCCCTTGCCGGCGTATTCCGGCTGGTTCAGCACAAAGTTCGGATCGCGGCGCCATGCGTAGAACAGGGCGTCATCGAAGCCGGACTTGGTAACGCGCTTCAAAAATACTGCCGGAATAATCTGATCAGTATCCACATTGGAGCGGCGCAGCGGCACGCCCACGCCGGTCAAAGTAGTGAGTTTTTCCATAATCTAACGTCCTTTACAGATCAGCCGGGCTGGAAATCGTGCCGCGGATTGCGGTGGCGGCGGCAACGGCTGGAGAGGCCAGATGCGTGCGCGAGCCCTTGCCCTGACGGCCTTCAAAGTTACGGTTCGACGTCGAAATCGAGCGCTCGTTCGGCACCAGCTTGTCCGGGTTCATGCCGAGGCACATCGAGCAGCCGGCGTTACGCCATTCGGCACCGAAGTCCTTGAACACCTTGTCAAGTCCTTCCTTCTCCGCTTCCAAACGCACGCGGGAGGATGCCGGCACGACCAGCACACGGTGAATCGAATCGGCCTTGTGACGGCCCTTCATAATTGCGGCGGCCTGGCGCAGATCGTCAATGCGGCCGTTGGTGCAGGAGCCAATGAACACGGTATCCACGGCAATGTCCTTAATCGGCATGCCGGGCTTCAGACCCATGTATTTGATTGCGCGCTCAGCTGCGGAACGCTCGGTAGCGTCGGCAATCTTGGCCGGATCCGGCACATCAGCGGTGATCGGCAGACCCTGACCGGGGTTGGTGCCCCAAGTCACATATGGGCCAAGCTTCGTGGCGTCAATATCCACCACCTTGTCGAATACGGCGTCGTCATCGGTCTTCAGCGTCTTCCAATACGCCACGGCCTTGTCCCACATCTCACCTTCCGGCGCATGCGGGCGCCCCTTCAGATATTCGAACGTGGTCTCATCAGGAGCAATCATGCCGGCGCGGGCACCTGCCTCAATGGACATGTTGCACACGGTCATGCGCTCGTCCATCGTAAGGTTGCGAATGGCCTCGCCGCGATACTCGATCACGTAGCCCTGGCCGCCGCCGGTACCGATCTTGGCGATAATCGCCAGAATAATGTCCTTGGCGGTGGCGTCCGCCGGCAGCTTGCCGTTGACGTTAATGGCCATCGTCTTGAACGGCTTCAGGCTCAGGGTCTGCGTGGCCATCACATGCTCGACCTCGGAAGTACCGATGCCGAATGCGAGAGCACCGAACGCGCCATGAGTAGAGGTGTGCGAATCGCCGCACACGATGGTCATACCCGGCTGAGTCAAGCCCAGAATCGGGGCGAACGCGTGCACGATGCCCTGGTCGGCATCGCCCAGCGGGTGCAGTCGCACACCGAATTCCTTGCAGTTCTTCTCCAAAGTGCTCAGCTGCAGGGCGCTCGTCTTGTCCGGATTCGGTCGATCGATATCCACGGTCGGGGTGTTGTGATCCTCAGTGGCGATGAGCTGATCGACGTGGCGCGGCTTACGGCCGGCCAAACGCAGGCCTTCGAATGCCTGCGGACTGGTGACCTCGTGCATGAGCATCAAATCGATGTACAGCAGATCGGGAGCGCCGTCGCCGCCCTTGCGCACCAGATGATCGGCCCAGACCTTCTCGGCCAGTGTCGTTCCCATAGTGTTCCTCCAAAAAATTCCGCGCGAGGTATTGTGTTCGCGCCTTGTTCGTGGTATAAGCCTATGTGGTCATGTTGGGCTCGGCCTTGCTCAGGCCGGATATTGAGATAACCGCGTTAATACTTGTTTTTGCGTTGCTTCGTGCTGTCCGTGGATACCTTATATACTGTGTCAAGTTGCTCTTGTGCGCCGATTTCTAACATCGTGGATGATGTTTTGAGCAGCGACCACCAAGTGAGACACTTCCTCGATTTGGTATTTCACTATGTGAGATGGCATAATCACATGTATTATGACTGATTCCCAAGAAGAACCTTTAGAAGCCGGCACCACCGCGCCCGAGTCGCTTGAGACCGCCCCTGCTGCAGCAGCCACACCTGCGTCCGACGGGGAGATTCATTCCGGCGTTGGTGTGCTCGATAAAACCGTGAAAATTCTCGACGCGCTCGAATCCGGACCGTCCACGCTCGGCCAGCTCGTTGCCGCCACCGGCCTGGCCCGACCGACCGCACACCGTTTGGCCATTGCGCTTGAGCGCCATCGCTTCGTACTGCGCGATCAGCATGGCCGATTTGTTCTGGGCTCTCGCTTCGCCGAACTCGCTGCAGCAGCCGGCGAGGATCGCCTGTTGACTGCCGCTGGCCCGATCCTGCAGACCCTGCTCGACCGCACCGGCGAATCCGCACAGATTTACCGCCGTCAGGGCGACCAGCGCGTGTGCATCGCCGCTGTGGAACGCGTCTCCGGTCTGCGCGATTCGATTCCGGTGGGCGCCATGCTGTCGATGGAAGCCGGTTCAGCCGCTCAAATCCTGCTGGCTTGGGAAGATTCCGAACGTCTGCACCAGGGTCTGCGTCATGCGAAGTTCACCGCCACCAAGCTGGCCGCCGTCCGCAAGCGCGGCTGGTCTGAGTCCGTGAACGAGCGCGAAGAGGGCGTGTGCTCCATCTCCGCTCCGATTCGCAACGCCTCCGGCCAGGTCATCGCTGCTATCTCCATTTCCGGCCCGACCGGCCGTATGGGTGCAGCTCCCGGCCGCCGTTATGCTCCGCTGGTCATGGCTGCTGGCAAGTATCTGACCGAAGCCCTAGTAAAGGCCGTCCGCTAGGTACCACTCAGCCAATAATCGGCTCCGCATCAAGCCCCTCAGTATTACGAAGGTCGCTCACTGGGACATTCCCGCGAGCGGCCTTCGCCGTTATATGCACAGATATACTTACGATTCCTAATACGCCGACTCTCGCCACCCTTGATTTACTTTTGACTGTAGGAATTTGAACACCGACTGTAGGGGATTGAACACTGACTGTAGGATTCCTAACGTATTTCGTTCAAAAACCTACAGTCAGTGTTGGAAAACCTACAGTCAGTGTTGGAATTCCTACAGTCTTCGTGCAAAAACCTACAGTCAACAGACTCAAAGATGGTGTAGCAACGACTCGCAATCACGCAGACTCACCAGCAGTACAAACGGTGAACCTTCACGCACCCCAGTTCACGGCAGATTGATGGCAATATCGTGGAATACGTCGGCCACTTTGTTCCAGAACGATGGCTTGCGCAGCAAATCGTCGCCCTCACCTTCGCCGGGCACACTTTGGTTCACCGCATAGGTGTACACCTGTTTAGATGAGCTGGGCTTCCCCACCAACTCGCCGAATTCCAACAATTGCGTGCGCGGCTCATAGGGGTGGCGAATATCGAATTCAATCAATCGCGTCGCACGCTTCGACGGTGCCGGACCGTAAGTATTGAACCCGCAGGTCGGCGTGGCAATCAACGTGATTCCTTCACGCTCCCCTACGAATCCATTGCGATGATCATGGCCTGCGGCCACAGCAAAGTAGCCACCGGTATCCCGCAAAATCGCAAATTCATCTGACTGGTCTGGGCAAGAGATACCCTCACCGAGATACCCACCAGGCTGGGTGCGCTCCTCATCAAGAATGTAGTAGGCATTGGCATGATTGCGATACCCCTGCATTGCATAAGCGGTATTGGCTGGCACCGGCTTGAGCACATCGTAGTATTCCGGCAGCGGCATGTGCTGGAATACCATCGACTCCACCATCGGACACGAATCAGATACCATCTCCTCCACATCCGATTCTCCGCTCAGCAGCCCTGGCACACGACGCAGAAAATCAAGCGCACGCTCAGAGGGCACTCCGAAACCGCCGCCATGCGCATAGTCTCCTGAATCCAGAATGACCAAGCCCATCACGTTGCGACTGTTTTCTACATCCCTTACTGGCAACGCCAACGTACCCGGCTCACACGTATATATGGTCTGGTCAGGAAGCAACGCGTCAGCCGCATTGATGCAACCAGGGAATTCACGATATATGGCATCAAGCTCGGCATTGCTTAATCCACATTGAAAATCATGGTTGCCGTAGGTCACCACCCACGGCACTTTGCGAGCTTCAAGAGGCGCCACGAATTGGGCGGTTGCCTCACGCACCATAGTGCGCGTCTTCTCTAGAGCGCTCTCGCTAATGAAGTCTTCACTCCAGCGGCGTTTACGGAACGAACCGGCGAACGACGGACTGAATCCGGCAATCTGATTGCCGGAGAACACCACCAAATCCGGACGCGTGGCGTCAAGGCTTGCTTCGAGCAGCGCAATCGTATCTTTGGCGATTTTCGGCCCGTCTTGAATGTCAGCCACCTGCAATACGCGGAATTTACCAGACGTGTGGAATTGCAGTCGACCAAGTCGCGCGGAAATAGAAACCGGACGATCATCCCCGGCTTCGACCGGCTTGATGCGTGGCTTAAAACCTTCAGGAGCTCGCTGTGTTTCCGTCATGCACACCACTGTACACATGCAATCTTGAAACAGACGGCAGTCGCGCAGGCAAAACAGGCCGTATGTACGCGCTCTGACGCACCCGCCGCGCACATACTGCCGAATAACAGCCCAATACAGGCAGTGACTGCGCGCCACATACGTGCAGACGCGCAGTTGCTGCCTGCAGCGTCCCCACAACCATGCATCCAAGCAAAAGAAAAGACCCACCGGAGTGGGCCTTTTCTACAAGTTCAACTTTACGAGCAGAATCTCTGCACAACATCATCGTTGCAACGGTAAGTCTTTCCAATGCCCGTCCAACGTAACAGTCCTCGTGACCATACACTACTTGTGGGCTCTGCTCTGTTCAGTTGTTCTTGTACCTCATAATCTATTCACGTAGGTCTGATACCGCAAGTTGCATTCCGCTGTTGTTCGGTTTTTATCGCAACTGTTCAATCGAACTCAGGTACATCCAATAAACGAACGGTTGCTTTCGATTCGAACCCGTCCGATGTTTGTTTCTGTTCGATTCGAACGAATTTCCGGCGTGTCGCACACAACTTCAACACCAACATGAACGGAGTCTGAACTCTGGCGCGTAACCGCTAATCCGGCCACACCAAAGCCTACGATGTAAGCTATGGCACAGATATTTGACGCACCCTCAAAGGCAATCCTGCGAAGCCAAATCGCAGAGCACATTGCCGAAACAGACAAGAACGACCGCCGCGTCGATAAGGAAGGCGAAGCTCCGCTGCCGCAGGATCGCTTCTTCGACCGCGAACTGAGCTGGCTCAAGTTCAACCAGCGTGTGCTTGAGCTTGCAGAAAACGAAGATGTTCCGCTGCTGGAACGTGCTAACTTCTCTGCGATTTTCGCTTCGAACCTTGATGAATTCTTCATGGTTCGCGTCGCGGGCTTGAAGCGCCGTATCGATTCCGGCATCGCCGTGCCCTCCGCAGCAGGACTAAGCCCGCGCCAGCTGCTGCGCGCTATCAGCGAAACCGCGCACCGCCTGCAGGATGAGCATGCGCATTACACCATCAACACCATTCTTCCCGAGCTGGAGAAGGAACACATCGTTCTGCTGACCTGGGACAAGCTCACCCCGGCCGAGCAGGAGCGCCTCTCCCGCTACTACCGCCAGCAGGTCTTCCCCGTGCTGACCCCGCTCGCAGTGGATCCGGCCCACCCGTTCCCGTACATCTCCGGCGGTTCCATCAACCTCGCCGTGATTGTGGAAAACCCGGCTTCTGGCAAGTCCCACTTCGCCCGCGTCAAGATTCCGGGCAACCTGCCGCGTCTCGTGCCGGTGGACGACATGACCGACGAAGAGTCCAAGGACGAGCGTTACGGCTTCATCACGATGGAGAAGCTCATCGCCGCTCATCTGGAATCCCTGTTCCCGGGCATGATTATCAAGGAAGCCCGCTCCTTCCGCGTGACTCGTAACGAAGACATCGATGTGGAAGAGGATGACGCCGAGAACCTGCTCAACGCTATGGAGAAGGAACTGCTGCGTCGCCGCTTCGGACCGCCAATCCGCCTGGAAATCACCGACACCACCAGCCCGTTCCTCTCCCAGCTGCTCGCCGACCAACTCGGTGTGAGCCAGGACGAGGTGTACCGCCTGCCCAGCCCGCTGGACATGACTGTGCTCTTCGAGCTCGGTGCCGTTGACCGCCCTGACTTGAAGAATCGTCCGTTCGTACCGACCACGAACCGCCAGATCGCTGAAGTCGAGTCCTCCCGCGCACAGGATATTTTTGCCGCCATTCGCGAACGCGATATCCTGCTGCACCACCCCTACGACTCCTTCTCCACGTCGGTTCAGGCCTTTCTGGCACAAGCTGCGGCAGATCCTAAGGTCCTGGCTATCAAGCAGACGCTCTACCGAACCAGCTCCAACTCCCCGATCATCGACGCACTGATCGATGCCGCTCACGCCGGCAAGCAGGTGCTCGCCTTGGTGGAGATTAAAGCTCGTTTCGATGAGGATGCCAACATCGCCTGGGCCCGTAAGCTCGAACGCGCTGGCGTGCACGTGGTGTACGGCATCGTGGGTCTGAAGACGCACTGCAAGCTCATCGAAGTCGTACGTCAGGAGGCCGATGGCCTGCGCCGCTACTGCCATGTGGGCACCGGTAACTACAACCCGAAGACCGCACGTCTGTACACCGATCTGGGTCTGCTGACCTGCGATCCGGTAGTCGGCCAGGATTTGACCCGCCTGTTCAACCAGCTTTCCGGTTACGCTCCGAAGTCCAGTTTCCATCGCCTGCTGGTCGCGCCGCGCACCGTGCGCACTGGTCTCATCCAGCGCATCCGCCGCGAGGAGGACGCCGCCCGCGCCGGCAAGGAAGCATGGATCAAGATCAAGGTCAACTCCATTGTGGACGAGAAGACCATCGATGCTTTGTACCGCGCTTCTCAGGCCGGTGTGAAGATCGACATCGTCGAGCGCGGCATCTGCGCTCTGAAGCCTGGCGTTCCGGGACTTTCCGAGAACATCCGTGTGCGCTCGATTCTCGGCCGCTTCCTTGAGCACTCCCGCATCTACGCCTTCTGCAACGCCGATGGCCCGCAGATTGGCGAAGGCCCAGCTTCCGGCCCGGAGGTGTACATTGGTTCCGCTGATTTGATGCACCGTAATCTCGACCGCCGTGTGGAGGCTCTGGTTCGCGTCACCGCTCCGGAGCAAATCGACGAGCTCATCAAGTATGTGGACCTGCAGATGGCTGATTCCACCGTGAGCTGGCACATGCAGCCGGACGGCACCTATGTGCTGCACACCAAGGATGATGAAGGTCGTCCGCTGGTGGACAGCCAGGAGTACCTGATTCGTAAGCACACGCGCCGCCGCGCTTCCCACAACTGACGCACGCCCAGCGTGAACGCTAACACGAAAACACTGGTAGACTGTTAGCGGACAGATAGTAATTGATGCCCGGTTTCCTGTATTCACACAGGGAACCGGGCATCGTCATTTTGTAAGCACAAACTACGTAGCGGCAGCTGTTTTGCCCTACAATAACCAGTGATGGGTAGCAATAATATGAGGCATGTCACAGAAGCCGCCGGTGGAATCATCTATCGGTGGAAGACCGCCGAGAGCCCTGCTGCGGGGCAGCACAGCACCCGGGAACAATCACCAACGAACGAATCTCCCAGCGCCGTCGACGCACAGGCGCTATCGGACTCATCGCACAACGTACTCAGCCAAATAGAACTGTGCGTAGTGCACCGGCCCAAGTATGACGATTGGAGCTGGCCCAAAGGCAAGCTTGACCCGAACGAATCGCATAGGCATGCGGCCGTGCGTGAAATGGGCGAGGAAAGCGGCCTGCCTGTGGCACTCGGCGCATATTTGGGCGACGTCACCTACCCCATCGCCGAGGAAGGTGCCAAGCATCGCCACACCAAGAACATTTCCGAAGACGGCAAGCATGTGATGTTCTGGATGGCGCATCCCATCAGCACCGTGGATAATCTGCGCCGCACGCACGCGTTTGGCCCGATACATCGCGCGGATGAAGGTGAGATTGATGAAGTGCTATGGCTGACTCCGCTGGAGGCGCGCAAGAAACTGACACACTCCACTGATAAAGATGTTCTGGCACTGTTTGTCGACCGCGTGCAAGAAGGCGCGCTGAAGGCGCAGCCGGTGATTATTGTGCGGCATGGCAAGGCTGAGGCCCGCAAAATGTGGAAGGGTACGGACGCGAACCGCCCGATTACGCCGCGCGGAGCGGCCGCAGCTTATGCACTCAACCCAGAGCTCGCCTGCTTCAATCCGGTTCGTCTGGCCACATCTCCTTGGCTACGCTGCCAGCAGACTTTGGAAACATTCGCATGGGAAACCAATAGCGAAATGGTGAAGCTTGATGATTTGACCGAAGATGCGTTCGCAGCCAATCCATCAGCTGCGTGGGAATGCTTGCTCAGCGAGATTGATTTTGCGCTTGAACGCGAGCAGGGTACGGCGATTTGCATGCATCGGCCAGTGATCGGCGGCATGTTCGAGCATTTGCGGGCGATGTGCCGGCCTGCGGCGCTTGGCAAGCGGCTTATTGCGAAAACACCGTTCATGCCAACCGGTACAGCGGTAGCATTATTCGTTGTCAGCACTCCGGATGGCCCGGAAATCATCGATATTCAGAAGGTTCAACCGCTTGTCTACTAGGCCCGCATTCCCTGATTCCTCCAATTCTTCAGCTGCAGCTGCGGCCGCACATGCTGCCTCGCACGGTTCCGGTTTAGGACCCGGCTTTGGTTCGCTGCGCGCGGCTGGTGCTGCGTTCAGTCCAGCTCGCATGGGTTCGCTGCGCCCGTCACGCCCCGCTCAGCTCGACCCTGCTGTGGCCGATGGCTTGGCAGGCGGCATGGATCCGCAGGCGCTCAGCGAAATGAGTCATTTGTCTGCTGCGGCATTGCTGGATCGTGTGCGGCATAGCGAAGATCCAGAAGTTGTGCAGCGCGTATTGACTTTGGTGGAAACTGTCGGCGTGGATGAGATTGCGGAACTGTGGAGTGACGCTGAGCCGGATTCATTACCTGGGGTGCTGTGGCGGCTCTATATGCTGCGCACTTGGATGCGCAATAATCGTGATTCGATTGCGCAATTGTGGCGGCTCGGCGAGCCGGTAGCCACCACGGCTTCGGCGATTGCAGGTGTAGATCAGGCGCCTACTGAAGACGATATCGTGCGACTCGCTGATTCGATTCTTTCCGGTGCGTTCGTGGGAGATTTTGCTGTGGCGTTGGAGCGTGCGGCCGCGTTTACGGATGTGGTGGCACTGGGATTGCGCGTGGCGGCAAAGCGGAGTGCTCCTGCCGGGGCGGAGCTGACGGCGAAACAAACCGGTGATGCGACGCATCCAGCGACTCGAGCAGCTCGGCTGCTGCATACTTCAGCGAATCTTATGACTACTGCGCGCACATTCGAGCAAGGCGCTCATCTCTGGCGCCGCGGTCGGCTGGAGTAATGCAATGCAATCGGCTGAGAGAAACCCACAGCGAAGCAGCCGATAAACAGTATCTGAAGAAGTCTGAGTGCCTAATTCCGGCGTGCCAAAATCAGCCCACACGCTATACTGGGGAGTCGCGTCGGGCCGTGCTTAAGCCCCGGGCTCCATTTTTTGCCGCCGCGAGCGGCCCTTGCGCCGACAGGCGCTTTCGCGGCTCGACGCTTCACACTTCTCCCACGCACAAGCGCAAGCGCCGCAATCACAATTGCGGCTGTGCACAAATACAAAATAAGTGGTGCTCCTGCCTCATCATTTAGGCAGGAGCACCACCCATTACATAGTCAGTATTGACTTCGGAGAAACCGCTGCACAGTAGTACTCCGCACAGCGCACTACCTCACAGCAATAGTGCGCCAAGGTGTACAATCATACTGCGGTCTCAATGATTCAGAGTCAACGATTGCGCATTCTGCGAACTGCAGCGAGCGCAGCACCGGCAGCCAGGAACAGCACAGTCATGCCAGCGAACACGCTTACATCCGCACCGGAATTGGCGAGGTTACCGTTCGACTTAGCGGCCTTTGGCTTAGCAGCATTCGGCTTCGGCTTATTGCTGTGGTTGCCGTTGCTCTGGTTCTGATTGTTGGTGCCACTGTTGTTATTGTTGGTGCCACCATTGGTATTGGGGTTGCCGTTATTATTCGGATTTTCTTGCTTGATAACCTGCGCCTGCTGACCGGGCTCAACGTTCGTCACATTGCCATTGGCATCAAGAGTGACCTTGGAGCTGAACGCGGCGGCAAGGTTCAGACGCTGCCAACCATCGGAAGTGGAATCGAACGGGTAACCGGACTGGATTTCGGTACGAGCCAGCACCTCACGGCGCTGATCAGCGGTCAGAGTCGGGAACACGGTACGCAGCAGAGCCTCAGCACCGGCAGGAACGCGAGCGGCCTGATTGGTGGCGCCAACCGGCTGGAAGCCGTAGGTGAGGCGTTCGGTATAGACGTCGACAGCAGATTTCACATCGGTGACCGGCTCGGTGGCTACAGCATCAGTGTTGAGATTCTTGTAACCATTAGTGGTGTTTGCCTTAGTGTTGGCAATGATTTCCTCAAGGGTGTTGCCATAGCCGGCTTCCTGACCGCGCTTGGTCAGATAGTCGCGCAGCTCCTGCTGGGCAGGCTTGATGACCTGTTCGAAGTAGACGTCATCATTCAAACGGCCTGCAGCGGAAGCCTCACCGACAATGCGGCCGCCAATTACATCCAGCGGGTAGTGCACACCGAGCACGATGCGGTTGTTACCGCCCTCAGCCGCACGAGCCGCAATCTGCGGAGCGAATTCCGGCATCATCGCGGCCAGAGTCAGGCCGGACGTGTAGAACGCCATCGTATGGCCGGAAGGGAAGGACTGCGAAGGGTTGTTTTTGTACTGGCCATTGGCATCCAGCGAGCCGGCAAGACCGGAATATCCGGCGCCGTGAGGAAGACCACGGAACGGATCCTGCCACGGGTTGTCCCAATCGGCGGCACGCTGAATCGGCAGTTCGGCCTGCAATCCCTTCAAATCGTTCTTGCCGTTCGCGCTACGGTCGAACAAATCACCACCGGTGGTCTTGTTCAGGGACGGACGAGGATAGTTAAAACCGTATTTTGCACCGGTGACGGGAATGTAGCCGACCATGCCATTGAGCAGATCATACGTCTTCTGCAATGCGCGGGTCTTCGTATTCGGGTCAGCCACCATGCCATCCCAGAACCATTCGCCCATGATTGGACCGAAAGCGTCCACAAACGTCTCACGGTTGTTCTGATCGCCATCAATCAAGGCCTTTTGCAGCTGAGTGTAATGCTCATCAACCTTGGTACCGGCAGCGTCATCATCAGCTGCCTTATTGTTGATGGCAACGGTCAGGTCATCATTTTCCTTGAGAATAGATGCTCCGGCATCAGTCACGTCACCACGGAATACAGTGGTTTCATCATTGTTTGGGTTGGCCACTGGAACCCAGTAGTTGTTGAACTCCTTGAGCAGCGCCTGCGGGTTGGCCTTGGTGCTGTCAGATGGATATACAGGTTGATCCTCTGCCATTGCCGGCACTGCGGCTGCAAAGCTTGCGGCGAGCGTAGCGACGGCGGCGAGGGCGGCAAGCGCGCGCTTGCCTGATGTGAATACGGACATTACCCCTCCCTCATTGATATAGGTCCGCACGGATTGATGTTGTTTTCGACCATCAATCGATGAGAACGTTGGGGTCAGAACGCACAAATATCTTCAATCCCGGCCAAAAACGCCCTCATTTTCAATGTTAGGAAAGGCACATGTCCCTTATGGTTGCGCACCATGAATACGACATGACAGCTTATTGAACAGTGCAATGCGGCAATGTAGTTGCGATGGCACGGCTACAATTGAATGCCCCATGCTGTCTTTCCGTCGAAATCTCACTGCTATATGCCATTAGTCGTATGCCGCAGCACATCACAAAGCACGCGCTTCATCACCGCTCTAGGTGATTTCTCTAGGGACAACGGGTAGGCTTAGGAATCATGGAATTGCATGTACTCAATCATCCGCTGGTCGAGCATAAGCTCACCGTACTGCGCGACAAGAACACCCCCTCCTCCACCTTCCGCGAGCTCGTCTCTGAGCTTGTGATGCTCGAAGCCTACGAAGCCACCCGCGATCTTTCCGTAGTGGCCACTCCGATCGAGACCCCGGTCGCTCCGATGACCGGCAAGAAGCTCGCTTCCCCGCGCCCGATTATTGTGCCGGTGCTGCGCGCTGGCCTCGGTATGCTCGACGGCATGACTCGCCTGATTCCGACCGCTGAAGTCGGCTTCCTTGGCATGAAGCGCGACGAAGAGCACCCCACTCAGCAGATCACCTACGCGAACCGTCTGCCTGAAGACCTCTCCGGCCGCCAGTGCTTCCTCATCGACCCGATGCTCGCCACCGGTGGCACTCTGGTTGCCGCCACGCATTATCTGGCCGAGCGCGGCGCCAAGGACGTGACCGCCATCAACATCATCGCCGCCCCTGAAGGCATCAAGTACGTTGAAGAGCATATCGACCCGTCCATCGACTTCAAGGTCGTGGTGTGCGCCGTCGATGAGAAGCTCAACGACAAGTGCTACATCGTGCCGGGACTCGGCGACGCCGGCGATCGCCTCTACGGCGTCATCGACTGATGGAGCGTATACCGACTTTTCTCAGCGCTCGACGCACCTCAGTGCGCCTTCGGCTTCGAACGTCGGTCTCCGCACACATCAGTCGATTCCGCTACGTGATTGGTTGAATGTGCATCAGCGCCGCTTTGCTGACACACGCATTAATCAATTCCTCATCATCAATTGCTGCGTGATTGGCTGATGCTCCTCTTATAGCTCCCCTCGCTGAGGGGAGCCTTTATTTTCAAGGACTGTATGCAAATAGACATTATTGCGCCTGGGCGCGTGAAGGAACGGTATCTTCGCGATGCCATCGACGAGTATTCCAAGCGTCTTTCCCGCTATTGCAAGCTCAACATCATTGAAGTGGCGGACGAGAAGACCCCCGAGCACGCTTCCGAGGGCGTCGAGCGGCAAATCAAAGCCAAAGAAGGCGAGCGCATTGCCAAACATTTGCGCGATAATGCCTATGTGATTGCGCTGGCCATTGAAGGCAAGCAACTTACCAGTGAGGAACTTGCCGCAAAAATAAATGATTTGGGACTGCGTGGCACCAGTCATATTCAGTTGGTCATCGGCGGATCCATCGGCCTTGATGATGCAATCCTGCGTCGGGCTGACTTTAAGCTCAGCTTCTCAAAGATGACGTTCCCACATCAACTGATGCGCGTGATTCTACTTGAGCAGATCTACCGCGCCTATAAAATCAACGCCGGCGAGCCGTATCACAAGTAATCCCACCGTGTGGCAATTCCTCCACCGTGTGGTTTCGCGGAACAGCAGAATAACGCCATTCTGGCGGAATAAAGCCATTCTGCATTACCACACCGCGGAGGATTTACCACACCGTGGAAATGTGCTTGTGATAGCAAGCACTGCGACTTACTGTGCGTCAGGCACGAACGCCTCGAAGATGTGGCGGTCGAAGTACTGGTCGCACTGGGCCAGCTCATCACTGCTGCGCACAGTCCAAGACACCGGCATGGCACCCATCGCACGAGCCAGACGAACCTGTGGGGACGCTCCACCGGTCCAGTCATAAGCCACGAAATCAGGGCGAGACATCCAGTCGAATGCCAGCAGACCTGCAGCCCATTCCACTGGGCCGTCCGCGGCCAACTTGGCCGGCCAGCTCAACTGGCCGCGGCACACTTCCGGATGATGTTCCCTGTACCAGTTCACGGCACCGGGATGGAAGGATTCGATCACATACGGGCCGTTATACGATTCCAGCAGCGCGTGACCCTTCTCCATCAGCTCTTCAGTACGAGCATCCCAAGCACTGTTGTCGCTGAACTTGTATTCCACAATCAGCGGAGCACGACCGGCGACTACCTTGAGCACGTCGGAGAACAGCGGTACATGCTGGTAGTAGCCGTCAGGAGCGGTGGACGGCGTGACCACCAGCGGCGGGTTCGCGTCGGCACCCGGCAGCGGCTTGGCCTTCAAATCACCAGGCTTGGAGCCGGGGAACAGCGGGATACGAGTCAGCTCGTCGTAAGTAAGGTCCTCGATGCGGCGTGGATCACCAGCCACGCGCTTGAGATCAGCGTCATGCACCACGACCACCTGGCCGTCGAGCGTGAGTTGCAAATCAAGTTCGATACCATAGCCTGCTTCGCAAGCGGCCGCGAACGCAGCCAGCGAGTTTTCAGGAGCGATTGGGCCGGCAACATCCGGGCTGCCATAGCCGGCCTTCATAGCCATGCGGCGGGCCAATGCCACATATTGCGCATTCTCGGCGATAGACGCGTTTGCGGCATCCTCCTTGGCGCTAATGGGATTGTCGCCAGAGTAATCCTCCACTTCGCTCGGGTTCACGAGCCCCGAACCGGCGTCATGCAGGCCGCGATGCGCGTACCATACCTCAGGAATGGACGGCACAAAGTTGCGACGCTTATCGTTGAAGGTACGTGGGGCAATTGCCCAGACGGCAGCACCAGCGGCCGCGACGCCTGCCAGTGCGGCATTTCTCAACAGTTTTGAAGACATTGGAATCCTTCCCGTTAGTGGTATCAGATTACCGCCGCACCGGCGTTCAATGAGGCCGTTCGTCCATGAACTTCTTGTGAATTTGCTGGCAGCTTACAGTGCGTCCGCGAGCCACTGTGGAGTATTGGGATCCTCGGGGTCGAGTGCGCGATCGGGATGGTTGGCGTGCAACGGTTGCCAGCTGAAATCGTCCAACAGCTCGGCTGCAGCAACAGGATCAGAAGTCGGGCGCAGCCGCAGAAGCCACGCGCAGAAGCCAATGATCTGTTCAGAAGTGACTCCGCGAGCACGCAAGGCTCCCATATCCAGTGAGCGTTCGCGCTTGGCGAGGCGGCGACCGGACGCATTGTCGATGAGCGGCAGGTGAGCGTACGTTGGAGTCGCCGTTCCTGCAGCAATTCCGGCCTCAGCCTCAGCCGATGCACTATGCTCCGGCTGGAATCCGCCAGCCAGCAGGCAGTGCCGAATCCACATTTGCAATGCTGTGGAACGCAGTAGATCACGGCCTCGTACGATGTCATTAACGCCCATATCAAGGTCATCAACGACTACGACCAGCTGATAGCCGAACAATCCATCGGCTCTGCGAATTACTGAATCGCCGACTTCTCGAGGCAAATCATATTGTTGACGTCCATACACACAATCGTCGAAAGACGCATCCCGCTCTGGGGAACTTTGCGGCATAGCGATGCGCATGGAATGCTGATCGCCCTGAGCCAAACGAGCCTGTACTTCCTCGGGATGATCCTGCAATAGCCGGCGACACGTTCCAGGGTAGACCATGAATCCATCGCCTTCATTGGGCGCGGATGCGGCGCGAATATCCGCGCGCGAACAGAAGCATGGGTAGAGCACGCTCTGCATTGAATCGTCCATGCTCACGTTTTGCAAGCATTCGAGCGCGTATTCGTAGCGTTCAGTGCGGCGAGACTGATACATCGGCGAATCAGCATTGTCCCAGTCGAAGCCCAGCCAGCGCAAATCATCCATCATGAGCTGGTCCGCGCCTGCAATCACGCGCGGCTTGTCCACGTCCTCGATGCGCAACAGCATGCGTTCGCCACAAGAGCGGGAGGACAGCCATGCCGCAAGCATGGCATACACGTTGCCAATATGCATGCGCCCCGAAGGGGTGGGCGCAAATCGTCCGGTCATGGCTTCCTCCCCAAACTTCAACCTTTCAGCCCTGCCAAAGCGACAGTACAACTGCAACAGCATTCATAGTAACGAAATGGCTCTCTCCACACATATGCATATGCAGAGAGAGCCATTCAGCGCTCAGTTGTTAAGCAGATGTCACTTGTCTTCAGAGACCTTGCCGACCTTCACGGCCGGGTCATCACCAACAAGCTGGTCGCTGGCCCATGCGGAGAGCTCCAAGTGCTCGCCACCGGTCTGGTCGACCAGCACGGTGTCGCCGTCGTGAACCTTGCCGGCCAGCAGCATACGTGCCAACTGGTCGCCAACCTCGGTCTGCACCAGGCGACGCAGCGGACGAGCTCCGTACGCCGGTTCGTAACCCGTGTTGGCGAGCCATTCGCGAGCCGAGTCGGTCACGTCGAGCGTGATGCGGCGATCGGTCAGGCGCTGAGCCACACTGTTGACCTGGATGTCCACAATGCCGCCCAATTCCTCGCGGGTGAGCGGGTGGAACATCACAATGTCGTCCAGACGGTTCAGGAACTCCGGCTTGAAGTTCATGTGCACCGCGTCCATCACAGCCTTCTTCTTGGCATCCGCATCCAGATCCTCGTTCACCAGGAACTGCGAACCCAAGTTGGAGGTCATGATCAGAATCGTGTTCTTGAAGTCCACAGTACGGCCCTGACCATCGGTCAGACGGCCATCATCGAGCACCTGCAGCAGCACGTCGAAAATCTCCGGATTGGCCTTTTCGACCTCATCGAACAGCACGACGGAGTACGGACGACGGCGCACGGCCTCGGTCAGCTGACCGCCCTGCTCGTAACCCACGTAACCAGGTGCGGCACCAATCAGGCGGGACACGGACGCTTTCTCCATGTACTCGGACATGTCGATACGCACCATAGCCTTCTCATCGTCAAACAGGAAGTCTGCGAGCGCCTTGGCCAGTTCGGTCTTGCCCACACCGGTCGGACCGAGGAACAGGAACGAACCTGTCGGACGGTTCGGGTCGGAGATGCCGGCACGAGAGCGGCGCACCGCATCGGACACGGCTTGAATGGCCTCTTTCTGACCAATCACGCGCTTGCCGAGGTAGTCCTCCATGTGCAAGAGCTTCTCGTTCTCCCCCTGCATCAGCCGACCCACAGGGATGCCTGTCCAGTCGGACACAATCTCAGCCACGGAGTCGGCGTCCACACGGTCCGGCACCATCGGCTCGTTGTCCGGGTTAGTGGAACCAGCATCCTTGGACTCGGCGTCCGCGTTCTCTGCGGCTGCGAGTTCCTTCTGGATGGAAGGAATCTCACCGTAGAGGATCTTGGAGGCTTCGGCCAGGTTGCCTTCACGGGTGTACTTGTCCGCCTGCACGCGCAAATCATCGAGCTTGGCACGCAGGTCGCCAACCTTGTTATGGCCGGCCTGCTCAGCATCCCAGCGCGCCTTGAGACCGCTGAGCTTCTCACGGGTGTCCGCGAGTTCGGCTTGCAGCTTGCCCAAGCGTTCCTTGGATGCCGGATCCTCAGCCTTCTTGAGCTGCATTTCCTCCATCTCGAGACGGGTCACCTTGCGTTGGAGCTCATCGATTTCCTCCGGGGAGGAATCGAGTTCCATACGCAGGTGCGCAGCCGCCTCATCGACCAAATCGATGGCCTTATCAGGCAACTGACGGCCGGAAATGTAACGGTTGGACAGCGTTGCGGCGGCGACCAGCGCATCATCACCAATGGTGACCTTGTGGTGCGCCTCGTAACGCTGCTTCAAACCACGCAGAATAGCGATGGTGTCTTCAACGGAAGGCTCACCCACGAACACCTGCTGGAAACGACGCTCCAGAGCCGGGTCCTTCTCGATGTTCTCGCGGTATTCATCCAGCGTGGTCGCACCGATCAGGCGCAGCTCGCCACGGGCCAGCATAGGCTTGAGCATGTTACCGGCATCCATCGAACCCTCGGCAGCACCCGCGCCCACGATGGTGTGAATCTCATCGATGAACGTAATAATCTGACCATTGGCGTTCTTGATTTCGTTCAGAACGGCCTTCAGACGCTCCTCGAATTCGCCACGGTACTTGGAACCGGCCACCATCGAGCCCAAATCAAGGCTGATGAGTTTCTTGCCCTGCAAAGTAGTCGGCACATCGCCGGCCACGATACGCTGGGCCAAACCTTCCACGACTGCGGTCTTGCCCACGCCAGGCTCGCCAATCAGCACCGGGTTGTTCTTGGTACGGCGGCTTAGGATCTGAATCACACGGCGGATCTCCTGATCACGGCCAATCACCGGGTCAAGCTTGCCTTCCTTGGCTGCGGCGGTCAGGTCGGTGGAGTACTTCTCCAGAGCCTTGTACGAGCCTTCCGCATCCGGGCTGGTGACTTTCGCGCCACCGCGCACGCCCGGCACTGCCTTGCGCAGCGCAGCTGCGGTCACACCGTTCTTCTCCAGGATTTCCGCCGACTGGTTCGGCTTGCTGGCCGCGATACCGATCAGCAGGTGCTCGGTGGAGACGTATTCGTCGCCCATCTGCTGCATTTCCTTCTCAGCCTGGGCGATGGCGGCGGTCAGCTGACGGCTGGCCTGCGGCTGCGAAGTAGTGGAACCGGATGCGCTCGGTAGCGCGACCAACGCGTTGCGCACGGCGGCACCGATGGCTTGCGCATTGCCACCTGCGGCCTCAATCAGCGAGCGCACCACGCCGTTTTCCTGGCGCAGCAGCGCATCCATCACATGCAGGGTCTCAACCTGCGCGTTTCCAGCGGCGGACGCACTCTGAATCGCGTCGCCGACGGCCTCTTGGGCCATAGTGGTGAACTTCTGTTCCATGATGTGTTCCTCCCAAAGTCTTCTTGTATGTCCGTCTGCTGCGCGCATGCAGCGCATACGGCCCGCGGAATTCGGCCACACAGCCCAAAACCACGCCCGCATGCCACGCCGCACACCTACAGACAGGCATTCGTGTCATGTTCTGACTCGTTCAACCGACCTAGAGGCCATTCTATTCCCAAAAGTTGAGCGAAGGTGACTCAAGTTTTGAATTCACTCTGAATTGAGCAGGGCAGCTCCTATTGTGGGCATCGTTCGTGCCACTTAAGTTGCGCGCAACATTCCCCGAGGGACAAGAAGAAGCTTCATGATTTTCCAATCCGGCGCGCTGCTGCTCGCCATTCTGGGCCCATACGCACTGAAACACCTGCACATCTTCGGCGAGCGCGACTACAAGGTCGCCCAAGGCTTGGTATTCAACCTGACACTCCCCTGCGCCATCATCCTGTCGTTCGCCACCAACAAGCACGACATGCGCATGCTGTGGATTGTGCTGTTCGGTTTCTTTGCCTGCGCAATCCCACTGTTTATCGTGCACCTCGGCTCGCACGGCGACGAACGCAACTATCGCGCCTTCCAGATGCTCAATGCATCCGGTCTGAACCTGGGTGCGTTCTGCCTGCCCGTGGTACAGACGTTCATGGGCGCATCGGCCGGTCTGCCCATCATCATGCTCGATATCGGCAACGCCACCGTGGCCACGGCCGGTTCGCTCACCATTACGCGCACGCTGCTCAAGATGGATGAGAACTTCAAGTCATTGCCGTTGAGCTTGCGGCTGCGCAATATAGCCCATGATTTTCTGGGTTCGATTTCGTTCGACATCTACATGCTGATGCTGGTGTTCATGTTCCTGCACATCACGATTCCGCAGCCTATCGTGACGCTCATCACCCCGTTCGCCAACGCGAACGCCTTCTGCGCGATGGCCATGATTGGCCTGATGATGGAGATTCCGGACAATCGTAAGGATCGCATGGAACTACTCAAAGTGATTGGCTGGCGCGCGCTATTTGGCGTGATTATCGCGGTGGCCGCCTGGTTCCTGCTGCCGTTTGATATGCGTATTCGCGAGATTATCGTACTAGGCTCCTTCGCCCCGATCACGATTTTCTCCACCAAGTTCACCGATTCCCTGACCGGCAACGCGAAGCTCGCCGGATTCTCGCTGACCGTGACCGCCATCATCAGCCTAGTGGTAATGACCGTGCTGCACGCTCTACTGCCGGGTGCGTGACAGCGGGGTTGGGCAGGCACCCCGTACCCCAATCCGGCAGTATCTGCGCGTCCGCACACAATCCACGCGCAGTTACTGCCTGTTCCGGACCTCCACCCGGCAGCAACTGCGCGGATTGACGTACCCCTCGCGCAGTTACTGCCGGCTTAATCCAAAAAAGAGGCAGTATCTGCGCACCGTATTCGTCCGAACGCGCAGTTACTGCCTCTTAAGCCGTCCATAATGCCGCATGGGCAAACAAAATCAGGCGCGCACAATCACGTTGCGCAGGTCGCCGATGCCTTCCACATGCACGATCGTCTCGTCGCCCGGATCGAGGTGTCCGGACGCGTTCGGCGTACCGGTCATAATCACATCGCCAGGCAGCAGCGTGGAGAACGAGGAGATTGCGGCAATCTGCTCCGGAATGCCGTGAATCAGGTTCGCGGTGGTACCAGATGCCATCGACACATCCTCACCGTTGAGGGTGAAGGAGATCTTCGCGTCCTTCCAGTCCAGGTCGTCGCGCATCACGATCCACGGGCCAAGCGGGCAGGACGTATCGAAACCCTTGGCGCGCGTCCAAGTCGGGTCGAGACCCTGCAGGTCGCGCAACGTCACGTCGTTCACGCAAGTGAAGCCAAGCACGTAATCCATAGCCTTCTCGACCGGCACATTCTTGGCGATGCGACCCATCACCACGGCCACTTCCGGCTCGAAGTTCATATCCTTGGAGCAGGCTGGGTACACAATCGGATCGTCCGGGCCAATCACAGAGGTGGACGGTTTGGTGAAGATGACCATGTTCTCCGGTGCGTGCGCAATCTCGGAGTGACCGGCTTCATGCATGAACTGCGCATGAGCCTCGTAATTCTTGGCCAGACCATACACCTTGGAGGGAATGACCGGGGCAAGCAGGCGTACACCGTCTGCGTCTACCGCGTAACGATTGCCCGTGGGCTTGACCTGGTCGCCGGCCAGCGGATGGCCATCCAGTTCGATGAGGTAGTCTTTGCCGTCAACCGGGTCCTTCTGCACGAAGGCATAGCGCGGCGCATCATTCAAAGAAAATCGTGCAAGTCTCATAGCTCCTAAGCCTACTACCGATATGTATTGCCCGCCGCAAGCAGCGGGGTGGTACGACTCACGCACCGCACAGCACCACCTTCACGCAGGACTTCAAGAATCAGACATCATTACAAACTTTGCGATTGTAAGCATGGATAATAATCCATCGGGGGATTGCGCAGCGATTTATAGTATGGATGAAATTACTAGGTTCTTCGACCATGTTTTTCAGTAGACTCAACAATCTTCCAGACTTATCGCTATATCTAATCGTATCTAACACTCTCTCTCGATAAGATAGAAGATAAGATACGATAAGATACCGGCAGAGCACACTGCAGCGCAGCTACTTCAGCAGCCAATCAACAACATTCCTAATGGTTATACCTTCGTCGGTGACCCCCAAACCAAAATGATCCAGCGTCAGCACCATGCGAGAGAAAGCATCATTTAGCTTCTGCAAAGGAGCCAATTCACGAGCACGCGTGTTTTCGTCAGTCATATTCAACGTGACCTGAATATACATTTTCTCCGAACCTCGTCGAGCGACAAAGTCAATCTCCCCATCCGGCAACATACCAATCGACACTGAATATCCGCGTCTGCGCAATTCCATATATACGATACCTTCAAGCTGGGCGCCTTGATCGGAACCATCGAACCCATGCGCAAGATTGCGGAAACCATTATCTACTGGGTAGTACTTGCGTTGCGGCCGCAGTAGCTCTTTGCCTCGAAGCCGAGATTGTTCGCAGCCGTATATGATGAACGCTTTCTCTAAAGCATCAATTTGATTGTCAGCAGTCAAATTGGTAATGCCGATACCAGCTGATTTTAATGTGCCCACCACTTTGTTGGTGGAGACGACGTGCCTCACGTTTTTTGAGCGCGTAGGGTGTGGTGGTGCCTCATCGGGAATGAGCGCGAACGGTATCGGTCCTGTTTGGCTTGTCTTATGGAAGACAGGATCAGCATGGCGACGAAGCGGCAGGTCACCCTGAGATTCAGGGATGAATACATGAAGGCGTCGAAGAAGGACAAGGGACGCATCCTCGATGAGATGTGCTCCGTGCTGGGAATCGGCAGGAGCACCGCGAGACGCAGACTCACGGAAGCCGGGCGCGGCAGGCCGTCGATGTCGCCCGCGGAGCGGCCGAAGCGGTATTCGGAGCAGTCGCGCGAGCTGCTGGTCCAGGTGTGGCTGATGATGGATGCGCCGTGCGCGAAGTACCTCAAGGCGATGCTGCCCCTGTGGATGCCCATGCTGCGCGCGCACGGCGAGCTCGCCGACTGGGACGGTTTCGCGTTCCGCGAGCTGGAGCGGATGAGCGCGGCCACGATGGACCGGTACCTCAAAAAGACGCGCGACGCGGCACGGCCCAGAGGCATCTCCACTACCCGGCCCGCCGGGGAGCTGCTGCGCAACTCGATCACGATCAGGAAGGCCGGCGACGAGCTGGAC
>NZ_NMWV01000025.1 GCF_002860405.1 Bifidobacterium imperatoris | reverse complement strand
CGCGCGACTGCTCCGAATACCGCTTCGGCCGCTCCGCGGGCGACATCGACGGCCTGCCGCGCCCGGCTTCCGTGAGTCTGCGTCTCGCGGTGCTCCTGCCGATTCCCAGCACGGAGCACATCTCATCGAGGATGCGTCCCTTGTCCTTCTTCGACGCCTTCATGTATTCATCCCTGAATCTCAGGGTGACCTGCCGCTTCGTCGCCATGCTGATCCTGTCTTCCATAAGACAAGCCAAACAGGACCGATACCGTTCGCGCTCATTCCCGATGAGGCACCACCACACCCTACGCGCTCAAAAAACGTGAGGCACGTCGAACAACCGGCACAGCCGTAATCATCTGTAAAATCTACGTAGGGTCGCAATGAGACGGCTGCAAAACGATAGATTGGGGCATGATGCCAAAAGGACAACATATGACGAAGAAGAAAACGCCTCTACCGAGAACCATCGGCATGATAGCGTTTCGAGCGCTCGCCGTCATGGCCTGGCTGTTCGCGTTGCTGTTCGTGATTGCCGGATTCAAAGTAAACCTTTTGGGGCTCATATTCGGGATAATCGTAGCGGTAGCACTGGCTTTCGTGGGATTGGTGCTCTGGATCATAGGCGACATGATCAAAGACCCGGAAGAATTCAAAAGAAAGCAAGCCAAAACCGCGACTGAAAAGACCGAGGGAAGCATAGCTGGCATCACAGGGCAAGCTGATGCGCGAACGATTCCAGACTCCACTGCCTCGGCTGTTGACCTTCCTGAGGAACCGTTCGTGGCCGGTGCCGCAGGTTTCCATGCCGAGAAAAGCTCAGACGACCACATCCGCAACGAAAGCGGTGCCCACCCTGATGCCGATTACATCGTTCTCGATCTCGAGACCACTGGCTTCAGTCCGAAGACATGCGGCATCATCGATATCGGAATCGTGTACGTCAAAAACGACGAGCCGATTGGCGAATACTCACAACTTATCAATCCCGGCATTCCGGTACCGCCCGAAATAACCACTTTGACCGGCGTCGACGATGACATGCTCAAAGAACAACCGAGAATCGTCGACGTCGTACACGAGCTCCGCCGTCGGATCGGCGACCTGCCCATGCTCGGCCACAACATCCAATTCGACATCGGATTCCTCAACCAGGCATTCCAAGACGCCGGACTTCCCAGCCTCGGCAACGAGACCTTCGACACTGCGGATCTCAGCCGGGAGAAATACCCGACCGCCACAAGCCATACCCTCCAAGACGTCATGCGACGCACCGGCATCAACAAAACCGAGGAACACCGAGCGCTCGCCGACGCCAAAGACACCCTGGAATGCTACAAGAGACTCAAAGCCATCACGGCACCCCAACAAGTCAGTGACGATGACGAGCAGATCGCCTTGCGCCAGAAGCGGCAGAAAACCCAGACGGTATTCCGCAGCCGCCACATGGCCAACGCCGGAATCGAACTGCGCAACGAAAAACCCTACGGAATCGTCATACCCTCCAAAGGCGGCGTCGAAATCGTAGGCGAAGAAGAACACCAGGACAAACTCAACGAGTACGGAGCCGGCGCATGGTTCTGGGTCGAACTCCAACGAGGAGAAAACCCGAAAGGCACCCACATGGGAGAACCCACCATCCTCGTCACCCTCGACGGCGAACAAATCGGATGGATGACGCCCACCAACACCTCACGCCACTACCACCAAGTCCCCAAGATCGGCGGCGTCGCGCTCGCCCACACCAAATCAGGGAAAACCGCAGCCGTCAAACTCGACGTCCGCGTGGAAATGCCGGAGGCCGAGGCCCCTTCGGAGGAATACAAGACGGCACTCGCCGAATCTCGCCTGATGACGCAAAACAAATCCCAAACGGCATCTCAGACTCAGCAGGGGGCTCTGACATCTCAGAAGGCAAGAGCCGCAGGAGAAGGCACGGAAGCAAACATGTCCACATGGGGAACCGCAAACAAAATGCCCCACAAGAAAGACATCACCGGCCCCAAACGCACTCCGATCAAACTGAACGACAATGCCAGCGAGACGCTGGATCAATACGAAGACGGCACGCTGCTATGGGCGCTCCTGCGGAAGACCGTTATCGACGGCATGCTGGGCGTGCAGGTCAAAATCGGCCGAAAGCAAATCGGGACACTGGACCTGACGGACAATGCGGCATGCCTCGACCTGATTACAGATAACGGAGCCATGTCGAAAATCGAAATCGGAACCCAAGGCGGATCACGAACAGCTACCGCACTCATACGATAGGCCAAACAACATAATCAAGCCCCGGCGCTCGCAGACGAGCGACCGGGGCGATTTATATTCTAACGATTTTTGAGGCACATATTCTAGATGGATTGTCGAGCGGGGAGATGGTTCTGCGCCCAATTGACGTAGATTCTACAGAATTTTCTTTGCGGCCTCATCGACCGGCTTATTGAGATAGTCGGGAACTTCGGCGCTTGCTTGAATTCGGCGCAGAAGTTCTTGGCTGAGCTCCAAGGTCGTGTATTCAGACAGCGAGTAGCCCCTTGCAGCTTTGTTGGCCTCTTCTTCGGTCAGTGAACCGAGGATTACGAGAGCTTCGATTGGCGAGCGGCCGAAGGCTCGCGCGATTGTGATCGCATCGTCTGAGACGAAGGCGTCCTCTGTCCATTTGCGATGAAACGTGGCGACGGTCATGCCGACCTTTTTTGCAAGCTCTCGGTTGCTCATGTTGCCGCCGGAGATCTCCTCAATCCATTTTGTGAATGCACTCATGTTTACCTCCTAACTATGTGTCTCAATTATTAAACATACCGTATCAAATACGGTTTGACAACCGTTCAAGTTGTGGTACAGTTCGTTTAAGAAATTAAACACCTTGATTAAGGAGTGAGACATGGACGGGCTGGTCATATCCCCAAAATTCCTCGCCTCGTTGGAAGAGGAGCGCAAACTCAGCCATTCGGCATTTGTTGCCGCTTGTGGATTGACAGAGGAACGGTACAAGGAGTTGACCAACGGCAAGACGCCATCGGCGGTGGAAATCATAAGAATCGTGGCTGGATTCCAGCTAACCAATGGCGTGCCGATGATTCCGCGCTCGCAGAAGCTGGTGGCGTGATGTGCGGGAAGGCCATGAACACGGAGATTCACACCGAGGTGCGAGGCAACGACAGGTTCGCCAGCCTGGTCGCTTTCTACGAGCCCGATGACGAACGACTGGTCGCGACCCGCCACGTGGACGGCCACGTGACCATCCGCATCGGCAAGGGAGGAGCTGGCCCGCGCAGGGAACTCAGCCCCGAAGCCGCGAAGGCGCTCGCCGCCATGCTCACTACACCATCCAAGGAGGCGAAGTGATGAACGAGACAACCAAGGAAGCACTGGCCGGGCTCATGGAGGACTCCGGCAAATACGAGTTCGCGGACGCCACGCCATACGGCATCGTGTTCAGCACCGCGCCCGGCAAGTTCGAGATCGGCGTCACCCAGCTCATGCTCGACAACCAGGGCCACCTGTTCAGCCTCGACGCGGGCTGGGGTGGTGAAACCGTGTTCGTCACCGGCACCCCGCGCCAGATCCTCCAACGCCTCACGGCCAAGATCAAGAGCTTCTAAGGAGACCGACATGAGCGAGAAGAACACCGAAGCATTGAAGGACACGAGCCGTGTGCCGTTGGGAGAACGGCAGGCATGGTCGCCCGCCCAGGCCGCGCAGGTGTACTCACTCGACTACGAGGGAGTACGCCTGGCAATCAACAACGGCGACCTCGACACATTCCGCCCGCCGAACCGCTTCGGCAAACCAGGCCGCCGCAGGGTCACGAAAGCCGCGATGGACCGCTGGATCCGCGGCATGGAGGAATAACCCATGAACACGAACGAGACCACAACCGACTGGCCATACACACGAATCAAGACCATCGCGCTCGCCGCCGCCACGTTGCTCGCCCTGGCATGGCTGCTCACCCACGACGGATGCATGCACCCGCTGGGCAACACCATCGCCCTGATCATCTACGCGGGCTGCGGCGCGGCGCTCGCCACACCGTGGGCGGTGCGCAAGCTCGGACCATATCTCACCGAAGACGACGAACAGGAGGAGGAGTAGATGGCGAAGGATCCGAGCATGGTCATCATCCGCGGCAGGCTCGCCGCGGACCCGGAGCTCAGGACCGTCGGCGCCCAGGCCACGCCGGTCGTGAACCTGCGCATCCTGTCCAGCGGCGGGGAGAAGGACACGGCCGGCCAGCCGGTCGAAGTCACTCCCACGAGCTGGAACTGCGAGGCCTGGCGTGGTCTGGCCGAACACATCGCCGCGAGTCTGGCGAAAGGCTCCCAGGTGATCGCGGTGGCAAGGCCGAAGACCGACCGGTTCACCGCGCAGGACGGCACGGAGCGATGGTCCACCCGGTACGTCATCGACGACATCGGCGCCAGCCTGCAGCGCGCCACCGTGCAGATCACGAAAACAGGCGGCGGCCGGAACGGCAACCAACACCAGGCCGCGCCGGCTCCCGCGCAGGGTCATACGGGAGCCATGCGGAACAATGACGACTTCGATACCGGGGAGTGGTGATGACCAAACCGAAGTACACACAGCAGGAACTCGAACAACTGTATGCCATCGCGTTGCGCGACGGCTGGGACCAGCTGGAGCAATCCGAACGGCTCGCCGTGGGCCGCTACTGCAGGAAACACGGCCTGCAGCGCCACGGCATCACGCCGAGCGTGATCACACAGCCGGTGCAGGCCGAAACCGAAGACGACAAGCCCGTCAAATCCCAGCCGGAACCGTTGGCCCCGCCGGCGCCGGAAACCACCATGCCGGAACCGGCGGAAACCGAAGCACAGCCGGTGGGCAAGGACGAGGACCTGGCATTGCTGCGCTCCGTGAGGTTCATCGCGGACTGGCCCGCCGACATCCACGTCAAACCGGCGCCACCGGAAAGCAAATGGTCGAAACCCGCCAAGGCGCTGCGCAGGTTCGAAGGCAGGATAGCCGTGATCGGCGAGAACATGGAACGCCGCGCCGCGTTGAACCTCAAACAGCGGATCCTCCACGGCATCATCAAGGCCTTCACCCCCAAGGGCGCATACCGCGTGGAAGTCGCACCCGACCATCGGCACGAGGACAAATGGATCGTCTGCGCCCAATATCCGGGCGACAGCCTGAACACCGCGAAGAGGCCACGATGAGCGCACAGCATGTGATCGTCGTGGAGATTCCCAAACCGTTGTGGAAGAACGACAACGGCTCGCATGGCAACTGGTACGCGCACAACCGGCTCATGCAGACCCTCAAACGCCTCGGCTGGGCCGAAGCCGTCAACTGGAGGAACACGCATGGCGGGGTGAACTTCGAGCATTGCCGGCTCGACGTGTACGTGCAGTATCCACCCAACGGGAGAAGCCAAGCCGACCCCAGCAACGCCGACAACGTGGGCAAACCCATCATCGACGGGTTCACCAAAGCCGGACTCTGGCCGGACGACAACTGGCGGCACGTGGAAGGCCCCTTCTACCGGATGAGCCCCACCATCGCACCCAAAGGAATCCACCGGCTCGAATTCCACATCACCGAAACCATCGAAGGAGACGACAAGCATGGCCAAGCGTAAGCACGGACGCCAGCAGCTCGAACACCAACGCCAGCGCAGGCGCCGCAAACGCCTGCCCCGCACCCCGATACCCACCACCATGTCCAACGACCTCAAGGAACAGTGACCCGCAACCAATGGAAACCAACACCACAAGCCCGCTGATCATGGACATCCCCGCCACGCAGCTCATCCCCAACGCGGCCAACCCGCGCAAGACCGTGGGCGACGTATCCGAACTCGCCGCGAGCATCAAAGCCCAGGGCCTCCAGCAGCAGCTGCTCGTCACCCCGGCCGGCCAGGACACGGACGGCAAACCCCTCTACCGGATCGTCATCGGCCACCGCCGCTACCAGGCCTGCATCAAAGCCGGCATGACCATGATCCCCTGCACGGTGCGCCATCTCACCGACCGCGAGGAACGCGAGATCATGCTCGTCGAGAACACACAGCGCGCCGACCTGACTCCCATCGAGGAAGCCGACGGATACCAAGGACTCCTCGACCTCGGCGCATCGATCGACGAACTCGCCGACAAAACCGGCCGCAGCACCAGCTTCGTCCGCCGCCGCATCAAAATCGCCGGCATCCCGCAAGCCACCCGTGAGAAGGCCAAGGACTTCAGCCAACTCACCCTCAGCCAGCTCGATGCGCTCGCCGAATTCGCCGACGATCCGAAAACGCAAGCCCGCCTCGCCGAAAAGGCCGAAAGCAACGACTGGCGGTGGGAGCTCGAGAACGCGCGCGACCACAAACGCATGAACCAGTGGCGCCAGGCCGCCGACGAATACATCACGGCGAACCACCTGCACGCCATCAAGGTCAAGAACCTGTGGACCGACATGGACGGCTACGGCGCCACCCACGCACCCACCACGTCGAAACCGTTCGCCGAATCATGGGAGGAATACCTGAACAACGGCGGCAACCCCGCCAGCGTCATCCTCACCACCGAAAACTCCGGCTACGGATGGGCCGAACCCGCGACCCCCAAGGATCCCGCGAACACCGCGGAGGTCGAACGGCTCAAGGCCATCACCGCCAAGGAACGCGAACGCAAGGCCAAACTACGCGAATACGCGGCCACCAGCTACAAACTCCG
Source organism: Bifidobacterium imperatoris (assembly GCF_002860405.1). Lineage (GTDB taxonomy): Bacteria > Actinomycetota > Actinomycetes > Actinomycetales > Bifidobacteriaceae > Bifidobacterium > Bifidobacterium imperatoris. The sequence goes on along the minus strand of NZ_NMWV01000025.1, from coordinate 114,657 downwards.
CGCCGAATGGATCCGCAAAACCAGCGCCGACTGGACCGGCCAGCAGATGCGAGACGCCATCCAAACCCTCGCCAGGCTCGAAACCATCGGCACCGGCACCTACCTGCCCAACGGACTCGACGCCAACCAACGCGACCAGATGATCACCGCCTACAACCAGATCAGCGGCAAACCCCTACCCGACGAGAAAAAGAACCCCAAGGAAGGCACCTACCACCTCGACACCACAGCCAACCTCAACGAACTGCGCCGCCGAGCCGACAAACCCGGCCAGGAACTCCGCCAATTGACCCTCGTCATGCTCGCCCGCCAGGAAGCACGCATCACCCCCGAAACATGGGACGGCACCGGCTACGGCAGCACCCTCAAAACCACCGCCATCTACTACCAGGCGCTCGCATGGCTCGGCTACCAGCCAAACAGCAGCGAACAAAACGCAATCAACGGCAGCCTCACCACCCGGAAGGACCAACAATGAGCCCGCAACACGAAACCCAACGCATGAAACGCCAACAAGCGCTCGCCGTGGGCCGCATCGACACCACCAGCACCCTCACCGACACGCTCATCAGCATCGTCAACGCGATCCGCGACCAAGGAGCCCCCGAAGACGCCCTCGAACACCTCACCCAGGCGCTCGCCGGCCTCAACCAGACCCGAAGGGCGCTCGCCGCCGCATCACGCAGCCTCTACAGGCATTCGGAGGAACAGCCATGAGCCGCAGGGAAACCCGAAGCCGGCTCGAACGGCTCACACCCACCATGAGGGAGCTGCTGATCGCGCTGCTCAACCACACCATGCTGCCCGCCAACTCCAACAACAGCCGCACCTTCGCCGCGCTGGAGGAACGCGGGCTCATCCAACCCGACTTCTACGACAACTGGGCGCTCACCGACGAAGGCCACAAGACAGCGCGCGACCTGCTGAAAAGGAGATAACACCATGAGCAGATACGTCGAGAACATGCAACGCCACGTGCACAGCCGCCACATGGTCGAACAGGACATGGACTGGCTCAAGGAATTCCGCGACGACCCCGACTATCCCGGCCCGGAATCGGAGCCGGTGCGCGTATGGAGAAGCCGCGACTACCAGGCCATGCTCTACATCGACCGTGACAGCGGCATGAAGCGCCTCACCATCACCCGAGTCCAGATCGACAGATACACCGGCGAATACCGCGAAGGCATCAGCTGGGACGCCCTGCAGCAGATCAAGAACGAAACCATCGGCGAAGACGCCTGGGCCGTCGAATGCTACCCGCCAGAACGATACGTGCAGAACGTCGCCAACATGCGCCACCTGTGGATCCTCGACACCGAGCCACGCTTCGGCTGGAAACAACTAACCGGCCACACGACGGAGCCCGAGCACGACGACAACGAACCGCCGGCCTATCACGGCGGCATCCACCAGATCATCATCGGAGGCGAATCATGAGCCAGCAGGCAACCGCATGGACCCTCTACGAAGCGCCCATCGAACTCGACGCCATCGAATTCCGACTCCTCACCATCATCGCCGACAACGTCGATAACGAAGGCCGAGGCTTCGGCAAAAGCGTCAAAACCCTCATGGAACTCTACCGGGCGCCCATCGGCGAACGCACCGTGCGCGCCAAACTCGCCCACATGGTCGAAATCGGCGTGCTGCGCGAAGGCGACCAACGCCTCGTCTCCTACCTCCCCGGCAACCGCAGGCCCAAGGTCTACGACATCGTCATGAACGACAGGGGTGCAGAATATGCACCCCTGAACGACGATGACGCATACCCGATCAACGAACCCGCGTCGGAGCCAGAAACCGAAACAGAATCGGAACCGGTCATCGCTGCCGACGAATGGACCACCGACGAAGCCGACCCCGACGCATCACAGGGGTGCAGCAGGGGTGCAGCAGGGGTGCAGCTGACCTGCAGCAGGGGTGCACGTATAGCTGCAGACAAGAGTATTAAATCTATTAAGAATATTAAGAACATTAAGAGAGAGTACGCGCGCGCAAAAACGCAAACCGAAACCACCACCAGCCAGCCCACGGATCCACGCCAAGCGCTCGCCGACTTCCAACCCGACCAGACGCACATCGCGCTCGCCGACGCGTTCGGCCTCGACCTCGACTACGAGCTCGCCAAATTCCGCGATGCGCTCGACGCCAACGGCAAGTACCCGTCCAATCCGGCGCCGGCGTTCCGCAACTGGCTGCGCCGCGGCAAGGAGATCGGGCTGAGCGGCGCCAAGCTCGGCACCGGCATGCCCGATGCCCCGGATCCGGCCGATATGGAGCTGGAACGCAGGGCGCGCAAGCTCGTCGACAGCTCCACACGCCTCAAGCAACGCCAACCGGACCCGGCTATCCGCCACGAGTGGATCCCGGCCGTGGCACGGCTCCTCGGCCAGGGCAAAGCGCCCACCGACATCGTGGATCGGATCTGCCTCGACCAGCCGGACGAACTCACCGAACTCGGCATCCACGTCGACGGACTCGAGGCCATCGCATGAACGGCAAAGTCCAGGAAACCATCGACTGGCATACCGCCAAACCCACGGAGCTCGACGGGGCACGTTGCATCCTCATGACCCAGGCCGGCACCATCATCGACGGCCGACTCAAAGCAAGCTACCCGCACGACGGCTACCAGGCCACCCGGTTCACCCTCGACGACACCGAGCAAAACCTCAAAGGCATGCGGATCCTCAGCGTCAACCCCAAACACGACACCGCGATCCTCCAACCCCACATCACAACCCTCACCGTCCTGAAAGGCTAGGAAACCCATGAACACAAGCGACGCGCACGCCATCACCGTCGGCGGCCAGCCCATCACGCCGGAACCCACCGACGCGCTCCTCTGGCTCGACGTGGAAACCACCGGACTCGATACGAACACCTGTTCGATACTCGAAATCGGAGTCATATGCACCAGCCTCGACGCGACCAGGGAGTTCGGCCGCTACGAGACCGTCATCCACATCGACTCCAGCCAACTCCTCGAGATCGCGCTGCCCGCCCTGAGGATGCACACCGCCAACGGCCTCCTCGCCGACTGCGAACAAGCAGGCAGCAGCGAACAGGAAGCCGCCGACGACCTCGCCGACTTCATCGACCGGCTCACCACCAACCGTAACCTCACGCTCCATCCCGCAGGCACCAACGTCCAACACTTCGACCTGCCCGCCATCGACCACCTGCTCGAACAACACGACTACCACGGCTTCCTCGCCAACCAACTCCACTACCGAGCCCTCGACCTGACCAGCCTGCGCCTCCTATGGCAATCACTCGGCCACAACCCCTACCAACACCACCAACACGGCACCCACCGCGTCCACGACTGCCTCACCAGAGACATCACCGAATACCGAAACATCCGCCAACAGATCAAGGACCACACCGCATGAAACGCACCAACACCCGCAACGCACGCGCCACCCTCACCACACTCGGCAAAACCATCCTCTCCATCAACCTCCTCGCCGTCATCTTCACCGCACTACGCCTCGCCAACATCACCGACTGGAGCTGGTGGATCGTACTCCTACCCATCTGGGGACCAGCCGCATACGTGGCACTCACCCTCGCCTTCTGCACCATCGGCCTCATCGCCACAACCATCCTCGACCACCTCGACCACACCAACACCAAGGACAACCAATGAACAAGCTCCTCAACCACATCTTCAAAGACTGGACCCTCGAAGAATTCACCGGCCTCCTCTTCGCCCTCATAGCGCTCGCCGCCGCCACAGGCCTCATCGCCACCATCGGACTCATCGGCTACACCATCGCCACCGGCAACGACCAACCCAAACAAACCACCATCCAAAAAATCGAAACCACCGGCGACATCAAACGCTTCTGCATCGAAATCAAAACCGGCGACCACATCGACGCAATCGACTGCGAACTCATCGACCCCATGACCGGAGGCGTAGCCAAATGACCGAACGCCACGGCAAAATCCTCACCTACCAACAAATCAAAACCGCGCTCGCCGACTGGCACAAACGCAACCGGTTCCTCACCACCGAAGAAGCGCTCACCCGCGAAGCCAGCTTCATCTACGACAACTACGGCACCAACTACTACATCGAATACCCGCCATCGCCACCCACAACCAACACCAACCCGTGAGACAATGGACAACGGGCATGAAGCCAACCGAACAGCAGCAAAACCACACTGACGGACCCGGAGGAACCATGCCCACACCAGCCCAACAACTCCACAACAACCTGCGAACACTCAAAGACGGCTGGCCCATACTCAGCCTCATCGCCGCCAAAAAAGCCAACATCATGGCACGCAGCACCAGCAACGGCACCCACAGCATCGCACCCATCCCCGTCAACATCGACGCATGGCAACTCAAACAAGACATCGACCTCCTCACACGCAAACTCACCCGAGCCGCAGGCCTCCACCCACACCGCGGCATGGACGTCCCGGCACTCCTCAAAGGCATCATGCTCCACGAAACCAACCTCCTCGCACACGACGACGCCGACGCCATCACCGAGCAAATCGCGCTCGCCGCCGTGCGCATGGATCGGATGCTGAACCCGCCTCCGGCGTGCAAGATGATCGGGCCTTGCCCGAAGTGCGGCTATGAGCTGTGGTGCACGGAGCTGGAGATGTTCTCGGGGTACAAGGCCTGTGACCGTTGCCGGGGCGAGTGGCGGATTAAGGATGTGCAGCAGGCCAGCGTCCTGCGGCTGGCCCTCGGCGGAGCGCAAGGCACTGCGGCGGCCATTGCCCGGTGGATGGATCCCTACGGGGTGGCGGTCAAGCCGAACACGATAACCAAGTGGGCCAAACGAGGGATTCTGGAACCGGTGAACGTGGATGAGAACGGCAATCCGGTCTACAACGTGTGGGACGTTTGGCAGGCCTTCACCCGACGAGACAGGGGCAAGTGACACGCCGAAGGTCTTGACAGACGCAAACTGTCACCGCTAGAACTACTATCGTTGGTTATTTCTGTAACCACTTGGATACTTTGAAACCCCGGGCGCTTGCGCTTCGGGGTTTTCTTATGCCCGATCCCGCGAAGGGAGGCCCACGAATGACGGCTCCCAGCAGAAAGGTCAGAAAGGGCGGACGTCAGTTCGAGAAGGACCGCAAGGCGTTCTTCCTGAAGTGCAAGGCCGAGCGCGCGGTCTGCTGGCTGTGCGGAATGCCCATCGACTATGAGGCGCCGCAGAACACCAGCGATGACTCGTACAACCTCGACCACTTCTACCCGGTGACCAAACGTCCCGATCTGCAGCACGACCCGGCCGGCTTCAGGCCGAGCCATACGCAATGCAACAACCTTCGAGGCAACAAGGATCCGGCGACGCCAATCGGCGCGCTGTCAAGGCAATGGATACGCACAGCATAGGAGCCGCCACCATGACCGATATCGAGGAACCAGTCAAGACGCAGCAAGGAGAAACCATCGGGAAGGCGCATCAGCCCATCAGCCTGCACATCTCGGCAAGCGTCGGAGACTACGAGGCCAATCTGGTCGACCTGGAAGTGGACATGCCCATCGACATGGAACCGTGGATGAGCGGCAACACCCTGTTCGTGCCGAAAACGGATGCGAAAGCGCTCACCAAACGCCTCACGAAAGGCATCAACGCGTTCGTCGAAGCATTCGCGGACCGGTAGGGGCGTTCGAATCGCGAAAACGGCCTCCGGTGGAAGACTACCCGCGTGCCCGCAGTTCCTCTCCCTCCGAAAATGACCACCCCATCGCGCGTGCGCGCGGGAAAGGAGCCGAAGTGGCGAATCTGAAAATCGAGACCATGCCAGTCGGCGACCTCACCGCCTACCATCGCAACCCGCGTCGCGGCAACGTCAATGCCATCGCTGAAAGCCTCAAGGCGCGCGGACAATACAAGCCCATCGTCGTCAACAAGGGCACCAAGACCGGCATCGCCAATGAGATACTCGCCGGTAACCACACATGGCAGGCCGCCAAGAGCCTCGGCTGGACGACCATCGAAACCGTGACCGTCGACCTCGACGCGGATCAGGCCGCGCAGATCGTGCTCGCCGACAATCGCATCGCCGACCTCGGCGGCTACGACACCGACGCGCTCGCCGAACTGTTGGAGGGCATCGAACAGCCGACTGTGGGCACCGGATACAGCGCCGACGACATCGCCGAGATCATCGCCGCCGCGAGACCCGCGCCCAATGAGCTCAAAGACCCAGACGACGTGCCATCGGTGCCGAAGAAGCCCTATACGAAGCCCGGCCAGATATGGAGGCTCGGCGACAGCCTGCTCGTCGTCGGCTCCAGCACCGACGAACAGCTCATCACCAAGGCGGCCGGCATGATCGGCCAGCCATCATGCATCTGGACGGACCCGCCCTACGGCGTCGCCTACCAGGGCGGCACCAAGGAGCATCTCACCATCGAGAATGACAACGACCCCAACAAGGCCGTCGAAATCACCAAACAGGCCATGCAGGTCGCCACCAAGATCTGCAAGCCAGGATGCCCGTTCTACATGGCCCACTCTGACAGCCTGCGCGTCCAATTCCAGCAGGCGGTCGAATCCATCGGCCTCAGATGGCGGCAGACCCTCATCTGGGTCAAAGACCAATTCACGCTAGGCCACTCCGACTACCAGCAGCAGACCGAACCGATAGCCGCCGGCAACCTGCCCGACAAGCCGCTCACCGAATACGAGCCCATCGGCTACGGATTCACGCGGGGGGGGGGCGGCCGTCTCGGCCGAGGAAGCGCGAACTGGCGCGGCGACAACAAACAATCGACCGTCCTGCAATTCCCCAAGCCCAAAGCCAACAGGGAGCATCCGACGATGAAACCCGTTGAACTCATCCAAAGCATGCTCAAAAACAGCTGCAGGCCTGGCGGCATCGTCTACGACCCGTTCGCCGGCAGCGGCTCCACGCTCATCGCCGCCCACGGGCTGCGCATGAAAGCGCTCGCCGTCGAACTCGACCCGAAATACGCCGACGTGATCTGCCGGCGATTCCAGGAATACACCGGCATCATGCCGGAACTCGACGGCAAGCCACACGACTTCACCGCAAGCGACTGAAAGAAGGTGAGGAACATTGACCGCCGAAACCGACGCCAAGGCCCTCAACCTGTTCCTCGCCGCCACCCCGATCGGCCAGATCAAAACCAAGATGGGCTACCGGTCGACCACCAGCGCGATGGCCGCCATAACACGCGCCCTCAAAAGCGCACGCTCAGGCAAAAACCCGGACACCGCGCGAAGCATCGAAATCGAACGCCTCGACAGCATCTACCGGCAGATCTACCCGCTCGCCCTCCAACAGGACGCCAAAGCCATAGACCAATGCCTCAAGATCGGCGAACAACGCCTACGGCTCATGGACGCACCGACCAAGGCGCAGAAGGGACTGCTCAAAGCATACGAGGACACCGTCAAAGCACTCGATGACCGACTGAAGCCCGAAGACAGCGCCCTCATCCAATCCGGCCGAATGATCGCCAGCCAAATCGACTACGCCGTCACCCACGGCACCGGCATCGAAGTCACCAAAGCCCTCTACCTCATGCCACACCTGATGAACGTGCTCCGGGAGCTCGGAGCCACGCCAGACGCGCGCGGCTCCATCGCCAACGCGCTCCAGGAAACGAAACCAAAACAGGTGGCCGACGAATTCGAGGAATACCTGGCAAAAATGACCTAGGAGGATGCACATGGACATCGGCGAAATCAACGACGACGCCCACGGCATCACCACCCCAAGAATCTACACGCCACCACTGCGGCCCCTCACCCCGGCAACCTCCGACGGCTACGGAGTCATCGAATTCGCCGAACGTTTCCTCCACGTGAACCTCTACCCGTGGCAGAAATGGCTGCTCATCCACGGACTCGAAACCAACCCAGACGGATCCTACCGATTCCGCCGCGTCGTCGCCGAAGTCGCACGCCAGAACGGCAAAACCACCGTCATGAGCGTCCTATGCGCATGGTGGCTGTTCGTCGACTCCGGCCGCCGACCCGAACTCTCCCCATCATGGAAGTTCCTCATCGTCGGAGCCGCCCAGACCCTCGACAACGCCAGAGCCCCATACTCCGCCGTACTCAACTGGTGCAACCCCACGCCACAAACCGACGAGGAAGCAGCGCTCGCGGTGCCCGCATTGCAGAAGCGCGTGCAACGGGTCAACAACAGCCACGGCGAGGAAGCGATTATCTGCCGCAACAAGGCGCAATACATCGTCCGAGCCGACAAGAACATCCGTTCGAAATCCGCCAGCCGCGTCGTGTTCGACGAGCTGCGCGAACAGCACACGGACGACGGCTGGAACGCGGTCAGCCAGACCACGAAAGCCATCTGGTCCAGCCAACTGTGGGGCATCAGCAACGCCGGCGATTACCGCAGCATCGTGCTACGTAGGGTCGTGGACGAAGGGCGCAGGCTTTCCGACTCGTGGAACGCGAGCGTCGAAACCGGCCAGCAGACCATCGACGAATGGACGGAAGCGCATGACACATCCTACGGGTACTTCGAATGGAGCGCGCCGGATGGGTGCGAGCTTGATGACCTGGACGGCATACGTCAGGCGAATCCCTCCCTTGGCTATGGGCCGATGACCTACCGGAGCGTGATCGCCGACATCAACGGCATGACCGAGGCGGCATACCGCACCGAGGTGCTCTGCCAGTGGGTGACCGCCGACATTATCCCGTTCATTGATCCGAAGCAATGGAAACGCGGCATCGACAAAAAATCCAGCATCCCGTTCGAGAACCGTGTGGTGCTCAGCGTGGACACTTCGGCGGATCGTGAGACCACATACGTCGCGGCCGCCGGATACCGGGCTGACGGGCTGCCGCACGTCGAATTGATCATGCGGCGTGACGGCATGCTTTGGGTGCCCAAGTATCTGGGCATGCTGCGTGAATCATGGCCGAACATCACCGAGATAGCCATCCAATCGAAAGGCTGTCCGGCCGTCGATTTCTGCGATCCTCTCGCCGAAGCGGGCTGGACGGTGCACATGATCGAAGGCTTCCGGGTCGGCGCGTGCACCGGCCGGTTCAAGGACCGCGTGAAGGAAGGCAAGCTCCGGCATCTGCCACAGCCGGCCATCGAACAGCAGGTGAGCGTGGCCATCACCAGACGACTCGGCGAAGTCGAGGTATGGGACCGGCAGAAATCGGCCATGCACATCAGCGGCCTCATCGCCGAAAGCCAGGCGCTCTACGCGTTGGAGACCATGAACGCCGAACCTGTGAAACAACAGCGCAGCGCATATGACAGCGAAACCGGGCACGGACTGCTCGTTCTCTAGGAAGGAGGCTGAACCTTGGGCATCTGGCAGAAACTCACCGGCATATTCCGCCCCACCTACCACATCAGCTTTGACATGACCGATGCGATGACCATCATCCAAGGCCAATCGGAGACCGAACTGTACAAGACCCAGCCTCATCTGCGCACGGTCATCAGCTTCCTCGCCGACAACGTCGCTCAGGTCGGATTGAAGGAATTCCGCCGAATCTCCGACACCGACCGTCAGCGCATCACGGACTCGCCGCTCATCAACCTGCTCAAGCAGCCGAATCCGGACATGACCGGTTTCGAGCTGCTCCGCCAATTGACCGCGGATCTGGCACTCCATGACGTGGCCTACTGGATCGTCACCCAATCCCCGGAACGGGGTATGGAGAGATTCGGCGGCTGGCAGATCAGGCCGATCCCCCCATCATGGGTGACGGCCAAGCAGGAAGGCAGCGTGTTCGCTCCCGCCTCCTACCGCGTGGATACGGGACTCGGCCGAGGCTGGTTCGACGTGCCCGCCGAGAACATGCTGGTGTTCCACGGCTGGAATCCCACAGACCCGACCAACGGGGTCACGCCGGTCATGGCGCTGAAGGACATCATCAACGAGCAGATCCAAGCCTGGAGCTACCGCACGCAGACATGGCAGCGCGGCGGCCGCGTCGGCACCGTGCTCGTCAGACCGAAGGACGCGCCGCCATGGGATGACACCGCGCGCGAACGCTTCGCCCGCGGCTGGAAGGAATTCACCGACAAGGGAGCCCGCGCCGGCAGCACCCCGCTGCTCGAGGATGGCATGGAACTCAAACGCCTCGGCTTCAACGCGCGCGAGGAGGAATTCAGCGAAGTCACGAAGCTCAGCCTGCAGACCGTGGCCAGCATCTACCACGTCAGCCCGGTCATGGTCGGCATCCTCGACAACGCGAACTTCTCCAACACCAAAGAGTTCCGAAAAATGCTGTATTCGGAGACCTTGGGCCCGACCATGCGCATGATCGAGGACCGGCTCAACACGTTCCTCGCCCCGATGATCGGCGCCGACCCGCTCGACTACGTGGAATTCGACATCCGCGCGAAACTGAGCGGCGACTTCGAGGAACAGGCCAGCGTGCTCTCCACATCGGTGGGAGCCCCCTGGATCACACCCAACGAAGCCCGAGCCACACAGAACCTGCCCCGCATCGAAGGCGGCGACAGCCTCACGGTGCCACTCAACGTCACCCAGGGAGGCCAGGCGAGCCCTCAGGACGGCGGCGACCCGATACGTCCAGCATCCGATACGGATGAAACCACGAAGAACCATGTCATCGCCATGTGGAAGGCAAGGCTCGACAAAAGCGTGCGCAGCAAACTCGGCGCCGGCATCGACGTGGAAAGCATCGGCTGGCTCAAATGGCAGAACGAGCTCCAATCCGACATGACCATCACCGCGCATATCGACCAATTCAACAGCGGGCTCATCGCCCTGGACGAAACCCGCAAAGCACATGACGAATACGCGAAGGAGCAACAGCATGCGGACCAAACAACTTGATTGCCGGTTCAAGACCAACGAAGAGACCGACGACCTGCAGGAAGGCGAATTCATCGCCTATCCCAGCACGTTCACCCGCCAACCCGACTGCTACGGCGACGTGGTGGCCCCCGGAGCATTCCTCGACAGCATCACCCACTGGAAGGAAAGCGGCAACACCATGCCCGTGCTCTACGGGCACCGCATGGACGACCCCGACTACAACATCGGAGGCGTCACCGACATGGGCGAAGACGACCACGGCTGGTGGATCCGCGGCAGATTCGACATGGACTCACCCAAGGCCGCGCAGACCTACCGACTCGTGAAAGCCAAACGAATCTCGCAGCTGTCCTTCGCGTTCAACGTGGACGACGAAGGCACCGTCACCCTCGATGACGGCACTAAAGCCAACGAACTCAGGAAGCTCACCGTCTACGAGGCCAGCTTCGTGCCCATCGGAGCGAACCAGGACACCAGCGTCGTCGCCATCAAAAGCATCGGCGAACAATTCACCAAATCCGGCCGCATGCTCAGCGCCGCGAACGTGGACATGCTCACCGGCATCAGCGAACAACTGGCGCAGGCCTCCAAACAGATGAAGGATTTTCTGGCATCGGCGACGGCCAGCCAGGAGCAAGAAAACAACCAGAGCGACGGTGCGAAGGCATCGGAGCCGGACAAGGCCAAGAACGAGGAGCCCCAAGGGGCCAAGTCCGAGGAGCCCAACCGGAAAGCCGAAGCGGAAGCGCTCGACCTCGCCATTCGAATCGCCCTCAAAGGGCAGAAAGGAGAGTAGGCATGTCCACTCTCATCGAAAAGCGAGCCGCGCTGATGGCGCAGCTCAAGGAGAAGCAGGCCGGACTCAAGGCCGGGGAAATCAGCGACGATGACGCCACCGCCATCAAGCAGCTGCTCGACCAGGTCGACCAGCTCGACCAGCAGATCGGCAAGGCCGAAGACCAGGCGCAGATGATCGCCAAGATCGGTGCGCTCGCCGCCGCGTCGACCCCCACCGGCAATAATTCCAGTGGCCAGAACGATGAGACTCCGGCCAAAAACGCCGGCGACCTGTTCGTCAAGTCGTATGCGAAGAACGTGGGCACCCGCCTCAAGGCCGGCTACGCGGTCGAATTCAAGGCCAACACCGACACCCAGACCGTAGGGGACTCCACGGGAGCTTTCGAGCCATATACGGTGCAGACCGACACCCAGGCCGTGTTCCCGTACCAGCGTCCGCTCGCGGTGGCCGACCTGTTCAGCCAGGGCACCATGGGAGCCTCCACGAACGCCGTCAAATACCCGGTGTTCGGCGAACTGGAAGGCTCCGCGGGCACCGTGGCTGAAGGCGGCCTCAAGCCCCAGCTGCACTTCCCGGATCCGAAGTGGAAGGCCGATGACCTCAAGGAGGTCGCCGGCTGGTTCGCCGTCTCCGACAACATGCTCGACGACCTCGACTGGCTGCGTGGCGAGATCACCGACTTCGCCGCATACAACATCCAGCTGCTCGAAGAGACCCAGCTGCTCTCCGGAGATGGCGCGGACAACAACATCGACGGCCTGTTCAACCGCGAGATCCAGACCCTCGGCCAGGGCGACGACTCCGACGCGGACCGCATCTTCAAGTGCCGCAAGCTCATCGCCACCGCCACCGGGTTCCAGCCGGACGGCATCGTCATCAACCCGACCGACTACGAGGCCATCCGCCTGTCCAAGGACGCGAACGGCCAGTACTTCGGCGGCGGGTTCTTCACCGGCCAGTACGGCCAGGGCGGCATCATGCAGGATCCGCCGCTGTGGGGCGTCAAGACCGTGGTCACCGAAGCCATCGCACCCGGCACCGCGCTCGTCGGCGCTTTCAAGGCAGGCGGCAAGGTGCTGCGCAAGGGCGGCCTGCGCATCGAATCCACCAACGCGCACGCCGACTACTTCATCAACGACAAGGTCGCCATCCGCCTCAAGGAACGCCTCACCCTCCAGGTGAAGTACCCGAAGGCCTTCGTCAAGGTCACGCTCGGCAAGCCGACCACGACCACGAAGTAGCCCCGACCATAGGAAGGAGAGCCCCGATGGCAGAAAACTCCAAAGGCACCCCGGACATCATCGAGAACCCCGGCGAGTTCACCACCGACGGGCTCTTCTTCCTCCGTGCCGCACAAGCCGCGATCCGCCGCGAATGCGGATGGCACGTCACCCCCAGCTGGACGCACACCATCCGCGTCGACGGCTACGGCGGCGGCACCCTCATACTCCCCAGCAGCCACGTCACCGACATCAGCGGCCTCGAATTCGACGGCATCGACCACGTCGATGACATCGACTGGTCGGAGAAAGGCACCGTGGTTCTCCGCCACGGCACGCTGCCGGACAGACCCGGAGCCATAAGGGTCACACTCACCGACGGCTGGGAACCCGAAGACGTGCCGGAACTGCACACGCTCATGCTCTCCCTGGCCAAACGAGCCGCCACGGCACCGGCGCCGATGATAGCCTCGCAAAGCACCAACGGCAGCAGCATCAGCTACATCACCAACGGCGGCGCCCCGATAGGACTCCAACTATTCGAAGCGGAAAAACGCCAGCTCGACCCATACCGACTCACATGGGGAGCACGAACGGCATGAACGCGCTCGACTACATCACCACCGGCTCAAACGGATTCTCACTCTCCGGAGCCACCGACTTCCAAAGGCTGCGAGCCAGACGCACACCCCGCGCCATGAATCCGAAGCAAACCGATGAGGATTGGCAGCACCCCGACATCATCGAAATTCGAGGCGCGCTCGCATCCTCCACCAGCACGCGGCTTCCCGACGCGCTGGATATGCAGACCACCAGCACCGCCGTGCTCACCATCGACAATCCCAAAGCCGATGTGCGCATAGGCGACCGCATCAGAGCCATGCCGGATGACGGCCGCCTATGGGAGGTCAGCGGCTTCCCCTCGAACGACGTGAACGCGTTCAGCGGCTGGCAGCCCACACTCGAAATCCAACTCACCGAATGGAGGGGATGACACATGCCAGCGGCAGGACAGACCACGGTCGACTTCAATGAGGCTTTCTTCGACGAGATGCTCAATTCGGCCGGGGTGAGGGCCCTGACCAGAGGAGCGGCCGAGAAAGCCCTCAACATCGCCAAGGCGAACGCCCCGGTGGATACCGGAGCCTATCGAGACGGTCTGCAAGTGGAGGCCGTGCAGCATGCGCACCGCACCACCTACATGGTGGTCGGCACCGACGCGAAGACCATGCTCATCGAATCGCAGACCGGCAACCTCGTCAAGGCATTGAAGAAGGCGAAATCATGAGCGTGCTTTCACCGGACATCGAGCAATGGCTGTGCGATTATCTGCGGGACCGGGTCTACGACGTGGAAGGCCTGCAATTCGACAACCGGAAACCGGAAGCCTACCGCGGCGATTATCCGCTCGTCACCATCCGAGACGACAGCGGCTCCGGCGACGGGCTCGCGCAATTCGACCGCAGCGTCGGCGTCAACATCTACGGGTGGACCCGCGCCCATGACAAGCCGTGCAAGGACCTCGCACGCCGCATCCAATCCATGCTCATGGACGACGCCATCGCATCCGCCGATAATTCGCCCGTCATAGCGGTCGACCACTCCCAATGCAACGGCCCCTACGTGGTGCCTGAGAACGAGCCCACCGCCCACTACTACCTGATCATCGCCTATTCGGTGATCGGAGAAATCCAATAACCCAACCAACAACACCGAAAGGAACCACCATGACAGCAGACGCCCAGGGCAACGACCTGACAGCGGTCAAGTACGTAACCTCATCCAAAATCATCATCGCCCCATACAATCCAACCGCGAAGCTCACCGCATCCATGATCGCGAAAACCGTGGCAGACCCGATCACCACGCTCAAGGACATCTTCAGCAAGGGACACGCGGTCGGCCTCATCACCAGCGACGGCGCGCCACAGGACGCGCGAGACTCCGATGACGCCACCGAATTCCATCAGCCCGGCTACATGCTCAACGCCGACCCGAACCTCACCCTCGCGTTCACGGTCGCCGAAGACAACGAAACCGTGCGCGGCATGACCATCGGCACCCCCGATGCCGACGGCGTCTACCACGTGAGCGACACCATCCAGGATTCCAAGTGGATCGCCTACCAAGAGACGCACTACAAGACCGGCACAATCCGCCGCCGCCTCGGCGTACTGCAGACCACCGGCAGCGAACCCGCGCAGGACACGCGAGGCGAAGTCTCCGGCATCGCACTGACCACCACCTGGCAGAAGGACAGCATCGTCGACAACGGCAACAGCCGCTACCTGCAGTCCTACTACACGCCGACCACCACCGACACCGAGACCGGCAAGTAAACCAAACGTCCCTCGCATGAGCTTCTTCTCCCATCGGCATGCGAGGGACCTCCCGCCGATGGGAGAAACCGATAGGAGAACACCATGGCCGCAACCGAATGGACACCAACCCCGGAAGACTTCGAAAACTGGACCGACGACGACGAACAATCCGCGCTCGACGCCATCGCCTCGCGGATGAAGATCAGCCACATCATCAAGAACGACGAATACTGGGCGCTCGCACCCGGCGGAGTCATCTACAAGCTGCCGATGTTCCTCAGCATCCATGATTTCGAGGCCCTCTCGTCCGCCGCCGATGATTCCGAAAGCATCGAACAGATCAAGCGCATCCTCACCCAGTTCGCCGGCGAGGAACAGGCGAAGAAGCTCGAGGCTGGTCCGACACAGATCGCGTTCAACCTGCTTCAGGACTACGGGGCCACCCTGATGAAGACCCAAGGCGTCGAATTGGGAAAATCGCAGGATTCTGCAGAACCCTCAGCTCCAAAGAAGGAGTGAAGGTACGCGCCGACTTCGCCAAAGCCGGCTGGAGCTTGGAACGCGACCTCGGCCGACGGCTGCGCTTCGTGGACGCGATAAGCCTCCACGAGGCCATGAGCGTCGACCCGTCAACATACACGGGAGCCTCAGCCCTGGGTCTCGCGTTCCCCATGACCGCCACCGACATCACCATCCTGCACGCCATCGGCGCCAACGGACTGGTGGACACAAGTGACGACAGCGGGGCTCCGGATGATTCTGCGCCGGCGGAAATCCACGACGCCGAGACCCACGAGAGCGCCCTATTCAGCATGTAACACCCAATAAGGAGGACTCCAATGGCGGGAGGCGCAGAGGTCGGCACCGGCCACATCTCCATATTCCCCGTGATGAACGGCTTCCGAAACGCCGTGAACAAGGAGATGAAGAACGCCGGCAAAACCGGGTCGAAAACCTTCGACAAGGCCTTCGGCACCGGCAAGAAGATAGGCAGCCGGTTCGGCACGTCCTTCAAGAACGGATTCAAAGGCAGCGCAGGCCAGCAGCTCGCCGACGATGTGCTCAAGCCGTTCAAGAAGGACGTGGCGCAAGCCACCTCCAAAGCCTCCGCCGCCCTTCTCAACTACAAGCAATCCACCGTGGCCGTCGCCGCGGCCCAGGACAAACTCAACGCCGCCATCGCGAAATACGGTGCCGACAGCACCCAGGCCCAGGCCGCCGCGATCAAGGTCGAACAGGCCCAGCTTCGCCAATCGGTGGCGCTCGAGAAATCCAACGAAGCCGCCCGCAAACTCGCCGAAGCGAAAAAGGTGCTGCAGGCTGCGGAATCCGAACTCACCATGAACAACGGCAAGGCCACAGTCTCCTTCAAGACCATGGCCAGCTCGTTCGCGGCCGGATTCTCCAGCATCAGCCGAGGCCAATCCACCTTCACCGGACTCTCCGGAGCGCTCGGTAGCCTCGTGCGCAGCCTGCTCGGCGTTGACGCCATCTGGAAACCGTTGGGCGCGAAGATCAGCGGCTTCGCCAGCACGGCAGTGGCCAAACTCAGCGGCTTCGCCGTACAGGTCGGCGCGAAAATCCAAACCGGACTCAAAGGAGCCATCAGCGCCGTCCAACAAACCCTCAAAGGGTGGGGCAGCAGCATCGCCACAACCGTGTCAGGCATCGCCAAACCAATCGGCGCGGCAATCAACGCCTGGACGCAACCGATCCGCGACTGGGGAAGCAGAACCGGCTCCGTCATCAAAAACGCGGTCACCACCTGGACCGCACCCATCCGCTCATTCGGCGGCAAAATCGGCTCCGCCATCGGAAACGTCGCAGGAAAAGTAGGACAGAAACTCGCCCCGGTCGCCAACGTGGCCAAGAACTACTTCGGCAACATCGCCACCGCAGCCGGAGCCGTATGGTCCAAACTCCCAGCCGGAGCGCAGACCGCCGCCGGGGCAATCGGCAGCACGCTCGGCAACCTCGCCTCCAGCGCAGGCAACGCATTCAAGAGCCTCGCCTCCAGCGCCGGCTCGCACCTCAAGAGCCTCGCCACCGGAGCGGTCGCCGCAGTGGGAGCGGGCATCACCGCCATTGGAGCCACCGTACTCGCCACAGGCAAGCAGGCGCTCGCCGCCTACGCCACGTGGGAGCAGGCGGTCGGCGGCGTGGACACCCTGTTCAAGGATGCCAGCGGCACGGTGCAGAAGTATGCGTCCGAAGCGTACAAGACCGCAGGCATCGGCGCGAACGACTACATGAACCAGGTCACGAGCTTCGCCGCAAGCCTCGTGAGCTCGCTGGGCGGCGATACCGCCAAGGCCGCCGAGATGGGCAACCAGGCCATCATCGACATGTCGGACAACGCCAACAAGATGGGCACCGACATAGGCAGCATCCAGCAGACCTACCAGTCGCTCGCTCGTGGCAACTACGCCATGCTCGACAACTTGAAGTTGGGCTATGGCGGCACCAAGAGCGAGATGGAACGCCTCATCTCGGATGCGAACAAGCTGCCCGGCGTGCTCAAGGACGGCAACGACCTGAGCATCGATTCATTCTCCGACGTGGTCGAGGCCATCAGCCGAGTCCAGAAGGAGATGGGCATCAGCGGCACCACCGCAAGGGAAGCGGCGACCACCATCGAGGGATCCGTGAACTCGATGAAGGCCGCCTGGCAGAACTGGCTCGCCGGCCTCGGCAACAGCAACGCGGACATGGGTTCGTTGAGCCAGCAGCTCGCCGAAAGCATCGGCACCGCGCTCAAGAACATACTGCCCCGAGTGGGCCAGATTGCCAAGGGCGTCGTGAAGGCGATACCCGCATTGTTCGCCGATCTGGTGACGCTCCTGCCCAAACCGTTCCAGGACGCGATCAACGCCATCGGCAGCGTGTTCAACGGATTGGGCGACATGTTCAAACCCGTGCAGAACGCCATCGCCCCGCTGATCGCCGCGTTCGTGGCGCTCGGAGCCGGTGGCATCGCCCCGCTGCTGTCCAAGATTCCGCTGCTTGGCGGGGTCTTGGGAGGATTGAGCGGACCGTTGGCCGCATTGGGCGGTCCCATCGGCATCGCCGTGGCCGCCATCGGCGCGCTCATCGCCACCACGCCGAAACTGCGTGAGGCGTTCGGCGAACAGGCATCCGCCTTGTTCGCCCGGTTCAAGGCCGAGATTGCGAGCATGCAGCCCGCGTTCGACGCGTTGGTGAAAAGCATCCAGGGCATGCTCAAGCAGATCATGCCGGTCATCACCGATGCCATCGGCCAGTTGATACCGGTTGTTGGCTCCATCATCCAGACGATGCTGCCGCTGATCCCCACGATCATCGAGCCGCTCATCAACGGACTCACCGGCCTCATGCCGGCAATCAGCCAGATCGTGACGAGCCTGCTGCCGCCATTGACGGACGCCATAGCGGCACTGCTGCCATTGGCCGCGCAGATCATCAGCATGATCACGCAGATATCCGGGCAGATGCTCGCCGCGCTCATGCCCGTCATCCAGCAGATCGTGGACTTCATCGGACAGATGGCAGCCGCCATCGGCCCGGTAATCCAGCAGCTGATCCCGGTAATCCAACAGACCGTGGCAAGCATAGTCGCGCTGCTCCAGCAACTCATGCCGGTGATACAAGGCATCGTCTCGGTGGTGGGAGCCGTGGTATCCGCAATCATCGGATTCATCACCGGGTCGCTGCTGCCAGCCGTGCAGGCGATGCTCCCATACGTGTCAGGCGTGATCAGTGGAATCAGCGGCGTCATCCAGGCCGTCGTCGGCATAGTCTCCGGCGTCATCAGCATGGTCACCTCACTGATCAACGGCGACTGGCAAGGCGCATGGAACGCGTTCAAGAGCATCCTCTCCAACGCGGCAAGCGGCATCGGCAGCGCACTGCAAGGCGTCATCAGCGCCATCAAAGGCGTGTTCGCCGGAGCGGGCACTCTGCTTCTCAGTGCAGGCCAGGCCATCGTCCAAGGTCTCATCGACGGCATCACCGGCATGATCAGCAAAGCCGGCAGCGCCATCAAAGGCGTCATGGACACCATCAGCTCGTTCATCCCGCACTCGCCAGCCAAGCGAGGTCCCTTCTCAGGCAACGGATGGACGCCGCACCGCGGCCGCGCCATCGTCGAAGGCCTCGTCGAAGGCATGGACAAGGCAAGCCCCGAAGCGGCCAAATCCATCCGCGGAGTGATGACCGGCATCAGCGGTGCCATGACCACGAACAGCCAGATCGACACGACAGCCGCGACCATCGGAACAACGGCGCTCGCCGCCGGCGCCTCCGGCAGCCTCGCGGATCTCATCACCGAGATACGCGGCCTGCGCTCCGACCTGCAGTCACTGCACGACGATCTCGGCCCGACCATCGCGTCATACGCGCCGACCATGACCATCCGCGAAACCAAGCGCAAGCTCGGCATAGTCCAAGGAGGGAACCGATGAGAACCATGACCTACACCTGCGGCGCCACCCAGCACCGCGTGGTCGACCTCATCGCACCCGACGGCATCATGGTCAACCGCATCGAATCCCTGCGCACCCACGCATGGGATGTGGAGCTCGCCGCACACGGCATCGACTCCGCCGCACTCAACGCCTCCACCGTGCAACTGGAGGCGAAGTGCGCGGATCTAACGATTCTGGACACGGCAAGCAACCTGTTCGACGCCGACATACGGGCCCTAGCCTCCACGGGAAACCGGAACAAAGCCGGAACCATCACCGTGGACGGCTGGGCCCAAGCCGCACTCATCACCGGCATCGAACCATCGCAAGACCTTCCAAACCCAGCGAAATACGCGCTCACCGTCGCGCTCCTCGACGGCGTATGGCGCAAACCAGCCGACACGCAGCACTTCCTCCCGGACGAACTGCAATCCGGCCTCTACCTCGATTACCCCTATGACCACCCCTACGACTACAAGGCGCCAACGCGCGGCGCCGACGCCATCAACACCACCGGCGCCCCAATGCCGTTCAAAATGGTCATCTTCGGTCCCTGCACGAACCCGTCAATCACCATCGGCGGCAACCGATACGAACTGACCATGACCATCCCAGTCGGCGCATACGTCACCATCGACAGCCAAACCGGCCACAAAACCATCACGATGACCGACATCAACGGCGGCACCACCAACGTATTCGACAAAGCCACACGAGGCAACGGCCTCGACGGCGGACGCTACATCTTCCAACCCATACCAGCCGGCGAAACCAACGCCCAATGGAACGGATTCGGCTGGGACCTGACCATCATCATGGAAAGGAGCGCCCCAGCATGGCTGACCTCATAATCACCGACAGCGCCCGCAAGCCCATCGCATCCCTGGACGACTACGAGCTCGACCTGGCCTACGGCAGCGATGAGAACGACTTCAAACTCACCTGCCTGCCACAACCGGCGGCTGGCGCGCTGATCATGATGGACGGCACCGAATACGGCGGCATGGTCACCGTCCGTAACACGGACGGCAGCGTGGAAGGCCCCACCTGGCATGGCATGCTCTCACGTCGAATCCTCCAGCCCGATGCGGGTAAGGACTACCTCACCGTGAGCGGCAACGCCGCGACCATCCTCAACACGTTGTTCAAACGCATCGGCCTCGATACCCTGTTCACCGCCGACGCAAGCACCGTGACCATCGGCAGCTGGCAATTCGACCGATACACGGACGCCTACACGGGCATCACCAAGATGCTTACGGCAAACAACGCGAAACTCCGCCTCACATGGCTCGACGGCCACGTGCACGCCATCGCCAAACCAGTCGACCACTACGGTGACACCATCGACAGCGACCTGCTCACCTTCCAGGCGTCACTCGACTCGCAGCCGGTGAACCACCTCATTGGCCTAGGGCAAGGAGACCTGCACGAACGCGTGGTCGTCCACTGGTATGCGGATGCCAACGGCAAGGTAAGCCAATCCAAGACACTCACAGGGCTCGCGGAATACACGGCCATCTACGACTACAGCAACGCCCAGGCCGACGAACTCAACGAGAAGACCAAAGAGAAACTCGAAGAGCTCCAGATTCAGGGCGGCGTGAGCGTCACACTCAACGACCGCAGCCTCTCAATGGATGTGGGGGATACCGTCACCGGACGAGACAACCAGCTCGGCATCACAATCACCGTGCCGATCTCCAAGAAAATCGTCAAGGTCAACAACGGCATCATGGGCGTCGACTACGAATGCGGCACCGCGGACGGCGTCACCACAAGCCTCAGCGGCACGGCGGAATCCGGTGGCTCCGGCGCCACGTATTACGCGGATGGCACGACCATCACGATGAAGAACAACACGTTCTCGGCCGTGGTCACCCCGTCGCGGGTAGACGGGGTCGAAAAGACCGCCACCGACGCGTACACGCTCGCCTCCGGTTTCTCGGCCGAGATCGGCAAGGCGCAGCAGACAGCCGCCGAAGCCAACGCCATAGCGGCGGCGAACGTGGCGGCTATAACCGCGGCCCTTCCCTTATCCGCGAGCAGAAATGGCCAGGCCGTGCACCTCACTGCAGCGGAGGCCACAGTCAACGGATCAGGACTCATGAGCGCCGCTGACAAAAAGAAACTCGACGGATTGGAGAACTACACGCTTCCAGCTGCCACCAACGGCATGATCGGCGGCGTCAAACCGGACGGCAGCACCATCACCGTCAATGATGATGGCGTCATCACCGCGCACGTCACCTCGGCCGGAGGTGGACCCGTGATGCCGATTGGCTATGTGGTGATGAACACCACCGGCGCCAATCCGACTGTTGACTTCGGCGGCACCTGGGAGCAGCGCCCCTCGCTGGGCGCATATGTGTGGGAAAGGACGAAATGAGATGACGGCGACATTAGGCAGGCTCGGCCTGCTGGAGGCCCGACTGCTGCTCGTGGCCGGCGTGACCAACCACGTGAGGCTGCTGTGGGTGCGCAACATCCTGCGAGCGGACGGCTCTCGCACCGCGGTGCCGGTGGATCTGACCGGGTGGAATCCCCGGCTGCAACTGCGCCGCGACGGCAAGGTGCTGGCGGATCTGAGCGACTGCGTGGCATTGGACGCGCAGGGCCATGTGGACATCCACATCACCGACGAACGCTCCTCGACGCTTTCGCCATACGCGGGGGCGTGGGACCTGCTGCTGGAAAGCCCGCAGGGGGAAGTGACGCGCCTCGTATACGGCGAATGGACAGTCACCAGCGCCATCAGCAGAAAGGAGCTCTCATGATCCGCACACTGGACGGCTGCTCGTGCGACGAGGGGCCGGTAATCATCCTCGAGGACGCGGTCATCGGCGACGTGAGCATCGTCTACGCCACCGACACGGACATCGACAACCTGTTCCCAACACCAACCACAGATAAGGAGGAACACGATGGCTGACACAAGCAAGGTCATCGACCTGGACCGGCTCGCACGGTTCAAAACCAAACAGGACGCGGCCAACGAAGCCAAATTCGCCCTGAAAGGCGAGGGCGGCTCCATCGCCACGGCAGACAAGGCCGGCATCGTCAAACCCGGCGCCGACTTCGACATCACCGAGGATGGCACCATCAGTCTGTACTCGAAGATCGCGGTCACCTCGTTCACCTGCGCGCCGTCGCAGGCCGAACGCGGCGCCACCGTCACGGACGTGGAGCTCGCATGGGGACTGAACAAGATCCCCTCGACGCTCACGCTCGACGACGCGGCTCAGGAGCCGACCTCGAAGGGCGCCTCCCTCAAGGGCGTGAACCTCACCGCGAACAAGCAGTGGACGCTCAAGGCCACCGACGCACGGAACGCCAGCGCATCACGCACGGCGGGAATCACGTTCTACGACAAACGTCACTGGTTCACCGCAACCGACCTCGCCGCCGCGGGTATCACCGACGAGCTCATCAACCAGGCCGCCGGCGAATACGCCACGTCGCGCGCCAAAACGTTCACGCTGACCGCCGGCGATGGACAGCACATCTACTACGCGTTCCCGGCAAGCTGGGGCACGCCCACGTTCAAGGTCGGCGGCTTCGAGGGAGGCTTCAACCTGCTGACCACGTTCGACCACACGAACGCGAGCGGCGCGACCGTCAGCTACGCCGTATGGAAATCCACCAACGCCAACCTCGGCAAGACCACCGTGGAGGTGAGCTGAAATGGCCATCGAACTGATTGACACGCTCGCGCCGAAGAACAACGGCGCGTTCCCCATGGTCAACGCCAAGGATGTGGACGTGGACGGTAAACGACTGCCCGAGAAGCTCAAGGAGCTTGAAACGGCAGCCGGAAACATCGAAGCCGCCACCGACGACGACATCAACAACCTGTTCAACCCCAGCAGCAAGTAACCACCGAAAGGAAGCCATCATGGCAACGAAATTCATCAACCTCGACAACCTCGCCGCGTTCCTCGCGAAGCTCAAGACCCTGTTCGTCGCCAAGGAACTCAAGACCGGCAGCACCGACACCTACAAGGTGCTCTCCGACAACAACCTCACCGACGAACTCGTCACCAAGATCCAGAACGCCGGCGACTCCACATTCTCCGGCGCATACGCGGACCTGACCGGCAAGCCGTCCATCGGAGGCAAGGAAATCGCCAGCGGCGAACAGACCGCCGCCAGCCTCGGACTCGCCACCCCCGCGGACGTGACCACCGCCGCCAGCGATGCGCGCACCGGAGCCGTCGACGACGTCAAGAAGCTCGGCTACCAGACCGCAGCCAACGTCGAGACCGCCATCACCGCGAAGGGCTACCAGACCGCCGCCCAGGTCGACACCATCGTCACCGGCAAGGGCTACCAGACCGCCGCAAACGTGGACGCCAAGGTCAACGCCGCAAAGACCGAACTGCAGAACTCGCTCGGCTCCGCGTTCCGCGCCAAGGGCTCCGCCGCGTTCGCCGACCTGCCCGCACTGGACAAGACCGCCAAAGGCGACGTGTACAACGTCACCAACGCGTTCACCACCACGGCCGACTTCGTCGACGGCGCGGGCAAGAACCTGCCGGCAGGCACCAACGTCGTCGCCGTGGCCGTCACCACCGGCGAAGGCGACAACGCCACCACCACGATGAAATGGGACGCGCTCACCGGCATGATCGACCTGAGCGGCTACATGCTCAAGACCGACCTCGTCGCGGCCACCGACGCCGAAATCGACGCCCTGTTCTAACCGCACCTCCGAAGGAGAACACCCGATGGCCTCGAAATACGTCACGATCAGCAACATCCAACACCTCGTCGCCAAGATCAAAGCCGGTTTCGCGGCCATCGGCCACAAACACGCAGCCGGCGACATCACCAGCGGCACCCTCGCCACCGACCGGCTGCCCACCATGCCGATAGCCAAAGGCGGCACAGGAGCCACCGACGCATCCACGGCACGCGCCAACCTCGGCATCACACCCGCCAACATCGGAGCCGCCACGGCCAACCACACGCACGCCACCATGAAAGGCTCCACCGCAACCACCGCCGGATCCGCAGGACTCGCACCCGCGCCGGCGGCCGGTGCCAGCAACCGCTATCTACGCTCCGATGGCACCTGGCAAGTGCCACCCGACACGAACACCACCTACGGCACAGCCACACAGAGCGCCAACGGACTCATGAGCGCCGCCGACAAGAAAAAACTCGACACCGTACAACTCGCCTCATGGCCCATCGGAGCCATCATGATGACCACCACCAACACCAACCCGACAACCAGCCTCGGCGGCACCTGGAAACAACTCGAAGCCACAGGCTTCACCGGATACCTCTGGCAACGCACCGCCTAACACGAAAGGAACCACCATGACAGTCGAACTCATCACCGGCTTCGCCGGAACCCCACACATCAACAGCGACGACATCGGCGCGTTCCAAGCCGGTATCGTAGGCCCCGGCGACTACGCGCTCGCCACAGGCAACCAGCTCAAGGCCACCATGAGCAACGCGAACACCATCGCCGTCCAATCCGGCGACGCCGTGCTCAACGGTCGCCACGTGCACTTGACCGGCACGACCACCGCCACCGTGCAATCCGGCACCCAAGGCCAGAAACGCAACGATAAAGTGGTGCTCCGCTACACAAAGAACACCACCACCGGTGTGGAAACCTGCTCGCTCGTGGTCATTAAGGGAACCAACGCCACTGGCACCCCAGCGGATCCGGCCCACAACACCGGTAGTATCCTCGACGGCGTCACCACCCACGACATGCCCCTGTACCGCATCCCCATCGACGGCATCACCGTCGGCACTCTCGTCCCGTTGTTCAACGTGCTGAAGCCTATGAAGGACGTGTGGGATTCGCTAACCCACTACGGATTCTCTCGCTCGGACGGCGGCGTTGTGAAGGGAGTGCTCCAGCCGAACGCAGTGACTGTCCAGAACACGAAATGGGCACATGCGTTCGCAGAAACTCCCACTGTGGTCGGCTGGTATGCGAATGACAACATCTACTCATGCGCCATCGGCTCCGTCACCACAACCGGCTGCTCCATCTCAATCAAAAACGTTGGAGAACAGGCCAACGGCATCGAGGGGCACGTGTACGCAGTCGCCTACGGCAAACTTGAGTAGCTTTCGCTAACCCAAACGCAGACCGCTGTGTTCCAAACCCAGAACACCGGCAGTTTCCAGATGCGATTCGACCCGGTCATCTATATACACGAAGGACTGGGATTGCTGTATCTGCACCTGCCGCCGATCGGCATCAACGTGACCGTGGAGAGCTTCGGGTTCATGCTCTACAAGAGTGGCCCGAAGCCCAGCAAGGAGATAGACCTCGGATTCGTCTACCAGCACGCGACCGGCAACTTCACCTACCGTTGCGCATGGCAGACGGACGGCAAGATCAGTCTCCGGACCAATGCCACCGCAGGGGATTACCTGCAGCCGGCATCGTTCATCGTGCCCATTCCCGATGGGGTCACGTTCGCTTAGGCGAAGGTGACCCCATCGGGAATGGGGATGGTGACTGGCGTATGGATGCACCGGTCACCATTGGATAGGTTGCCGACGATGACAATCTGCCCGTTCGTCTTCCATGTGGCCTGCTTGCCGTAGCCGGAGTTCGGCAACGACCACAGGCAGCCGAGATTCACGTCCTTCGAGGGCTTCACCCCTGACTTCGGCTGAATGACGCCATAGTTGGTGACATCACGTGGCTGATGAACGAGGTGAGATTCACGTGCAGAAGCCGGTTCGCTTGATCTATGATAATCAGCTGCATACCGCCGTAACTATCGCCTGTGAACGAGTTATCGTTCTGCATCTTGAAATGCGCGTACAGCAGTGGCTGGGTTAGCGAAAGCTATGCAAGCTCGCCGTAGGCGTACCAGCGTGGGTAAACGTCACGCGAATTTGGTTGATCCATGACGTTGACTATCCAATAGACGAATCCGGTTGTCGTAATGTCGGTAATCGCGGCATTGAATGTCACGTCGCCTGATTCGCACCACATAAGGGGAGGCTTCTTGAATGGCTTGTCAAATATGATGGTGTTGTTCCATGTGGCTCCGCCCTTGATTCCGCCTTTGTAGATTCCTCCACCCAATCCGGACACCAGCTGATGGGTTAGCGAATCCCGTAGATGATGGTCAGAGTGAGTAGTTTGCTGGTAGCAACAAGTTTGCTGACGCTATCTGCATCACGGGCACGGTGGGTGTTGATTGAGAATCCGCCATTTTTAATGGTGAATCGAACATCTTTGAACCATGTTTTTCCTGTGGTAATGGATGTAGTGTGCCAGCTGAGCGTTGTCGCCATATCGGGAAGGACTGGAATCGTAAACGATCTATACAGTCCGTCATCGTCCTTTCCTTCAAGCAACAGCCATTTAAACACACTGACGTCTTTGGAGAATTGCGCCGAACCTTCCTGAATGGAGCCGGACCACAGAATGGGCTGGGTTAGCGAAAACTACCACCATGCCAGCCAAGTGAATTTGACGATATGGTTGGTGGCCCACGTGTCGGTAAGTGTGTTGCGGAATCGCACCCATGCCTCCGTACTGCGTAAATCCCATAGAGTAGGTAGCACGTGCAGCACGGAGGCATCATCTTCATTGGGGTGCTTCATGCGGGTGACGAGGAATCCGGTGGGCATGGTCGAATGGCGAGTCCATTTGACCGCGGACACCGCGTCGCCATTCGTGTTGCCAGCCCATATACCCGATTCGCAGTCTGTCAGTCCGTGGGTTAGCGAAAGCTAGGCGGTCAGCCAGCTGCCGGTGCAGGTTTGGAAATACCCTTTATCCGCTTTACCTCGAATGGTAATGCTTCCGTCAGAGTCTATGTACCAGCTGCCGACTGCACCGCCATTGTTCGATACAAACAGGATCGCGCCGTTGATCGCAGGCCTGTATCCTTCCGGGATTTTCTCTGTAGCTTTCAATTCTCCGGTCACATAACTAGATGATGGCGAAGGTTGACCGACCGCTATAACGATGCGACCTATGCGCATGAGTCTTACATTCATTGCGTAGGGGCCAGTAAACGATACAGACGATTGGGTTAGCGAATCCCTTAACGTATGAGGGCGTGCTCCCATGTGCGTTGTGCCTCGCGCAACACCTCGCTATCGGGGCGCAGGTAGTAACGGGCTGTGGTTGCGATGCTGGAATGGCCGAGCGCCCGGCTGACCACGGCCACGTCCACTCCGGCTCCCAATGCGGTGCTGGCCCAACTGTGGCGCAGATTGCGGCGCGGCACGTATGGCAGATTCTGCGAATGACACCATGAGGCGTAGCGGCGAGCTACCTGACCAGGGTTCAGGAATCCGATAAGCCGACCGCTTTCGCGTGGTCTGATTTCACGCAGGCGGAGCACCGCGAATCGCGGCAGCACGACGGTGCGACGCGATAGCTCGGTCTTCGGCTCGACTATCGCCTCGTGGCCGTCCACCCATTGCAATCCTCGCCGGATTCTGACCTTGCCGGTGTTGAGATTCACGTCAGACCATTCCAATCCGAGAGCTTCTTCGGTGCGTAGTCCGAGGCAGACGCTGCAGATCAGCCAAGCCTCGAGCTCATGCCCGTGGAAACCCTGCAGCAACTGGCGTATCTGGCGGATATCCAGCACCTCCGGCTCATAGCCGGAGGGCTTCGGCGGTGTGACCCTGCCGGTCACGTCCACATCCAGTAATCCGAGCCGCACCGCCGAACGCAGCATCTGCCGGAGCACGGCCCATGCCTTGCGCGCGGCACCCGGCGAGTTTATCGAGTCCAGCCACGATTGGATGCGCGGCCCCGTCAGATTCACCAACTCCACATCGCCCAATTCCGGTCGTATATGACGGTTCCATGCGCTCGCGTATCCGACGCGCGTGCATTCGCGCAGCCTGCCGCATGCCGGCCAATAGGACTCAGCCCAATACTCATTCAGTAACATTTCCGACCTCCAAAACCCACACGCCGCATGGCCGTCCCATGCGGGTCTACGTGTGGGTTTTCCACACCGTAGGAGCCGTGCATGAACCTGCCCGAGGGATTGCCCGCATGGGCGTACATCGTGGTGAGCGCCCTGGTGCTCGCCGCCCAGATCGTCACCGCTATTTGGATCAACCACAGAGGCGACGAGAGGGACAGGGCGACGCGAGGCGAGATCACGAACAACCACGAGATGCCATTGCGCGACGACCTCGACGACAAAAACCGGCGCACTCTGGACGCCATCGAATCATTGCGCGGTGCGGTAGACGATCTGCGTGACGACATGAACGGCGAATTCGCGACCGTCAACAGGCGCATCACCACCACCGAGCAGAACCTCATCGAACTGCGCCACGAAGTCAACGACCTCCGGCGCGGAGGAAACAACCACCAATAGAAAGGAACACCAATGGCAAACATCGCCGGAGTGGCCGACCACAAGGCCGCCAATACCACCACTACCACGATCCCGGGCTTGACCTTGGAGCGCACGAAATCGATCGTGCTGCTCCTCGTCCAGCTGTTCAGCGTGCTCCAGACCGGCCTGTCCATCGCGGGGGTCGCGGCACTGCCGTTCACCACGGACCAGGTGTCGACCGCGATCACCGGCGTCATCGCCGTCGTCTCGTCCGTCTGGTCGTGGTGGCGCAACAACAACATGACCGGCGCCGCCGTGCAGGGCCAGCAGGTCGTCGACGCCGTCAAGCTCGCCCAGTCCACCGGCAATGCGGTGGATATGCCGGGCGAGGTCGTGCCGATGAGCGAGATGATCGAGGACCCTGATACCAAGACCATCACGGAGTGAGTCATGGTGCAGATCAAGGAGGAGATCGTCAACCAGGGGCACGGGTATCTCAGCCCGTCCCTGTTCGCCGTGCACTCCACGGCGAACCCCGGCGCCACGGCCCGCAACCACCGGGATTTGTGGAGCCGCGGCTACGATTACGCGGTGCACCTCACGTCCGACTGGACGGAGGCGATCCACTGCGTGCCCTACGACCGGTTGTGCTGGCAGGTCGGCAACGGCAATGGAACGTGCGAGGGCATCGAGATCTGCGAGGCCACCAACGCGTCGGACTTCTGGAAAGGTATTGAAATCGCCGCCGACGTGATTGCCCAACGATTGCGCGCTCGCGGGTGGGGTGTGGACCGCATGCACCCCCACCAGTGGTTCTCGCAGACCTACGGCGGCAGCGACCACACCGACCCCATCCCGTACTTTTCGCGCTTCGGCTATAACTGGGGCGCTTTCGTCCAACTTGTCCAACAGAAATTATCCGGCGTCAGTGCCGGAACACAGGAGGTAGATATCATGGCGGCATTGATGATCCGCAACGACGACACTGGAGTGATCTGGTATTGCGAGCCCGGCAAGGGGCGCACCGCGCTCACCCACGTCGACCAGGCCAACCTGCTCCAGCAGACCGGCGTGCCGTTGATTCACGGCAACAGCGGAGCCCCTTGGTGGGGACGCTTCGATGAGATCAACAGCCTGGTGTGCAGCACCATGAAGAAGCTCGGCGTATGAGTAACGTCCGAAGGTTCATGGAGTGCGCGGCGTTCCTCGCGGTCCTGCTCATCCTAGAGCTCTACGCGGCGGTCACCGGCGACCATGACATGCCCTGAAACCGAACGCCCCGCCCGGGCAATGCAGACGGCTTCGCATGAGCCGCACTGCTTGCCGGGCGGGGCGTTTTCCTGTATACAATTGAAGCGATACAACAAAATAGAGTGTCAATAGTGTGTACGCACAAGAGACGAGACACTGAAACCCTTGGAAACACAGGGAAACGAAAAATACGAACACATTCAAGTTCAACGTGAGTAAGTGATTGCAACAGTGATCGCCGAGTAGCGTCGGGGCCTTGGAATCCGAGCGATTCCAAGGCCCCCGGTTATTTCGCCATGCGGAGCTTCTCGGTTCGATATTACGGTTTTACGATCGGCATGAGCAGGACGCTGTCGTAGACGCCGCCCGTATGCACGGTGTGCCTGCCCTGATTGACGGTGGGCAGCTGTGCGTCCGGCGCTTCATCGCTGGCGCGGGCCTCGGCTACCGGGCCGCAAGCATGTCCTCCGATTTCCAGCACCAGGGTCTCTCCTTCATGCAGGAGCATATCGGTCGGCCATAATCCCAGATCGATCTGCACCGGTACGAACGGGGTGACCGGTTGCGGGTTCGTATAGGTCATGTATGGTTCGGTCGGCGTCGATCGTTTCGTATCGAGTTCGCGGTGCGAGGCGCGCAGTCGGCCGTTGGGGCCGACATAGATCGGCCCGCCGGGAAGCTGCTTGCCTTTCGGCGTGAGTGCTATCATCATGCGCAGTTTCTTCTCCAAGCCGGGGAAGACCACGTGGTACAGCACTTTGCCCTTCGCATCCTTCTTGTACAGCTGGGCGAACAGATCCATGTCGTCGCCGGCGTCGGTGCTCATCCACAGGCGGGCATTGAGTGGCCCGTGGATTTCCATGTCCCGGGGAATCCGGTATTCGAAGCGTGCGACGGCGCTCATGTCACGACTGACGGCATCGTATTCGGCGCTGGATTCCAGTGCGGCCTTTTGCTCGTTCATAGTGCCGTTCGAGGCATCCAGGTGCAGTGCCATCGTTTCGGTCCGCACGCAAGGATAGTCGTCGGACGTGGAGAACAGGTTGTGTTTGGCTCCCACGTCAAGCCGCGAATATCGTACGCGCGGCGTCTGCTCCCATCCGTTGTCGATGCCCTTGAGATAGTGGTCGAAGAAGCGACGCAGGTCGTCGCAGTTCTCCCGGGTGTCAAGGTCGCCCCATTCATGGGTGTCGTGGATGCGCAGCCATTTGTCCGTCGATCCGAGTCGTTTGAATCCGGAGAGTGTGCTGCGGGTGTGGATCGGATGCGTCCAGCTGGCCACCACATAAGCGGGGACGGTGGCATGTTCGAGATCGGGGATCTTATCGGTCCAATAGTCATCCACGAGCGGGTGTTGTTCGAGCATGCCGGTCACATCCTCGAATCGGCTCTGCCCGTACAGGAAGCCGACGATGTCGATGTCATGGAACGTGCCGTTGGGGATGCCTCCTCGGCATACCACGTCGCGGTATTCGTCGGTAAGGCCCTCCCACGGGGCGATTGCGGCCAGATGAGCCGGCTTTGCTGCGGCGGCGGCCCATTGGATCATGGCGAGCTGTGAATTGCCCATCATACATACCTTGCCGGTGCACCAGTCTTGGCTCGCGATGTATTCGATGGTGTCATGCACGTCTCGTCCGGCCTGAGTGCCCATGAAGTACATGTCGCCGCCGGAGTGACCGATGCCTCGCTCGTCCACCACGCAGATCGCATATCCATACCTGCACCAGTAGGCCGGGTCGGGAGACTCGAAACGTTGCAGACCGGATACCTGATCCTTGGGGAACCCGGTGCTGGTCACATCGTAGTTGGCGTTGAACGGGCCTCCGCGCTTGCTGTAAGGCGAATAGACGAGAATGACCGGGGTGCAGGTGTCGCCCTGCCTGCGCCATAGGTCACCGTAGATGACCGTGCCGTCGCGCAGTTCAATCGGGATGTCCTCCAGGCATTCGATGTCGATCGGCAGTTTCATGGCTCCCTTGGCGTTGACGCTTCCCTCCCGGTAGAGGACGGTTCGCGTTTCCAGCGGCGGAATCGGAGGTTTGGCCTGGTTCAGTGGATTCGCCGGTTTGAACAGGATTTCGCTCCCGTTGATGTCAAGCAACGGTGCGCTGCTGTTGGTGGTATCGGTCATGATGTTCCTTTCTGTGATGTAATGGGGGACAGATGATGTGATTCGGCCGGTGTGTCCTTTTGGACAATGGGCCGGGTATTCCCTATCCGACGATGGTGTCGGTTTCGCGGTCGCGTATGAAGATTGCGATGAATGCCGCCAGTGCCAGCAGAATCACCGCGGCGGCGATGAATGCGATTTTGTCGCCGTAATATGCCGCTTCAAGTTTCGTGGCCGTGGGCGCGATTACGGAGGATAGCGCGGAGAACGATATGATCAGCGCGACCATGAAGGAATTGCTGATCTGGTTTGAGGTCTGGGCGGCGGCGTTCGCGTGGCGCACGAGAGTATTGCTCAACGAATTGATGCCCCATGTGTTGCAGGGCGTGATGATTAGCTGCACGCCTACCGAGCAAAGGGCGTATGCGATGGCGACGACCGGCATGTCGGTGTCCATCGGCATCGTTGCAAGCAGTGCGATGCCGGCGAGGGCGCACACGCAGCCTACCCGAGCCGGGACATGCACGCCGAACCGGTCGTACAGTTTGCCGGATACCAGCGCCATCGCCGCGCTGAGCAGAGCGCCAGGCAGTACGACGAGTCCGCTCATCACGGCGGATTCGCCTCTGACGATCTGAACGAACAGGGGCAGCACGGTGCCGATGCCGAGATACACGCCCTGTGTGAGTGCGATGACGGCGACGGAACTGGAAAACCTGCGGGAGCGGAATACGCGCATGTCAAGCATGGGTTGGTCAAGCCTGCACTGGCGAACGACGAACAACGCGATGAGAGCGGTGCCGATCACGATGAGGAAGATGATGGCGACCGTATTGTCGGTCGATGCGAACGTCGACAAGCCGTACAGTATGCACAGCAGCCCGATTGACGACAATGCCACGGACAAGGCGTCGAACGGCGTCCGAGTAGCCGTCTCCTTGATTTCAAGCACCACTATTGCGACGCAGAGAATGATGATGCCGAGTGCGCCGACGATAAGGAATAGCGCATGCCAACCGACGGAATCGATCAACAGGCCGGACACCGTCGGGCCTATCGCCGGTGCGAATCCCACCAATAAGCCGATCAGACCCATGTCCGTCCCGCGTCGTTCGCGAGGAAAGATGAGTACGATCTCGGTCATCACCATGGGCAGCAGAATTCCCGTACATGCCGCTTGGCAGACGCGGCCGACGAGCAAGACTCCGAAATTCGGCCCCCACGCGGCCAGCAGGCTTCCTGCGGAGAATATGCTCATCGCGGCAACGAACAGACGCTTGGTCGAAAAACGCCCGAGCAGGTATGCCGACAGTGGGATGATCAACGCTTCGACCAGCGAATACGCGCTCGACAGCCACTGGGCCGTGGTCGCGTCGATGCTGAAGTCTTCCATGATGGACGGCAACGCCGGAGACAGAAACGACAGGTCGAGAATGGCGAGCACCGTGCCTGTCAACAGCACGATGACCGTAATGCGTTGTTTTCGGGTTAATCCCATAAGAACAGGTTCCTTTCCGTCGGCGGTCCAGCTCTGATTCGGCCGTACCGCGGCAATTTGACTGTGGTTGGTTATTGGTCTAATGTTTATTTAGCAACCAAAGTTGCATATCTTCAACCGACGGAAATCATCGCAGGGGGCATATGCGACCAATGGACGAAAATGTCGCTTATTGGCATCGCCCATATGGATACGGAAACGAAGGGACCATGCATGGCGGAGGATCTACGTATCGTCAAAACCCGGAAGGCGATTCGTGATGCCTTCCTGACATTGCGGCGAACCCAACCGTTGGAGCGAGTCAGGGTGCGCGACATCTGCGCGGAAGCACTGATCAACAAGTCGACGTTCTATCATCACTACACCGACGTGTTCGATCTGTCGGACCAGCTTGAGGACATGGTCCTTGATGAATGCTTCGAGGCGTTTCAGTACAAGGACAAGCTGCTCACCGATCCTTTGGTCTTCCTCGGAAACGTGCCGGCGGCCATGAGTACGAGAAAAGACGCCATAGACATACTGTTCCGCGGCAGGCAGGACGTGCTGTACGACAAGATAGAACGACATCTGCGGCAGTTCTATCTGACGGAAGACACCACCGAGGAAGAGGACATCCTCCTTACCTTTGTCATCGGAGGAGCGATGTACGCCATGCGTACGCTCGCGGCCGAAGGGCCGTACAGCAGGGAATCCGTCACCGAGGTCTCGGCCCGCATCATCGGCAGGCTCGTGCAACGGGAATGAGGTCCGCGGCTGACGCGATTCCCTCCGTTCCGAACTGTCGTACCGAGCATGGTCTGTTTTCTGCCACAGTGAGGCGTAAGGGTCGAGTTCATATTTAATGGAACTTGGCTATTGGATTGGTCGTCCGTTCTGGGGTCGCGGCTACATGCCCGAGGCTCTGGACGCCACGCTCGGATATGCCTTCGATACGTTGCATAAGGACGCCGTATGGGGCGGTCATTATGTAGAGAATAGCCAGTCAGG
This sequence comes from Bifidobacterium imperatoris, assembly GCF_002860405.1. Lineage (GTDB taxonomy): Bacteria > Actinomycetota > Actinomycetes > Actinomycetales > Bifidobacteriaceae > Bifidobacterium > Bifidobacterium imperatoris. The sequence goes on along the minus strand of NZ_NMWV01000025.1, from coordinate 79,921 downwards.
CCGTGTGATGACCAAATGCGGCATGAAGACGGTCTTTGAATCGAAGCATGACTACTTCGGACTTATCAATGAATACCATGATGATGTTTTCCGCATCATCACTGAGGACAGATGGCGTGTTGCATAGCTAGATTATTCCGGTTGTGCGTAATGCGTAGACGTTGTCGTTAGAAAGACAATGCGGCTTCCACGTTACTTATTAATCTGGGCCTTTATTGCATTATCTTACGTGATATCAGCGCAACGATTCCGAGAGTGACGATAATGATTGCGGCTGCGACGGCGAAGCTGCCAATCATCGCTGATTCATAGGCGCGGGAAGCTACCTGTCGTATCCATTCACCCGTCACGCCCGTGAATCCAGCCGTCTGCTGAAAGTCCAGCGTTACAGAGCCAGCGGATTGCGGATTCAGTCCTGCGGATTGTGCGAAATGATGGAATCCTGCTACATACAATCCACTCTGTATGCTACCGAAGATTCCCACGCCGATGATGGATCCAAATTGGCGGAACACCGTCAGCAGGCTGGAACCGGCACCGGATTGCTCAATCGGTACCCTGCCCATCGCCCATGTCAGCATCGCTGGTTGACCTGCCCCCAGTCCGAATCCGGCCACAATCTGACCAATCAGCACTGTCGACTGTTTCGCAATTTCGCTAGGCCACCACATGGCGACGCCAATCATCAACATGCCAGCAGCCAAACATCCCAAAGACAACAAGCTCGCTCCGCGCGAATTCATTCGAGCTACAATCCAGTCATTTATCTGTGCTCCCACGATGGATGCGATGACCAGTGGTGTCAACAGCATTCCTCCGACCAGCGCGTCGTGACGCAGCACTGTCTCCAGGTAAGCCGGCATGATGAATATGATGCCGTACATTGAGAAGTTCAGCATCATCAATGCCGGTGCGCATGCCGCGAATGACGAATCCTTCATCAATCCGAGCTCCATCAACGGATTGTACGACATGCGATCATGCAGCACGAATCCCGCAATCATCACAGCGCCAACCAGCATCGGAATCCATGCGTTCACGGCCAGAACACCATGCTGCGCATTGACCAGACCGGCGGAGAACAGGGTGAATCCAGCGAACATCATTGCGACCGACAGCCACGGCATATGCAACGATTGGGATTTGTGCGCCGCGCTCGCCTGCGGAACGTTTGCGCGTATAACCATGATTACAGCAAGGAACACTAGGCCATCAAACCCGAAAATACCCCGCCAACCCAGCGACGCGGTGAGAGCTCCGCCAACGAGCGGGCCGAAGGGTACACCCAACGTGCCGGCTATCGCCCATGTGGTCATGGCGCGAGACAGTTCGGGACCTCGAAAGAGGATGCCGAGCAGTGCCTGTCCCATTGGGATGACTACTCCTGCGCCGGCACCCATGATCGCCCGCGAGACAAGCAATACCGGTACATTGCCGGCTGTAAGGCCGATTACCGATGCAACGACGAACAATCCCAATCCGGCAAGCATGGTTTTCAGATGGCCGAGTCGGTCGCCAAGGAATCCCGCCAGCAGTACCACAGCCGCGAACACAAGATTGTAGATGGACACGACCCACTGCTGTTCCGCCATATTCGATCCGAATGATTCGGTGATGTCTGGCAGTGCCACATTGAACGCAGTGGTGTTGATCATCATTACCAGTTCGGCTGCGCATAGACAAAGCAAAGCATGATTCAGTTGCTGAGTACTTGTGTCATTCATTCTTCATCCAATAAGATACAAATTCGTTTCTTATAAACAACATGTGATTATAGATAGCCCTAGATAAGAAACGCCGTAGTATCCTGTAAAGAGCGATAGTAGAGAATCGTTATCCACAACACCTATGCCAACCGGAGATAGCACATGGAAGCGGGCACCGCACCAAAACAGACGCGCCGCAGGGGCAAGGCTTTAGAGGCTGCCATTCTGGATGCTGCGTGGGAGCAGCTATCTACGTGCAGCGCCGAAGAGTTCACTTTCGACAATGTGGCCGCCAAGGCACGCACCAGCAAGCCGGTGCTGTACCGACGATGGTCGAATCGCGCGGAATTGTTCGTGGCCGCCATGAAACAGCATCGTAGTCATGCCGCCATCGAACGGCCGAACACCGGCACACTCAGGGGCGACGTCATCTCCATCCTCCGGCAGCTCAACAGCAAGCAATCCGATGCGGTGATGGTGCTGGCCAAGTTCGGCGTCTATGCCAATTGGCTCGGCGTGAGCGCGCACGAACTATACGAGCGCACGATGATTAGCGATCAGCCCAGCATCGTGATGGCCATCGAAAACGCGCGGGCGCGCGGCGACGTCACCTGCGAACTGCCGGAGTCGTTGCTGCGTATGCCCGGAGAACTCGGACGCGCGACCATCCTGCGCGACATGCGTCCCTTATCCGAAGCGGACATCATCGCCACGGTCGACGAGCTGTTCCTTCCGCTCGTTAACCATTACGAGCATCAAGCGCGAATCGCCGCCAACAAGTAATACAGAATCATGGATTGTCCGATGTCAAATCGATATGGATACCCCTGAAAGATATAGAAAGTATGTGCAGGAACGTCACCGCACATGCGACTGACTCGAAAGTGGGGATGATATTCGTGCCTATTTTGAGGCTTGCAAGGAATATGATGACCTAAGACTTATGCTTGCTGCGCTAAGGATGTAGAGGAATCTTGAAAAGAAAAACTCGGTTGGCGCTGGACAAAATAAGCTATGACAATGCGAAACCGCCCGCGCTCATACGCGGATACTGTAAGGAGGGGTGGCATGGATATCCATGAGGCCATGAAGCTTGCAGTACAGGATTACCCGAACATGATGGTTTTCGGGGTTGCGGAAAATAATATGGCGTGGATTTTCGGACTTGACTTCAAAGATGCCGACTCCCATCCATCTGAAGTCGGTTTGCCTTCGATTGCTGTGGACAAGCATGACGGTACACGTCATCTTCTGACTCCAGGCACTGAATCGTTCTGGAAATATCGGACAAAGGACACAAGACCGATTCCAGTCCCTCTTGCGGCCTAACGGCTGAAACACCAAACCACCCATATGGATGAAGGCATTCGTGTCCACGTTTGAATGAATCTGTGCAAGAACGGGTGAAAAGTCAACACCGCCTTCCCCTACATTGATGACAAGAGAGGAGTGGATAGCTGATGAGCAAACAAGCCGAATGCGACCATGTGTTCGAAGCTGAAGCCGCTCGTCACTCCCGTTATGGCCAACCATCAGCGTGACGGCGTCGAAGCGTGCATCTGTGCCAGAGAACCATGCGAAGCGCTGCTCGACTTGCTTTGGACTACAGCTGAAGCCTGAACTGCGCCCCGGATGTTGGACGTGGTTTATTAAGGGTACCTGATTAGGCTGTGAGGGACATGCTCCGGAACTCCTCCGGGGGTGTGTCCCTCGAGTCGTTTCTGCCTTCGTTTGTCGTTCCAATGGACCATGTACGCGTCCGGTCCTCCGCGGCGATAGTCCTAGCGTCACTGCCTCAGACACGTTTGGCTGACGATACCATAACGTTCCATGACCTCGTCCGCTGTCAGTCCATGATTCACATGGTCGAGCACAGTGTTGAGCTTCGTCTCGTAATCGTATTTCCTGTTGCCCCGTTCTTCCATGAGCGCCGCCTCTCCAGCCGATTCGGTATGTCAGCAACCTTTCTCTCGTCACATTCGACGATCGGTATTTTCCGGATGCTGATTTGCAAGATGCCACAGTACATAAGTCGTCGGTTCCACGGCCGGCAGTGTGGAATGAATCATGGATATACGCAAATCCATTCTATTTTCGGCTGTGTTATCGTAATAGGTAGAGCTAGCGTTGCTCCCGGACGATGGACAAGTACCCGGTTTGACAAGACTTGCCATGCATGAGGAGTATGACGGTTATGCCTTGGTTTGTTCTTATAGTTTCCGGCATCTGTGAATCCGTGTGGGCTATTGCGCTTGACCGGTCCGAGGGATTATCCCGACTGGTTCCCACTGTGGTGTTTGTGATTGGCCTCGTTGCCAGCATGGGTGGACTTGCCTTTGCAATGAAACACATCCCCATTGGTACTTCATACGCGATATGGGTTGGCATTGGTGCGGCAATAACTGCCGTTTACGGCATGCTTAGCGGAGAGGAAGCCATTTCGCTAATGCGGATTCTGCTCATCATTGGACTGGTCACCTGCGTCATAGGGCTAAAGCTCGTTGATTGATAACAGATATACAGTGCCCATTCTTTGAATAGGGGAGTGGGCCATTCTGTTTCTGCGGTTCCGTGCTGGCATGCAGGCTCATTGTTTTCGTCCGGTGAAAGGGACAGTCTGAACAAAACCGTTGAAACCAGACGATTGATACTGTGTCCTTGGAAGGTTGATGACGCATCCAAGACGGGGCCATTTTGTTCAGATGCGCTTCCAATCCTGAAATCGGTTTGCTGTGCGGATGGCCGTCTCATACCGGTGTCGAAGGCAGCATGGGAGCAGCTGGGCGCATAGTGCTGAGGAGTTTATTCCGACTAACGCGGTTGCCAAGGTACATATCAGCAAGCCAGTGTTATACCGGCGATGGTCGAATCGCATGGAATTGTCCGTGACCACCATGAAACAAGAGTGTCCGTGCCCCCCACACAAACATGGAACACGGCTCGACATCCAACCGATACGGTTTGAGGAAGTCCGAGATATTGATGTTGCTAGTTATTTCATCCAGCGAAGTCTGCCGTCCGATGCAACTCGACATGTCAGCAAAGTGCCTGCTGACGATCTGCCGGTAGCGCCTTGGCCAAATCGTGAATATCAGCAGGGGAGGTGCGGCAGCAGCCGCCGATAAGCAAGGCTCCCGCTTCAACCCATCGGAGAGCCATATGGATGAGCGATGAAGAGTCTAAACCGCGCGTCCAAGTCTTGGTGTCGGGATGGTAGACATTGCCATTATTCGGATACACGATAATCGGTTTGGCGGTAACGGCCGATATATGGCCGATTGCGTCAGTGACGAGTTCCGGTTGCACGCAATTGACGCCGATCGCACGCCCGAGCAGAACGAGCTGATTGAATTGCGCAGGTGCAACCGGTAGCTGGAGATGGAGGTGGATGTTTTAAAACAAGCGGCGCTGCTTGCTTATTCGTTGGGATGCTTGCGCGGTCTGCCGCCACCCACCCCGCGGCCGGGACGGGCGGCGTTCCACCGGTCGATAGTCTCCGGCAGCCAGCCACGCGTCGTGCCAATCAGCGCGTCCGGCTCAGGCAGTTTATATCCTTTCGCAGCGGGATTCTTCACACCGAGGCGTTCTCCGACCTCCTTGAGGCTTAGGAACCGTTCAGTCATCGTCATGCCTTCCTGTTTCTTCTTGAATTTTGCTGTTATGCTTTCCGTTGTTCTCTTGTATTCCAGTTTCAAGGATGTCTTTCAACGATTTCGATGCCTGTATTTTCAGAGGGCGTTTCCCGGACTGGACGACAAGGTTTGTGTCCATGAGCTCTCCCACATACTTCCTTGCGCTTTGCTTGGATAGTCTGATATGGGTTGCGGCATCGTTCAGTGTTATGGACTTAGATGAGTCGAACATCTCCTCTTGAATCACGCCGTATAGTATCGAGGCCGCTTGTGCGGACAGGCCATGCTTCTGCTCAAGTTGGTTGCAGACCGACCGGCCTCTGTCGAGCTGGTCGACCCTGACCTCGAGTTCATCGATTAGCTCATCTTGAGCCTTTCTGATGAACTCGAGGATGGTGTTCACGAAGAAGGTGAGTTCACCGCAATTCAGCTTGTCTTCGGCCTCCATGAACGCTTTGTAATAGGAGTTCTTGTTTTCCGCGATGATGCGGGACAGGGAAAGCACTGTGGGCATGGTCAGGTTGTGGTTCAGATAGAGGGCCAAGAGATACCGGCCCGTTCTGCCGTTGCCGTCGTAGAACGGGTGGACGTACTCGAACAGGAAGTGCGACATGATAGACGACTGGAGGCGGGGAATTTCGTCGGAGGTTGCGAGGTGGATCATGTCGGTAAGGAGTGCACTGATGTTGCCTTCACCCTTGACACCGTTATGAATTGCGAGACCGTGTGAGCCTTGTATCTCCACGTCGCCTTTTCGGAACAGTTCGCCGTCTGGCTTGTCGCTCTCGTTGATTTCATCGAGCACAACCTTGTTGTAGATGTCGCGGATGTCTACGATTCCTGAAGGCAGTGCAGTGTCTTTGTCAGTGAGGTTCAGATATAGTTTGGCGAATTCGCTGAACCGGGCCTTGGATTCGTTGCCGCTCTTTCTTGCTTTGTCGGCTGCATCCACGGCGTCTTGGGTTTCCTTGCGGGTGCTGCGTACTCCCTCCATCTCGTTGGTGGCGAACAATTCCTCGCTGATGGAATGTCGTATGTAGTTCCAGCGCATGACGCCAGGGAGCTGGTTCCACAGAAAGGACACTTGCCGTTCCGCGAGGAGTATTTTCTCCGTGAGTATGGATGTTTCGCGTGGTGTAGCAGTGAACAGTTCGCCCAGCGGTGTGATGACCCCGGTTCTGAACGTGGAGTCCGCTTCGAGCCGTTGCTGGGCAAGTTTCGTATGGTTGATGAAGGCGTCATTCGTTCTGTCGGCATGGAACGTTCTCGCCAAACTTCTATATTTCATATTCATTGACCGAACTTGCCTTCCTGATTGCGCCCTTAATTGTAAAAACTATAAGATAATAAGAGGAGTGAGGCAAATAAACGCCATCAAAACATAACTTATATCAGTACGGCAACAACCAAATAAAGTGCCAATAGAGTGTTCGATTAGGTGTCCGGCCTCCTCAAGGACGAGTTCTATGTCGGACGCGAGTTCTCCGCATACGAGGAGTTCAAGGCCAGGCTGGACGCGTCCAACTTCCGAGGCGCAGTTCAATTTCGGTATAAGGCCTTGGCCAAATCGTGAATATCGGCAGGGGAGGTGCGGCAGCAGCCGCCGATCAGTGAGGCTCCCGCCTCAGCCCATCGAGAAGCCATGTTGCTCAGAGACAAAGCCCCTGCGCAGCGCGTCCAAGTCTTGGCATCAGGATGGTAGATATCACCATTGTTCGGATACACGATAATCGGTTTGGCGGTAACGGCCGATATATGGCCGATTGCGTCAGTGACGAGTTCCGGTTGCACGCAATTGACGCCAATCGCACTGATTTGCGGGCATGCATCGGCGATGGCTGCAGCAGTCTCCAACACTGTGCCATCACATAAATGCCCCGAATCGCCAAGGCTGAACGACACCCATGCCTCATGATCAGGGAACTCCGCGCTCAGCAGGCCAATCAACGCTTGAACCTCGCCGATATTGGGCATGGTCTCAAAAGCGAAGAGGTCTATGCCGCTGTCAGACAGAATCTGCATTCGGCTGCGATGAAAATCTTGATAGGCGGTATTCGAAAGATGATAGCTGCCGGTATATTCGCTGCCATCCGCCAGAAATGCGCCATACGGGCCCACACTGCCAGCCACCAGCAACGGTCTCGCATCATTGGGAAATGAATCGTTCGTTGAGGCATTGCTGGCATTGGCATGATGCTGCCGATACCTCTCCCGCGCTTCCAATGCGACGGATGCGGCTGTGCCGATAAGACGCTCTGCTTCTTCATGAGATATCCCGCATTTCTCAAACGCAGGAATGTTCGCCTGATAAGTGTTCGTGATAGCGATATTGGCGCCTGCCTCAAAATACGCTTCATGCACATCGCGTACGGACTGCGGAGCCTGAATCAATGCAATCGCAGACCACAGTTCACTTGTGGTATCCACGCCCCGATGCTCCAGTTCGGTAGCCATCGCGCCATCAATAATAAGCGGGGATTGCGTGGCGAGCGTTTGCTCGATGACGCCGAGCATGGGTTGCCTCCTCTATATATGGATATGCGCCATAGGCGTAATCACTATGGTCATACGCTAATCTATAGGACAACCAAGAATGTAAAAGTCAGATAGCCAGATGGGAAACAAGATTATGCAGCCGGTAGCTGAAGCTTTGCATGCCGCTATTGCGGGTGTGGATTTGAATAATGTTGATTTGTCGAACTTGGATTTGTCGGTTTTAGACAGGATAGCTGTATGGTATGGCGGTTTGCCGTCTACTGTGCAGACTGGTGTGACCATCGTAGTTGGTGCCGCTGTGGCGTACGTGGTTTTCAAAATCGTGGCCAAAATCATCAAAGGTTTGATTATGTCGATTATTGCGGCAGTGCTGGCATTCCTACTGACTACTGTGCCTGGCAATATGATTTTGTCCAATGCTTACGATCGTGTGGAACAACAGGTTTCCACCAGTCTTTCTCAATCGCAGTGAATTCCTTATTATCTTGCGCTGTCTTATTCAGTACGCCAGCTGCTGGGATGCTTTGCTGCTGGGATTATTGATTTTGTGAATTACCGCTGCTACAGGTAACACGGCTGTGAATCCTATGCACATGATTCCTGCTCTCTACGAGCGCCTGTGATGAACCACATACAAGGCGACGGTGACGCTGCGAAAACCACTCAAGTCAAGCGTATCAGTCGTGTTGAGTGCGCTCGCCGAAGCCTAAGCATGTTCCGTTTCACGGGAGATGGCATAATCGGGCATATGCGTATTGTGATTCAGCGAGTAAGCCATGCCAGCGTTGACGTTGTCAATGAACTGGGAACCCTTGATCCCACATTCGAGCCGCAGCAGATCGGCCCCGGCTACATGATTCTGGTCGGAGTTTCCGATGCTGATGGCGATGCTGAAGTGTCATGGCTCGCCCACAAAGTATTGAACCTGCGTGTTTTCGAGGACGAACAGGGCAAGATGAATCGTTCGATTCAGGATATCGGCGGTGAGATTCTCTCCCTCTCACAGTTCACCTTGTACGCTGACGTGCACAAGGGCAATCGCCCAAGCTTTATCAAAGCCGGCAAGCCCGAACATGCGGATATTACATGGATTAAATTCAACGAGGCGCTGCGTTCCGGGGGAGTGCCGGTCAGAGAAGGACGATTCGGTGCGCACATGCGCGTAGGCCTTGTCAACGACGGCCCGGTGACCATCATCGTCGATACCGAAACCGATATGCCGCATAAAAAATAGCATTCAAAAAATGGCGTTAGTCTCTCTGATTGAGAAACTAACGCCATTACTTTTGCTTGATCATTCAGTCATTCAGTCATTCAGTCGTACATCGGTGTGCGGCGCTCGTGACGCACGAAATGACGCTTCTTAGTGATGCGTTTGCCGCCCACGCCGGCCTTGCCGTCAGGTCCCCAAGGTCCACGAGCCTCAGCCTTGAGCTGGGTGAGATGATGTTTCATCGCCAACAGCATGATATGCGTATCCTCAAGGCCCAAATGGCGTTCATTATCATCCTCGCGCAGCGCACCTTGACGCTTGGCATAGGCATCCAACGTATTGTCGCCATCCGGGTGACCTTCGCAAGGAATCGAACCCTCATCCCACAGGCGGCTCATCGGCAGCGTATCGATGATGGTCACATGGCCATTGCGGTATGCCTCCGCGTAGCCGGCAACATTCAGCATAAAGAAGCTGTGCTCGAACGTGGCCATATGCGCCACGAATGGTTGTGAGGTCAAGCGCTTCAGCAAATCAGCCTGAGCTTCGGCGTCCTCATCAAACAGCGGATACTCGTCGCCTACGCGCTGGCTCACGTCAATGCCAGTCAACTGGATGATGAATGGATTACCGTGGCGTGCGGCTTCCGGCGTCACGCCAAACGAGAAACGATGCTGATCATACGCATCACCACCCTGATAGTAATCCTTGTCATAGGTGTAACCGGTTGGCGCATCAGCCGGACGCGGCGACTTCATATTCATATACTCGAAGCCCACATCGATGATGTACGTGCGGTATGGTTCAGTGCCATTGGTCTCCAAATCAATGCCCATCACCTTATCGACATCACGGCCAGGCAGGAACACGGCACGCCAATATTCCTTGGTTTCCGCATTCTGTCGTGAAGCCACATGTTCGGCTGCCGCATGGCGGAATCGAGCGAAAGCAGGTTCAGAAACAGCAGTTTCATCCACCGCGACCTGTTCCGTAGAGGGCACTGCAGGATTGTCATCATTAATGACCGGCTGACCTTCAACCAAATAATCAGGAGAGCCGGCATCCGAGCTCGAGTCGGCGGGTGCGGATTCATCAGGACCGGCCTCAACGGAACCATATTTCACTTCGTCGGCATCGAACAATGCCATCTGACGATGGTGTCGTTGCGCTTCGCGCGCAGCCCTGTCAGCCTTACGCTGTTCAGCGCGAGCATTGACAATCTCAGCCGTATGATCCTGAATATCATCAACAACAACACCATCGCGTGCCGCAGTCAATACCGGCACTGTTACACGCTGACGTTCCTCATCGGTAACGGTCCACAAACCTTCGGCCACACCACGGTCGCGCAACAGCACAATCTGATCATTCAAACGACGATTCGCATATGCCAGCGCACGCGGCAACTCATAGGTCTTGATATGACGGTCAAAATCCCGCATGAATACCATGCTCATCTTCGCGATGATCGCTTCCAAACGATCGCGGATTTCAAGATCAGTCTTCAGCAAATCGTGTACATCCGAACCGGCCCCCGGTTCGTAATCAGCCGGCGAAGCTACGCCAATGCCATGTTCGAGATCGAGCGAACGCACCCAATCCCAATCGATATCGTTATTATCTGCATCCTTCAACATAATGTATGACCATTGGCCGATACTCTCCTTAGCGGAAGTCAGCCATGAACGGTCGATTTTTGAGTTATTCCCCATGCCTCCATATCGTAGTGCGTTCAGGTTTCGTTGCGAAAGCGTAAACCAGTATTGCAGCCGAGCCGAGGCTGAACACCCGGTGAATTCTTTGATTCAGCTCGGGGAAGAAAGGCGCAAACACTGGTGGTTTCGAGTAGGGTAGTGGGCAATTGCTTCCGCATGGAACTATTTACCCAAACGTTATGATGCGAGACAGACGAGATGAGGGCAACGTTTTGCTTGCCACTGAACGTAGAAAATGAGTAACACCTGTGACGCGGAAGTCAGGTTAATCAATCAAAAACAGTAGACGTTATATGAAATGAGGAACTGAAAACTATGAGCATGCCGCTTGATTTGTATGTGATTCGGCATGGTGAATCCGAAGCCAATGTGATTGTGCAGGCCGGCGAGCAAGGCGACGAATCCCTGTATACGCAGGATAATGTGACAGTGCCCGACCGCTCCTGGCGTTTGACCGCTACTGGACGTAAACAGGCCGACTGCATTGGCCGTTGGATTGTAAGCCAGCAGCAACTGTTCGACCGCTACTTGGTCTCCCCATATGTGCGCACACGCGAAACTGCGGCCACTATGGCACTGCCCAAAGCAAAGTGGGAAGAGAATCGTGTGATTCGAGAACGCTCCTGGGGCGAAATCAACACCATCACCAAGGATGAGTTCAAAACCAACTATGCACGCAATTGGATGTTCAAGAACACGGATCCGCTGTACTGGCGCCCACCGGCAGGGGAGTCCATTGCCGACGTGGCCGAAGACCGCGTGCACAATGTGCTCACGTCTTTGAGCCGCAAATCCGATGCCGAATCGGTGGTGATGGTCACGCACGGCGACTTCATGCTGGCTATGATGCTCACCATCGAAGATCTGTCGGACGAGGAATTCCTGCATCGGGCCGATGCTGATGAATGGCGCATCACCAACTGCACCTGTCTGCATTATTCGCGCCGGGACCCGGAAACCGGACGCACTTCCAAACGTGTGCGTTGGGAGCAAACCGCTCGACCGGTTCAGGATCCGGAAACCGGGCGTTGGGAAGTCAAAGTGGAACCTTGGCGTGAATTTAAGCGCCCATATCTTTCCAACGGTGATTTGGTGGACGTGGTGCGCACGGTGGACCCGCACCTGTTGGAGTATTACGGCAAATAAACACGGTTAATATTTGCTGCCGATAGCGCCATTTCGGACAATCTCCATGCGATACAATGGCGAGCAGTGCGCGGCCGGAGGTATGGCCGCGCCCTCAGCCACAAGCGAGGAGAGAAGTAATGTCCAATATCTTTCAATGGCAACTGCACGGCGACGGTAAGACGTTGCAGCCCGGCGAAGTCGTGGAGCCCGATGAGCGCCTGACTTGGGTGCGCACCGCAGGCATCGGTGCGCAGCACGTCATCGCCATGTTCGGCGCCACCTTCCTGGTGCCGATTCTGACGGGATTCGATCCGTCCACCACCCTGTTCTTCACCGCAATGTCCACCGCACTGTTCCTGCTCATCAACAAGAACGTGCTGCCAAGCTACCTTGGCTCTTCCTTCGGATTCATCGCTCCGATCACCGCAGTCACCACTGCGCATAAAGGCATTGCCGTAGCCAGCTTCGGCATCATGGTCACCGGTATTCTGCTCGCCCTGATCGGCGTGCTGGTGCACTACGCCGGTGCCAAGTGGATTGACATCATCATGCCGCCGGTGGTCAACGGTGCGATTGTGGCCATCATCGGCTTCAATCTGGCTCCCTCGGTGTGGACGAACTTCCAGGCCGCTCCGGACACCGCTATCGTCACTTTGGTGGCAGTGCTGCTCGTGGCCGTGCTGTTCAAGGGTCTGCTCGGTCGACTCAACATTCTGATCGGTGTGCTTATCGGCTACATATACGCATGCTTCCGTGGACAGGTGGATTTCTCCGCCATCGCCGATGCCGGCTGGATCGGCTTCCCGAAGTTCCACCTGCCGCAAGCCGACTTCACTATTCTGCCGATGTTCATCCCGGTGGTGCTCGTGCTGGTGGCTGAAAACGTCGGCCATGTGAAGTCCGTGGCCCAGATGACCGGCCGCGATTACGACAACCAGATCGGCACCGCTCTGATGGCCGACGGTCTGGGCACCACGCTCGCCGGCTTCGGCGGCGGCTCCGGTACCACCACCTACGGTGAGAACATCGGCGTGATGGCAGCAACCAAGGTTTACTCCACCGCAGCTTACTGGTGCGCAGCCGTGTTCGCCCTGATCCTGTCGCTGTGCCCGAAGTTCGGTGCCGTGATCAACACGATTCCTGCCGGCGTGCTCGGTGGCGTGACCACCCTGCTCTACGGCATGATTGGCATGATCGGCGTGCGCATCTGGGTTGAGAACAAGGTCAACTTCGATAAGCCGCTCAACATCATGGTGGCCGCCATCACGATGATCATCGCCATTGGCCAATTCGCCTTCACCATTGCCGGCACGTCCTTCAACGGCATCGCTATCGGCACCATCGTGATTCTGGTGGCCTACCACGGTCTCAAGGCCATCGGCAAGGCAACCGGCACCATCGACAAGGATGATCCGGATATCCTGTAATGCTTGATGCGGGGTACAAGCCCACCGTGTGGTGAAATTCTCACCGTGTGGTATCCCAAAATGGCGCAATTCCGCCAAACCCAAAAATGGTGATACCACACCGTGGATGAATTGCCACACGGTGGGTTTTTTATGCCGTTAATAGGGACTCCATTATGTGTTATTGCGATGGATACCTATAAAGTAGGGGGCTTGGGCTAGGCTCAGGTAGTTTGCATATTTCACGCGATTACCATGCGTGCCTGATGATGAAAGGCCACTGTGCCCTATACCGATTTTGAAGATAACGCCGACACCTTTATGAACGGCGATGAAGAAACTCGTCCGATGGCTTTCGGCGAGCTTGGCGTACCCGGACCGATTGTCCGAGAACTTGCCCGTGACGATAAGAAAACTGCTTTCCCTATTCAGGCTGACACGTTGCCTGATTCCCTGTCCGGCCGCGATATTCTTGGCCGTGGACGTACCGGTTCTGGTAAAACCTTGGCTTTTTCCATTCCGCTGGTTGCGCGCCTTGGCGAATATGATTCGCTCGGCGAGTTGGCAATGGAAGAATTCCGCCGTGAAATCAAACGTCGTAAGCAGGAAAAGCTGGAAGAACGCCGAGCTGACGATTTTCTGCCGCATCCGCGCGGATTGGTGCTGGCTCCAACTCGCGAGCTTGCCAACCAGATCAATGATGTGATCGCTCCGCTGGCGCACGTATACGGCATTGGCACCACCACGGTGTACGGTGGCGTGAACCAGAACCGTCAGGTGCGCGATCTGCGCCAAGGCGCGGATATTGTGGTCGCATGCCCTGGCCGCCTTGAGGATTTACTTCGTCAAAAGCACCTGACGCTGTCCAGCGTCGAAGTCGTGGTTATCGACGAAGCCGATGAAATGGCGGACATGGGCTTCCTGCCTCCGGTCAAGCGACTGCTTGAGCAGGTTCGTCCTGATGCCCAGCACATGCTGTTTTCCGCAACGCTCGATCATGGCGTGGATACGGTGGTGGAGGAATTCCTGAAGGACCCGAAGGTGCACAGCGTGGATGAAGCCAACGCTGAACCGGATCTGATGACCCATCACGTATTCGAAACCACTCGCACGGATAAGCATGAGCTGGTGCGCACGCTTGCTTCAGGCGTGGGGCAGCGCATCCTCTTCACTCGTACCAAGTTCCAAACCAAGAAGCTCGCCAAGAACCTCACGCAGAACGGTATTCCGGCAGCGGAACTGCATGGTAACCTGAACCAGAACCAGCGCGACCGTAACCTGGCCGCTTTCGAATCCGGTGACGTACATGTAATGGTGGCCACCGATGTGGCTGCTCGTGGTATTGATGTCTCCGGCGTGGAACTTGTAGTGCAGGTGGAGCCGCCAGAAGATCCTAAGGCTTTCCTTCACCGTTCGGGCCGTACCGCTCGTGCCGGTCGCGCCGGTGATGTGGTGACTATTGTGCTTCCCGAACAGCGCCGCCAGACCCGTCGTATGCTTCGCGAAGCCGGAATCACCGTCAAGCCGGTTGAGGTTACCCATGAATCTCCTGAAGTATTGGAGCTGGTGGGGGAGCGCGCGCCTATCGTCAACGATTGGAATCTCGACAAGTCTCAGCCGGTCGGTGGCAAGCGTCGTGGCGGCAAGCAGGAAACTCCGCGCCTGAGCAAAGAGGAGCGCGAGGCTCGCGCTCGTCAGCTTGAGCAGGAGCGTAATGCCCGCAAGAAGGACCGTCGACGTCGCCGCGCCGCCGAACGTTTGGAAGCTGCAGAGCAGGCCAAGCGCGATATGGAGCGTCAGGCTCGTGATGCAAAGTCGAGCAAGCCTCGTAAACCGAATCGTGCTGAGCGTCGAGCTGGTCTAAGCGATCGTGAGGCCGAGCGTCGAGACTACTTATTCGAGCATCCCGAGGAACGTAGGCATTCAGGCGGCAACCATCGCAAGGATTATCGCCAGGAAGCTGGCAAGCGCGGCGATTGGCGTAATGATACTCGTCGTGGTGCGGATGCTCGCAACCGTCGCCGCGACGATGATCGCGCTGGTTCGAACGGTGGCAAGCGTATTCATCGCCGTAACGAGAACCGCATTATCGTAGACGAACGTGGAGAGGCTGCAAAGCGTCACGAGCGCCGTATGCAGGCAAAGTATGGGAATACGGAAGGCTCCCAGCAGCGCCATACCAAGCATTTCGGCAAACAATCCAAAACGAGGCGTACTCCATTCCGTATGCAAGGTACTCGTTCCGGGCGTCGCTAATGTGTCCTTGAGAAAAAGCTGAAGGGTTGCAGTGCAAAACACTGCAACCCTTCAGCTTTTTCTCTCCCTCAGTCGCATTCCGTGCGCCGGCTCCCTCATCAGAGGGAGCCAAAAAGACGTAGCTGACTGAGGGGAGCCGTTGTACGACGGTTGACTAATACCGGTACAGTACTGTGCCGTTGGTGTCGGTTATCGTAAACGTTGGTGTTGTTTCAACACTGAGCGATACGGTTAACGAATGATTGCCGTCTGCACTTACCGAACGATAGACGAATCGTTTATTCTCCAACTTGATTGCTTCGGTACGAGCATCCAACAGCCACGGGTTACGGCGGCGTAGCGCAATCAGTGCCTGATGCAGTCGGTACGTGGGCTCACCAAGCTTGGATAATTCGACAGGAGAGAGCGGGAACTTTGGCCGCACATCATCATCGCCACCGAATCGTTCCTGTTTGACGCCCACATAGCCCTGCTCGTCACCGTAATAAATGCTTGGCACGCCGCCAACGGTCATCAATACGGCCAATGCCAGTGCAGCTTTTTCCGGGCCGATTTGCGAGGCAATGCGTGTCACATCGTGATTGCCGATGAATGTTTGCGGTACAAATGAATCCAAAAACGCGTTATGACGTTTGAGATTCCAATCCAACTCAAAGAAATTATCGGTTTCCAGGGCATGCTGAATCGACTTCCACAACTCATATTGCGTGACCGAATCCAGTGATGCGTCCGCAACGATCTGTGGGTAATCGCCATGAATCACTTCTCCGAACACCCAGGAATACGGGTGTGTGGCTTTCACCTGTGGCAATACCTTGGCCCAGAACGAGGTAGGCACGGCATAAGCGGCATCCAATCGCCAGCCTGCGGCACCGCGATCAAGCCAATGATTCATCACTCGCGCCACATATTCCACGGTTTCCGGCGCATCATGGTCGAGATCAACCAGATCGCCATGACCCTCGAATACATCCAGCTGTGGCTGTCCATCCTGTCCCAAATGCGCACGAACCAAGCCATGCCAAGGATTATCAGCAGTCGACTGCCCTGCGGCTTCATCCAATGCGGCCTGTACCGCCGGATGCTGGCGACTCACATGATTGAACACGCCGTCAAGAATCAACTGCAAACCCATGTTTCGGCATGCGTCGGCCAAACGGTCGAATGCAGCGTCACCACCCAGCCGCACGTCGACATGCATGTGATCCAGCGTGTCGTACCCATGCGTGGACGATTCGAAAATCGGTCCCAATAGCAGACCAGATGCGCCAAGATTGCGCGCGTATTCCAGCCAATCAATCATGGAATCAAGACCGCGGCCGTTGAAGGTGCGAGGGCCCTGAGGTCGAATATCCGCGCCGCAGAACCCCAATGGATACACCTGCCAGAACACGCCATAACGCACCCAATCCGGTAAGTTACGCCCCTCGTCAGTGCTTACAACCATCACACACCTCCTATTGACACTGCGTCTATTTTCTCACATTGTTAAGGAAAAAACACGAGTGCACCTTAATGAATGCTGACTGCCACCTTTTGTGAATGATTGAGCTGTCTCATTAAGAAGATCATGTTGCGACGCCACGAATGCGCACTACGTAGTCACCAATCGGTTACAATCGGTGTGACGACTTTCCGCCGCCCCCGAAGAAGAAGGTGAAGATTAGCCGTGGACGTATCCTTGGCCTATTTCATCCAGCAGGTATTCTCCAACCCAGCCTTAGCTGTAACAACGTTGTTGACGCTCGGAGTCATCTTTGTCAATGGCTGGACCGACGCCCCCAATGCCATTGCCACATGTGTGACCACCCGTTGCATGCGTGTACGCTCCGCGGTCATCATGGCGGCCATCTTCAACTTCCTCGGCGTTTTTTTGATGACGCAATTCAATGCGTCCGTAGCCTCCACCATCTCCAACATGGTCGATTTCGGAGGGGATACGCATTCCGCACTCATTGCCTTATGTGCGGCGCTTTTCTCCATTGTGGTATACAGCGTGGGTGCATCGATGCTGGGCATCCCAACGTCCGAAAGCCATAGCCTCATCGCAGGCCTGACCGGCGCAGCCATCGCGATTCAAGGTGGCATCGCCGGCGTCAATATGGGCGAGTGGGTCAAAGTACTGTACGGCTTGGTGGCCAGCCTTGTCATCGGCTTCGGTATGGGATGGATTGTCTGCAAGATTGTGACTTTGATTTGCGCAGGCTTCGACCGCCGACGCACGAACGGCGTTTTCACGTATGCGCAGATCGTCGGCGCGGCAGCTAACAGTTTCATGCATGGTGCTCAGGATGGCCAGAAATTCATCGGCGTATTATTCCTCGGCATGGCCTTCTGCAACGGCCAATCTTCTGTGGCCGGTGTGGTGATTCCGGTATGGCTGATGATTCTGTGCAGCACCATCATGGGTATAGGCACTTCGGTCGGCGGTGAGAAGATCATCAAGTCCGTAGGCATGGACATGGTCAAATTGGAGAAATACCAAGGCTTCTCCGCCGACCTTTCCAGTGCACTCTGCCTGTTAGTGATGACTGTGCTCGGTATCCCGGTTTCCACCACACATACCAAAACCAGCGCCATCATGGGCGTGGGCGCGGTCCGCCGTCTTTCCGCTATCAACTTCGGCGTAGTACGAGACATGATGCTCACCTGGGTATTCACCTTCCCCGGCTGTGGCCTCATCAGCTTTGCTATGGCCAAACTCTTCATGTTCGTGTTCTAGAAAGGAACCTAGCAATGGCAAGAAAAAACGATTCCTTCTACTTCGACGGATTCCGCGAGAGCGCTGCATACGCATGCCAGGCCGCGCATCTTTTAAGCGAAGTGATGCACAACTTCGACCCTGAACAGTTGAAGGACAGCATGGAGGAAATGCATCGCATCGAGCAGTCGGCCGACAAGGTTCGCCACCGTTTGATGGATGAGCTGGTAACCGCTTTCATCACGCCGTTCGATCGTGAAGACATCGGACAGTTGAGCTATGTGTTGGATGATGTGATCGACAGCATCGAAGGTGTGCTCGACCGCATGTACTACGACAATGTGACGGATGTTCGCCCTGAAGCATTGCAGATGACCGAAATGGTTTCGCATGCCTGTGATCAGATTGAAGGTCTTATCGGCGAGCTGCCGCAGTTCAAGCGTTCCAAGACGTTACGCGAACGCGTGTTCGCCATCAATACCATCGAAACCGATGCCGATCATGTGTTCATCGAAGCCATGCACACGCTGCATACCACTTGTACCGATCCGCTGCAGGTATTCGCATGGCATGATGTATTCCGCCATCTTGAGCAGTGTGCAGACAACTGCGAATCCGTGGCCAACGTGGTCGACAGCATCGTCATGAAAAACAGCTGATATTATCGGCTCACCGGTGCTCACGAATCCACTCAATAGCCAATTGAGTGCGATTCGTGAGCCCGAGTTTGTCTAATATCGCGCTGATTCGATTGCGCACGGTACCTTCGCTCAAGCTCAGCTGCGCGGCGATATCCCGATTGTCCAAACCTTGCGCCACCAGAGAAGCAATCACTTGTTCCTTCTTATTGAGTAGTTGTTCGATGGATTCACCGGACTCGTGGGCTGAATCATCAGCGGTTGCGCTTGCTTGGCTGCTGGTCAGCTTCCCCAGTACTTCCGCGCCAAGCACCACCTGACCGGCCATCACCGCCTGCAATGCCGGTCCAACCGCAGTCACATCCTGTTTAATCAGGTACCCTTTGGCGCCCAGTGCCATTGCCTGCGCAATATATGATTGATCCGCGAATGTGGTCAAAAACAGAATACGAGCTGCGGGATCTTTCTTAAGGATTTCGCGGGCCGCTGCGAGGCCATCCTTGCCGGGCATTTGAATGTCAATGAGCAGAATATCCGGGTGATTCGCCGGAGATGCGAAATAGTTGGTTACTGCGGCATCGCCGTCATTTGCAGTCCACAGCACATCGGCCGCGTTCGTAGCGGAAAGAATAGTCGCCAAGGATTGGCAGACAATGGGATCATCATCTGTGATGGCAATTCTCATTGATTTCTGGTCTCCTTCATCCACGGTTGCTTGGGAATGGAAACGAACACCCTCCAGCCCTGATTGTACGGTCCGCATGTTGCCGTGCCTCCAATGGCACGCACACGCGAATCGATGTCGGCTAATCCCATACCACGCGGCAATTCATGACTGATTTGGATTGTGGGGCCGCTTATGTTCGATGCATGCTTTGCCGGGCCATCATCTTGTACTACCAGTTGCCAGAACGCTGGAAAATTGCGCAATGTCACATTGGCACTTTGCGCCTCGCTATGCCGCACCACATTCGTTAACGACTCTCGAATCACCGTGGCCAAACAACGGGATACCGGTGCGGGTGCAGCGGCAATATCATTAATCAAGCGCACTGAGAAACCTGCGGAGATGCCGTCAAATGATGCGACCGCATCCTTGATTTGCGCAGCAAAATCTGTGCCATCATCCTCCAGATCATGTACGGACCTGCGCACCATTGTCATCGCATCATCGAGCGTGCCGCTTAATGCGGCAAAGTTTTGTGCGGCGATTGCATCATTAGTGGCATCGGCCACCGCTTTGCCGGCCTGCGCCTGCATAATGGCACGCGTCAATAGATGGCCCACATTGTCGTGGATTTCGCGGGCGATACGTGTGCGTTCACCGAGCGTGGCCATGCGAATCGATTGCGCGCGTTCCTCGTCTATATCAGCAAGCCGTAGCCGATGGACGCGAACCGATTGTCTTTCGTGGTCCTGCATCACACGCAACATATGACGTAACGCGGCTTCTCTTTTTGCGCGGCAACCTAGCGCGAATCCCAGTGCACATGCTCCAGTAACAATCACAAAGATGCGGATGGAGAATGTACCAGTCCAAGCATTTCCGCCAAAATAGGCTTGTCCAAACGCAGCGGCAATCGATACCAACCACAACCATCGCGATATTGCATTGCCTATAAGCAGCACACGCTGATTCGATGGTGCGGGTGGTGAAGCTGCCGATGGCATAGCCGTTGGTGAAGATGTTCGTTTTGGTATCGATGTGTGGGAAAGTGCGTGAATCAGCGAGGGGAGTGGCTTCGTGGTTTTCGCTGCATCATAACTAATCACCGGCAGAAACATAATCCACAATGGCAATACCGTTGAGGCAAAGGCATAGCAGCATGCCGGCAGCCAGGCCCAAGCATGCCGTGCCAGCCATTCGGATAACCCAGTGGCGGATATAGCAATCAGCATACCGGCAATAAGTCCTACATAATGGTTTGAAGCATACGCGTATGATGAACCAGAATCGGCGACCAAAGATGATGTGAGCATCAGAGCCAAGCTGAACACCAGCAACAGCCCCTTCTCAATCATCGTCCGCATGGCCCCTCCTGCCAAACATTCACCTGTATAGCCTAGAGTACCCGTATGGAATGGCGTTGGCTTATAGCCATGAGCTTCTTCTTACGGTTCGCGTTGAACCAAACAAAATAATCTGCCAGATAGTAGCATGGTTTGGTGTTTCCGGTAAGTATTCAGCGTGCAAAGGGGCAAAGAGGATTATGACGATGACTGACCATTTGTCCAAGTTGGAAAGCGATAACAATATCTCTTCCTTTGATGAAGCAATGTTTGAACATGCAGTTATTCAGCGTTTGCAGTCGCTGGGGTATGAATGGCTATACGGTCCGGATATAAACCGTACGAATGAGTTATATCGTGATGCTCTGTTGCCGGGAGTATTGGAAGATTGTTTACATCGTATCAATCCGAAAGCGCACCCTTCTGCTCTTGCTGAGGCTGTGCGTAAGGTAACAGATATCGAGGGAGTGGATCTGCTGTCCCGCAATATCCAATTCATGGACTATCTCCAGTCCGGTGTTGAAGTGTCGTTCTTCGACGGAGAGAAAATGGACACAGACCATGTACGAATAATTGATTTCGACCATCCGGAACGGAACGCGTTCAACGTAGTCAATCAATGGACATACGTTGAGTTTGAAGAAAAACGACCTGACATTATCGTCTTTATCAACGGTATGCCACTGGTGGTATTCGAGCTGAAATCGCCGTCACGTGAGAACGTTGATGCTTCGGACGCCTATCTGCAGCTGAGAAACTATATGAAGGTCATTCCTTCGCTGTTCACGTACAACGCGTTTTGCGTGATGACCGACATGAGTGACACTCGTGTGGGAACTATTACGGCCAATGAAGATCGCTTCATGCAATGGAAGACGGCTGATGGTGACTATTCAAAGATTGCTAACAAGATAGCTGTTCGATGGACTACCTTGCTTGATGGTATGTTTCCGAAAGAACGATTGCTTGATATTCTTCGGAATTTCATCTGTTTCTCCAAGTCAGAAGAAGGAACCGCGAAAATTCTCGCGGCATATCATCAGTACTTCGGTGTTCATAAGGCAGTAGAGAGTACTTTGCATGCTATGAACAACGACGGCAAAGCTGGCGTGTTTTGGCATACTCAGGGTTCCGGTAAATCATTGTCGATGGTCTTCTATGCGCATTTGCTGGCTGAACAGGTGAACAGTCCAACGATTGTCGTGACTACTGATCGCACTGATTTGGATGGACAGTTATATGGTCAGTTCGCTAAATGCTCGGATTTCTTGCGCCAGATTCCTCAACAGGCGGAAAGTCGCGAGAATCTGATCGAACTGTTGGATAATCGGCAGGCGAACGGCATCGTATTCACGACGATGCAGAAATTCAGCGAATCCGATGAACCCTTATCCGAGAGGCATAACATCGTGGTCATGGCTGATGAGGCTCACCGCAGCCAGTACGGGTTGGAGGTGAAACTTCATACAGATGGTACTCGTTCGATTGGTGATGCTTTAAAGGTGCGCCAGGCACTGCCGAATGCTTCCTATATAGGATTTACCGGTACTCCGATTGAGACACAGGACAAGTCCACGCGTGAGATATTCGGTGATTACGTGGACGTGTATGACATGACCCAATCGGTCGAGGACGGTGCCACTCGTCCGGTGTTCTATGAGAGTCGTGTGGTTTCGCTCAAGCTGGATGAGAACATACTCCGCGAATTGGATGAGCAGTACGAGAACATCTCGGATGATGCCGATGAGATGGCTATCGATCGTAGTAAACGTGACTTGGCGACGATGGACAGTGTGCTGGGAGCACCTGAGACCATTGATTCGTTGTGCCGCGACATCGTGAACCACTATGAGGAGAATCGTGCTGATGAGCTGACGGGTAAGGCATTGGTTGTTGCTTATTCGCGGACCATCGCCATGCGCATGTACGAGAAGTTCCTTGAACTGCGCCCGCAGTGGAAAGACAAAGTGCATGTGGTCATGACCTCTTCTAATCAGGACCCTGAGGAATGGCACAAGATTATCGGCAACAAAGCGCACAAACTGGAGCTGGCTAAAGAATTCAAGGATGATGATAGCCCGTTCAAAATCGCCATTGTTGTGGATATGTGGCTGACCGGGTTCGACGTGCCATCGCTGTCTACGATGTACGTCTACAAGCCCATGAAGGGGCATAATCTGATGCAAGCTATTGCTCGTGTGAACCGTGTGTACAAGGGCAAGGAAGGCGGTCTGATCGTCGACTACATCGGCATTGCCGGAGCTCTGAAACGCGCTATGCACGATTACACGAAGCGTGATCGGGAACGCTATGGCGATATGAATGTGGCCGACACCGCATATCCGTTGTTCCTCGACAAACTGAGTGCGTGCCGAGACTTTCTGCATGGTTTGGATTATCAGAATCGAATCCATACCAATTCTGCTGAACAGATGGCTGAAGCCATTGCGGATGGTGCGGATTACTTACTTGATCCCGAGCGGGAGAAAGATCGTAAGGACTTTATCAAGTGTGCCAAGGAGATGGCCCAAGCATTTGGTTTATGCCGCAGCATGGTTGCTGATGAACTGAAGATCGAAGAAGCGTACATCGATGTGTTGCGTACGCAGATGCTGAAAGTGCTGAACGTCAATCCAGGCAACCCGCGTATGTCTTTGAAGGAGATTAACAAGCAAATCGCCGCCATCATGGAGCAAGGCGTACATAACGAAGGCGTTATCGATCTGTTCGAAGACCGGACAGTTGAGGTCTCGCTGTTTGATGAATCGTTCCTTGCCGAAGTCGCACAGATGAAGCAGAAGAATCTTGCGATGGAATTGTTGCGCAAGCTGATTGACGATCAAGTCAAGGCATATCGTAAGAAGAGCGTGGTCATGGCCGGAAAGTTCTCAGAAATGCTGCAGCAATCGGTTAATGCGTACCTCAACGGCATGCTCACCAACGCCGAGGTCATACAACAGCTGTTGGATATGGCCAAGGAAATCATGGCCGCGCGACAGGAAGGTAAGACGCTTGGTCTGGATGATGAAGAGCTTGCCTTTTATGATGCGCTGACCAAGCCACAAGCTATCAAGGATTTCTACGAGAACGATGAGCTGGTTGCTATCACCCGAGAGCTGACTGACACGTTGCGCAAGAACCGCACGATAGACTGGCAGAAGAAAGAAGATGCCCGCGCTCGCATGCGTAAGTCAATCAAACGATTGCTGAAGAAGCATAAGTATCCGCCGGACGAAGTGCCGGAGGCCATCGAGACGGTGATGCAGCAGTGCGAGTTGTGGGTTGACTACGGAGAGGGAAACTGATTCATGGCGAAAAAGACAAGCACCAAAGCCCTCGGCTTCGAGGAGCAGATTTGGGATGCGGCCTGCAAATTGCGTGGCAACATCGACCCTTCGGAATATAAGAATGTCGTTCTTGGCTTGATTTTCCTGAAGTATGTTTCTGACAACTTTGAGGCGAAGCACGCCGAATTGGTGGTTGAAGGCGAAGGATTCGAGGAAGACCGTGACGAGTACACGTCCGAGAACATCTTCTGGGTACCGAAAGAAGCCCGTTGGGAAGTCGTGGCTGCGGCCGCGCACACTCCTGAAGTCGGTAAGGTCATCGATGAATCAATGAGGCTCATCGAGCAGGAGAACAAGAAACTCAAGGGCGTGCTGCCCAAGAACTTCGCACGTCCTGAACTGGACAAGCGCCGGCTCGGGGAAGTGGTCGACCTGTTTACCAACGTGAAGATGGCTGAGAATGGAGACACCCATGATTTGCTCGGCCGCACGTATGAATACTGCCTGTCGCAGTTTGCATCGCAGGAGGGTAAGAATGCTGGTGAATTCTACACGCCGAAGTGCGTGGTGAAGACGCTGGTCAATGTGCTTGAACCATTCAAAGGGCGCGTCTATGACCCGGCGTGCGGCTCGGGTGGCATGTTTGTACAGTCCTTTGAGTTTGTGCGCAACCATCAGGGCAACATTAACAACATCTCCGTCTATGGTCAGGAGTCGAACCCAACAACGTGGAAGATGGCCACGATGAACCTTGCCATTCGTGGTATCGATGCCGATCTTGGCCCGAAAAACGATGACACGTTCTTCAACGATCTACATCGCACTGAACGGTTTGACTACATTCTCGCCAATCCACCATTTAACCTGTCCGATTGGGGCGGCGACAAGCTCAAGGACGATCCACGCTGGGAATACGGTGTGCCGCCTGAAGGCAATGCGAACTTCGCATGGATGCAGCACATGATTCACCACCTGTCGCAGTCTGGCCGTATCGGCTTAGTGCTCGCCAATGGCTCGCTATCGTCGCAGACGAACAATGAAGGAGAGATTCGCAAGAACATCGTCAACGCCGGACTGGTGGAGGGTATTGTTGCGATGCCAACGCAGCTGTTCTTCTCCACGCAGATTCCAGTGTGCCTATGGTTCCTGCGCAAAGGGCGTCCTGCTGATTCCAAGACGCTGTTCGTAGATGCTCGCAACATGGGTACGATGATCAGCCGTTCACAGCGCACGCTGACCGATGAGGACATTCAGAAGATTGCGTCCACGTTCGATACGTTTCGTGACGGAACGCTGGAAGAGGAGAAGGGCTTCTCCGCCGTAGTGTCTATCGAAGACATTGCCAAGCAGGATTACATTCTTACTCCCGGCCGCTATGTCGGCATTGCTGAGCAAGAAGAGGACGATGAGCCATTCGATGAGAAGATGAAGCGTCTGACTGGTGAACTCGCCAAGTGCTTCGAGGAGTCCAACCGCCTGCAAGCCGAAATCAAGAAGAACCTGGAGGCGATTGGGTATGGACTCTAACTGGATTTATTTATCTGATATTGCTTCTATAAGCTCCGGGGGAACTCCATCAAAGAACCATCCTGAGTATTGGAATGGTGATATACCGTGGGTGAGTGCAAAATCTATGGATGCAGATTCCCTTAATAGTTCAATGCTCTATATTACAAATGAAGGTGTATCTGCTGGAAGTTGTATGGCTAAGCCAGGAGATATTCTTCTTCTTGTAAGGGGTAGTGGGCTATTTAAGAGAATTCCTATTATTTGGGTCGATAAAGCTATGGCTTTTAATCAGGATATAAAGCGCTTAAGTGTACCTGATCACGATGATGCGCGATATCTATATTTCTGGCTCCAATCCCAGCGTAGTGTAATTTCACAAAATCTGGAGATGACGGGCATTGGCGCGGGGAAGATAGATATGAATTATCTTTCTGAAATGCCAGTTTGGTGGCCTGATAAGACCGTTCGCAAGCGTATTGTTGTCTGCCTGGATTCCATGCAGAAGTTACGTACTTGTCTCACTCAGACAAACGGCCATTTGTTGGAAATTGGACAAAGCATATTCGATGAAAAGCTCAAGCTCTGTGATCTCACTGAAGGAAACGTAGGTTTACTTGGTGATATAGCGGAAGGTAATCCTCGACGGCAATTGAGCAAAGGGGAGATAGCTAAATATATTGATATGAGCAGTCTGTCTACTACAGGGTCATATCCCAGTGGATGGATTGAGAAAGCTTATAACGGTGGAATGCGATTCGCCAATGGTGACACGCTTCTTGCTCGGATTACTCCATGTTTGGAAAACGGTAAAGCGTCCTATGTCAATTTTCTCAACGAAAGTGAAGTGGCTTTTGGCTCAACAGAATACATTATTTTAACTGGCAAAGATGGAATCTCGAACGAGATTTTCTATTTTTTGGTGCGCAACAGCAACTTCATTGAATATATGGTTGGACATATGAATGGTAGTAGCGGCAGGCAACGGGTCTCTGTGAAGGATGCGTTGAACTATCCAATTCATATTCCCGAAGGTAAAACTCTAAAGGCAATTGGGCAAAGATTATCCATGTTATTAAATAGCGTAAGCGCAAATTCCAAGCAGATTAAAAAACTGTCACAACTACGTGATGCGCTGCTGCCCAAGCTTATGTCCGGTGAGATTGATGTGTCGAAGGTTGAACTGCCTACACCGCTAGAACAAAACTCTGCGACAAATGGCCGTTTGTCCGAGTAAGACAGTCAATCTGTTGATCGTATGTTCCTAGAACATAGGCGATCTTATGCTGCGTCGTGAGATCGGGAATGGTGACTACACAATGGTGAACGTGGTTTCGGTTGATGCCCGGAACCGCGCTCGCTGTTGTGTAATTGTTCCAATTGATAGTTTTCAGTAGGTAGTAAATAAAGTGTGGGTAATTCCCCTTGAAATCGGAGACATACAGAGTGGTGTTTAGCGGCCAATAGTTATCTGTCGCATAGAAAACTTCACCGATGGTGCCGTATCGTCCGGTGATTACTCCTGGCCCGTGTACTGCGGCCTCATTGTGAACCCCAGAACGTCCTGAAGACGAATAAACAGGGACCTTACCTTTGACTCGTTTCTTTGAAGGCAGATCGTATCCACGCTTGAGTGTGATTGCCTCGCCAAGCGCCATGCTTCGCCATGTCATTGATTGCATACCTATCGTTATTTGTGTGTTGTAATCAAGCCTGTCCGTAGAAGTCCTCGGTGCTGTATTCCTTCCACCTGAGGTACATCTCCCGATAGTTCTTCTTGATAAATTTCTGAATTACAGAGACTTCCTTTGCGGTCAGTCTGCCTTGTCGCTCAAGCGTGGTGTCGCCATTGGATTTGACGAAGAATTTCGCGGAGCCTGATTCAGTGAGTTTGGTGTCGCTGGCGTGTACGTGCATGCATTCGATGACACAGAATGATGTGAAATACAGGTAATATCCGGCGACCATGAATTGGAAGTACTTAGGCATGGTCGGCCTCCAGAAACTCCTTGTTGTTTCGGTAATATCCCTGAACGATACCGACCTCTATATCGTCCATGCTAGTCTCAAGTACATTGCCTTCACGGTCTAGCACTAGGGCCGAGCCAGGATCGTTGAGATTCAACACTTTAATATGCCCGTTGTCGGTGTCAGTAAACGCATAACCGTTCACAATCATTCCTGCGCTGCTGGCAATTGAAGCAATATCAGGCATGAGCTACCTCAACTTTCTTGATCGGCTGTAGGAAATGATCGGCATCAATGTACAGATCGTTCAATATTGGTGCCAAATCGATGTATTCCTCTTCTGGCTCGGTGTTGTGCTTGTATTTTGCATCCACCACGAGGTATCCGTTATCCCATTGCTTGACATTGGTATATCGTTCCAACGAGTAAGGAGCGCGGAACCGAATACGAGCCTTGCAGTATTCAAACACAGTAAAGCCGTTCTCTGAACTGAGATATGCCGTATCGGTCATTTGCTTTGGGCTGTTTAGTGATGAGACCAAAGTGCTTCTCCTTCCAGCTTTACCAAGTTGAGTCATGCTGGTTTCGATTATAGAAGAACAATGCTGATTACCCCAGATACTTTCGATGCGATGCTTTCACGTTGCTTTGGCTGACCAATGCGTATTGCATGGTGGTGTCTATCTTGACATGTCCAAGTAGTTTCTGAACCTGTTCCACTGGCATGCCGCGGTTTATAGCATTGGTGGCCATAGTACGTCGGAACTTATGTGGGTGTATGCGGGGAAGTTGCAGCTTTCTGCCGAGAGAACGAAGCCGGCTTTCCACGGAACAGATGGCAATGCGTTCGTGGTCGCCGCTGAGACTGACGAATAGGGCAGGGTTATCGTCGTTACGACCTTGCAGGTATTCTTCAAGATGTAGCTTGGCTCTGGCATCGAAGTATGCTTTTCGTTCCTTGTTGCCTTTACCTTGCACAATACATTCGCGTTCAATGAGGTTGATGCTGTTACGGTCGAGCTTCACTAATTCGCCGACTCGCATGCCAGTGGAGGAAAGCAAGTCGATCATAGCGAGATCGCGCGGCGTTTCGCAGCCGTCTCGTAAACGCTCCATGTCTTCATCCGAGATGGTTTCCTTGACTCTGATTGGAGCTTTCACGCGGCGTATCTTACGTGCGGGGCTTTTGACGATATAATCCTCATCCTCTAACCATGAGAAAAACGTGGAAAGAATACGACGAATATTGTCTACCGTGACTTTCCCCACGGTATGCGTCGTTTGGTATTCGGCGAGATAGGTTCGAAGCTGTTCGGTATCCACTTGAGGCAGCGGAACAAAGGTTTCTTTTAAGTAATGTGTAAGTGTTGAATCATAGTATTTCAACGTGCGCTCGCTGCATCCTTCAAGTTCCTTGGCGGTAAGAAAGGAATTCAGCAATTCGTTGGCTTCATTGTCGTTATCGGGAATTGTTTCTGTGTTGAGGTTGACCGACAGTACGCTTTTGAGCTGTTTGAGCTGTCGCGCATCCAACGTGTTCTGCATGGCCTTCAGGATTGATTCGATGGTGTTGTTTCCTATCATGTGGGACCTTTCGCTCAATGCATGTACGAATACTGCATGCATAATGCGAGCCACAGAAAAAACGAAGCGGCGGGCAGACAAACGGCCATTTGTTTGAACGATTTGTTCTGGCGTCGTAGGCAATTCGATCTTCGATACATCGATCTCACCAGACATGAGTTTGAGCAGCAGCGCATCACGCAGTTGCGCCAAAGCAGCGATTTCATTTTCGTTGTTCTTAATCGCATCCAACAAGGGTCCAGCGTATGAACTGAATGATCGTGCTTGCTCAGCTGAAGGAATCGGGGCAGCAAAATGACGCATAGCCCTACCAGACACTTCAACAAAAGTGGTACCGGAACCCGCCTTTTCAATCTCCTTTGCATTGTCCCTCAGGAAGCAGAAGACGAATGCCGTGCCGATGTTATCGGATGGTACAACCGATTTAAAGCCCTGGTTAGTGCATACTTCCTTCGCTGCAATCGCAACATATCCAACTGGAGCGCGCGAACTAAATAAGACCGAACCAGCAGGCATCAGTTTTGTACTACAGGATTGATGGCCAGCATCAGTAATATCCGTTGCGCCATGCTCAATGAATATATTTGTTGTATTAGAAAGATCTTTAGGCGTCACCCAGCTAATACCGGAAGTCGTGAAGAACTCTTCTCGCTTTTTTGATGGAGTTGCACCACCAACCACTGTGCCCAAGTCCTCAATGCAGCCATACGTGTCAATGGAATTGATGACGTTACGATATTCCGTCATTAGCAACTCCAACAAATGGCCGTTTGCTACATCTGGTGACAAATGTCATGGCTTTTGCTGGGACTCGTGACGAATGTGGCTGGTTTCATGTGCTTGCGATTGGGATGATGGAGCTATCCAAGGAAGGGAGTGATTATGGCAAACGAAACCACTGCAACCACTCAAACCATTCAGACTGCCCAGGCCACTCAGTCAGCCGTTCCCGCGGTTCATGTGAGTCAGCTGGTCAAACGCTATGGCGATATGGTGGCGCTCGACTACTTTGATCTCGACGTGAGGCAAGGTGAAATCTTTGGCCTGCTAGGACCCAACGGCTCAGGCAAAACCACGGCCATCAACTGCATTCTGGCGTTGCTTACCTATGATTCCGGTACGGTCCGTGTATTCGGCGAGCCGATGACTCCCACCAGCTATGCGCTAAAGCGTCGCATCGGCATCGTGCCGCAGAATGTGGCCGTATTCAACGAGCTGACTGTGACCGAGAACATCGACTACTTCTGCTCACTGTATGTGCCGAAGAAAGCCGACCGCGCACCTCTGGTCGAAGAGGCCATCGAATTCGCCGGGTTGCAAGACTTCCGCAAATTCCGCCCCGGCAAACTCTCAGGAGGCTTGCTGCGACGACTCAACATCGCCTGCGGCATAGCGCACAAGCCCGATTTGATCTTCTTCGACGAACCCACCGTAGCAGTCGACCCGCAGAGCCGCAACGCGATACTCGAAGGTATCCAGAAGCTCAACAAGGCCGGCGCCACCGTGATCTACACCAGTCACTACATGGAGGAAGTCGAACAAATCTGCGACCGCATCCTCATCATGGACCACGGTCGGCATCTGGCGCTCGGCACAGCCGATGAGCTGAAGAACATGATTGACACCGGCGAACGCATCACCATCGAAACGCTTGACCTGACTGACGAGACACTCGCCGCCATACGTGCGTTCGCATTCATCATCGAAGCCTCCTACGACGGACGCGAACTGGAGGTGCGTTGCCGTCGCGGTGAGCACAACCTCGTTGATCTCATCGGTGTACTGCGCACTTCAGGCGCGAACATTGGACACCTGGCCAGCCGGCCGCCGAGCCTCAACGACGTGTTCCTGGAACTCACCGGCAAGGCGCTACGCGACTAAGGGCCCTCCAGCCCGAGGAAAGGAGAACGCCATGTGGAGCACATTCATAGTCACACTGAAAGCGAATCTCAGAGATAAAAGCTCGCTGTTCTGGCTCATCGTGTTCCCAATTGCTCTGGCGACCATGTTCAATGGTGTGTTCGGCAACCTGGATCAGGCCATGAGCATTACCCCGGTATCCGTGGCCGTGGTCGAAGACGCGAATTGGACGAACGCAATCGGTGCGGATACGCTTATCACGGCATTGTCCGGCAAAAACAGTGATACGAGCAAGACTCACGATGACAACGGTACGAATGCCGTGAAGATCGATCCCGGCGTAACCCTGTTGAACGTCACCAAGGTCGACTCGACATCGCAGGCGCGCAAACTGGTAACCCAAGGCGACACCGACGGTTACCTCAAGGCCGACAATGATGGACGAATCGCACTCACACTCAGCGACGATACCGTGACCGTGGCCAACAATGGCACGCAGGAGGCGGGACTTGATGTCTCCCTCTCGGCGCTTGACAACGTGCTCGACCAGTACAACCGCACCAGTGCCACGGTGAAAGCCGTGCTTGAGGACAATCCGACTGCCCCAATCACTCGCACGTTCTGGAATGGCCTCAACGCATCCATGAACGCTACCAAGGAGGTCACACTCACCAACTTCAAACCCAGCGTGATGGCGAGATACTATTACGCGCTCATGGGCATGGCGTGTCTGATTGCCATGTCGTACATGATTCATACCGTCACCACCGCTCAGGCAAACCTCTCCGCGCTCGGCATCCGCCGTACCGTCGCGCCGCTCGGGCGAGCCAAGCAGCTCGTAGCCGGATTCCTTGCGGGGTGGCTGTGCTCCTGCGTCTGCTTGCTCATCGCACTCGCCTACATCCGTTACGGTTGCGGCATCGAAGTTGGCGGACGCGAACCGGCAGCCGTGCTCGCCGTGGTTATCGCTTCGTTCATGACCTGCGCGTTCGGCACGATGATTGGCGCAATCCCTAAGCTCACGACTGGTGTCAAACAGGGCATGTCCACCGCCATCGCATGCTCGCTGTCTCTGTTCAGCGGACTGTACGGCGGATTCGCCATGGAGCTGAGCGACCTGATCTCACGCAAGGCGCCATTGCTTGCTGCTATCAACCCTGCACAACAGGTGACTGACCTGTTCTACTCGCTTATGTACTACGACAGCTACCAGCCGTTCATCCGCACCTGCGCCATCCTACTTGCGATGAGTGCGGTGTTCCTCGCGGCCGGTGTGATCATGCTCAGGAGGCAACGCTATGAACACCTGTAAAGCCACCGTGCGCGTACTGGTCGCACACCGCACGTACATCATCATCTATTTGGTGCTCATGGGCATCATGATGTTCACGCTCAGCTGGTCGCAGATCACCGCAGCCACCCGTACGGTGGCCGACACCTACGAGCCGGAGAAGGTCAATGTCGCCGTCATCGACAGGGATGCGAATCGAGGCGGCATTGCTGAGGAGCTGCGAGACTATCTGTCTGATTCCGCTACGCTGGTCGAACTGGACGACGATGCCGAATCGTTGCAGCAGGCCGTCGCCTCGAACTGGACCGACCTCATCGTCATCATCCCACGCGGTTACGCCGCCGATTTTCTCAAGGCCGCGCAATCCGGCAGTGATATGCCGAAGGTCGAAACGGTCACCAGCTACACGTCCGGAGCCGGCACCATCGGTGGCATGAACGTGAACGGGTTCCTTTCCCTGACTCGTATCGCGCTGATTGGTGGGAATGTGAAGATTGACGACAGTGCGCTTGCCGCACAGTATGCACAGTATGCAAACAGCTTTGCTGCCGCCGGGCAGAATGACGATTGGTCGCAGGCTGTGGGTGGTTCATCCACGTTCGACCTTAACTCGCTGCCAGAGGGGACGTTGTCCGATTTGACGACGAGCGACGTCCAGTCCGCTGCCAAGCGGGCCGCACGTACGGCACACGATGCGAAAGTCAACCGTCCGGTCGTCGTTGAGAACATCACAACGCGGGACGACCGGGAGGCAAGTACGGCGAACTCCGGCGCCTCAGGATTCGGCGACACGATGAAAACGGCAATTTACCCGCTGTTCCTGACGCTCAGCGTATGCGTGAGCTTGGTTGCACGCGTATTCGGCGCGGGCGAGCTGCGTCGTAGGCTCATGGCATCTCCCTCCACGGCTTCGATTGGGCTCAAACGCATGGGTGTACTGTGCGGTTTCGCGCTGCTGATCTGCGTGGGCTATCTGGCCGTTGCGTTGGGATTGATCGCAGCGGCAGGCGTGGATATCACCTCGATACCGGTGAGCGGTGTCATGATGACCTTCGTCTCGATCTGCATGTTCTCCCTCATGTGCACGGCCTGCGGATTCATGCTTGGTGAATTCGGCGCTTCAGATATGGTGGCCAACGGTTTCGCGAACGTGTTCGGCCTGCTCATCCTGTTCACATCCGGTATCGCATTCCCAATGAGCATGATGCCGGACATGATGGTCACTGTCGCCAGACTCACGCCCGGCTGGTGGTACTGCACGGCAATCGACAACGCGCTCGGCTTCGGTTCCGCCGCATCCGGAGTGGACGCTGGAGGCTGGGCTGTGGCCACAGGCATCGTGATGCTGTTCTCGCTCGCATTCGTCTGCGTGGGACTCGCCGCCGGGAAATACCGGCGCTCCCGGCCGAATGCGGTCGCATCGACCGTCACACAGCTCGCCGAAGCATAGGAGGCGCAGTACCTACATCCCCTTCAACCGATAGCGCTGGGTCGGGTCGTCTTGGAATTTCACCTTGGCGACCCGACCCTCGCGTATCAATTCACGCATGCCGGAGGTTGCAGCCAGAGGCGTCAATTGCAGTTCTCGAATGATTTCCTTGATGCTCATGGCCGAATGCCGTTCCAGAACGGTCAGAATCGCTTTGGAGATTTCGCTTGGTGTGCTGTTCTTCGCGGTGCGCTGTTTGGTAATAGTCATCGTGAACGTATTGATGTCATTCTGCGTGGTAGCCGGCTCGATGCCTGCTTCTCGAAGAGCTGCGGCAATACGTTGGTAACCATCTCCGCCTTCCGGATTCACGAAGCCTCCATCTGGATATGGCGTGGACTCCAGCAGCGTAAACAGAAACTGATTACGGGTTGAAACGAACGGCACTCCGGTCACAGGATTCGGATTCGCCAGCACATCATGGGTCACCGTGCCGTATAAGCCACCAGGATTGGTGATTTCAATACGATTCGTGAACACGCTGATACGCACTTGGGTGCCGCGTGCATCGGGGGAGTAGTCGCGATGAGTAAGCGCGTTCGCGATAGCCTCGCGCAATACCACGGGCGGATAGTCGAGCTTCTTCGCGCCCACCCATTGCATCAGCGATTCCACGGCATCGTTAATCATCACCGGAATTGGTCCCACAATGGTTTTTGTGGCTACCAATCGCTCATCTCCCCGGAACACCTCATCTCGGTCCGTGCCGGGAAACACTGCGATGGCAATAGACAATCTCGGGTAATACTTCTGCGGATATCGGCCCAACGCCAACAATCCGGCAAGCGTAGGCCTTAAGATTCCGCCCACCTCGCTGTCGTCAGAATCATCATGACGTAGCACCTGCAAATCCAACAACGTTCGTGTGGCTTCACGGCCGGCGAACACATGCGGATGCTGTTCGCGCGCACGAGCCAACAATCCTGAAACCAGAGTCGAATCAAGATCATCAGTGGTGGCATGCGGCACAATATCCAAATCATAGGTAGGCTGCAAATGCTCTTCGATGAGCCGGTCCACCTCATAGGAGGTCATACGACGATCACCATCGCCGGTGCGAATAAACGAGCCACCATGAGGGCCGAGAGCGGTAGTGAAACAAGGCTTATCGCGCGGAAGCATTTCATCAATGCGTGCGAATACCAGATTCGAGCCTTCGAACGGACACGTTACGATAACCGGGCGAACCACTGGAGTCATTTTCTCGCAGGCTTGACTCAAAGCCTCTTGCATAGCACGGGCGTTAAAATCCTCAACCGGAGTGAAACCGTTCTTTTCCGAAAGACCGAGAATAATCCAGCCACCGGAACCGTTGGAGAATGCGGAGAGCGTATCGGTGATCGTTGAGGAGATGCGGCGCTTGCATTCCTTGACTTCGCATTGCTGTGTGTCGTTGCCGATCATGCGCATAAGCTCGATGAGCTCGGTCATCTTCGCGGTGTAGTCATCAACCATGGGAGCGCCTCCTTGACACTATTGTGCCGTATGCGGCGCATCTTGATGAACCATGTACTGTGCATCATTCAGCAATTCATCGAGAATTCATACCAGCCGATGGAATCGAAGATGCGGTAGAAGCTTTGTTCTAAGTCCGAGGTGGGGGAGATGCGTTTACATTAGCGCGGTTCATCCCAGTGTCGCGATGATGGTGTTTTGTATGCTCTCTTCGCCGGTCCAGATGCCGTCTGTGCGGTTCCAGCTCATGCCGTTGGCGGTTAGGGAGTCGATGCCGTACTCCCGGGCGTGGGCGACAAACCAGCTGGCTGTTTGCCAGCATACGCGCTGCTGGTCGGTATCGGATAATCCGGCCGGCAGCGCGACAGTCAGTGTGGAGTCAGTTGTCGCGTTCGAGTGCTTATCGTCATTTATGGGGTCTTTGGTGATGCTGACATTGGGCAGCGCTGCCGTGGCCGCAGTGATGAGTCCGTTCTCATCGGAGCCATTTGTAGGCTCAAGTGCGCATGTGACACCCGCATTCACCTCACCAGTCAAGGCCGACGCCCAAGCGTGTGCCATCGAATCCCAATTGGCATACAGATCCGGGTATCCTGAACGCTGCACCTCCTGTGCCGCGTCCTCTACCGGAATAGTTTGCCAGTCGGGTACCTGCATCAGGTGGTCGTAGAAGATATTCGTGGCGTATGTCGGATCGGACACCTGTTCAGCCGTGCCCCATCCTTGGCTGGGACGTTGCTGGAAGAGCCCCAGCGAATCCAAATCGCCGTGGTCGAGATTCGTGAGCCGCGACTCTTGCATAGCCGTGGCGATAGCTACTGTGACTGCATGATCTGGCAGCCCACGATTGACGGCGATGTTCGCAATCAGCGCGGCGTTGCCGGCCTGCTCGGGGCTGAGCGTGTGACGTGTGCCATCGGAGGATATGGCGGCGCAATAGGTGTCGTCGGCAGAACGCACATATTGCTTTGGCGTGAACAGTCGCGGAAGTAGCATGACGCCCACTAGAACGATGACAGCGAACATGGTTATCGGTATTATGATCCACGCGGTGAGAGCGGCGGGACGGTGTGCGCCATATCGGTTGTGCTGTCGTCGCATAAATTCCTCCGTTCGCTGTGCCGTCCTGCCTGTACTTCCATACTCCATGTTTGAGCACGTGAGAGCAATGCGACTGAAGTATGATTTCGACGGTCATGCCGCGGCTCAGGCTATGCTTATGCTTCCTTCGCGGCTGGCGCGCTCAGGAAGTGCTCCTCGCTCGGCAGCACGGCGTTGAGGATTACTGCGACCACGAACGCCACGGCGATGCAGTTGGAAGCGAAGATCTGCTGGAACAGGGAAGGGAAGTTCACGAAGATATCGCTCACCTGGGTGAAGCCGATGCCGATAGTCAGCGAGAGTGCCGCAATCGTGATGTTGCGCTGAGAG
Source organism: Bifidobacterium imperatoris (assembly GCF_002860405.1). Classification (GTDB taxonomy): domain Bacteria; phylum Actinomycetota; class Actinomycetes; order Actinomycetales; family Bifidobacteriaceae; genus Bifidobacterium; species Bifidobacterium imperatoris. Next base: position 43,149 of record NZ_NMWV01000025.1, on the reverse strand, counting down.
AAGCCGGCCTCGGCAATCATCTGGAAGCCGGAGAGAATGATGTTGCCGAACATCATAATCGTGCAGCCGCCGAGCACCGCCTGAGGCAGCGAGTTGAACACTTCGGCGATGGCCGGTACGAAGCTCGCCAGAATCAGAATCAGGCCACCGGAGAGAATCACCTTGCGGTTGACTACCTTGGTCATAGCCACGAGGCCGATGTTTTGAGCGAAGGAAGTCAGCGGCAGGCAGCCGAACAGACCAGAGACCGAGGAAATCAGGCCATCGCCAGCGATAGCGCCAGCGGTTTCACGCTCAGTGGGCGTACGGTTCAGGCCCACCTTGGTCAGGGCTGCAGTGTCGCCCAGCACCTCAACCGAAGACACCACATACAGCAGTCCGATGGAAATGATCGAACCCCAGTCGAACTCAGGCTTGAACGGCATCAGCTGTGGCACGGAAACAATGGCGAGATCCTGGAATCCGGAGAAATCAACCTTGCCCATGCAAATGGCCACCACGTAGCCAACCACGAGACCGAACAACACGGACAGCTGCTTGGCGGTACCCTTCATCAACAGTTGGAAGGCAAGGCAGGCCACCAGAGAAATCAAACCAAGCGTCAGGTTCTGCCAGGAACCGAAGTCCTTGGCCCCGGAACCGCCGCCGAAGCTCGTGGCACCCACGTTGAGCAGCGAGAAGCCGATGGAAGTCACTACAATGGCCGAGACGATAGGCGGCACAAAGCGGCGCCAGTACTTGGCGGTCAAACCAAGCACCAGCTCCAGTACGCCACCGACCAGAACGGCACCGACCACTGCGCCATAGCCCTTATCCGCACAAATGGCCACGGCTGCGGCCACATAGGTGAAGGAAATGCCGGTCACCATAGGCAGACGGGAACCGATGCGCCATGCGCCGTACAGTTGCAGACAGGTGCCCAGACCAGCTACCAGAAGACCAGCCTGAATCACCGCGGCGGATTGTGCGGGCGTCATTTTCGCGGCAGATGCCACAATGAAAATCGGTGCCAGATTCGCCACGAACATGGCCATCACATGCTGCAGGCCGAACGGAATACCCTTCCAGAAGGAAACTGGTGCGTCCAGCGAGCTCAATGCTTCAAATGAGACGTTGGATGATTTGGAGGTTTTCTTCTCGTCGCTCATATTGCTCTTTCTTCTTCTCTTCTCTCTGTGAGCTTTTAGTGGCGGAATTCGATCTTGCCGGTTTCCGGATCCATCGACTCCACGATAGCCAGGGAATCCACGTCATAACCATCTTCGCGAAGACGATCGCCGCCGCCCTGGAAACCCTTCTCCACAGCAATGCCGATGCCCTCAACCGTGGCGCCCGCCTTCTCACACAGTTCGATCAAGCCGCGCAGCGCCTTGCCGTTGGCCAGGAAATCATCGATGAGCAGCACATGATCGCCCGGGTTCAAATACTTCTTGGACACGATGACCGGGAACTCCTTCTGCTTGGTGAAGGAGTAGACGGTAGTGGTGTACTGATCGCCATCGAGATTGATGGACTGTGCCTTCTTGGCGAACACCACCGGCACATCATTGAAATGGCGGGCTGCACAGCAGGCGATGCCAATGCCGGAAGCCTCGATAGTCAGGATCTTGGTGATGGTCTTACCTGCGAAGTGCTCCGCCCATGCCGCGCCCATATGATCGAACAGGCGCACATCGCACTGGTGGTTCAGGAATGCGTCCACCTTCAGCACATCGCCGGCCTTGACGGTGCCTTCGGCCTGGATTCGTTCCTCAAGTTCCTGCACTGGATACCTCCTTGACGTCAAATTGGTATAACTATCGGTATAGCTATGGGATATGGCAAACCAGCTTACGCTGACCGGCGCATATGGTAGATATGAATGTCGCGCGATTTGAGGAACAGATTATCCACGCGCGTTCGTCACGGTAGGTTGTCAAGGGGAGAGCATCATGTTCGATGAGCCGGAAGTCATTGCGCGTAGCGCCCAAGAACTGGTAGATGACTTGAATCCTCAGCAGTCCGAGGCCGTGCAATACCGTGGCCAGGCGCTGCTCATCGGCGCAGGCGCAGGCTCTGGTAAAACCCGCGTATTGACCCGCCGCATCGCATGGATCTTAAGTCAATTCGGCGCATGGCCGAGCCAGGTGCTCGCCATCACCTTCACCAACAAGGCCGCCGCCGAAATGCGTGAACGACTGGGCTCACTCATCGGCCCGGTGGCGCAGCGTATGTGGGTTTCCACCTTCCATTCCGCTTGCGTGCGCATCCTGCGTCGTGACGGAAAATCCATCGGACTGAAGTCCGGCTTCTCCATTTATGATTCCGCCGATTCCGAACGACTCGTCAAAATCATCGCCACCGAATTCAATTTGGATATCAAGCGCTACACACCGCGCTCGATTCTCGGCCACATTTCCGACTTGAAGAACAACCTCACCGGCTGGAAGGAATACCTTGCCCTGCATGCTCCGGATTTCACTCCCGGTCAGCGTGGCTACCAATTCGGCACGGTGGGGGACCTTGAAGCTATCTATGCGGTGATTTATGCCGAATACGAGCATCGACTGGCACTTGCCAATGCTGTGGACTTTGATGATTTGATCGGCCGGACCGTTGAGCTGTTGCGCTCCGATCCACAGGTAGCTGAGTATTACCATCACCGCTTCCGTTACATTCTGGTGGATGAGTATCAGGACACCAATCACGCCCAGTATGTGCTGGTGCGCGAACTCGCCGGCGTTGATAGCGGTGAACACAGCATGCCGGGCTCTCCCAACGCCGGTAAAACCGGCCCGGCATGGATTACCGTGGTAGGCGATTCCGACCAGTCCATCTACGCATTCCGTGGCGCGGATATCCGCAATATCCAGGATTTCGAACAGGACTTCCCGAACGCCAAAACCATTATGTTGGAACAGAACTATCGTTCCACGCAAACCATTCTGGACGCGGCTAACGCCGTAATCAGTAATAACGAAGGACGCAAACCGAAGAAGTTGTGGACCGCGCTCGGCAAAGGCGAGCCAATCGTGGGCTATGCGGCAGATAACGCTCAGCAGGAAGCCCAATGGGTGGCTGGCGAGATTGCGCGACTGCATGCCGAGGAATCCATCGCCTATTCAGACATGGCCATCATGTATCGAGCCAATGCACAGTCCCGTTCGCTTGAAGAAGCGCTCATCAACGGGGGACTGCCATACCAGTTGGTCGGTGGCACTAAGTTCTACGAACGCCGTGAAATCAAGGATGCCTTAGCATACCTGCAGGCATTGGTGAACCCGGATGATGACGTGAACCTGCGCCGTATTCTCAATGTGCCGAAGCGTGGTCTAGGGGACCGAGCCGAGGGAATTCTGCTCGCCTATGCGCGTGAGCATGGCACCAGCTTCTTCTATGCGCTGATGCATCTAGATGAGATTCAGAACATTCCGACCCGTACGGCCAACCAGCTCAAAGCATTCCGAGAGCTGATGGGTGCGCTTTCCCAGTTCACCCGCGCGCATGACAATAAGCCAAGTGAGGTCGTGGCCGAAGTGCTGGAGAAGTCGGGATTGCGTGCGGAGCTGGAGAAATCCGTCGATCCACAGGACGCCTCCCGTTTGGAGAACCTTTCCCAGCTGCAATCCACCGCAGCTGAATTCGAGCAGAACACGCCGGACGCCACATTGTCGGCTTTCTTGGAAACGACCGCTCTGGTGGCTGATTCCGATCAATTGCCCGGTGAAGCTGAAGATTCCGGCAAGGTGACGTTGATGACTTTGCATACCGCAAAGGGTCTGGAATATCCGGTGGTGTTCCTCACCGGCATGGAGCAGGGAACATTCCCGCATTCGCGTTCGATGGAAGACACCACCGAGCTGCAGGAGGAGCGTCGACTGGCCTACGTGGGCATCACCCGCGCCAAGCGCCGCCTGTATGTGACTCGCGCTGCCGTGCGCTCGCAGTGGGGGCAGGCTGCGGATATGATGCCGAGTCAGTTCCTTGATGAGATTCCGGCGGAGCTCATCGATTGGAAACGTAAAGAAGCCGGCGTGGAGCGCATGCGCTCTAGTTGGCAGTCTGACGGCGATGGCTTCTCCGATGATTTCGGCGGCTGGGATGATGACGATTTCGGTAGTGCAACGTTTGGCGGTTCATCCACTTTCGGTGGCCGCGGCTCCGGTTCTTCATACGGTTCACGCTCACGTTACGGATCCTCGTATGGGTCGGGTTCATCATCATATGGTTCAAGGTCCTACGGTTCCAGATCTTCTTATGGTTCCGGGTCCTATGGGTCACATGGTTCGGTGTCTTCCTCCTATGGCTCCCGTTCCGGCTCATCATCGGATTCCTACGGTCATACGCGAGGCGGCAAGGTGACGACCCGTCATACCACGCCAAAGACTTCTGCTTCGGCGGTTAAGAAAGACAATGGTTTGAATGCCGCTGATTTCGCCATCGGAGACAAGGTGGTTCACGATAAGTTCGGCCTTGGCACAGTCATGGATATTCAGGACAAAGGCATCAAATCGGTGATTACCGTGGACTTCGGTTCGGCCGGAGTCAAGCGCCTGATGCTGCGCGTGGCGCCTATTGAGAAGCTCTGATGAGCGATAGGACTTGCCTCCGGCAAGACTGTTGCTTCGACCTTCACTCAGCTTTCGCTTCGTTCAGGCCTCGTCTACGAACAGTCCACTGGACTGTTCGCTTCACGACTCAGCCCGTCGCGGGCGGTAGCAGAAAAGGGAACAAAAAACAAGACTTGTTTTTCTGATTGCGGCATGGGCATAATGCGAAGGTTGTGCTCACGAACCCCGTCTTAGGGGAGAGAAAGTAAGAGAAATGAAGAACAAGCTGTTTGCATCCGTTCCCAATATTCTGCTCGGCCTGCTGATTGCCGTTGCCCCGCAGACCTTCGCCCACGCCTGCATCGGCCATGATATGCCGGGCGCATGCCACTACTCACAGCAGGCCGCCACCAGTATCGGCGTGGTTATTCTCGTGCTTGGTATCGTCGCTTTGTTTGTCAATCATCAGATTCGCATCGGTTTGAATATTGCGGCTATTGCGAACGCGTTGCTGTTGCTCGCAGTGCTGACCTTCCTTATCGGTGTATGCAAAGGTGCCATGATGCACTGCCGCATGGTTATGCTGCCTACGCTTATTGTGCCCGGCGTGCTTACGATGGTGTTCGCGGGCATCGCCATCTGGCTTGATTCTCGCTCCACTGCGCGCGGCTGAAAGAGCCAACCATGCATTCCGCAATCACATTACGTGGACTGCCATATGAGAATCTCAAGCGTAAGCCATTGCGCACGGCAGCATTACTCACCATTGTTACTATCCTGTCGCTGACGTTCTTTGGCGGAACCATGCTGACGATGAACCTCAATACAGGCATGACCAGCATGGAACAGCGCCTTGGTGCCGATCTTATGGTCGTGCCGCAGAACACCGCGCAGCAAGCGGAAGCTTTACTGACCAATGGCAATCCAAGCACGTTTTATTTCACTACCGATATTGCAGACACAATCAAGAGCGCCGATGGCATCGAACAAGCCAGCGAACAGACCTACATATCATCACTGGCTGCTGCTTGCTGCGATGAAAAACTGCAGATTATCGGATTCGATCCCGCTTCCGACTTCGTTATTGAGCCTTGGATTGCTTCCCAATTTGATGGCACACTTCAAGACGGACAGATGATTGCCGGAGCCAACGTGAATGTGTCTGTTGACGGCACTATTGAACTGTATGGACGTGATTGGCCGGTCGTGGCTCAGCTTGCCAACACCGGTACCAGTCTCGACAATTCAGTGTTCATCAATACAGCCACTGTGCCTCAGATGGTGGCTGTTTCATCGAAGATGACCAAAAACAGTGCGTTCGCCAAGAATGCCGATAAAGCTGTTTCGACCGTACTCATTAAAGTGAAGCAAGGATATGACGCGCAGACGGTGGCTGACAACATCAAACATCTCGATTCCCGTTTTTCCGATTTGGGCTATGTATATCCAGGCGGTATCACTGCCACTACGAAAAACTCGTTGAACGCATTGATCTCCTATCTTGCAGTGTTTGTGTCTGTTATCTGGGCGATGGGTGTGATTGTGCTGCTTGCGGTTTTCGCCTCGTCGGTGAACGAACGCAAACGTGAATTCGCATCGTTGCGCATCATGGGTGCCACTCGCGGCATGTTGAATGCGATTATCGTAAAGGAATCGATAATGATTGGGGCCTCCGGTGGCATTGTCGGAGTCGGGCTGGCCAGCTTGATGATTTTCCCATTCAGCTCGCTTATCGGTACGCAACTGCAACTGCCGTATCTTCAAGCTGGACCCATCGCGATTATTGGGTGTGCGGTGGTGACTCTTGTTTGTTCCACTGCCATCGGCATTGCCGGCTCGATGCTGACTATGTGGCGGTTAAGCAAGCCGGAAGCATATCTCACCTTGCGGGAAGGGGACTGACATGGCAAGTACTTCCCATTTGCTTGTGCTTTGCGAAGTGACCCGTCAGTTCATTCGCCGTGGCAAGCCGTTCAGCGCCGTAGATCATGCGAATCTTATCGTTGATGGAGGCGAATTTATTGCGGTCGTTGGCCGATCCGGCAATGGTAAAAGCACATTGATTAATATGGTCGCTGGACTGATTCGCCCGACCTCAGGATCAGTGACTGTCGATGATCGCAATGTGGCTGCTCTCTCGGACAATGAGCTTTCCAGGCTCAGGAACCGCACTCTCGGTTTCGTGACCCAAGGTCATACTCTGTTGGGTAACCTGACGGTGCTGGACAATGTGATATTGCCGGCCACAATGTTCCCCGATCCTTTGCCGTTTGCCTGCGATGATGAGGGCGAGATTTCCGAAGAAGGTCAGTCATTATCCGATGATGAGGCGTCGGCGGCTGATTCCAGCCTGCCGGACACCATTGTTCCCTTTGCCGATGATTCCGGTGCCAAGTCAGCGGATGCGCAGAATATTCAGGCCGGTCAGAGGAGTGCGTTGATTTCTCGTGCACAAGACCTGCTGAACCAGCTTGGCATCGCTGATCTGGCAGATAGTTACCCGCGCGAGCTGTCCGGGGGAGAGATGCGGCGCGTATCCATCGCTCGTGCGTTGATGAATCAACCGAAATTGCTGATTGCTGATGAGCCGACCGGTGATCTTGACCAGGAGAGTACTGATATTGTGATGCGTCTGCTCAGGGCTCAAGCCGACAATGGTATGGCGATTCTTATGGTCACTCATGATCCTGATGCTCTCGCATGGGCGGACACGGTATATCGCATGGATGCTGGAGTGCTGTCCAAGGTATAGGTGTATCATTGCCTGCTGGTGTCTGCTGCAAGGCAGATATCGTCTGGAGTCATAGCCCATCAACGGGTCGGTGGTCGTGTTCTGCAAGAATGCAGCCATTCGTGAGTAATCACGTCGAAGCGTTGGAGAGGCCCGACTCAGCGTGTGGCATCAGTACATGAGGCCATGCGTTCCGTTCAAATAACGACAGAAGGATTAATCCAAATGACGAACGTTCAGCGTTCTCGCCGTCAGGTGCGCCTTTCCCGCGCCCTCGGCATCGCACTGACCCCTAAGGCTCAGCGCATCTTCGAAAAGCGTCCGTACGCTCCTGGCGAGCACGGCCGTGACCGTCGCCGCACCGAATCCGATTACGCGGTGCGTATGCGCGAAAAGCAGCGTCTGCGCGCTCAGTACGGCGTCTCCGAGAAGCAGCTCCGTGCCGCTTACGAGAAGGCCACCCGTACCGCCGGCCAGACCGGTAACGCCATGCTGACCGATCTCGAGACCCGCCTCGACAACCTCGTGCTGCGTGCTGGCTTCGCCCGCACCACCGCTCAGGCTCGTCAGTTCGTGGTTCACCGTCACATCCTCGTTGACGGTAACGTGGTCGATCGCCCGTCCTACCGCGTCAAGCCTGGCCAGACCATTCAGGTCAAGGCTAAGAGCCAGACTATGGTTCCGTTCCAGATCGCCGCTGAAGGCGTGCACCGCGATGTGCTGCCGGCGGTTCCTGGTTACCTCGACGTGAACCTTGCCTCCCTGAAGGCCACCATGACCCGCAAGCCGGAAGTCGAAGAGATCCCGGTGCAGGTCAACATCCAGTACGTGGTCGAATTCTACGCCCGCTGATCCGGGCCCATCTGGTCAAAACAATCCAGGACATACCGCTCGAACCCCGCGCCTCAAAGCGCGGGGTTCCTGCGTTCTGAAGACAAATTGGCGTAGCATGGTCAATATGATTCTTCACTTGCATTTGGTCCGTCACGGACAGACCTACTTCAACCGATACAACCGTCTGCAAGGATGGTCCAACTCGCCGCTTACCGAATCAGGCATCGCTGACGCTGCCAAAGCGGGGGAGAAGCTCAAGGACTTGACCTTTGCCGCGGCATACTGCTCGGATACCACACGTGCACAGCAGACCGCAGAGAAAATTCTGGACATCAATGAGTCGGCAGGTCGCACGCGTCCTGAATTGATTGCGGACATGCATTTCCGTGAACAGTTCTATGGCTATTATGAAGGCCTCGATATGGCTATGGCTTGGTATGCTGCAGGCGCTCCGCATGGTGCGAAGACCTATAACGAGATTGTGGAACGATTCGGCCTTGGCGCGTCGCGCGATTTCCTCAAAGAAGCCGACCCATTTCATGATGCGGAATCCGATGAGGAATATTGGACTCGTGTAGAAGGGGCTTTTCGGCTTATCGCAGATAATCCTGATTTGCATGACGGTGATGGTGTGTTGCAGATTTCCCACGGCAACACCCTGTTGAGCTTGGCTCACCGTTTTGGCGGTTCTGACTTGGATCTGAGCGAACGCCCGGCAAACGGATCGGTAACGGTAATCGATTTCGACACTGACAAGCCTTTTGCAGATGCCGTGACCATAGTGTCATACGGCAAATAACCACCAGATGAATCATCAAATTCAACACCCAAACCCATACCGTCCATATTGACTGTAGGTTTTTAAACACGAACTGTAGGTTTTTGGATACCGGCTGTAGGGTTTTGAACGTTGACTGTCGGGTTGACACACTGACTGTAGGGTTTTGAACGAAATCCGTTGGAAAACCTACAGTCAGTGTTCAAAAACCTACAGTCAATCTACAGTCAATATGGAGTTGGTGGGGTAAATAGAGCGCAAGTGCTACTCTTGTGCGAGTATATGTGACCTCAAGGAGGAAACAATGGGAGTCGGAGAGATCGCTGGCCTGATCGCGGCCATCGCGTTCGCTGTATTGGCCGGTTTCATGATCTATCCGCTGATCAGACTCGGCAAGATGTTCGATCAGATTGCGCTGACCGTCAAAGAATCGGGAGAGCATGCCATTCCTGCATTGGATGAAGGAGTAACGACAGTCAAGCAGGTGAATAAGTCGCTTGAAGATGTCAATCGAATCTCCGCAGCGGCATCCACAACCGCGAATAATGTTGGTGCTTTAACCGATTTGTACGGTTCCTTCTTGGGCAAGCCTGTAATCAAGGTTGCCTCTGCTGCATATGCATTGAAGTCCACGGCTCAGTCCTTCATCGCCAAGAATGCTGGCGATACTGCTCACAAGGGGGAGTGATGTTCAAACGCATCTTCTGGGTCGGTGTCGGTGTGGCCATAGGCATTATGGCAGTCACCAAGGCGCAGGCGTATGTCAAGGCAAATACGCCTGATGCAGCACGCCAGTTCCTGCTCGGACCTGATCAGCACAATGTGCCGATGAGGACGCTTGAAGGTTTAGTCAATGAATTCAACGCGACTCGTCGAGCCCGCGAGGCTGAGCTGAACAATAAATACAACGTGCAAGCCGACTGATTGACGACTCGACTGTAACCAGTCGATGTCATCGGTTGATTCTCAATATCTCATATATCACAGTCTTTCCATTAATATAGAGGCGTTATTACGCCTAAAACCAACAAGGAGTACATCCCGCCATGCGCACTGCGGAAATCGCAAAGCGATACCTCGATTACTTCGCCAAGCACGACCACCTCGTTGTGCCTTCGGCGTCGCTGATCTCTCCGAACCCCACCACGCTGTTCACTATTGCAGGCATGGTGCCATTCATTCCTTACCTGATGGGTGAGCAGACCCCGCCGAAGCATCGTATGGCTTCCAACCAGAAGTGCGTGCGTACGCTGGATATCGATGAGGTGGGTAAGACCACTCGTCACGGCACCTTCTTCCAAATGCTCGGCAACTTCTCCTTCGGCGATTACTTCAAGGAAGAAGCCATCCATTACGCATGGGAACTGCTCACCACTCCGCAGGATCAGGGCGGCTATGGCTTTGATCCTGAGAAGCTGTGGATGACCACCTTCACGGATGATGACGAAGCCCGTTCCCTGTGGATTAACGAGGGCGTGGACCCCGAGCACATCCAGAAGATGGGCATGGAAGATAACTTCTGGACCACTGGTGGTCCTGGCCCTGGCGGCCCATGCTCCGAGATTTACGTCGATCGTGGTCCTGAATTCGGTAAGGAAGGTGGACCGATCGCCGACGAGAACCGTTATATCGAAATCTGGGATCTCGTGTTCGAGAACTACGAGGTCGACAACGTCAAGTCCAAGACTGATCTGCACATCGTTGGCGAACTTGAGAACAAGAACATCGATACCGGTGCCGGTTTGGAACGTCTTGCCTACCTGATGCAGGGCAAGAACAACATCTACGAGACTGACGAAGTCTTCCCGGTGATTGCTGCAGCCGAGCAGCTGTCCGGCTTGAAGTATGGCGAGAATGAAGAAGCCGACGTGCGCTTCCGCGTGGTGGCCGATCACGTTCGTTCCGCTTTGATGATCATGTCTGACGGCGTGCGCCCCTCCAATGTGGGCCGTGGCTACGTGCTGCGCCGCCTGCTGCGCCGTACCGTGCGCTCCATGCGTATGCTCGGCGTTACCGATCCGGTGCTGCCCACCCTGTTCCCGACTTCCAAGAATGCTATGGAGGCCAGCTACCCGGAGCTCAACGACACCTTCCATGAGGTGTCCGAATCCGCATACGGCGAGGAAGATGCGTTCCGCCGCACGCTGGAAACCGGTACCACCATCCTTGACGTGGCTGTGAACAAGGCCAAGAGCGATTCTTCTGAGCCGACTGTGACCGGTGAGGATGCCTTCAAGCTGCATGATACCTACGGCTTCCCGATTGAGCTGACCCTTGAAATGGCAGCCGAGCAGGGCGTGAAGGTTGATGAGGCTAAGTTCCGCGAACTGATGGCTGAGCAGAAGTCCCGCGCACGCGCCGATGCTCTGAAGAAGCGCCACAACGTGGATCTCTCCGTTTACGACGACTTCAAGAAGACCCTCGTCAAGCCAATCGACTTCCTCGGTTACACCGACATGTCCGCTCGTGCCAAGGTCATCGGCATCATGCAGGAAGGCAAGGGCTCCGTACCTGCCGTCACCGGACCGGCCAACATCGAGGTCATTCTCGACCGTACTCCGTTCTACGCGGAAGCAGGCGGCCAGCTCGCCGATCAGGGTGAGATTCTCTCCGACGATGGCGCTGTGCTCGAAGTCGATGACGTGCAGAAGCCGATTAAGGACCTCATCGTTCACCAGTGCCGCTTGACCGAAGGCACACTGGTTGTCGGTGCCGAGGTGAACGCCAACATCGACCTGAACCGTCGTGGCGCCATCGCCCGTTCCCACACCGCTACCCACATGGTGCACAAGGCACTGCGCGAGGAACTCGGTCCGCAGGCTACCCAGCGTGGTTCCGAGGACGCTCCGAACCGTCTTCGTTTCGACTTCCAGTGGTCCAAGGCACCGGCCAAGTCCGTGATTTCCGCAGTCGAAGAGCGTGTCAACGACAAGCTGCGCGACAACCTCGCCGTGACCACCAAGGAAATGAAGTTCGATGACGCCATCGCTCTTGGCGCCATGCACCTGTTCGGTGAAAAGTACGGCGACATTGTGCGTGTGGTCTCCATCGGTGAAGACGGTTGGAGCCGCGAGTTGTGCGGTGGTACCCACGTCGACCATGTTGGCAAGATCGGTATGGTGAACATCCTCTCCGAGGCCTCCATCGGCCAGGGTGTGCGTCGTGTGGATGCCGTGGTTGGCCAGGGTGCTTACGATTTCAACGCTCGCGAGCACGCTCTGGTCTCTCAGCTCTCCGACAAGCTCAACGCTCGTCCGGACGAGCTCGCCGAGCGTATCAACACACTGCTTGCCAAGCTCAAGGAATCCGATCGCCGTCTGGCTGCCATGTACGAGGGCCAGCTGGCTGCCGCTGTGCCAGCTCTGGTCGCTGATGCGAAGGCTTCCGATGCTCCGGTTAAGGCTGCGGTCAAGAACGTAGGCCACTTCGGCACGTTCGATGCTCTGCGCAAGACCGTGCTCGACATCCGCGGTCAGCTTGGTGAAGATGCTCCGGCCATTGTGGCTCTCGCTGGCGTGAACGAGGATGACAAGCCGATGGTGGCCGTTGCCACCAATGAGGCCGCTCGCAAGGCCGGCATCAAGGCTGGCGATCTGGTTCGCGGCGCATCCAAGATTCTCGGCGGTGGTGGCGGCGGCAAGCCGGACTTCGCCCAGGGCGGTGGTGCTGATGCATCCAAGATTGATGAAGCACTCGAGGCTTTGAAGCACGAGGCGCAGAAGGCCTGACGCCTGTGGTGTGGTTAGGCGTTGATTTAGGTAATGCTCGGGTCGGACTTGCTCTGTCCGATCCTGAGCTTACCTTCGCTCACCCGGCAGGCGATATCTATGTTGCCGGTGATTACTTCTTTGCTATTGACGATGTGCTTGACGTCATCGAAGACGAGCATGTGACTCATGTTGTTGTTGGTCTGCCCTTACAGATGGATGGGACTGAGGGTAAAAGCGCAAAAAAGGCGCGTCGCTGGGCTGCCAACTTGGAAAAACGTCTCCATGCTGAGGCAGAGCACGCATTAGAGATAGAGGAACATTCGATTCCGCAGGTATCATTGATAGATGAGCGATTGACCACAGTCAGTGCGCATCGACAGCTCTTCGAGGCCAATAAATCCTCGAACAAGCATAGGCCTTTGGTCGATCAGCAGTCGGCAGTGGTGATTTTGCAAACGGCACTCGACCGTGCCGGGAAACAATGAGGTACGGGTTCATGTCAGACAACATTCATGATTTCTTTGATGAAAACACGCATTGGGTCGAACAGGGGACCGGTGTATTGGGTGGCGGTGAGCCGCCGCAGCCTCCTAAATCACGACGAGAGATGCGTAAGCGCCGTAAGCAACGCAAGCAAAAACGCTATGGTGTGCTTATTGCCGTTGTTGTGGTTATCGCGCTGATTGCTTGTGGCGGATACTTTGGCGTACGCAAATTGCATGAGATTCGAGACAGCCAAAGTCAGTCAAATGCGATTGTTGAGGATTATCCGGGTCCTGGATACGGTGAGGTGTCGTTCACTGTTGAAGACGGGCAGGGCGCAGTGGAAATCGCGAAGAACCTGCTGAAAGCGGATGTCATTAAATCCACCGATGCCTTTACCAGTATTGTTGGTGCGAATGATGCCAAACTATATCCAGGCACGTTCACGCTGAAGAAGCATATGGCGGCTTCTGACGTGCTGACTATTCTTACGGACAGCTCGAAGGCAGCAGGTTTCCTTGAAGTACGGCCTGGCGAACGTGTCAGCGCGGTTATTACCGATGCCGCAGCGCTTTCCGGTATTTCCGAAGATGAATTCAATGCCGTCATCAACAATAAGGGAGATGGCATTCTTCCCGCTGAAGCTAATGGAAGCTTCGAGGGATGGCTTGAGCCAGGCACCTATAACGTCAAAGGCATGAGCAGTGCTTCCGACATCTTCAAGGACATGGTGGATAAGCGCATCGCCAAGCTTGACGAGTTGGGCGTGCCTTCCGGCTCCGATCGCGAACGGGTGATGATTATCGCTTCCATCGCCGAGGCTGAAGTCAACAAGGCTGATTATTACGGCAAGGTGACGCGAGTCATCGAAAACCGTTTGGCGCAAGGCATGTCTCTGGGCATGGATTCCACGGTTGCCTACGGCAACAATGTGCAGCCGGCTGACGTAACCACGGCAATGCTTCAGGATGAGTCGAACCCGTATAACACATACAAAATTACTGGTCTGCCGCCAACCCCGATTAGCAATCCCGGTGATGACGCGATTCAGGCCGCAATGAATCCTGAAAGCGGAGACTGGCTGTACTTCTGTACAGTCAATCTCGACACTGGCGAAACCAAGTTCGCCACCACCGCCGAAGAGCATGACAAGAATGTTGCCGAACTTCGCCAATGGCAAGCAGAAAACCAGTGATTCAGCTTGTAAGTGCCTCCCACAGGGGAGGCACTTTTGTTATGCAAAACACACAACCTCAATGCATAAACAGTTAAGTTACAGCACCGCGCTCAACATCAACGCAATGATTGCCGCCACCAGTATTACCGGCACATAAGGTACTTTGCCGGCGTAAGCCGATTGCGGGTGGCTCAACTTAGTCCAACATCCTATCCAAATAAGACCGCAGATTCCCATAGCCAACCACCACAACACAATGGTAAACAGACCGAACATGCCAACTGCGAGCCCAACCGGCACCAACGCGGTCACATCGCCAAATCCCAATGAGCGTGGCACAATCAATGCCAATGCAAACTGAATAAGACAGCACAGCACTGTAAACAACAGCGTTTGCAGTAATACGAACAAATCATTGGTCATAACGGCGTATACCAATACGGCAATAAGCTGCACCAGAGCGCCAATAGCTACCCAAGGCAAAGGAACCCGTCTCACTCGCATGTCTTCAATGGACAACGCAAGCTCACATAGCAGACCGGGAAGAGTGAACAGGTATGGCATGGCTTACCATTATCCCCTAGTTATTGACCATCTGGAATGAGAGGGATGCTATGTTGCGCTGGCAGACGGCGGGAGAGTCTCACGGTGAGGCCTTGGTGGCCATGATTGAAGGACTGCCGGCCGGCATCCGAATCAGCACAAACGATATCGTTGCTGCCTTGGCGCGTCGTCGTTTGGGATATGGTCGCGGCGCACGCATGAAGTTCGAGCAGGATCAGGTGCGTCTGCTCACTGGCGTGCGTCATGGTTTGACGCTTGGCTCTCCGGTGGCCATTGAAATCGCCAACACTGAATGGCCGAAATGGACCGAAGTCATGAGCGCTGATGCACTCGACCATGATCTACCTCGCGAAGGTCGCAATGCTCCGTTGAGCCGCCCCCGCCCAGGCCATGCCGATTTGACCGGTATGCGCAAGTATGGTTTTGACGATGCTCGTCCGGTGTTGGAGCGTTCCAGCGCTCGTGAAACTGCATCCCGCGTGGCACTTGGCGAAGTTGCTCGTCAGTTCCTCGAGCAGGCGTTCGGCATTCGAACCGTATCTCATGTAGTGGCACTTGGCGGCGTCTCCACCAATCCTGATTTGCCGCTGCCGACTCCGGACGATGTGGAAGCATTGGACGCTTCTCCGGTGCGCACTCTTGACAAAGAAGGGGAGCAGCGCATCATTGAGCGCATTGACGAAGCCAAGGCCGCGGCCGATACGCTTGGCGGTGTGGTGGAAGTGCTTGCCTACGGTGTACCCGCCGGTATCGGTACGTATGTGGAATCCGATCGTCGTCTTGATGCGGCATTGGCCAGCGCCATTATGGGCATTCAAGCGTTCAAGGGCGTCGAAATCGGTGATGGCTTCCTTGAGGCTGCTCGCCCCGGTTCTCAGGCTCACGACGAAATCGTGGTGAACGCGGATGGCCGCATCGACCGTCTCTCCAACCGTGCAGGTGGTATTGAAGGCGGCATGTCCAATGGTCAGGTGATTCGCGTACGCGGTGCCATGAAGCCGATTCCTTCCATTCCGAAGGCATTGCGTACCGTCGACGTGCTCACTGGCGAAGCGGCAAAGGCCATCAATCAGCGTTCTGATAGCACGGCGGTGCCGGCTGCGGCCGTAGTGGCCGAGGCAATGGTTCGCTTGACTCTTGCCCAGTACGCCTTGGACAAGTTCGGTGGCGACAGCGTTGAGGAAACGCATCGCAATCTTGAATCTTACCTGGCTTCCTGGCCCGAGCACATGCGCTGATTACAGGATGTGATGATATGGCAGCACATCCTTATGCAGTAATTCTTGGCATGATGGGTGCCGGCAAAACCCGTGTTGGCAAGGAAGTGGCGCATATGCTTCATCTTCCGTTCGCTGACGCGGATGCTGAGATCGAACGCGAAGTCGGCATGAAGATTCCCGCATATTTCGAAAAGTATGGTGAGCCGGCTTTTCGAGACGTTGAAGCGGATGTTATCGCCGATTTCCTCGAGGATTTCGACGGTATTTTCTCCCTTGGCGGAGGAGCGCCAATGACTCCTTCCACTCAGCGCGAGCTGGCAACTTATATTGAGCGTGGCGGCAAGGTGGTATACCTCGACGCGGACCCTCAGGAAGCTATGGAACGCGCGAATCGCGGCGGCGGTCGCCCCATGCTCAACGGTGACGCCAATGCTCGATGGAAGAAGCTGTATAAGCAACGCGACCCTGTGTTCCACGACGTGTCCAATGTTCACGTACATACCCGAGGACTCACCCCACAAGGTGCTGCCAAGAAAGTGATAGATATGGTTTCCCAACGAATCGTTCATGTGAATGGCGCAACCATTGAGCCTTACGATGTTGCTATCGGCGAAGGCGCTATGAACCGATTGGTGGATGTGCTCGGTACCAAGCCTCGCAAAATTGCTCTGATTCATACTCAGCCGGTGCAGCGCCATTCCGATCGTGTCCGCGCGCTGCTACGCCAAGGTGGCTATGAAGTCTCCGACATTGTGATTCCTGATGCCGAACCAGGCAAGACCATTACCGTGGCCAATGGCATTTGGGAACGCCTTGGCAACGAAGGTTTTACCCGCTCGGATGCCGTGGTGGGTGTCGGTGGCGGTGCCGCCACTGATTTGGCTGGATTCGTGGCGGCTACATGGATGCGCGGCATTCGATACGTCAACTGCCCGACCTCATTGCTGGCTATGGTTGATGCTTCCACCGGTGGCAAAACCGGCATTAACACGCCGCAAGGTAAGAATCTGGTCGGATCGTTCTATACGCCGGCTGGAGTCTTGGCGGATATGACCACGTTGGCCTCGCTTCCGAACGATATTTTCATCGAAGGCCTAGGCGAAGTGGCAAAGTCCGGTTTCATTCGTGATACCGAGATTCTGCACATTCTCGAAGAGCATGCCAGCGAGCTGAAGAACTTCAACGGCCAGACGTTCCTGGGTTCGCCTCTTGAGGAAGTAGTCGCTGAACTCATCGAACGCACGGTAAAGGTCAAGGCTTACCACGTCTCTTCCGATCTGAAGGAGAAGGGACTTCGTGAGTTCCTGAATTACGGCCATACGTTGGGCCACGCCATTGAAAAGCTGGAGCACTTCCGCTGGCGTCATGGCAACGCTGTGGCCGTGGGCATGGTGTATGCCGCGGAACTTGCCAATATCATGGGACTTATCGATCGTGATGTGGTGGACTACCATCGTTCGCTGCTGTCTTCTCTGGGATTGCCCACTTCGTGGAACGGTGGCTCATTTGAAGATGTGCTCGCCCTGATGCATCGCGATAAGAAGGCGCGAGGCAATGAGCTGCGATTCGTGGTTCTTGATTCCATCGGCCATGTGGTTCATCTCGATAACCCACCCGTCGAGGATGTGGAAGAAGCATTCCGCCGCATTCAGCAGTAAGGAGCAGTCATGACCAAAATCATCGTTGTCAATGGTCCCAATCTGGGCCGTCTTGGTGTGCGTCAGCCGGATGTGTACGGACGCCAGGATTTGGAAGAGCTACGCCGTCTGTGCACCGCATGGGGCAAAGAATTGGGCCTCGAGGTCGAAGTGCGTCAGACCGACGACGAAGCCGAAATGGTGCATTGGATGCATCAGGCGGCCGACGAAAAAACTCCGGTGGTCATGAACCCGGCCGCCTTCACCCATTACAGCTATGCCCTTGCCGATGCTGCGCACATGGTGGGTGATGCCGGTTTGCCGCTGATGGAGGTGCATATTTCCAATCCATCCGCCCGAGATGAGTTCCGCAAGCGTTCCGTGATCAGCCCAGTCGCCACCGGTACCATCACCGGCATGGGTTTCTACGGATACAAACTGGCCATCGAAGCCATTGCGCATCTGCTTGCCGAGTAATAAGCATCAATAAACGAATAGAGGAGGGAACACACGTTTGACATCGCGTCATGCGCGGATGATAGAGTGAAATTCCATGGTTAGAAGAACACATGGCAATTCTCAAGAACACGTCACCAAGCATATTTTCGTCACTGGTGGTGTTGTTTCCTCCCTCGGTAAAGGCCTGACTGCTTCGTCCCTCGGACGTTTGCTGCGCAGCCGTGGCATTCATGTGCTCCAGCAGAAGCTGGATCCGTACATCAACGTGGATCCGGGTACCATGAACCCGTTCCAGCACGGTGAAGTGTACGTGACCGAGGATGGCGCTGAGACCGATCTGGACATCGGCCACTACGAGCGCTTCCTTGATGTTTTCCTCTCCCAGAAGGCCAATGTCACCACTGGTCAGATTTACCAGGAGGTGCTGCGCAAGGAGCGTGCAGGTGAATACCTTGGCCAGTGCGTTCAGGTCATCCCGCACATCACCAACGAAATCAAGTCTCGTATGCGCGCCCAGGCATCCGACGATGTTGATGTGATCATCACCGAAATCGGCGGTACCGTAGGCGATATCGAATCTCAGCCGTTCCTTGAGGCCGCTCGCGAAGTGCGTCGCGATCTCGGCCCGGAGAACTGCATGTTCGTGCACGTTTCTCTTGTGCCGTACATCTCTGCAGCCCATGAGCTTAAGACCAAGCCGACCCAGCACTCCGTGATGATGCTGCGTCAGCTCGGCATCTCCCCGGACGCCTTGGTGCTGCGTTCCGATCGCCCGCTGAACCAAGGCATCAAGGACAAGATCTCCCTGATGTGCGATGTGGATCCGGAAGGCGTGGTCAACTGCGTGGATGCCCCGAGCATCTATGATGTGCCGAAGATCCTGTTCGAAGAGGGCCTTGACGCTTACGTGGTTCGCGAGCTTGGCCTGCCATTCCACGATGTCGACTGGGATGAGTGGGCTGATTTGCTTGAGCGTGTGCACCACCCCAAGCATGAAGTCAACATCGCCATCGTCGGCAAGTACATCGATCTGCCGGACGCGTACCTGTCCGTCACCGAGGCCATCAAGGCTGGCGGCTTCGCCAACTGGGCCAAGGTCAACGTCAAGTGGGTTGCCGCCGATCGCTGCGAAACCACTGAAGGTGCCGCTGCCGCCCTCGACAACATCGACGGCATCGTGATTCCCGGTGGCTTCGGCATCCGTGGCATTGAAGGCAAGATCGGCGCTCTGAAGTTCGCTCGTGAGAATGGTCTGCCGGCGCTCGGCCTGTGCCTCGGCCTGCAGTCGATGGTCATCGAATACGCTCGCCACGTACTTGGCATCGAAGACGCCAACTCCACCGAATTCGAGCCGGATTGCGCCAACCCGGTGATTGCCACGATGGAAGAGCAGAAGGATATCGTGGCTGGCAAGGGCGATATGGGACACACTATGCGCCTCGGTTCATACCCGGCAGAGCTTGAAGAAGGCTCCTTGGTCGCCGAGCTCTACGGCACCACGCACGTCACCGAGCGTCATCGCCACCGTTACGAGGTCAATGTGGCTTACAAGGATCGTCTGCGCGAGGGCGGTCTGCGTATCTCCGGCCAGAGCCCGGACGGCGAACTCACCGAGTTCGTTGAGCTCCCGCAAGACGTGCATCCGTTCTACGTGGCCACTCAGGCTCACCCGGAGTTCAAGTCTCGCCCGACCAAGCCGCACCCGCTGTTCGCAGGTCTGGTGAAGGCTGCTCTTGATCATCAGCAGGCACGCTGAATAAGCATTGAACAGCGTGAGACGTGATATAAATCACGTACGCTAGATGCATACTAAGGCCATGAATTCATGAGGAATTCATGGCCTTAGTGCATAATAAATCGCATGTGCGCGAGCACTGCAGAAACAGCAACGAGAGAATACGTAAGAGTTCAATATGACTGATAACTTTGGACAGTCGATGGGTGTGCCTCAACCTGGAACGGTGCAGGCTGTGAGTGATGGTGAGGCTACGGCGGTATTCACGCCTTTTGATGTAGTGCAGCCTCCTATTCAAGAGGTGGATGATCATGCGTTGAGGGTCAAGCATGGCAAGCATCGTGTGATTTGGCCGTGGATTGTGCTGGGTGTAGTCGTTGTTTTGGGCGCATTATTTGGTGGTGGATTCTGGTTCTTCCAGTCTCATGCATTGCCGGGCGTAACCTTGTGGGGCAATCCGGTAATGGGTCAAAGCCAAAGTCATATTGCTGCTCAGATCGATGATGCCGTGAATAATGCCACCGTATCGGTGAAGTACGAAGGCAAGACGGCCAAGGTCAGCTTGAAAGACATGGGTTTGAGTGTTGACTCCGATGCCATTGCCTCTGATGTGGTGAATGCCAAGCGCGGCGATGCTTGGTGGCAGCAGTACGCATTCTGGGTGAAGAAGAATGTGACCGTTGCTCCTGCCAGCGCCGGTGCGGCAGATAACACAACGTTGAACGCCAAGCTGGGCGTAAACGAAGTCAAGCCAGTCGACGCTAAAGTGCAGTTGAATGCGGATGGCAATGGCTTTGATGTTGTTGCCGGTCAGCAAGGTGAAGGTATTGAAGCTAAGCCTGTTGCCCAAGCTGCTTTGGCCAGCGTCAAAACCCTTGGTGATGAGCCTGCCAAGGCAGTGACTGTTGCTCTGAAGAACACCGAGCCCGCGGTAACTGATGATGTGGCCAACAATGCCAAGGCCACGCTTGATTCGTTGATCGCCAATCCGGTAGCCATTAAGGTGGCCGATCACCAGATTGCCGCAATTGATGCCCAGGCATTGGCAGCGTCTACTCGTATTGATGCCAATAAGAATGGCAAACTTCAGTCTGGCGAAACCCGCAACGGTTATGTGGTCTTCAATGCCAGCAAGATTCAGCAGTACTACGACGATTCCGTTAAGCCAAACCTGCACACCGATCGCGAGGACCGTGACGTCATCGTCAATAACGACAACGATGTGTTGCAGGTCATCAAGGAAGGCCATGATGGTGTGACCATCGCATCCGGTGCTGACTCGAACATCGGTAAGGATGCCGTGGAGGCTCTGGCTAAAGGCAGTGGCTCGGTTTCCGTGGACGGCACGGTTGACCCGATGCAGACCAAGAGCACGAAGCGTCATGTGGTGGTTGATCTTTCCGATCGTCTTGTTCACGTATATGAGAATGGTCAGGAAATCAAGACCTTCCATGCTTCAGTTGGTCAGGACAACAACCGCACCACTGGTGTGTGCGAAGGTGATTTGTGCACGCCGACCGGTGATTTCAAGGTTTGGCTGAAGTATCCGACTCAGGACATGAGCGGCAACCTTACGCTTTCCGATGGCTCGGTAAGCCATTGGAGCGTTAAGGGCGTGGGAGACGTGAACTACTTCTCCAAGGATGGTTGCGCCATCCACCGTATCGCCAAGTCCAGCTTCACCAGCGATGCTTCGATCGCCAATATGAACAACATCTCCCACGGCTGCGTGGGCATTGGCTGGGATGTGTCCGATTGGTTCTACGACTGGTGCCTGATGGGGACTACGGTGCACGTCCAGCTCTGATCGCAGAAGCAAAAGCGCGATGTGAGGGCCTGTATACAGGCCCTCTTTTCGTATCCAAAAACAATAGAGATTCACAATCACAGTGCATACGAAACAATATGTGCCGTATATCACGTAAGCGTACAGCCAATATTCAGTGCGGCTAGTAGTGTTTCGACACAGGTTCTGTTAGGTTTACGTAGGACTAAGCGAGTAACAAGGAAGGCAGGATGGTGAGCGAAAACACAGCACCAAACGCCGCCGCTGACGTGGAGATGAGCCAGTATGTGGCTGATCGCACCCGCGTTAACGAGGATAAAATCAAGCAGGATGATGAAATCATCAGCCAGTTCGGCGATTACAGCTATGGTTGGCATGATTCCGACGCCGCTGGTGAAGCTGCCAAACGTGGTATCGATGAAAATGTAGTTCGCGCCATCAGCGCGGATAAAGGCGAACCTCAGTGGATGCTCGACATGCGTCTGCGTGGATTCAAGGCATTCTTGGAAAAGCCAATGCCGCAGTGGGGCGTTGATCTTTCCGGCTTCAACGCCGATGATTTCAAGTACTACGTCAAGCCGATTGACAAGCAGGCCAAAAGCTGGGATGAGCTGCCGGACGATATCCGTAACACGTATGACCGTCTTGGCATTCCCGAAGCCGAGAAGAAGCGCTTGGTTTCCGGCGTGGCCGCACAGTACGAGTCTGAGGTGATTTACAACTCCATTCAGGAAGACCTGAAGAAGAAGGGTGTTATTTTCGTAGACACCGACACCGCGGTGCGCGAATATCCTGAACTTGTCAAGAAGTACTTCGGCACGGTTGTTCCTCCTGAAGACAACAAGTTCGGTGCATTGAACACTGCCGCATGGTCCGGCGGTTCATTCGTCTACGTGCCGAAGGGTGTGCATGTGGATATTCCGCTGCAGGCCTACTTCCGTATTAACACTCCGGCAATGGGTCAGTTCGAACGCACGCTGATCATCGCCGATGAAGGCTCCTATGTGCACTATGTGGAAGGCTGCACGGCTCCGATTTGGTCCGAGGATTCTCTGCACGCCGCCATCGTGGAAATCATCGTCGAGAAGCATGCTCGTGTGCGCTACACCACCGTGCAAAACTGGTCGAACAACGTCTACAATCTCGTGACCCAGCGTGCCTACGTGCGCGAAGGTGGCACGATGGAATGGGTGGATGGCAATATTGGTTCCAAGGCAACGATGAAGTATCCTGCCTGCATTCTTGCTGAGCCATACGCCAAGGCATCCACGATGTCCCTCGGTTTCGCCGGTAAGGGCCAGTATCAGGACACTGGTGCCAAGATGATTCATCTGGCTCCGCACACTTCTTCCACTATCGTGGCCAAGTCCATTTCCCGTGGTGGTGGACGTTCCGCATACCGTGGTCTGGTCAAGATTGTCAAGGGCGCGGAAGGCTCCTCCAATTCCACCGTGTGCGACGCTTTGCTGGTGGATGACTTCTCCCGTTCCGACACATATCCTCACGTTGATGTTCGTGAAGACGATGTGTCAATGGCGCACGAAGCAACCGTCTCCAAAATCTCCGAAGACCAGCTGTTCTATCTGATGAGCCGTGGTCTTACCGAAGAGGAGGCACAGGGCATGATCGTGCGTGGCTTCGTTGAGCCGATTAGCCGTGAGCTGCCTATGGAATACGCGCTTGAGCTCAACAGACTCGTGGAACTTCAGATGGAAGGATCGGTGGGCTGATACCAATGGCCGATACAACTACACCCGTCAAGGAAATCAAGATTCCGGTCGCGGATCCCAATGACCCGTATGCCGTTCCGGCTGCCATGCCGTCTTCAGTGGATCATGCCGTTCGCTCGTTTGATGCGAACGATTATCCAATGCCGGACCGCAAGCAGGACGAATGGCGATACACGCCAATCGAGCGCATTAACGAATTCTTCACTGTGTTCAAGCCATCTGGCGAAACACAGATTGAAGTGTCGATGATTGACGGTTCCCCTCTTGCTGAAGGTGTCAGTCTTTCTCAGGTAAAGCTCGGTGAAGGTCTTTCCGGCACGGTTTCCAAGCCGAATGATCGCGTCTCCGCTGTGGAATGGAACTCTGGCGCAACCGCCACTGTTCTCGAACTGAATGGTGAAATCGCTCAGCCGGTACTGATCAAAGTTCACGGCGCAGGCGAAGATTTGGACGCTTTCCATCTGGTGATTGCAGCTGCCGACCGTGCCCACGCAGATGTTGTGGTGGAACATGACGGCGATGCTCGTCTTGCGGAAGGCATTGAAATCACCACCGGCAAGGACTCTCACATCTCCACCACGTTCATTCAGGAATGGGCGAAAACCGCCAAGCATGTGGGCAACCATCGCATTCATGTTGGTGAAGGTGCTTCCTTGCGCCATTCCGTCGTGACTCTGAGCGGCGACATTGTTCGCATTCGCATGGACCAGGACTTCGGCGGCGAACAGGGCGACCTCAACATGCTTGGCATCTACTTCGTGGATCCCGGTGAGCACATCGAACATCGCACGATGGTGGTGCACAACTACCCCGAGTGCAAGTCGCGCGTTGTCTATAAGGGTGCGCTTGACGGCAAGGGAGCACACTCCACTTGGGTCGGTAACGCATTGATCCAGCCGACCGCTCCCGGAACTGACTCCTATGAGCTCAACCGCAACCTTGTGCTAACCCCGGGTGCTATCGCCGATTCCGAACCGAACCTCGAAATCGAGAACGGTAACATCATCGGTGCTGGCCACGCTTCTTCCGTGGGCCGATTCGATGATGAAGAACTGTTCTACCTCGAATCTCGTGGCATCCCGGAAACCGAAGCACGCAAACTCGTGGTGCGTGGCTTCTTCGGTGAACTCGTGGAGGAAATCGGTATTCCTGCCATTTCCGAACATCTGATGGACGTTATTGACCGCCGTCTGGCTCGCGGAGAAGATGCAGCCATGACGCAGGTCCTCGAAGACAAGTAACAACAAACGTTTAGGAGCATTACCATGTCAACACTCGAAATCAAGGACCTCCACGTCCATGTGGAAACCAAGGAAGGCACCAAGGAAATCCTTAAGGGCGCCAGCCTGACCGTACACTCCGGTGAAACGCATGCCATCATGGGGCCCAACGGCTCCGGCAAGTCCACGCTGGCCTACACCCTCGCCGGTCACCCCAAGTACGTAGTCGATTCCGGCGAAGCCCTGCTGGACGGTCAGGATATCCTGAAGATGACCCCGGACGAGCGCGCCAAGGCCGGCCTGTTCCTCGCCATGCAGTACCCGGTGGAAGTGCCGGGCGTATCCATGACCAACTTCCTGAGGACCGCCAAAACCGAAATCGATGGCGAAGCTCCTGGCATCCGCCAGTGGGCTAAGGACCTTTCTGCAGCCATGAAGCGCCTCAAGATGGATCCAAAGTTCGCTTCCCGCTCCGTGAACGAAGGCTTCTCCGGTGGTGAAAAGAAGCGTGCTGAAGTGCTTCAGCTCGAACTCTTGAAGCCGAAGTTCGCCATTCTTGACGAAACTGATTCCGGCCTCGATGTGGATGCTCTCCGCATTGTGTCTGAAGGCGTGAACCGTGCCAAGGAAGCCAACCAGTTCGGTATCCTGATGGTCACCCACTACACCCGTATCTTGAAGTACATCAAGCCGGATATCGTGCATGTGTTCGCTGACGGCCACTTCGTTAAGACCGGTGGTCCGGAGCTGGCCGATGAACTCGAAGAGAACGGCTACGACGCCTACCTGCCTGAAGGCGCTGACTCCGAATCCGCTCTCGCCTGACATTACATAAGGCCGTGCCGGGCTGGGATGTACTGTTCCCGACACACTCAAGGCCGTTCGGCCAAGCCTACAGTCGGGAACAGCACATCCCAGCCCCGCACTCCTAGCCGTAGAAGAATCCTAAGGGGAAAATGATGGTTGATTTTAAGGCGATTCGGGATCAGTTCCCGATTCTGGATCAGGAGATTCATGGGTATCCTCTTGTGTATCTCGATTCGGCTGCTACGTCGCAGAAGCCGGAGTGCGTGATCGATGCTGAAGCGAATTTCTACCGTACGATTAACGCCGGTGTGCATCGTGGCGCCCATGAGCTGGCAGCTCGTTCCACTGTGGCTTTTGAAGAGGCGCGTGCCAAGGTAGCCAAGCTGGTTGGTGCCAATGCCGAAGAAGGCCAGGAAGAAATCGTGGTCACCGGTGGTGCGACCGCTGGATTGAACCTGCTGGCCACCGCCTTTGGCAATGCTTCACTGGGCCGTGGGGGAGAAGCTGCTAAACGTTTTGCCTTGAAGCCGGGCGATGAGATTGTGGTTTCTCGTGCTGAGCACCATTCGGTACTGCTCCCATTCCAGGAGCTTGCCTACCGTACCGGTGCCACCTTTAAGTGGATTGACCTGACTGAGGATGGCCGTGTTCGTACGGACAACCTTGATGAGGTTATTACCGAGCGTACTAAGGTTGTGGCGGTAACCCATGTTGGCAACACTACGGGTGCCATCACCAACGTCGCTCCGATTATCAAGCGCGCACATGAGGTGGGCGCAGTCTTTATTCTTGACGCATGCCAGTCCGTGCCTCATTTGAAGGTTGATTTCCATGCGTTGGATGTGGACTTCGCCGCATGGAGCGCTCACAAGATGTACGGTCCTACTGGTGTAGGCTTCCTCTACGGTAAGCGTGACATGCTTGAAGCATTACCTCCGGCTAACTTCGGTGGTTCGATGGTGGAGCTTGCCTACATGGACCATGAAGCTCAATACATGGCACCGCCAGCCCGTTTTGAAGCAGGTACCCAGCCGGTGGCACAGGTGGTGGCCGCTGGTGTCGCCGCCGAATGGATGATGAACATTGGGCTTGAAAACATCGAGGCTCACGAACGTGCAATCACCAATGAGCTGCTGAAGCTCGGCGATATTGAAGGTATTCGCATTCTTGGTCCTCGTGAAAATAAGGATCGTATTGGAACCGTAGCCTTTGATGTTGCCGGTGTGCATCCTCATGATGTGGGCCAATATATTGACGCGCAGGGCATTGCCATTCGCGTTGGCCATCATTGTGCGCAGCCGGTGCATCGTCATTTCGGCCTGTATGCTTCGAACCGTGCATCCAGCGGTGTCTATAATTCCGTGGAAGATGCGCAGGCGCTGGTTGAAGCAGCCAAGGGCATTCGTAAGTTCTTCGAAGTGGAGTAACAGAAAATATTATGAGTGATTTTGGTATGACTGGAGATGAACTCGAGCAGATGTACCAAGAGGTCATCCTCGAGGCATCCAAGCACCCTCATGGCAAGGAATCCTTTGCTCCGGACGCGGCTTCCGAAGCTTCTGGAGCCGCCGGAGCCAATACCACGGTTCAGGCAACGCATGAGTACTGCACGCCAGGTGAATCTCACCAGTTCAACCCGACCTGCGGTGATGAGGCAACCGTTCATGTTGAGGTTTCCGATGATGAACCGCATACCATCAAGCGTTTGGTTTGGGATGGTCATGGTTGTTCGATTTCCCAAGCCAGCCTGTCTGTGATGGTTGATCTGGTTGACGGCAAAACCGTGGATGAGGCCATGCAGCTGGAGCAGGTATTCCATAAGCTCATGGAATCGCGTGGTGCAGGCCTGAATGATGAAGCATTGGAAGATGAGCTCGGCGATGCCGTGGTTTTCCAAGGTGTATCGAAATACCCTATGCGTATCAAGTGCGCTCTGCTAGGCTGGGAAGGGCTTAAGGACTCTATTGCCAAGGCCCTTGCCGCAAAGAACTGAGGTACATAATGACCGATAACAATCTGGTTCCGGAACCGCAGACGTCTGTTTTTGATGCTGTTAATGGGGTTCTGAAGGATGAAGAAGCTGCTCGCCGCGTGATGATGAATCCGGCCTTGGCCAAGGGATTCCCTAACGGGCGTCCTGCCGCGTCTGAGACCAAGGATGATACGTGCGGATGTGGAAATCATCATGGCGCATGTGGCTGTGCTGATGACGAACAGTCCGAAGGCAACGATATTCCGTTGAAGGCAGTGGACGATATCGGTCGTGCCACTGCTGAGGATGTGCGTGAAGCGCTGCATCAGGTTATCGATCCTGAGCTCGGTATTGATGTGATTGATCTTGGTTTGGTGTACGGCATTGAAATCGATGAGCTTGGGCGCGCCATCATTACGATGACGTTGACCACGCCGGCATGCCCGCTGACCGATCTTATCGAAGATGAATGCGCTTCCACACTGGCCGGTCTTGTGGAGGAGTTCCGCATCGACTGGACTTGGGACCCGCGCTGGACGATGGATCGCATCACTCCGGAAGGCCGTGATCAGCTCGCCGCACTTGGCTTCAACTTTGAAAACATGCCAAAGTACTAAGCTTGTTCACTGCGCAGATGATATGAGAAACCCCGCAACTGTTCGGTTGCGGGGTTTCTCTATATGACCGTTAATCAGTCGTCAACGATGGTGTTCTTCGGCACCACGGTGATACCGTCCGGCGTGACCGTGAAACCACGAGCCAGATCGTGCTCGGTATCGATGCCCACTGTGGAGTTCTCGGTGAGCACGACGTTCTTGTCGAGAATGGCCTTGTACACGCGTGCACGACGGTTGATGACCACGCCGTCGAAGAGTACGGAGTCAACGATTTGCGCCCAAGAGTGGATGCGAACGTTGGGGGAGAGCACGGAGTGATGCACTTCACCGCCGGAAACAATCACGCCGGGGGAGACGATGGAATCGGTGGCGTGGCCAAGACGATCACGGCCGGCATGCACGAACTTGGCAGGCGGCAGATTACCGGACATCGTGTAAATCGGCCAATCCTGGTTGTACAGGTTGAATTCCGGCACGTAGGCAATCAAATCCATGTGTGCATCGTAGAACTGCTTGATAGTACCTACATCACGCCAGTATGCATGATCGGTTGCAGTGGAGCCCGGGATTTCGTTCGAGTTGAAGTCGTAGACGCCGGCTTCATTACGGGAAGCGAAGTACGGAGCGATATCGCCACCCATATCATGCTTGGTATCAGCGGCCTTCTCATCGAGAGCCAGAGCCTCGAACAGCGCCTTGGTATTGGCCACATAGTTGCCCATAGAAGCCAAAATCTGGTTCGGATTGTCCGGCAGGCCCGTGGTGGTGGCCGGCTTCTCCTGGAAGTTCTTAATCATGTTCGGATGATCCGGATCGACTCCAATCACGCCGAACTGGTTCGACTCCTCGATGGGCTGACGGATACCGGCAACGGTGAACTCGGCGCCGGATTCGATATGCTGCTGCACCATCTGCTCGAAGTCCATACGGTAAACGTGGTCAGCACCGACAATGACCACAATATCGGGCTGCACGTCTTCGATGATGTTGATGGTCTGGTAGATGGCGTCTGCGGAGCCGAGATACCAGTGCTTACCGAGACGCTGCTGTGCTGGCACAGGAGACACGTAGGAACCCAGCAGCGGGGAGAATCGCCACACCTGGGAAATATGACGGTCAAGGGAGTGGGACTTGTACTGGGTGAGCACAACCACCTGGCGGTAGCCGGAGTTCACCAGATTACTCAAGGGGAAATCAATCAGACGATACACGCCGCCGAACGGTACTGCCGGCTTTGCGCGATCGCGGGTTAGTGGCATCAGACGGGTCCCCTCGCCGCCTGCAAGCACAATTGACAGAATCTTAGGATTCTTGGCCATTGCTACTGTCCTCTCTTGTCTAGAGCGTCTTTCGACACCGCACTGCTTGGCCAAGCGCTTCGTTGCGTTTGGTTTACATAGTTAATAATTGCAGAAAAAAACGAACACGCAAGGCTATCGCTTCCGCGTGCCGTGAACTTGTGATGAATAGTTGTGCGATTTGGCGTGCGAATCGTTGCAAAACGTAACTTTTGAGATGGTTCGACTCGTCGCAGTGCAGAAAAAATAACTCAGTGTCGTGTCGCGTAGAATGCTACGGCACTGGAAGCCGCCACATTGAGGCTGTCTACTCCGTGGCTCATCGGAATCTTGACGGTCAAATCAGCTCGGGCAATGGTGTGGTGGGAGAGACCGTCGCCCTCGGTGCCGAAGATCAAAGCGAGCTTACTGATATGCTTGGGGTCGGTTTGCGGCGCATGCAGACGGCGCGTGAGCTCCTCCAAGGAGATGGATCGATCTTCGAGCGCCATAGCCACTGTGGTGAAGCCTAAGGATTTCAATTCGTCGATGCCGCGGAATGGCCAATAGTGTTTGTCTTCGGTGCCGTCGTCGTTATAGCCGGTGATTCGTGTCCACGGGACTTGAAACACCGTGCCCATCGAGACACGCGCTGCACGACGGTACAGCGGATCGCCGCATGAGGGTGTGACCAGCACGGCATCAACGTCAAGTGCGGCGGCCGATCGCATCAGTGCGCCAACATTGGTGTGATCCACAATGTTTTCCATAACGGCTACGCGTGTAGCGTTCTTGCAGACTTCCGCCACGGAGGGCAATGGCCAGCGGCGCATGGCGCATAATGCGCCACGGTGGAGGCGGTAACCGGTCAAGCGTTTCAGCTGCTCGGGAGATGCCACATACACGGGAATTTCAGTACCCCAGTGGGCGTCGATGAAATCGAACGTGCTGTGCATGCCCTCCAACCAAGGTTCCTCCACCAAAAGGGAGAGCGGCTCGCGCCCAGCTGCCAGTGCACGGTCGATGACCTTGGGAGATTCGGCGATGAACATACCCTTCGCAGGCTCGAGTCTATTGCGCAACTGCATCTCAGTCAGGCTCACATATGCTTCGACGCGCGGATCGTCAATGGATTGAAGCGTAATGAACTGCATGAGACCCTCTCAAGATTGCAAAAAATGTTTGTGGCGCACCATGTGCGTAGATACTGAAAAACCCCTTGCAATGCAAGGGGTTTATTTGTGCCCGAGACGGGACTTGAACCCGTACGCCTGTAAAAAATAGGCACTAGCACCTCAAGCTAGCGCGTCTACCATTCCGCCACCCGGGCAGGTGTCGTTTGGACAACGAGTTAGTACTTTAGCATGAAATTACGCGGATGCAATTTGAGCGTGTCCTTCGGCGTGTCGCGTGTAGCCTAGGAGTCATGACTGATGCTTTATTCCTATTCGATCCAACGGTTGACGACGTTCCAGTAAACAGCGATGAGCTTCATGCAGGTTGGAAGTTGACGCTGCCTGCACATATCAAGCGTCATGCTGTTCAGGCCATGCGCTTGAAGTCCGGAGACGGCCTACAACTTTCGGACGGTAATGGTCTTCGTATTCATGCGGTAATGGCCGATCCCGAAGCCGGGTTGGCCGAAGTCGATGAAGTATGGCGGGAGCCTGAACCGGTAACGAGGCTGGCTCTGATTCAAGCTTTGGCAAAAACCGGCCATGACGAGCAGGCCATCGATATGGCGACGCAAATCGGCGTTGACCAAGTTGTACCGTGGCAGGCTGATCGCTCCATCGCGAAATGGAAAGCGGGGCGCAGCGATAAGAAATGGTCCGCGGTGCTTACAGCGGCTACGGAACAGTCTCGACGTGCATTCAAACCACAGCTGGAGGACTGCGTATCCAGCAAGCAAGTAGTAGCTATCTGCCGCAGAGCCTGCGTTCATGGTGACTTGGTGGTGGTGCTGCATCAGGATGCTACCGATACATGGAGCGGTGTGGAAGCCAAGGTTGCACAGATGATGGAACGTTCTCTTGCCGATGGCAAGCCTCGTACTGTGAACGTGGTAGTCGGGCCTGAAGGCGGCATCAGTGAGCAGGAAGTGGAGGCATTCACCCAAGCCGGTGCCGTCAGCTGTGTATTGGGCAGCAATATTCTTCGCGCAGCCACTGCCGGGCCGGTCGCATTATCATTGCTCTCTCGCGTACTGGGACGTTATGAGTGACGAGATGTGCGGGTAGCGAGACATGGCCACGCGCTAAGCTGATTCCTAGTACAACAACCGAAGAAAGACGAGGAATACGATGAGCGAATCCAGCGAGTGCTTGTTCTGCAAAATCATCGCGGGTGAGATTCCCAGCACCAAGGTTTACGAGGATGACACTACGTATGCATTCAAGGACATCAATCCGAAGGCCAAGGTGCATGTGCTGATAGTGCCGAAGAAGCATTACGCCAACGCTGCTGAGCTTGCTTCCGCTGATCCCGAAGAGTTGGCTCATATCGTTTCCGTCGCCCAGCACATTGCGGATGAAGCATTCCACGGTGCATACCGTCTGGTGTTCAACACCGGCTTGGATGCCGGTCAGACGGTTTTCCATGTGCATGCGCATGTACTGACTGGTGAGAAGCTCGACGAATAGGATTCGCTTTTCGTGGCAACAACTACACGTACCATTACCGTTCCATCCCAATTGGATCCGGTGGCAGTGTTCGGGCCGGTCGACGAAGTCATTCGCGAGGTGGAACGAGCATTCCCGGATTTGACTATCATCGTGCGCGGCAATCGCGTTGCCATTGTGTCCAGATCCAAGCAGACCGAGGCACAGGCGGCGCAAGCTGAGGATTTGATTCATACGCTAATCCAAGCGGCTTACACCGCACCTATGGATGCGGATACCGTGCGTCGCATGCTTGACCAGAATGTGCTGAAGAATCATGTGCGTCTTGAGCATCCTGGGCATGGGTCCGCTCACGACAGGTTGGTGCAATCGTCTGCGGTTGAACGAACCCAGTCGCGTTCGGCTGGCGCGCGTGATTCCTTGTACCGCAAACCGACTGTGCCTGGTGTGATTACCTTTGCCGCTGGCGTTCCCGTGCGGGCTAAAACGGCTGGCCAGATAGCCTATGTGAATGCTATAGAATCGCATACCATCACATTTGGCATTGGGCCGGCAGGTACCGGTAAGACATATCTTGCAGTAGCCAAAGCCGTGCGCGCATTTCAGGATAAGCAGATTCGACGCATTATTCTGACCCGCCCTGCAGTGGAGGCGGGGGAGAATCTCGGTTTTCTGCCAGGTACTTTGAACGACAAAGTCGATCCATATTTGCGCCCGCTGTACGATGCCCTGGGCGATATGCTCGGTGCTGATCAGCTCAAGCGATATATGGATGACAACACCATTGAAGTGGCGCCGCTCGCCTATATGCGTGGCCGTACGCTGAACGATGCATTTGTAATTCTTGATGAGGCACAGAACACCACTGAGCAGCAGATGAAGATGTTCCTGACTCGTCTGGGATTCAATACCAGAATGGTCATCACCGGTGATATCACCCAGGTTGATCTTGCGGTCCCGCGTTCCGGGCTGGCCACGATAGAGCACATTCTCGGTGGTATCGAGGATATCGCTTTCGTCCATTTGAACAATGAAGACGTTGTGCGCCACCAATTGGTCGGCAAGATTGTGGCAGCTTATGACCATCATGCCGCCATCGCCGGAGACCACAGAGCAAAAAGCCGCGGCCGGCATCATGATCCACAGGCGGGTGCGGCAGCAAACTCAAGTGAGGAAACTGAATGAGCGTTGACGTAACCAACGAAACCCAATGGAACATCGACCCCAAGGTGTTCTCCGACTTGGGAATCTGGGTGCTCGATCAAATGCGAGTGAGCACCCAGTCTGATTTGACCATCATGTTCGTCGATCCCGATCCCATCGCTGAATTGCATATGCGCTGGATGAATCTTGAAGGACCGACCGATGTGATGAGCTTCCCGATGGATGAGCTTCGCCCAGGCGATGGCAAAACCGTGATGGAAGGCGTACTGGGAGATATCGTCATCTGCCCGTGGGTGGCTGCCCAGCAGGCCGCCGCTGCAGGACATAGCACCATGCAGGAAATGCTACTACTCACCATCCACGGCATACTGCATCTGCTCGGATACGATCATGTAACGCCGGATCAGGAACGGCAGATGTTTGGACTCCAACGTCAACTGTTGCTTACCTTCTTTGCATTGCGCCAGGACGCCAATGTGCAAGCCACACTGCCAGCCGGAACACCGGATGCATTGGCTTTATATGATGCCGCACATGGCAGCGGCCGTGATTTGAACGCCAAATAACAACAAACAAGGATGGCATCCAACATTATGGAGTATCTCAGTACCACCGTTATTGCACTTACTGTTGTTTTGGTTGTAGCCGCAGCCATTTTCGTATGGCTTTCGTTGACTATGGCTGCAGCTGAAGGCGCAGTGGCTCGCGTGACTCGTGCCAGTTTGAACAATCTGATTCTTGAGGTGCAAACCGATTCAGAGGCAAGCCAGTTCCTCAAGATGAAGAAAATCGACAAGATTCACCGTGTACAGCGGCTTATTGCCAACCGATACGCCACTGCAGGCAGCTGCGCGTTCTTCCGTATCACTTGCAATGTTCTCGACGGTGTACTGGTCTATTCCATCACCAGTCTGTGGGATGCTCCTCTGTGGGCGAGCCTGCTGATTGGATTCCTGTTTGCGATTATCGTGGCCGTGGTTTCCGTGCTGGTACGCCCACGCACTGCCGGCATGGCCAAGCCGGTAGATATCATGCTGGCGCATTCGCGCATTGTGTCGTTGGGCTGCAAGCTCACGCCGTTTGCGCGCATAGGCTCGGAAAAAAGCGGCAAAGCGCAGAATAGGCGCTCCAAGGATTCAGATTTGTCCGATGATGAGGAGCTGGAGAAAATACAGCTCGAACAGGGCAAGGCCGCTATTGACCGACTCGTGGAATCCAACGATTTCGATCCTGAGGTTTCCGAAATGCTGCGCAATGTACTGACGCTTTCGGATACGTTGACGCGCGAAATCATGGTGCCTCGCACCGATATGATTTGCATGGAGCGCGGCACCACACTGGCTTCCGCCCTGAAGTTATTCTCACGTTCCGGCTTCTCCCGCGTGCCGGTTATCGGCGAGGATGTGGACGATTTGATTGGCGTGGCTTATCTGAAGGATGCCGTGCGTGCCACCGCCTTCAATCCGGCTGCGCTGGACCGTGAAGTTGAGTCCATCGTCCGCCAGCCATTGCTGGTTCCCGAATCCAAGCCGGTGGATGATTTATTCCACGAAATGCAGCGTTCCCGTCAGCATGTGGCTGTGGTCGTGGACGAATATGGCGGCATTGCCGGTATGGTGACCATCGAGGATACGCTCGAACAAATCGTGGGCGAACTTGAAGATGAGCACGATCGTACTCAGCGTAATGAGCCGGAAAAAATCGGTGACAACAAATGGAAGATGCCTGCACGCACGCCTATCGCCGATCTTGAGGAGATTTTCGAAATCGATATCGACGAGGACGATGTTGATACGGTGTACGGTTTGCTGACCAAGCTTATTGGCCGGGTCCCGATAGTTGGAGCCTCGGCGGTGACACGCGGCTTGCGCTTGACCGCAGTGGATTCGGCCGGTCGACGCAAGAAGGTCTCCACCATCGTGGTGGAGCCGGCGCACGTCGAGGGCGACGAGGAAGATAGCAAGACCAGCGAGGAAGACGGCGAACATACCGCCAATGACGATTCGACCGCCAGCAAGGAGTGAGATGAGCGATCAGAACAATACAGTCAATGCCAACGAACCGGCAGCGCAGGACGTGCCGTACCGTTCCGGTTTCGTAGCGGTGGTGGGCCGCCCAAATGTGGGCAAGTCCACGTTGATCAATGCTCTTATCGGCAAGCAGATCGCTATCGCATCCTCCCGCCCGGAAACCACGCGTAAGGCCATTCGCGGCATCTTGACCACCGACCATGCACAGCTGGTGCTGGTGGATACGCCTGGTATTCATCGCCCGCGCACACTACTCGGCCAGCGCTTGAATGACGTGGTTGAAGAATCCTTGTCCGATGTGGATGAAGTGGCATTCCTGCTGCCGGCTGATCAGGAAATCGGCCCTGGCGACAAGCGCATTTTGTCTCGTCTGCGTTCCGATTTTGCGACCAAGCGCGACGATGGTACGTTCGCGTGGAAGGTGCCGCTGATTGCCATTGTGACCAAAATCGACGAATTGAATCGTACTGAGCTGATTAATAAGCTCATGGAAATCAATGCGTTCGCTGATTTTGCAGATATTGTGCCGGTGAGCGCTTTGGAACATGACAATTTGGCGGAAGTCAAGAATGTGCTGATTGAACACATGCCTGAAGGCCCGCAGATGTATCCAGATGACCAGATCAGCGAGGAACGTCCGGAAGAGACCATTGCCGAACTGATTCGTGGCACATTCCTGGAAGCACTGGATGATGAGCTGCCGCACTCGCTGGCAGTGGTGGTGGATTCCATCGATTATCCGGAAGACAACGAGACCGGCGCTGGATATGACGGCAAGGCACAAGTTCATGTGTCCATTTATGTGGAGCGTGACTCCCAGAAGCCGATCATCATTGGCAAGGGTGCTTCCAACCTGACTTATGTCAAGAAGAAACTGCGCACGCCGGTCAACCGTATCGTAGGCCAAAAAGCCAAGCTCGACCTTCACGTCAAGGTTGCCAAAGGCTGGCAGTCCGATCCTAAGCAGTTGGAGAAGCTTGGCTTCTAGCCAACTGCTTAGGATCGCCTCGCAGCTCGCTATCGCGGCTGCTCACTTCGCCTACAGACAGTCCACTGGACTGTCTGCTTTACGGCTCAGCTAAGCAGTTGGAGAAGCTCGGCTTCTAATTGTTTGCTCTGGCTCCCCTCTTTGAGGGGAGTTTTTGTATATATGCGGTAATGCTTTTATACGAATAAAGGCTCCCTCATTGAGGGAGCCTTCAACGCTAATACGCAGTCATTACTTCTTGCGGGCTACGTACATTTGGGTGTTGAGTAGGGTGGTATAACGCTTGATGACCTTCGGACGAATCACCTTCATGGATGCGGTCATCAAACCGTTCTCCTGAGTGAACTCTTCAGGCAGAATGATGAACTTACGCACCGATTCAGCACGAGAAACGCCTTCGTTAGCCTGATCGACCCACTTCTGCACTTCGGCGCGAACCGCAGCATTCTGGGTGGCATCTTCCATAGACATGTTTTCGTCAAGCCCCTTGGCGGCGAGCCACGGGCGCAGCGAATCTTCATCCAGGGTGATCAGTGCGGAAATAAACGGACGCTTATCGCCGAGCACCAGCGCCTGGGAGGCGATTTCGCAACGCTGAATGACTTCCTCAATCGGGCCAGGGGAGACGTTCTTACCACCTGCGGTGATGATGAGATCCTTCTTACGGCCGGTAATGTACAGGAATCCATCATTATCGATGCGACCAAGATCGCCGGTAGCGTACCAGCCATCTTCGGTGAAGGACAGCTCAGTGGCCTCATCGTTCTTGTGATAACGCGGGAACACGGCGCGGCCCTTAACCTGAATTTCACCGTCTTCGGCAATACGCAGCGAGAAGCCAGGGAAAGCGATACCAACGGAACCAGCGTGGAACGGAGTGCCCAGCGGGTTGAAGGCGCATGGTGCAGTGGTTTCGGTCAAACCATAACCCTCGTAGACCGGCACGCCAGCACCGCGGAAGAAGGCCAGCAGATCAGGATCCAGCGGAGCGCCGCCGGCCACAATCCACTTGGCGCGGCCGCCCAACACCTCACGCAGCGAAGAATAGACCACCGGGTCGAACGCCGCACGCTTGGTACGAGTCAGCGCGCCGGCCTTGCCATTGGCGGAAATCTCCTTCATATAGTTCTGTGCAGCCACTACAGCGGAAGCGAACACCACACCCTTCGGACCATGACCGGCCTTCTGGGAAGCAGCGTTATAGACCTTCTCCAACACGCGCGGCACCACAATCATGATGGAAGGCTTAGCCACCTGCAGATCGGAAATAAGCGTCTTGATGCCTTGCGCAATGTAGATGTGGATATCGGACGCTACCACAATGTAATTGATGGCGCGAGCAAAAGAGTGAGCCTGCGGCAGGAAGAGCAAAATCGTGTTCTTCTTATCGTGCAGCAACTCAGGCATGTAATCAGGCAGGTTCAATGCCGTCTGACAGTAATGCTCATGGGTCATTTCCACACCCTTGGGAGCTGCGGTGGATCCAGAGGTGTAGACGATGGAACACAGGTCCGTCTTCTTGATGGAATCGATGCGTTCATCAAGTTCGGCATCGGATACGCCAGCGCCGTATGCCTTGATTTCATCCAAGCCGCCATTGTCGATGCAGATGATGTGTTCGAGCGAGGGGCATTCCTCCACGGCGCCATCGGCCTTATCGCGCATGTCTGTGGTCTGGACGATGAGCAGTCGCGCGTCGGAATTGTTGACAATGTTACGAATCTGTTCGGCGGAATCTGTATCGTAAATAGTGGCCAACACACCACCGCAAGCCATGACGGCGGCGTCGGTCAAATCCCATTCGTAGGAGGTGCGGCACATAAAGGCCACACCATCGCCCTTTTTCAGTCCGTAGTGCAGCAGACCCTTGGCAACGGCACGAACATCGGCGAGGAACTCGTTAGCGGTAACGGTGTTCCACTCATTGCCGGATTTGTAGGTGTACAACGGCTCATCGCCCATACGTGCGGCGCGATCGGCGTACAGATCGTAGATGGAAGTGCCTTCATCCAAATCAGGGTTACCCTGCGTGGAGGTGGTCAGCAATCCCGTCAACACATCGATTTCGGTAGTGGTCAGGTGGCCGTCATCCCAATCGTCGGTATGCGGCAGTTCGATGTTCGACTCAACCGGCACATCGGCATTGGACAGGTAATCAGGCTCATCCGGAGTGTCGTCATGAACCGGATGAACGAAATCCGAGCCAAGCCTCAACGCTTTACGAGTGAGGTCAATGGTGTGCTGCGTGAAGGAATTGATAACCGACAATTCTTGCTCCTGCTATACATTTCACTGTCGTTCAGTCGCCGCTTTCATGCGCCTGAACGTTTCTCAAAGTTCAAATTGTAATCGTGTGAGCCGAACTCGTCACCTTACGCAACCGTAGGAAAAACCTACGCATCCGTAAGAAAAAGCTGCATCTTGGTATCGATAGCGGTTACACTTGCACATTGGATAACCATTTCCATTCAAAGTAGAACAGAAAGGGCTCTCATGGCGCAAAACCAAGAAGCCACCGTGGTATTCGGCGTTGTGAACGAAACGTCCGAAACCGAATCCCGCGTTGCGTTGACGCCGGATATCGTCACCCGGTTGAAGAGGAGTGCAGTTTCCTGCATTATTGAATCCGGTGCCGGCATTGCTGCCGAATACACCGATGAGGATTATGAGAAGGCCGGCGCAAAGGTCGCCGACCGTGCCACAGTGCTTGCCGAGGCTGATGCGCTCGGTTTTGTGGACAGGCCGTCTGCTGAAATCGTGGCTTCGCTGAAGCCGGGACAGTGGGTTATCGGCATGCTCGGCTCCTTTACGGACGCCGATTACATCACTGCTCTCGAACAGGCTGGACTGGTGGGCATCGGCATCGAAAAGTTGCCTCGCAAGCTGTCAAGTGCACAGTCGATGGATGAGATGACTTCACAGAACTCGGTTATGGGTTATAAGGCTGCCATCGCCGCAGCCGATGCCTATGGCTCATTCCTACCGATGATGACCACTGCTGCAGGCACCATTCGCCCGGCCAAGGCTCTGGTGCTGGGTGCTGGTATTGCCGGTCTGCAGGCCATTGGTACGTTGCGTCGACTCGGTGCCGTCGTAACCGCTTACGATGTGCGCCCGGCTTCCCAGGGTGAAGTCGAATCTCTTGGCGCCAAGTTCCTTGATTTGGGACTTGATTTCTCCAAAGGTCAAG
Organism: Bifidobacterium imperatoris; assembly: GCF_002860405.1. Classification (GTDB taxonomy): domain Bacteria; phylum Actinomycetota; class Actinomycetes; order Actinomycetales; family Bifidobacteriaceae; genus Bifidobacterium; species Bifidobacterium imperatoris. The sequence goes on along the minus strand of NZ_NMWV01000025.1, from coordinate 3,890 downwards.
GCGAGGGTGGTTACGCTCGTGCGCTGACCGCTGAAGAACAGGCTCAGCAGCAGGCTGCAGTTGATGAGAAGGCAGCGGGATTCGACATCATTATCACCACCGCCAAGGTTCCTGGCCGCAAGCCTCCGGTGCTGTTGACTGCAGCCGGCGTGAATGGACTGCATCGCGGTGCCGTAGTCGTTGACTGCGCCGCTTCCGAACTGGGCGGCAACGTTGAAGGTTCCGCAGTGGGGGAGCAGGTCACCGAGGGCGGCGTCAAGCTGATCGGCGCCCCGTATCTGGCTTCCGGCGTGGCTACTACCGCATCCAACCTACTGTCTCGCAATGTCGCGGATATTCTCGTGCACTTCATTCGTGACGGCAAGCTCAGCCAGGATTTGAGCGAAGAACTGGACAACGCTCTGGTGGTCGCCGGTCGAGCTGAAGCACCGGCTGAGAAGACCGAGTAATCGAGAGTCAAGGAAGAAGACGATTATGCCTACACTCGTTGTATCCATCACCTTATTTGTTCTCGCACTGCTCATCGGTATCGAGGTTATCGGCAAAGTGCCGGCCACCTTGCATACTCCGCTGATGTCAGGCGCCAATTCCATTCACGGCATCGTTATCGTCGGTGTGGTGATTGTGGCGGCGGAAGCCAACAGCCCGCTAGCCTACGTGTTCATCTTCCTAGCTGCAGTGCTCGGCACGATGAACGTGGTTGGCGGCTATGTGGTCACCGACCGCATGCTGGAGATGTTCAAGTCCAACAAGAATGAGAAGAAGGGAGAGTCGAAGTAATGACCTCCGCAACCGTGGGAACCATCGACATCGTTGCATGGTTCGTATACCTGTTCTCCGCCGTCATGTTCGTGGTCGGCCTGCACTTCATGAACTCCCCGAAGACCGCGCGTAAGGGCAACCAGATTTCCGCATTCGGCATGGTCGTAGCCGCGCTGATGGCATTCGTGGTGCTCTTCGCCAAGGGCTTCGTGAATATTGTTGCTGTGGTGGTGCTGGTCGTCGGCATCCTGATTGGTGCCGTGGCCGGTGTGGTCTCCGCCAAGAAGGTCAAGATGACGGACATGCCGCAGCTGGTTTCTGTGTTCAACACCGTGGGCGGTGGCGCAGCAGCACTTGTGGCCTTGAACGACATTCTCACCAAGGACGGCACTCCGGATATCGTGGTGCTTATTACCGCTGGCCTCGGCATTCTCATCGGCTCCGTAACCTTCACAGGTTCGCTGATCGCAGCCGGCAAGCTGCAGGGTATCAAGTGGGTCAAGAAGCTGGCGCTGCCGGGCAAGGGTGTGTGGAACATTCTGTTCGCAGTGCTCTCCATCGCTTCTCTGGTGATGCTGTGCGTGCAGCCTGAGCAGCGATTGCTTTGGTCGATTCTGACCACCGTGTTCGCCCTGTGCTACGGTCTGGTCTTCGTCATTCCTATCGGTGGCGCAGACATGCCGGTTGTGATTTCCGTACTCAATGCTTGCACCGGTACTGCAGTGGCTATGTCTGGTCTGGCCATCGACAACGTGGCTCTGATTGTGGCTGGCGCTCTGGTCGGTTCTGCAGGCGTGACCCTGTCCATCCTCATGGCCCAGGCCATGAACCGTCCGCTGATTTCCGTGCTCGCCGGTGGCTTCGGTGGCGGTTCCGGTGCCGCTGCAGCCGGTGACGGTCCGGAAGGCACAATGAAGGAAACCACGCCTGACGATCTGGCTGTCCAGCTCGTCTATGCCGAGAAGGTCATCTTCGTGCCCGGCTTCGGTCTGGCTCAGGCTCAGGCTCAGCGCGAACTGGCTGACCTTGGCGAGCTGCTCAAGAGCCACGGCGTTGAGGTTTCCTACGCTATTCATCCGGTGGCAGGCCGTATGCCAGGTCACATGAACGTGCTCTTGGCTGAAGCCAACGTGCCTTATGAGGAACTCGTCGACCTCGATGAGATCAATCCGCAGTTCCCGCAAGCCAACGTGGCTCTGGTCGTTGGCGCTAACGATGTGACCAACCCTGCCGCCCGCCGCCCTGGCACTCCGGTCTCCGGCATGCCGATTCTCGATGTCGACAAGGCTCAGAACGTAGTGGTCATGAAACGTGGCCGTGGCATGGGCTACGCCGGCATCCAGAACGAGCTCTACTTCGAGGACAACACGCAGATGCTGTTCGGTGACGCGAAGAAGAGTCTGCAAGCCGTCATCGCCGCCGTCAAGGAATTGTTGGCCTGATGGAGTGTCTTCGTCGTTGCTCTTCGGTCGACGTACCATCGTACGCCTTCCCTCAGTGCGCCTAGAAGACACACGCATCAGCCCAACAATTACATTGATACATTACGCAAGCAATTGCATTGTTGGCCTGATGAAGTTGCTATGGCTCCCCTCGATGAGGGGAGCCATTTGTTTCTACAGTTTGAAGGTGCGCTTCACGAAGTTGGTGACGCGGTCCCAATACAGTTCTGGTTGCGTGCTGGCACTCATGGCGTGGGCTGCACCCGGAACGAGTAGTCGTTCGCGGTCGATACTGGCACAGGCAGCATAATTGCGATCAAGGAATGCCGGATCGACGAATGTATCATCGCTACCATGAATGAACATCATCGGAACAGTGGCATGATGAAGCGAGCTGACGCTTGATGCTTCTCTGAAACCATATTCAGCAAGATGCTTGGAAATTTTACTCATGGCAGCCACAAACGGCACAGCCATCCAACGGCGAGGCAGATGGTACATGCCTTTGGCGTTATAAAGGAACTGATCCCAAACCGAGGAATATCCGCAATCCTCAATGGCTGCTGCCACATTGCGCGGCAAATCAGGCTCGCCTACCGCCATCATCACAGTTGCCGCGCCCATCGATATGCCATCCAACAGTATGTGAGCCTCGGGGTCGCTCTCCACAATCAAGTGAATCCAGCGCATAAGATCACGGCGCTCAAGCCAACCCATGCCTACGAATCTGCCTTCACTGAGTTCATGGCAACGTTGAGCGGGAACAAGCACAGTAAATCCCATGCGCACAAATCGGCGTGCATACTTCGCCATCTCAGCAGGAGTACCGGTATAACCATGCATGCAAATGGCATATAGATGCGAGTGAGGAATGGAGCTATCGGAATCAAACAGCCATCCATGCAGTTTCAATCCGTCTTCACTGTATGTGGTGACCGGCTGCTTGGCTTGCGCAAACCATTGTGCTGCTTCGTGTTCCTCGGAGGCGTCTGCATGTGGTGCCTCCAGATAATCAGCCGCAGCTCCATGAGACATGAGTTTTTCCATCCAGCCAGAGCAACGTTTATCTATGGATAGATGGACCATGAAATCGGCGATGGCGAAAGTGCTGACGCTGAGTATTGCGGTTGTGGTAGCCGTGCCGATAATAAGGTTCCTGATAATGCGCTTCATCGCGGCCTCGATTCCTTTATCCAGTTCCTAATATAAGCCTAATCTCTGTGCCAAATCGTTTTCAGCGCTGCGGGGATCGAGGTGCCTCATTTGAAAATGAGCGCGTAATCCGGAGTGGTGCCTCACCTGTGGTGAGCGTGAAATCCTAGTCCGCGTCGGCTTGTGGGGTTTCGTCGTCTTCCGGTTCGACGCCCGCGATCCGGGCGAGCGTCTTGTTCAAGTATGCCATGTCCGGGCCCATGCGTCTGGCCAGCCGCGCGGTGCGCGGTGCCGCCAGTGCTTCGAGCCGGTCCTGGATGTCGTGGATGCGGCGGACGAGCTCGGCCGGGTTCACNGTCGCGAGCGTGTGTTCGATCTCCTCTCGCTTGTCGTCGGGTATGAAGCCGGGGCCGCCGGCGGCCCTGTCCGCCTCGTCGAACTCCTTGAGCCGCTCCCACGGGGTGCGTGGTGCGTCGTAGACGCGGCGGGGACGGCCGTCCCGGGTGCTTTCGCGCGCGACCGGCTTCTTGGACG
>NZ_NMWV01000024.1 GCF_002860405.1 Bifidobacterium imperatoris | reverse complement strand
GCGGAACGCGAAACCGTCCCAGTCGGCGAGCTCGCCGTGCGCGCGCAGCATGGGCATCCACAGGGGCAGCATCGCCTTGAGGTACTTCGCGCACGGCGCATCCATCATCAGCCACACCTGGACCAGCAGCTCGCGCGACTGCTCCGAATACCGCTTCGGCCGCTCCGCGGGCGACATCGACGGCCTGCCGCGCCCGGCTTCCGTGAGTCTGCGTCTCGCGGTGCTCCTGCCGATTCCCAGCACGGAGCACATCTCATCGAGGATGCGTCCCTTGTCCTTCTTCGACGCCTTCATGTATTCATCCCTGAATCTCAGGGTGACCTGCCGCTTCGTCGCCATGCTGATCCTGTCTTCCATAAGACAAGCCAAACAGGACCGATACCGTTCGCGCTCATTCCCGATGAGGCACCACCACACCCTACGCGCTCAAAAAACGTGAGGCACGTCGTTCCTGCATCAGAAATTTCGGTTCATTTATACTGAAAATTATGAATGATATTTGAGGGAAACGTCAGATAATCGTTATGCCTCGTCCAAACGTGTATCGGTCGGTCTATTGGAAATAAAATTATCTTCCGAATTTTAAAAGGTGACGGGAATGTTGCTGCACATGCCCGTCACCCCTATGCATTGCCCCCTGTTACCGGGACATGTGCAGTCTACCAGTCATGGGTAAACTTCCACGCCGCCAATGCCGCTAACCCCGCCTTCCCGGGTTATGCTGTAGTAAAACCCTTTACTAAAGTTTGCGGGGAGGATGTCATGGCCACGCTCAAGGAAGTCGCGGAACGGGCCGGGGTGTCGCAGAGCACGGTGTCGCGCTTGCTGAATGACCCGTCGTTCTCCATCAAGGAGGAGACGCGTCGGCGCGTGCTGCGCGTGTGCGAGGAGATGGGATACCGCAACGTGTTCCGTCCCGCGATCGCGGTGTTGGATGCGCCTCCGTCCGGGGAGGAATTGCAGGATGCGTACTTCGCCGATCTGCGGAAGGTTCTTGCGGAGTGTGCGAAGTCGATGGAATTGGACCAGCCCACGTTCATCCGATCCATACACGAGTTGACGGAACGTGCGGCGGAGTTCGATGGGTTCATCACCGTGGGCGCCACGGTGTTTCCCGAAGCGGACCTGCGCGCCCTGCATGCGGTGCTCCCGCATGGCGTGTGCATCGACACGAATCCGGCGCCGCACCTGTTCGACTCCGTACGGCCCGATCTGTCGCAGACGATGCTGGACGCCCTGGACGCGATGATCGCGGCGGGCCGCAGGCGCATCGCGTTTCTCGGCGGAGTGGGCAGCATCATGGGCACGCATGACTATCCCGAGGACATCCGTGAACTGTCGTTCCGCCAGTGGGCCGCGCACTTGGGATTGGAAACGGACGGATTGGTGTATTCGTCCGGCACGTTCACCGTGGAGAACGGCTACCGTCTCGCGGAGCAATTGGTGGCCGACCATCGTGAGGCCGGCAGCATGCCCGATGGTTTGATCGTGGCTGCCGACGTGCTCGCGGTGGGAGCGTTGCAGGCGTTGAACGCACTGCGCGTGGCGGTCCCCGACGAGTTGGCCGTGGTGAGCGTGAACAACCAGTCGATCGCCCGATACACGTCGCCGCCGCTGAGCTCGTATGCGATCGATCAAAGGGAGTTGGCCCGCATGGCGTTCTCCACCCTGATCGACGGATTAAAGCACGAGCGGCGGGTGCGGCGTCACATCCTGCTCACGACCGAGCTGGTGCCGCGCGCCAGCTTCGTTCCTCGGACATAAGGCGTCATCGAAGACAAACGGCACCGGCTCCGGCCTACAGGGAGGCGTTTACTTCATCTGGCGGCCGGCACACCAGACGTGTTGGGCGGTCCAGTCGGCGGGGTCGAGGAGGTTGAGGTCGGCGGCGTATCCGGGGCGATCAGGCCGAGCGGCGTGCCGGTGACGGGGTTGGCCCGGTCGAATCCGAAGGCGCGGGCCGGGGTGAGGGTGGCGGCCTCGACGGCGGCGACCGGGCTGAAGCCGAGTTCGTTGACCGCGCGCTGGACCGCGACCTCCAGGGTGAGCGTGGAGCCGGCGATGGCGCCGTTGGAGACGAGTCGGGCGTGGCCGTCGATGACGTTCACGTCAAGTTCGCCGAGCTTGTATGCGCCGTCGGGGCAGTCGGTGGCGGCCATCGCGTCGGTGACGAACGCGATGCGGTGGGGCGCCAGTCCGAAGCCGAGCTTGACCATCGGGTTCTGCACGTGGAAGCCGTCGTTGATGAGCTCGATGGTGACGCGCGGGTCCTCGACGGCGGCCGGGATGGGCCCCGGTTCGCGGTGGTGCAGGCCGTTCATCGCATTGAACATGTGGGTCATGATGCCGGCGCCCGCGTCGAAGCCGGCCTGGGCGGTGGCGTAGTCGGCGTCACAGTGGCCGACCGCGGGCACCACGCCGGCGGCCGCGAACTGCTTGATGGCGCCAATGCCGTGCTCGAGCTCGGGGGCGATGGTGATCTGGCGGATGCAGCCGAGACGCCCGACGGCGGGGTCGGCGCCCGAGGCGTCGAGCATGCGATCCACGAGTTCGGGCACCGGGTCCTTGAGGCAGTTCGGGTCGTGCGCGCCCTTGCGCTTCAAGGCGAGGAACGGGCCTTCAAGGTGGCAGCCGAGGATGTCCGGGCGGGAGGCCATCTTCTCATGCACGGTGCGGATGTTGCGGCAGATCACGTCCATCGGGTTGGTGATAAGCGAGAGCACCTGACGGGTGGTGCCGTGGACCGCGTGACCGGCTCGGGCCACGTCGATGCCGTCCGGGCCGTCGTCAAACGACTTCTCCCAGGCGCCGTGGGCATGAATGTCCACGTAGCCGGGCGTGAGGATGCGGCCGGCAGCGTCGATGACCTCGCCGGAGCGGGAGGCCGGGTCGATGCCGACCGTGCGGCAGGCGTGTTCGAACGCCTCCTCGCCGGTGCCGTCCGCCGCGGCGGAGCCCGTGGCCACGATCACGCCACGCGAGTCCGAGACCACCCAGTACCCGGATTGCTCGCCGCGGGCGTCCACCTTGCGCGCCCCTCGAATCGCGACCGGCTTGGCCTCGCCTTCCAGCACTGCCGTCACGCGGGCTACGATCTCATCTCTGTCCTGCGTCATGATTTCCTTCCTGCATATGGGTTCGGGCTCCCTCTTTGCGAAGCAAGAAGGAGCCCGAATCGTTCGTCTGCCGATCAGATGCCCTGCCAGGCCGGCTTGTGCGTGGAGGCGTAGCGGTAGTAGTCCTTGTGGCGCAGACGGCTCGCGGCCTCCTCGTCGATGATGATCGTGGCGTGCGGGTGCAGCTGCAGCGCGGAGGCCGGGCAGAACGCGGAGACGCCGCCCTCGACGGTCTCCTCGATGGCCTCGGCCTTGCCGGAGCCGAACGCGAGCAGCACGAGATGACGGGCCTTCAGGACCGTGCCGATGCCCTGCGTGATGCAGTGGGTCGGCACCTGGTTGATGTCGTCGTCGAAGAAGCGCGCGTTGTCGATGCGGGTCTGCTCGGCCAAGGTCTTCACGCGCGTGCCGGACGCGAGCGAGGAGCCGGGCTCGTTGAAACCGATGTGGCCGTCGGTGCCGATGCCGAGGATCTGCACGTCGATGCCGCCCGCGGCCTCGATGGCCGCATCGTAGGCGGGACCGGCGGCGGCGATCTTCTCGCCGTCCTCCAGCGGGGCACCGTTCAGCACGTCACCGGGCACGTGGACCTTTTCCGGGTCGAGGCCCAGGGGCTCGACGACCGTGCGGTGGATGGTGGAGTGGTAGGACTCCGGGTGGGTCAGCGGCAGGCCCAGGTACTCGTCCAGCGCGAAGCCGCGCACATGGGAGACGTCGATGGATTCGTCCTTCACGATCTTGGCGAGGGCGCGGTAGGCGGCCAGCGGGCTGGAACCGGTGGCCGCCTACCGCGCCCGGCTTGGCCTTGATGAGGTCCGCCACGCAGCGGCCGTAGATCTCGCCGGCCTCCTCTTCGTTCTTGACGATGATCACTTCAGCCATGATTGATTGCCTCTTTTCCTGTGGAGTGTGTTTGGGAAATGTATATATACGTGTACGGGCGGCGGCATGGTGGTGTATGCCGCCGCCCGTTGCCGGTCAGATGAGTTCGAGGTCCACGTCGAGGGTGAGCGGCCTGCCGGCGGACAGCTGGTAGGCCGTGTGGACGGGGGCTCCCCAGGAGTCGTCTCCGCCGACTCCCATCTGGGCCGCGAGCAGACGCAGGTAGTTGTGGCGCGGCTCGGGCAGGTCCTCATGGCGGCGCGCTGCCTCGATCATGTAGGTGTTCCAGGGCAGCAGGCTGGCCGTGAAGTGACGGTCGCCGCGCTGGGTGACGCGCAATCCGTGGCCTTGGATGTCGATGGCTTCGAGCCAGCGGACGTCCTCGTGGCTGCCGGTTTCCTGCACCATGAGATACGGTGCCATGCTCGTCTTCGCGGTGGCGTCCCAGATGCCGAGTTTGCCGCCCTGCTTGCGGTCGCGGTAGGTCTCCTCGGGGCCGGGGCCGTAGTAGCGCAGACGCTCGTATTCGCCGGGCAGTTCCCATTCGACGCCGAACGCGGGAAGGCTGGCCGCACCGGTGGCTCCGCCGGGGTATTCGACGGTCAGTCGCATGCGCATGTCGGCGGTGATGCGGTAGGCGACCGTCACGGGCGTGTGGTCCGGGTCGGCGAGCTCGTACCGGTATTTGGCGGTGAGCCCTCCGTCGTCGGATTGCGCGATGCTCGTATCGGTCACGACGGCGTAGCGGCCGGCCGCGAACCATGCGGCGCGGTCGAATCCGGAACGGTTGCCCCGGTCGTTGTCGGTCAGCGGGCGGAAGGTGACGAGTTCGGGGCGTCGGATGACCATTTCCCGGCCGTCCCGCTTCCAGGAGACGATGCCTCCCTGGGTGCGTGACAGGAGGATTTCCTCGTCGTCGCGGCGGATGCCCGCGTTCCACCGGCCGAGCGTGACCGTCGCGCGGCCGTCGTCGTCATGATCGGTCTCGGTGATGTCCCGTTCGGGGTTGAGTGTGCCGGTGAGCTGGCCGAACGCGAGCTCGTAACCGGCCGGCGCCCATGCGGTGGCTTCCGCGGTCAGGAGATCGACCTCGTAGGTGACCTCGCGCGTATTCCCGTCCGTGTCGATGTCGGGGAAGGCGATGTCGTGGCGCTGGGTGTCTCCGGCGTCCACGTCGAACCGGTAGTCGGCGTGCCAGATCTCATGCCCGTCTTCGAGGAGCCGTGCGGCGAACACGTAGCCGTCGGTGCCGGCGAACAGGTTGCGGTTCTCGATGGTCACGCCGTGTCCGTCGGGGGTGAGCTTGACCGGCGAGTACAGCTGCTTGACCTCCTGCGCCTTGGGGCTGGGCGTGCGGTCGGCGAACACGATGCCGTTGCCCACGAATTCGTAGTCGGTTGGCCGGTCGGCCCAGTCGCCGCCGACGCTGAGGCGTTCTCGCCCGTCGGGCAGGCGCTGGACGAGTCCTTGGTCGATGTAGTCCCAGATGAACCCGCCGGAGTAGCGCTCGTACTGTTCGAGGTCGATGAACTCGCTCAGACCGCCGCACGAGTTTCCCATGGCGTGCATGTACTCGCAGCTGACGAACGGCTTGTTCGCCTCGCCCCGTTCGTCGCCGTGTTCGAGCCAGTCGCGGATTTCGTCGGGCTTGGCGTACATGCGGCTTTCGAAGTCGCTGATCCCGTCGTAGGCGTGGTTCCAGTTGACGCCTTCGTAGTGGACGGGGCGGGACGGGTCGAGCCGGTGCGCGTGCGCGCTCATGGCCTTGAGGACTTCGCCCGCGTAGGATTCGTTGCCCAGCGACCAGACGAGCACGCTGGGATGGTTGCGGTCGCGCAGGATCATGCTGTCCAGCCGGTCGATGCACGCGCCCAGCCAGGCCTCGTCGTCGCCGGGGACGGAGGTGCCCACGGGGATGTCGCCGGGGCTGTTCCAGCTGCCGTGGGTCTCCAGGTTGGTCTCGTCGATCAGGTAGATGCCGTATTCGTCGCACAGCTCGTACCAGCGGGACTGGTTCGGGTAGTGCGAGGTGCGCACCGCGTTGATGTTGTGGCGCTTCATGAAGCGGATGTCCCACAGCATGTCCTCTTCGGTGACGGCACGGCCGCGCCGGCAGTCGAACTCGTGGCGGTTGACGCCGCGGAACACGAGACGTTTGCCGTTGAGCTTGAGGATGCCGTCCTCGATGGCCACATGCCGGAAGCCGATGCGGGTGCGCGCGGTCTCCAGGACCTTGCCGTCCGCGTCGAGCAGGGTGACGGACAGCTCGTACAGGTCGGGGCGTTCGGCGCTCCAGGGGGCCGCGTCGTCGATCTCGGCCTCGGCGTGCAGCGTTCCGGCCGCTTCCGTGGCGGTGCGCCAGACGACGGCGCCGTTCTTGTCCCGCAGTGCGAGGTCGGCCGTCGCGGCGTTCGCGGCGCCGTCGATCAGTACGTCCAGCGAAAGCGATCCGATCGACGTGGCGGGCTCCCAATCGGCCCCGGCGTGGATGTCGGAGACATGGGCGGCGGGCCTCGCATTGAGCTCGACGGAGCGGAACAGGCCGTGCAGACGCCAGAAGTCCTGGTCCTCCAGCCAGCTCGCGCTCGAATACTCGTAGCAGGCGACCGCCAGCACGTTGCCGTCCTTCCTGACGACGTCCGTCACGTCGAACTCGCTGGGCGTGAAGGAGTCCTCGGCGTATCCGACGAACGCGCCGTTGAGCCACACGTAGATGGCGGTGGCAGCGCCCTGGAAGGTGAGCGTCACCGTGCGGCCCTCGCGGATGGCCTGGGCGACCGCGCCCTCCGCGGCGAACTCGCGTCGGTAGACCGCCACATGGCCATGCTCGGGGATGGCCGGGGCCTTCGGGTCCTCGTGGCCGTCCCACGGGTACTGCACGTTCACGTACTGCGGGTCGAGCAGCCCCGCGGTCTCCAGATGCGAGGGCACCTGCACCCGGGAGAACGACGAGTCGTCGAAGCCCGGTGCGGCGAACAGAGGCGACACGTCGCTGATCCAATCCGGCCCGTCGCTCGTCCCGTCGGGGAAGCTGTTCGCCGGCGCCGTCTCGACTCGGACCCGCCATTCGCCGTCGAGGCTCTGCGTGAGATTGGTGCCCTCGCCGACGGAGGGGGCGTGCGACCAGCATGCATGGTCGGAATGGGCGTCGAGCCGGTGGACCGCGTACACGCGCGGGTCGGCGAGCCATGCCGTCGTCGGCATGGACGGGGAGACGATCGGATCGCCGTTCTTCCGCTGATCGTCGGTTGTGTTCATGATGTCCTCGCTTTCGCATCGGATTGCGTCGCGTCGTTGCCGCCGCAGTTCGGGAGCCTTCGAATGTGACTCCTTGCACAACGATGATAAAGATATTTACTAATTTACGCAACTTCTTGCGCTTGTCCCGACTGCGACCGCAAGAACAGCGGAAAGCCTTTACTTATCAACGATAATCCGGTCTCCGACCATCGCCAGCGCCCGCGCGGTGTGTTGGATTGGCGAACATGAATCGTTGGCATTGCTTGCGACACGCGGTAAAGTTTTTTACTTTTTCAAGAAAGTCCTATACTCGCGTCTTGCGGGATCGGAGCTGTTCCCGCGCACGGATTCTTTACAGGTCGCAAGGAGGCCACCACACCATGAGCGGATCCACCACACAGCGCACGGCGACGCCCGGACAGCCGCAGCCCATGCCCACCAGGAACATGGGGCAGAAGATCGCATACGCGTTCGGCAACCTGGGCCAGGCCGCGTTCTACAACACGATGAGCACGTTCTTCATCACGTTCGTGACCACCGCGCTGTTCATCGACGTGGACAAGACGCTGGCCGCGCGCCTCATCGCGGTGATCACCGGACTCGTGGTGGTCATCCGCATCGCGGAGATCTTCCTCGACCCGCTGCTCGGCAACCTCGTGGACAACACGAACACCCGCTGGGGCCGGTTCCGTCCCTGGCAGTTCATCGGAGGCCTCGTGCCCGGCATCCTGCTGATCATGGTGTTCACCGGCCTGTTCGGGCTCGTGGACGTGAACACCGGCGTGTTCATGGTCCTGTTCGTCATCGTGTTCATCCTGCTGGACGTGATCTACTCGCTGCGCGACATCTCCTACTGGGGCATGATCCCCGCGATCTCCTCCGACTCGCACGAGCGCAGCACGTACACCGCTCTCGGCGCGTTCACCGGATCCATCGGATACAACGGCGTCACCGTCATCGTCGTGCCCGTCGTCAGCTGGTTCACCTGGAAGTTCACCGGCCAATGGGAGCAGGGCCGCACCGGCTGGGCCGCGTTCGCCATCATCATCGCCGTGCTCGGTTTGCTCACCGCGTGGAGCGTCGCGTTCGGCACCCGCGAGAACCAGGGCGAGCTGCGCGCCAAGGCCGAGGCCAACGGCAACCCCATCGAGGCGTTCAAGGCAATCGCCCAGAACGACCAGCTCCTGTGGGTCGCCTTGAGCTACCTGCTGTACTCCGTGGCCAACGTCGCCACCACCGGCGTGCTCTTCTACCAGTTCAAATACGTGCTCGGCGCCCCGGACAGCTTCTCCATCGCCGGCGTCATCCCGGTCATCACCGGACTGGTCACCACGCCCCTCTACCCGGTGCTCAACCGGCGCATCCCGCGCCGCTGGCTGTACACCGCCGGCATGGCGTTCATGATCGCCGGCTATACGCTGTTCATCATCGCGCCCATGAACCTGCCCGTCGTCATCGTCGCGCTCGTCCTCTTCTACCTGCCCGCGCAGACCATCCAGATGACCGCCATCCTGAGCATGACCGACTCCATCGAATACGGCCAGCTCAAGACCGGCAAGCGCAACGAGGCCGTCACCCTCTCCGTGCGCCCGATGCTCGACAAGATCGCCGGCGCCCTGTCCAACGGCATCGTGGGCTTCGTGGCCGTCGCCGCCGGCATGGTCGGCAACGCCACCGCCGCCGACATGACCGCCGCGAACATCCGCACGTTCAAGACCTGCGCCTACTACCTGCCGCTCGCCGGCATCGTCGCCAGCCTCGTCGTCTTCCTCCTGACCGTCAAGATCGACGAGAACATGCACGACCACATCGTCGAACAGCTCGAAGAACGACTCGCCTCCGAGAACACCGACGAACAGTAAGCAGCCAAAAACGGCAAGGGAACGGCCCGACGCGAACGGTTTGAACCGTTGGCGTCGGGCCGTTGCCATGCCCGCCGGGGAGAGAAGAAGGAAGAGAACCGGCGGGGTTCCGGCCGGATTGTCGTCCGGCCGGAAGAATCATCGCGGCGGAGAACGGTCCCCGCCGCTTCGGTCAGACCACGGATTGCCCGCCGGGAACCGAATCCGTGGTTTCGACGGCATCCGCGTCGGCGGCCCCGGCATCGACGGGTTGCATCGTGCCGGAGTGGCGGCCGGCGGCGTTGTTCCCGCGCCTGAACCTGCGGGCGGCGACCAGTCCCACGCCGACGGCGAGCAGGGTGATCGCCGCCGCGATCACGCCCTGGACGGCGGCGCCGGTATGGGCGAGCCCGGTCCGGTAGCCGTTCCAGTCGTCGGTGTTGCTGACCACTTCGGTGTCGGGGCAGACGAGCCTGCCGTCGATCGTGACCGCGTCATCGGGCGCGGACGTCTCGTCCTTGCCGTCGAACGGATCCGGGTCGGAGACGACGCATTCAACCAACGGCGTGCCGGTGACCGTGGCGCGGTCGGTGTGATGGCCGGTCACGCCCTTGAGGACGCCCTTGACCTCGACGCTCTCGCCGGGCTTGAGGATGCGGCTGTCCCAATCGGCGGGGTATTCGAGATCGGTCACCCGGCCGTCGCCGGCGACCAGCTGGTCCTTGAGGTTCAGGTCCTTGGTTCGGTACCATGCGCCCTGCTTGGTGTCGGGGTCGGTGGTGCTGGTGTTGGTGATGGTGAACACGATGCGCGTGTCGCCCTGCATGGCCAGCGCGTCCTTGACTTGGTCGCGGTCGCCGGCCGGCCAGCCGGAGGCCTCGTCCCATTTCTCGATCTTCAGGCTCGGGGTCATGTCGGGCGTGTGCGTCTCGACCTGGTTGGAAGGACGTTTGGTGCCGTTGATGGTTTCGTCGAACCGGTTGGCGATGTGTTCGCCGGTCTTGACGCGCTTGCACTGGATGAACGCGGTCCATGCCTGCTCGCTTTCGTCGTTGCCGCTGACGAGGTCGAGCATGCGCTGGGTCGCGGTAACGGTGACCACGCCCTTGTCGTCCTGCGCGAGGGTGAACAGTTCGTCGCCGTACACACTGGCGTCGAAGCCGCTGCCGGCGATCTTCACGCCCTTGCGGGCGATCACCTTGCCCTGCTCGGTCAGGTCGCGCATGGCGTATACGGCCCATTGGCCGGTGTACTGGTCATGCTCGGTGTCGAGCGGGTCGGTGATGCTCCAGTCGGTGACCTTCTGGTAGGCGCGGTGCGCGGGCAGCACGGAGCTGTCGAGGCGGTAGAGGAACAGGCTGTTGAGGTACACGCTCCGCTTGTCGATGGATTCGCCGTCCACCTTCACGACCACGTCCTTGGAGGGGTTGACGGGTTTGAGGGGGTTGGCGACCTCGTTGGTGTCCTTGCGGGTGTCGTTGACGACCTGCGTGGCCTTGTTCTTCACGATATGCCCGTCGGTGACCTTGATGACGGTCATCGGCAGGCTCACCTCGTAGCTCGTGCCCAGCATCGACTGGTCGATGGCCGGCTCCTTCAATGGGTCGTGGTCCTTCTTTTCGGCGTATTCCTTGAGGTTCTTGGGCTGGGGGTCGCCCTTGATGGTCTCGCCGGTGGCCGGCACCTTCGTGTCCGCGGTCTTGGCGTACACGTAGGCGACGCCGTCGATCGCCGCGATGTTGAACTTCGCGGTCACGTCCTTGCCGGTCGCGGTGTCGGTGACCTCGATGCGCTTGGCGTCGAGGGAGAGGTATTCGTCGTCCCAGTCGTCGGTCATGCCGAGCCTCCAGACCTTGTAGGCCTGGTTGGTCTGCTTGGCGTCGATGGTCACGCGGTAGTAGATCCGGTCGCCCAGCAGCACGGTCTTGCCGTCGATGCTGATGGACGGGTCGGCCTGGGTGTCCTTCTTCACCGGCGTGAAGTCGGGCGGCTCGTTCCATACCTTGTTGCTCGGGGTGATCATGTTGTTCAGCGTCAGGGCCCACTGGTTGCCGATTTTGGTGTCCGTGGGCGCGTCCTTGGCGACCGTGCCCTCGAAGCGGACGATGATGCGCGGGTTCGCGCCGTTGCGCCAGTTGGTCTTCACGTACCCGTCGGAGAACACGAGGCGCACCGCGTGCTGCGAGTCGTTCCACTGGGTCTCGTACTCGGTTTTCGGGATGAACTTGCCGGTGGACAGGTCGGTGACCTCCAGGGTCTGCTTGTCCACTTCAAGATGCTCGTCATAGGTGTCGGTGACCGCCACCTCGCTGACCGAGTACGCGAGATTGCCGGGCAGGTGGGGCTGGGTCTCCAGACGGTATTCCAAGCGTTGGCCCGGATAGACGACCCTGCCGTCCACGGACGCCTGGTCGCCTCCCTGTGAGGATTCGCCGACCACGTCCTTGACGACGGGCGGTATGTAGCCGCAGATCTTCGGCTCGTTCGTGGGGATGGTGTGCGTGTTGACGGTCTGTGAGCCCTTGTTCGTCAGCGCCTTGCCGTCCGGCGCGGTGCAGAACGACAGTTCGTCGCTCGCCTGCTTGCCGAAGTCGTCGCGCACCTGGCCCGCGCCCTTGCCGTTGGCGTAGGCCGCCTTGCCCGGGATGAGCAGCGTGACCTGCTTCGCGGTCTTCAATCCCTTCAATCCCTCGCGATAGGCCCAGCCGGCGGTGGCGGTCACCGTGGTGCCTTCCATCGTGATCGTCCACTGGTCGGTGACGTCCCTGCCGTGGTTGGCGATGTCGGTGACGCTGGACTCGCGATCGGTGCCGGCATCGGCCTCGTACACCCTGATCTTCGACTTGTCGTCGGCGTCGAACAGGTAGTCGGCGGCCGACCAGTCGTCCGTGAGCGTCAGGGTCTCCGGGGCCTGGATGAGGTTCTTGGCGATGGTGCCGTTGACCACCGAGGCGACCCGGTCCCCGTCCAGAAGCGTCATATCGTCGGCGCCGGTCCGGTTGGTCTCCTTCGGGTCGATGACCGCCTCCCACTGGCCCTTCGCGTTCAGGCGGATCCAGCTCTTGTCGGGATTCGGCCGCCACGTATCGAACTGTTTCGTTCCGGCGTCGGCCTCGGGCTCGTGGTTCCACTTGCCCCACGCATGGTCCCTGACCTGCTGGAAGTCGGAGGGCTTCGACACGGTCACGTCGAAGCTGAACTCGTAGACATGGTCCATGGGCATCTCGCCCTTGTCCGCCGAACGCGCGGCCGACACCGTGTTCGACGCCTTGTCCCAAGTGATCTCGAACTCGCCGGAAACGTCGCGGTTGCCGTCGGTCCTGTCGATGAGCCTGTAGCTGTCCACGGAGTATTCGACGCCGTTGGGTTCGATCACGTCGCGGAAACGCATCTCGTAGCCGCCGCGGCCGGTGCCGTACGTGATGGTGGTGCGGTTCGTCATCCGGTCGGCGCTCACGCCGTCCTCGGTCTTCTTGACCGGGGGTTCGGGCGGCACCGAGCTCACCTTCCAGGATTCGGCCGGGTCACGGTCCGCGGTGTCCACGGCCGCCTGCATGCGGCCCTGCTTGGGCACCTGGATGTCGATCCAGTACGAGCCCTCGGCCCAGTATTTCATGCCGAAATCCTTCGGCGAGGCGAGATTGTCGAGCTGGGTGTCCCCATTGCCGGAGAAGCTGATCGGCTTGCTCACGCTCTTCGCGGGCAGGTAGGGGCCGTTCTCGTAATGGATGATCGCGGTGCCGTTCAACGTCTCCTTGATCGCGGAACCGCCGTTGTCTGCATGGATGACGTCGCCGATCGGGTCGGTGGAGCCGACCTGCATGTCGGTCTTCTGCTTGTGGCTGGTGGTCACGTTCAATTTGTAATCGACCGGCGGCTGGTTCTGCGCCAGCACGATCACGCGGAACGAGGCGTTCGGGTTGGAGTTGATCGACTCCTGTGCCAGCGAGTCAACGCTGCGCGTGCCGAGCTTGTCCTTCCACGTGGTCGAGGTCGAGTACTTCTGTCCCTGATACGTGTAGTCGCCCTTCGCCTCGGCCTTCCACTGCGCCTCCCAACGGTTCTTCGCGTTCGAGCTCACGTAGCTGCCGTTGAACGAACCATCCGCCAAGCGCACGTAGCCCACCGCCACCAGACGGCAGTCCGCGTTCCCCTCACCCGTATAGGAGCGTTGGCACTCATCGATCGCGTCGCTCAAAGTCTTGTTCATGTTCACGAACTGGTTCTGCCCGTTCGCCAGATCGGACGACAGACGCACCTTCGCATCACTCAACGCCGTCTTCATGCCATCCAGCGTGGCCGGCCACGAATCCTTGTAGATCCAATGCACATCGGCCGTCTGCGTCGGACCACCGCCCGAACCGCCGCCATCCTCGCCGGAACCACCGCCACCGTTATCGGCCAACGCGACCGGAACCAGACAGGCCAGCAACGCCGCGGCGGCAGTGATCGACGCCACCGCGCCGGTGCCTTTCTTCCCGAACCTCATACGAAATCCTTTCCCACATGCGATCACAAGCCCCTCTCCGGGAAAGGGGGGAGACGGGGACTCCAGAACCCGCCTCCTCCCGGGTCCCTGGAAGAAAAGCACGCCCGCAAGCCCGACGGCCGGCCGTCGGACCCCGAACGCACCATCAGCATCACCCTGCTCCAGGTGGTCTTGCGGCGGACAGACGTTGTCCCGGTCGAACCACCTCATCGTGGATCTGGGCTGTTGTGTCGCTCAGGTTATGATCTGATTGCGAAACGCGGCGGTATGCACACAGGTTACGCTGTATAATAGTCATGTATTTCAATTAAAAATTGATTATTGTGAGTTTTAGAGAATGGCAATGCGATGATTCGTTTGAAAAGACTTGTTCTGGACGACATGAGGAACATATCGCATGGCGTCCTGGATTTCGATGATCTGCCCACCGGCGGCAGCGTCACGGGTATTTACGGACAGAACGGGTCCGGCAAGACCACCGTCATCGACGCCATCGGGATACTGCGCGCGCTGTTGTCCGGGAATATGCTGCCGGATACCGCCGGTGATGTCGTCAGCGCCAGCGCCGGTTCGGCGACCGTGACGGCGACGTTCCTCGTCGGCGATAAGCAGAAGCCGAGCTATCTTGAGTACAGGGTGTCCATGCGCAAGGCGAACCCGGATTCGACGCGGGCGCGCGTCGTCGCCGAATCGGTGCGCATCGGCGACGATCCCTCGCGCTTGGGCCGTGAGGTGTTGGGGCATCGGATGGAGGATTCCGAGGCGGACGGGTTCGTGTCGACCCCGGTCTACGTGTGGCGTTCCATCGAGGCGGTCGCTTCGGTGAAGACCGTGGTCTCGCGCACCGCGGACCGCGCGTACATGGAGGGGCGTTCGTTCCTGTTCTCCCGGTGCGCCACGCTCGACGACCGGCCGGACGCCGAGTTCCTGATCGACTGGGCTGTGGCCCGCGTGCGGGAGGCGAACGGCGTGTCCTCCAGATCGTTGACGTACATCAACGAACGCTTCGGCGAGTTCGTTCGCCTGCGCGAGGCCCTGTGCGGCTATGCGACCAACGGCATCTTCGTGTCCACCACCCGTCGTGGCTCCTACGCCGCGTTCGCGATCATCCCGATCATGGAGGAGAACCCGGAAGGTCGCAACACGGAGTTCGCGTTCGACCTGCTGCAGCCCAATCCATTGACCCCCGGCCAGGCGAAGCGGCTCGGGCAGACCGTGGAGTCCTTCGACCGCATCCTGCCCACCATCGTGCCCGGCCTGCACGTCCTGTTGAAGACCGGCACCGCGCCTTCCGGCAAGGACGGCGAGGACCGGGTCACCGCGGAGCTGTTCTCGCGTCGAGGCGATGTCACGGTGCCCTTCCGCTGCGAGAGCGAGGGCATCATACGTATCACCGCGCTGCTCGGCTATCTCAAGCACGCATACAACGACGAGAACGCGCTGGTCGCCGTGGACGAGTTCGACTCCGGCGTGTTCGAGCTACTGCTCGGCGACATGCTGAGCCAGCTGGCGGACGGGTGCGCGGGACAACTGGTGTTCACCGCCCATAACCTGCGGGCATTGGAGGTGCTGCCGAACAGCTGCATCCGCACGACGGTGACCGATCCCAAGAATCGGTTCGCGACCATCCCGCGCAAGTCCTCCACAAACAACCAGCGCAAACGGTACCTGACGGCCAGCGAACTCGGATGGAGCGGTCCCGACATCTACGATTCGCCCATCCCGCGCATGTTCGGCAACAGCCTCTACGCCGCCGGCCACCCCGACGAGGACGACGACATCGACGACGATCTGGCAGCACTCAACGCCGTCGGAACGGAGGCGAACCGTGGCTAAACGCAAGATCGTCCTGCTGGTCGTGGAGGGCGCAAGTGACGCCAGCCTGCTCGTGCCGGCGTTCTCGGCGTTGATCGAGAACCGCCTGTTCCAAGGTCAGGAATTCCATTGCGACGTGCTGACCGCGCCGAATCACCGTGAGGAATTCCACCGGCGCAACGGGTTCTATCCCGCGGACAAACCCTCGCAAACGGTGCGCGAACTCGTCGAGTATTATCTCAAGGACCATGATCGCACATGGGGCCAGCTCGGTCATGTCATCCAGATCTGCGACCTCGACGGGGCGTTCACGCCCGACGACCAAGTGCGGGAGGACCCGTCAGCGGAAGAAACCCTGTATTCGACGACCGACATCATCACCACGAACCGCGACGCTCTGATCGCAGACCGGACGACCAAGCGAAACGGCGTGGACTCCCTGCTCAAACTCGACGGATTCAGGAAGAAGCAGGGCGGCCGCACCGTCTTGATTCCATACCGTCTGTTCTATGTCAGCCGCAACCTCGAACACGCCTTCCGCGGTAGGACCGACAATCTGGACGCGCAGCACAAGCAGAGCGGCGCCATCAAACTGGCCGACCGCTTCACGCAGAACCCGAACCTGTTCTCGACGACCCTTCAATCCCTGCGACGCATACATGGCAACCCGGCCACTTGGGAGGAATCCTGGCAATACGCCATGCAGGACTTCCACTCGCTCGAACGTGGCAGCAACCTCGCATTCGTGGAACCATACCTAGCAGGCGAACTACAATAGGTCATCAGCCGCCAGAAAGAGTTTTAGGAACGCATTTGGCGGCCCTAAAACTCTCTGGCTTGCGGATATGAATCGTGATTGCGGACCTATGTCTGGCCGTCATCGCACAGCATGGAATTTGTCCATGATATGCGATGACGCACTCGTTTTAGCTGCGGCCGATACGGGTGATGGCATAAACGACGAAGGCTCCAATGATGGCAATGGACGCAAGGATGGCGAGCTTGGTTTCGCGGCGTTCCTTGGCTGCCATGTCGGCCTGTCGGTTGGCCAGGGCTTCGGCTTCGGCGGCGACGCCGCTGGCGGCGATGGCAGCGATATGCGCGCTCATCTGGTCTTCGAGAGTGGAATCTCCGCTCGTGCCGTCGAAGGGCGCTTCGTCTTCGTTGTGGCTGTCGTTCATGGTTCTGCTCCGTTCCTGATTGTTGGATTGTTTGCTTTCCTGCTTGTTGGCTTGCTTGATTGCTTGCATGTTCGCTTGCCTGTATGCAAGCAAGTTTGATTGTTGGATTGTTTGATTGTCTGCATGTGGGCTTGTCTGCTTGTCAGCTTTCGTTTTGCCCGGCGAGGATGGACATGCGTGCGGCGATGAGCGCGTGGCGCGCGATCGCCAGGTAGAGCTGGTGTCCCTCGCCGTCGTTCCAGAACCGGTCGAACTGTTCGGTCGGCATCATGCTGGCGGGGTCGAACCCGTTCCACACGCCGCCGCAGAACACCTTCGCCGCCGCGTTCACCTCCTCGTCGGACGGCATGCCCGGATGCCCCTCGGCGGCGTCCGCGGCCGCGCGCATCTGCGCGCCGAACACGCGGGCCTGCAACGGCGAGAGCGTGTACGCCATTCCCGCCGTGGAGCCCGCGGGGAATCCCGTGTTCACGCCGAGGGTGATGACGTGAGCCTCCTCTCCGATGCTGATCCGGTCGCCGAGCACGGAGACCTCCATCGAATAGTCCATAGTGTCTCCTTTCCGCAGACGCATCGGCTTTCGGGATCGCGTCCGCATGTTTGACTGCCTGAATGTTTGGGTGCTGACTTGTTGGATTGCTTGATTGTCTGACGGGTTATGGCTCATCGTCGCCGTCGAGCCGGTCGAGCTCGCGTTCGATGGCGTCGCGCAGGAGCTGCTGCATGGGCAGTCCGTGCGCGGCGGCCGTGGTCTTGAGCCGGGTCTTGAGCGACACGGGTATGCGCAATGAAAGCATGACCAGCGGTTCGCCCGTGGTCTTGGAGGTCTTGCTCTGCTGACGCAGCACGTCGTCGAACGGCACCGGCCGTGCCAGTGGCTGGTAGTTGCCCTGCATGGTCTCACTCCTGCTTTCCGGCGATCTGCTGGAGTTCGGTGACGAGGTCCCGGTATTCGCCCAGCTGGTGCGGGTTGGTGCCGAGCGAACGCTTGTAGTACTGGGCCTTCGGCACGATCGTGTCGAACCGGGGCGTGTCCATGGCGTTGAGTGCGTCCATGGTGTCGCGGAACGCCTTCGTGTTGCGTTCGGCCTTGACCAGCAGCAGCGCGGCTGGCGTGCTCATCCTGGCCATGTCGAGGGTGCTCCATGCCTGCTGGAGGTCCATGGGCGAGTCCGACGCCGGCACGATCACGAAATCGGCGGCCTTGATGGCCATGTCCAGGGTCGGCCCCTGCGGCGGCGCGTCGATGATCGCCCATTCGTCCGGGTCCGCTCCCGCGGCGAGCTGACGGAGCGTGGCCTGGTTGGCCGGAAGCACGTCGAACGTCAGCGGGTCCGCGGTCTGTTCAGCGGCGGCGGCCCACAGGCTCGCGCTAGACTGCGGGTCCGCGTCGTACACGACGGCACTGCCGCCCCTGGAAACGATGACCGAGGCGATGTAGATGCTGGACGTGGTCTTCGCGACCCCGCCCTTGGCGTTGGCTATGGCGATGCGCATTCGTTCTTCTCCTTTGCGACTGCCGGCGATCACGCGAACCTGATCAGTCGGACGCCTGATTGTCTGCTTGTCTGATTGCTTGGATTCCTGCTTGTTTGAATGTTTGATTGCCTGACGGCTCATGCGGGTCGGGGCAATCGGCCGTCCTGCCCCGTGCGCGCAGGCGTCGTTGCTGGCGTTCGGCGCTGGCCTCGTCGGTGGCTTCGTCGAACACGTTCCGATGGGCGCGTATCCAGTCCGTGAGCAGCCGCCAGCGTTGCGGCCACGGCAGGCCGCGGTCCCGGCAAGGGACTCCGTCGGCTTCGGCCATGCGCGCGATCCTGCGCCGGTCGGTGCACACCTTGCCGCCGTACACGCCCCATTCGAGTCCGCCGCTGGCCGCGTAGGCCAGGCATTCGGCGCGTACCGGGCATCGTTCGCACACGGCCTTGGCGACCGAGTGGAACGCCTTCGCGTCGCCGGGACGGTGCTCGAACTCCAGCGACCACAGGTAGTCGGACCATGGTTGCGGGAAGTCGCGGCATTCGCCGGCCTTCTTCCACGCCTCAAGACGCTGCCCGTCCCCGCTCATGGCCGCACCGCCTCCGCCGGCGCAACGGCTTTCGCCTTGCGGCGCCCGGCGACGTCGTGGGTGGCGTGGTTGCGTTTGTCGTACGCGCATACCGGGCACGCCTCCTGCGAGATGGCGCCTTCGATGTGTTCCTGACACAGCGAGGTGCGCAGCAGCGCCGCCCCGTAGATCGGCACGCGGCTTGCGGACGACGAGCTGACCGGTATCGCCCGGTTGGGGTCCTTGACGACCGGCAGCGGGGCGTCTGGCGCCCGCTTTCCCGTCGGATCGGGATGGGTGAGCATTTCCAGTCGCAGCTGCACGTAGTTCGCGGCGAACCTGGCGCCGCTGGTGAGCCGGGGAAGCCAGTAGCGGTTGCGGTACGCCCAGTCCATCGTCGCGACGATCTCGCCGTACGGGCGATCGATCAGCAGCGAGTGGACGGCCTTGCGGTCGGCCATGGTCGCCGGAACGTCGAACCTCTGGTCCACGGCGAGCATGCGCCGGCGGATGCCGTCGAGCACGCGCACCTCCTGGCCGGCGCGTTCCGTGACCGGCTCGGGCAGCTTGCCGGGTTCGGGCACCCATAGCGGGTTCCTGCAGCCCTTGGGAGGCAGGGCCTTGCCCCAATCGGTCGCCGGAACGGGTTCGGTCTTCGTGGGGGCTTGTTCGGCGTTGAGGGGAGCATCCCCGAAGGGGATGAGGGGAGAATTGTTTATCACTTGTCTATTGGGTGACTTTCTGTCCAAGATTCCGGGACAATTTGTCCTCGGCTCCACGCCCTTCGGTTCGGGTGACAATCCGTCGGGTGACAAATTGTCCTTGTCTGGATTCGATTTGCCGTCGCCTTCCGCCAGCGCGTCCAGGTTCCGGGGCTTCTCCTCGATGTTCTCGGCGGCGTGGTCGCCGTCCATGACGACGTCCCACACGCGCGAGCGGTGTCCCTTGGCGATCGGCTTGCGCGTGCGCGGGTTGCGCGCCGACATCTCCTGGTCGCCGGGCCTGATGTAGCCCTTGCGCTCCAACTCCTGCAACGAACGGATCACGGTGCGCTCACAGCACCCGCAGTTGAACGCGATGGTCTCCACGCTCGGCCACGCGGCGGCGCCATCGTCGTAGTAGGCGCGGCGGGCCAGATACACCAGCACGAACTTGGTGATGCCCTTGACGTCGTCGCGCTCCCATGCCCAGTTCTCGGCTCTGCTGCTCATCGTTCGACCTTCCCGCCGTCATGCTCCGGGTCCGCTTCGCGGCGTTCGCGCAGCCTCGCGCCGATGTCGTCGCCCAGACGGGCGGCGCGGCACAACGCATACGAGAGAACGCCGCCGGACACGCACACGGCGGCAACGACCAGCCACCACATGGTTCGGCCGGTATCGGGGAAACGGTCCGCGGACGCGCGCCTCAGCGGCGCGAGCCCCGGGACGGGTGGGCGAGCATGGACAGCACATGCGCCTTCGCGATGCGCAGATCGACTTTGCCGCCGGCCCGCGTCGTCCGCCGCGCGGCGTCGCGCTGGCGATTAGGCTCGAAGACGGATGCCGGGCGAATGCCGGCGGTATTGGTAGAATCGGTCATGGCGATGACCCTCCTTCGGGGAATCGGAACGACGGGCGTCTGATCTTGGCGGATATGCGCGCCCGCGGCTCCATGGTTGTTGCCGTTCAATCCCCGCGCCGGGTTCCAGCCGGTCCGGGGATTCTCGTTTCGGGTTTCCACCCGCCATCCGTGAGATAGGCGTCGATGCCGAGCACATACCCAGGGGACAGGTTTCGGTGAATGGCCAGCCAGATCAGGTCGGACTGCTGCCACGGTATCGAGCCGTTGACCTTTCCCGCGACCGAGGATTTGGACGTACCCATCTCCCTCGCGAGGTCTCGGCAGCTCAGACCCGCCGCCGTCATATAGCGACGCATCGGAGAATCCATTATTTTTGCCGTCAGTCCATTCACAATAGACAATATATCAAGAAACTTGCACAGCAGCAAATCATTGTTGTAGGATTATGTCCATCGATATTGGACAACTCCAATCTGAAAGGACTTGATATGGCAAAAATCGAACCGTCGTCCGAATCCAATGGACTCGGCGACTACCTGCAGAGGGTATTCATCTGGAACGTCAACATGCAGCTGACCGGCCGCGGGATGACCCAGCAGTCACTTTGCGCGGCACTGGGGCTGAAGAGGGGCGCCGTGTCCGCGAAGATGACCGGCAAGACCTCCTGGACCATCCAGGATATCGCCGCAGTGGCGGAATTCTTCAACGTCCCCCCGCTCTCCCTGCTGGATGCGTCGATGTACGAGCAGATGATGCGCGGAATGAGCAGTGACGGAGGTGCATCTTTGGTGGCAGTGGCCACCGCCGGGTTTCCTGTGCGAGCAACTGAAGGCCAAGCTGGCGGCCTGAAACCGTTGGAAACAAAAGGCTCCGGGCCACGATACCTCGTGGAACCCGGAGCCGGCGAGTACCCCCAGAGAGAGTCGAACTCGTGAAGGTGGCTTCGTGATTCCGTAAAACCCCGCCATATCAAGGATTTCATATGTTACATATATGACGCAAAGCATAGTAAATCACGTCTATCTGTATCAAATCTGTATCAAAAAGCGAATGACTCCGAAGCGGAACGTGTCCTGAACAATCAGCCCATTCGGAACGCAATCAGAACACCAATCAGAACACCAAGAAAGTAAGTAATAACAACATATAGAGCAATTAGTACATATTTGGCTCTGTAGTATTCGTATCGTCTTCACATTCAGAACGGATTAAAGCTGTTTGCGCTTTGGAACCGAGGAGTATTAGAGGCAAGCGAAAGCAGACCGGAGGCCGTCAGGCCGTAGGGCTTTCGCGCGGCAGCCGTCATACCCGACTGCCGCAGGACGGAAACGGAAACGCGGGCATGCGATGACGTGGCGTAAACAGGAAGCCGCAGGCATCGGGCGGACAATCACGCTCCAGCGGTCAACGGCATCCCAACAGACCGGCGCGGACGACAAGCCGGAGCGCTCCGGCACTGGGAGAAAAAACGAAGGCCAACGGGGCCATGTCAGGGGAGTGAAGGAAAACACCATCCCAAAGGAAACAAGCCAGACCAACACAACAGCAAGAACCAGACCAAAAGAACACAGACAAGCCAACCAAACAACAAGAACAACCAATCAAAACCACATCACAAAGAAAAACCCATCAAAATAAGAGAACCCAACCTCCAAATCAAAAGACATGCACTTCTTGCACCCATGCCCTTCAGGGCACCGCCTTTCGGCGGAATTCCAACGAAATTGCCTGTGTTTTCCGAGTCCGATGGCCGATATCGGCGCGGGCCGGAACATGTGCGCCGATATCGGCGGAATGTAAGTGTTGTATCGCTTGTCTAAGTGTTGTATCGTTCGCCATAGATGCACGAACGATACAACACTTAGACCGGGGGTCTGGTCATGAGCAGGGGATTGGGGCGCGTGGAACGTGAACTGCTGGAGCGGTGCCGCGCGAGCGGGCGGCGTGGGGTGCCGGTGACGGAGCCGGGGATGGGCGACAGCGAGAAGCGCTCACGGGAGAGGGCCGCTCGGTCCCTCAGGGACAAGGGCCTGATCGAACTGGTCGTGCGGTGTGAAAAACAGCCGTGCAGGCACGGCAGACGGGACGTGTGGCGCTACCTCATGCACGACCCGACCGCACCGGAAGGCCGATTCACCCGCGAGGAGGCCGAGGAACTCAACCGGCAGATAGCACGGAGCATTAGGGCCACGGCCCCAAGTGCCACGCGGGGGTAGGGTCGGCCTCCCTGCAGACGGCGGGGCGTTATCAGCTGCGTAATGATTACGCAGCTGATAACGCCACCTTTTGAGCCGATATCGACGGGGTTGGAACGTGTGCGCCGATATCGACGGGGTGCAAGTGTTGTATCGTTCGTCTAGGGATGGGCGAACGATACAACACTTAGGATGGGGTCTGGCCATGAGCAGGGGATTGGGGCGCGTGGAGCGGGAACTGCTGGAGCGGTGCCGCGCGGCCGGATGGCGCGGGGTCCCGGTGACGGAGCCGGGGATGGGCGACAGCGAGAAGCGCTCACGGGAACGGGCCGCAAGGTCCCTCAAACGCAAGGGGCTGATCGAACTGGTCGTGCGGTGTGAAAAACAGCCGTGCAGGCACGGCAGACGGGACGTGTGGCGCTACCTCATGCACGACCCGACCGCACCGAGAAGCCAATTCACCCGCGAGGAGGCCGAAAGGCTCACCCGCGGCATAGCGGAGGCGATGGAAAACCTGGCATAGCGCCGGGGTGACGACGGAATCCCGCGCCGATATCGGACCCGAAACTCACGAGGGACGCTAACTCCGTTGGAATTCCGCCGAAAGGTGGTGCCTTGAAGGGCATGGGTGCAAGAAGTGCATCTCTTCTGTTTGTTGGGTATGGTTTGGTGTTTTCTTTGGCTTTTGGCTTGGTTCTTCTTTGGCTTGGTTTTGTTGGTCTCTTCCTTGGTCGTGGTTTTTGGCTTTGATTGGTGTGGGTTTTGATCTGTGATTGGTCATGTGGCTTTCTTCTTATGACTCTTGTCTCTGAGGTAGCACCCAGAGGCATCCCGCCCCGGCTTTCCGCACGCGTTGTGATTTCCCGCCTATCCGGTTCATCGCGT
Organism: Bifidobacterium imperatoris; assembly: GCF_002860405.1. GTDB lineage: Bacteria > Actinomycetota > Actinomycetes > Actinomycetales > Bifidobacteriaceae > Bifidobacterium > Bifidobacterium imperatoris. The sequence goes on along the minus strand of NZ_NMWV01000024.1, from coordinate 12,082 downwards.
GTTTAAGCTGTGATTCCGAGAATCCGTTCTTCGCCCCCTCTTCAATCACCTGTTTTCTCGGCACCCCGTTTCGTCCGTGACTTCCCAGATAATCACGGAGCCATGCATCCTGCTCCAGAACATCATCCGTATCATCGCCGCTGGCTCTTATCTGACGGATTGCATCCACCGTCAGTTCTGAGTCCTCCATTCCCTCGATGATCTGTATATCCCTTACATTGCCGTCGTCGTAGGTATACGGGCGGGTGACGGATATGATTCGCATCGAACGTTTCCCATTGTTGTTGGCCTTCCCGATGGTCACGATGGACGACTCCGGTTTTGTCGGGTCAACGGCTATATCCATGAACGAACGCGAGGTGTCCTCGAATTTCTGGCTTCCGGAGAATATCCCTGCCTTGTTCCAGTGGTGTATTCCGAGTATGGCCCTCGGCCGTCTCGCCTGAGCCAGGGCGTTGCAGAAGACGAGAGCGGGCTGCACGTCCTTTCTCGAATTCGTGTCCCCATCGATGAGAAGGGTAATCGGGTCGATGATGATGAAATCCGGATCCCATTCGAGAACGGCTTTTTCAAGCCCTTTTTTGATTTCCTCGGCTTGTGGGTAGGCGGGAATGAGGGATCCGTCTATCGGTGATCTCTGCTTCATCGAGAACAGGCGGTATTTTGACGAGTCCGCATGCATCATATCCAATCTGGGATAGATGATCGACTCGGGCACGTCCTCGTACTGGTGGACGTAGAGCACCTTCATCGGAGGGACCCTGTCGCCGTTCTCATCCTTCAGAAGCCCCCGTGTGGCCTGGGCGAGAACGAACAGCGCCCACATCGTCTTCCTGCTGCCCCCGGCTCCGGACAGTACGTTGAGCCCGCCTTTCACAAGCCACGGATACATGATGTAGCAGAGGCTGGTGACGTGCACATCCGCTCGGCTCTCCAGTTTGAAGACCAAGCCGTCCGATCTGTCCGCCGCTTCGGGCGACTCATGTGCCGCCCCGGCGCTCTTCTGGTCCAGCACGGTTACTCCTCGGTCTCAACCTTGTGGGATTCGATCCATTCCCTCACGTCGTTCGGGTCATACATCACGCATCTACGTGACATGCGGATGAAGCGCGGCCCCTTCTTCCGATAGGCCATCGTTGCGAGGTATCCCGGCGTTCTCCCCATCATTTTCGCGGCTTCGGAACGGGTTATCAGCTGCTCCGACATGAACTGCCTCCTAAATGTAACTAAAACAGTAACGAATGTAACTATATTACATACATTACGTATGGTGGTCAATTGTCACGTAGCTCACGCACGGGCCATTCGATATCGGTGTCTTATGATGGATGGCATGACGCAGAGAGAAAACGAGGCCACGGGCAGCATAGTCGCCGCGAACGTGTCGAGGTACAGGAAGGCGTTGGGGCTCTCATACAGAACGTTGGCGGGAAGGCTGGCGGATGCCGGCCATCCCATCGTCCATACCCAGCTGCGAAACATCGAAATAGGGCTTCGGCGCGTCACGGTGGATGACCTGACGGCGCTTGCCGTGGCTCTTGAGGTGTCGCCGCTGTCGCTGCTGCTTCCCGAAACAGCCTCCGCCGAGGTGGACTGCATGATTACCGGGCTGCCGGAATCCCCGAATTCGCTTGACGTTTGGAGATGGGGCCTCTGCCTGTCCCGTCATGGGATACTTCCGGATTCCGGCGAAGAGGGTCAGGATGCCCTGTTCAGACGCCGCTCGTCCCCTGTTCCCGCTGCCGGCGAGAGGGCTCCTCGATGACCACGGGCGTTTACTCCTACAAGGCCAAGAAGTTTCCTGGCGGCATCGGCTGGATGGTCAAGTACACCGACAACCAGCATAGGCAGCGGGTTAAACGCGGTTTCCGGCTCAAGCGTGACGCCGAAGCGTTTCTTGCGGAAATCCGCTCATCCCTCAACAATGGCAGCTACAGGGATCCGGACAGCGGGCGCGTGACGATAGGGGAGCTCGGCGAAGCCTGGCTTCTCGGTCGCAAGGGCGTCGTGGCCCCGTCGAGCTACGTCAAGGATGCCGGGGTGTGGAAGAACTGGGTGCTGCCGAAGTGGCGGTTGGCCCGTGTCTCCGAGATTCGCCGTAGCGACGTGCAGCAGTGGGTGAGCGAGATCAGCGAGTCGGTCGGCGCAAAACAGGTCGGCTACGCGTTGGGGGTCCTGCGTCAGATATGCGAATCGGCGGTATACGACCGAAGGATTCCGTCCAACCCATGCAAAGGGGTCCGAGTCCCGGTCCCTCATACCGAGAAAAGAAGGGTGTATCTGGAGATGCCCCAGTTGGAGGCCCTTAGCGCCGAAGCCGACAGGAGGCGCAACAAATACGGCACCTTGGTGCTTTTCATGGGGCTGACGGGACTTCGCATAGGCGAGGCAACCGCTCTCAGGGTCGGAGACGTCGATCTGAAGAACCACCGCATACGGGTCAGGGAGAACGCGGTGTGGACCGGTGGCGGGCTCGAGGTCGGGGCATTGAAGAACCATGAGGAAAGGACGGTCCCCTTCCCTCCGAACCGGCTTCAGGAGAGGCTCAGGGAACGCATGGAGGGCAAGGACCATGATGCTCTGGTGTTCGAGCGTCCCGGAGCGGTCAACGACGGCGGATCGCTGAGCCAGGACGACTACATGCGCCATCCCGACTCCCGCACCGGATGGTTCACGACTTCCGTGAGGCTGACGGACGGGGTGCCCGACTGGATGACGCTGCACGATCTGCGCCATACGGCGGTGAGCCTGGCGATCCACATGCAGGTCAGCCCGAAGCTCGTCCAGCGCGTGGCGGGCCACAAGACGTTCTCCCAGACGATGGAGACCTACGCCGACCTCTACGACAGCGACATGGAGGAATCCGCGAGGAAGATGGACGCAGACGGCGAGTGACCGGTGTTCCAAGTGTTCCGAATGTGCTAAACGCGGAATTCCGCCATTTCTGCTGTTCTGATTGTGTTCCGATTGCGTTCTGATTGCGGCTCCGAATGAGGTGGGGCCGGATTGTGCTCGTGTCGGGGCTTTGGATGGTTGTATCAAACCTGTATCAAAAGAAAAAAGAAAAACCCTTGAAAACCAATGTTTTCAAGGGTTTTGTTGAAGTACCCCCAGAGAGAGTCGAACTCTCGTTGTCAGATTGAAAGTCTGGTGTCCTAACCGTTAGACGATGGGGGCGGACAACTCGATTAACTATACTGGTGGCTTGCCCTTCGTGCAAATCCAGCGTGGTTTACGGCGTGTCGCATTGAAATTACTGGGTTTTGCGGGACGGAAGTACATAAATGGCCAAAATGTTTTTCCGTCCCTTTGCTGCAGCCAAGTCGTGGCCAACCGCTTAGCGAAGAGTGACTGCCTGGTAGGTGAAGTCATGAATCACTCGACCGGCTTCCAGGCCCTTCTTCTCGAAGTTGGTGAGCACTCGTCCGCTGAAACGCTCGGATTCGGTGAAATCCGCGTGTGGCATGTCGGCAGCCATGTCGGCATTGCCTTTGCCGACGTGCTCCAGCGGCAGGCTTGCGGTGATGGTGCCGATGTTCTGCCATCCGTCAAGGTGGTCCATGACCTCATGCACATGCAGTGCATAATCTTCGATGTCGGTGGCGATGCGCCATACGCCGTCATCCGCCAGCGCGTTATGGATATTGCCGGCGAGCTCAGGCTGCACGATGCGGCGCTTGTGGTGCTTCTTCTTGGGCCAGGGATCCGGGAAGAAGGTCCACACTTCCGCGATGGTGCTAGGTTCGGTAACCTTGAAAAGTTCCGCGGCGTTGACTTGAGCGATGCGAATGTTGGTAAGGCCCTGCTTGCCGGCCAGCAACAGGGTGTGTGCCACGCCGGGGTCGTATACCTCAAGGGCCAGGAAGTTGGTTTCCGGATGGGCTGCTGCGGCAGCGACCACGTTTTCGCCCTGTCCGGTGCCGATCTCCACAATCAGAGGGTTGCTGTTGCCCCAAGTTGATTGGATGTATTCCTTGCTGAGAGCAAAGCCCTCTCGCACATCGAGTCGGGCGTTGCCGGCGGCGATGTCTAACAGGTACGTGTCGGTGTAGTTGTCCCATGCGCGCTGCAGGCGGGGGTCGAGCCGTGCCGAGCGGCGAACGAAGGACAGCACCTTATGGATGGGGTGGGAGGGCGCTGTGGTTTGCGTTGCTTCAAGAGCGTCGGTGGCCTCTTGGATGTTTTGCGCCTGCTCGATGGCGGCATTGGGTTCGGTCATAATGCTGCTTGGCCTTTCGTTGAGAGGATGGTGTGCCGTACTGCATTGAGTAGGCTGCGTGATGCGGAATTGCTATTTGACCATTGTGCCACCCGCTATGCCAAGGTGTAGGTCCGGTGGGGTGGTGCTGAATGATTCGCTGTAAATCGTTGGAAAATAGCCAGACACGCCGAAGTTTGCGTAAGTCCTGATTTTCAGTATTATATCTATCTGTTGCCTGTCGCAAGACAGAAACAACACGGCCCCGTAGCTCAGTTGGTTAGAGCGCCGCCCTGTCACGGCGGAGGTCACCGGTTCAAGTCCGGCCGGGGTCGCTTGGATGGCCGCTTGGTTGCAAGCGAACTATTCAATGGCTCTGTAGCTCAGTTGGTAGAGCGAGCGACTGAAAATCGCTAGGTCAACGGATCGACGCCGTTCGGAGCCACCACTACAAAAGCCCCGCTTTCGAGCGGGGCTTTTTCGTTCTCAGGCCTTCCACCACGGGCGCAGCGGATACCACTTGCCGTCCGGATGACCAATGCGATCCGGCTTGACCGCTAGGAACTGGTGAATCTGAATACCATCGAGCTCAAAGTTCAAAGCGCAGGCTGCCATATACAGACCCCAGACCTTAGCGCGTTCGAAACCAACCTGCTTGACTGCATCATCCCAATGCGCGGAAAGGTTCTGATTCCAATGATGGAGGGTCAGCGCGTAATGCTGGCGCAGGTTCTCCTGATGCACCACATTGAATCCGGCATCATGGATACAGGACTCAATGAATCCAGGGGCGCCGAGGTCACCGTCCGGGAAAATGTATCGATCGAGGAATTCATCGGTGCCGGGCTTGCCGTTCGGCTTGTCGTGGCTGATGGTGATCTGGTGATTGAGCAGACGGCCCATCGGTTTCAGGAGACGGGACATTTCCCCAAAGTAGCTCTGGTAGTTCTTGGTGCCTACATGCTCCATCATGCCGATAGAGCAGATGCCATCGAAATCACGTTCGGGAACTTCGCGATAATCCTGTACGCGCACTTCGGCCAAATCCTGCAGACCTTCGCGTGCGATCCATTCGTTCGCGTATGCAGCCTGTTCTCTGGAAAGCGTGACGCCCAAAGCCTTGATGCCACGGCGTGCGGCGGTAATGACCATCGACCCCCAGCCGCAGCCGATATCCAGCAGACGTTCGCCCGGTTGAAGGCCCAGTTTGTCGAGAATCAAGCGCAGCTTATTGGCCTGCGCGTCTTCCAGACTCATCTGCTCATTGTCGAATACAGCGCAGGTATAGGTCATGGATGGGCCCAAAAAGTCGGCGTAGAACTCGTTGGACATGTCGTAGTGGAAGCTCACCGTTTCGGAGTCGGCCTTTTCCGTATGAGGCATCAGCCCTTGCTTGATACGGGCAAACTTGCTCGGCCCCTCGGTGGAAGGCACGGTGGGCTTCTTGAATCCGTGGCTGAGAATGCCCGCGGAAACTCGTGCGAACGAAACCGGCGTGACCGGCTTGACGTATTTGGCTAGAGAGATGAGTTTGCGCATGGCGGGGTAGGGGTTGGCATAATCGATGCCTTCCACGTCGAAGTCGCCAAGCACATATGCGCGAACCACGCCGATTTCATTTGGATGAGCCAGCAATTGATACATGCAGTTCGGGCTGGTGATCCGAATATGCAGGTCGGCGTTGTTGGGGCCGAAATGCGAACCGTCGAATGCATCGACGCGCACTGGTGCCGAGCGGTCTATGAACAGTTCCACCATTTCCGCAACGGACATTGACTTTCCATTTGCCATATACTCCACCTCGATTTCCACATAGGCGAACACAATCCCAACCGCGACGATATCCTAGTCTTCTTTTGTGTAAATCGGACCGTTACGTGAATCTCATCGTTCAGAGAAATGTCTGATTGTAAAGAACGTTCTCAGCGTGTTTTCAGGTTAACGCTCACAGACGGCGCTAGACTGAGGAACCGTTAGGTCATTCAATGAACGAATGGCTTCCAAACAGGTACGAGCTCAAAAAGGAGAGCACCTATGGTCTATCGCATGATTTTGAGGGAGACATAAGAAACCGCGAAATTCCAACGTTTTTGAGCCTGACAAAACCCCGAAATCGGGGTTTTTCTTTTTACCCGACGCTTTATCATGGAAGCATGAAAGACACCAGCCTAACGGCCTCGCGGGGCCACGCTACGCTAGCACCAAGCATCACGGTGGTCAACACGCACGGCACAAAGAAGTACCGGGCCTACACCTGTTACCGCACAGCCTCGGGGGACTGGCGACAAGTAACGGGGAGCGCCCCCATGCCGGACGTGCCCGAAGAGGAGAACCCGGCCGTCCATGAGCTGGCCAAGTCGATGGCCGTGGATGCGATGAAAAAGAATCTTCGTCGCAAGCTTGCCACCGGCAAGACCGGTACACCACGCACGCACAGGCTCAGCGATGCCATAGCGCTTTTCTGGGAGGACAAGAAGAAGCGGAACATCAATGACAACACGCGCTACACCTATGAGCAGCAGATAGCATCCGTGGGCAAGAAGCTACCCGACAAAAGCATCGGCTCATACAGCACCGCCGAACTACAAGCCGTCGTGGATGCGATACCCGAGTCGGCTAAAGTGCTGAAGGGCATATACTACTTAGCCGTCCGCGAGGGATGGATACAAGCGACAGACGACCCTACGCGGTACCTGCACATTCCCACCGCGCCGAAGGTGCGCAAGGCACAAACGAAGCACACTGAGGACTGGATTAGCAATGCGCCGGGCCTACTCCTATGGTTAGCCGAGCCGACCGTCACCGACCCCATCACAGGGGAGAAGCAAACGAACCGGTTCCACCGGTTCTATGCGCTATACCTCATGGAAATGGGTATGGGCCTGCGCCGCGAGGAAGTGCTGGGCCTACAATGGAGAGACATTGATTTCGACCACCGGCGCGTGAGCGTTGCCGAACGCACCATTATCGAGGTGAAGGGGAAAGCGATAATCAAGACGTCCGGAGGTAAGACCGAATCCGCATCACGGCTCCTACCCATGTCGAGCACGATAGCCGATGTGCTAAAAGCCAAGCGAGACAATGAGCGGGGGAAGCCTACAGATTGGGTTTTCCACACCGGCAGGGGGACGCATTTCAAACCGTCGTATCTTACAAGCATATGGCAGGAGCTGCTTCTGGCCTATCACAACTGGGCCGTGCGAGACGATACGGCCCGGAGCAAAAAGACGGGCAAGCCGCGTCAATGGCCGAATGAAAAAGAAATGACGAAGAAGCAATGGAGCGGCGCATGGTACGGGCCGTGGAGATGGAGGCAACACGACAACAGGCATGTAGCCGAATCCATCATGGAAATGCACTCGGTGGATTGGGCCGTGCGAAAAGACATACTCGGGCATAAGAAGGAAGCCGACGTGACCGCGCGGTATACGCACACGACGGAAAAGAAGCGCCGGGAGGCCATCGAGCTAATCGACAGCGAGCTAGCCCCGAAGGAGCCGGAGGAAAGCTACCTCACAGCCGGACAGCTACAGGCCATCGAGGAGGAACCCGACTACAACTAACAGCGTGGTACGAGCGCGGTACGCGACGCACAACGCAACGCAACGCACGAGCATCGTCGGCACATGCGGACGCACCGCCGCCGCCCGGCACGTTCCCCGCCGTTCCACCGGCAAAGCACGGCTCCACGGCGGGGGCACCGTTCGGCTTGCGGCACATCGTCCGCGCACCGCCGCCCCGTGCTTATGCGTCACTACCAGCACGACGTACCGCTACGGCCCCGTACCACGCCCCTACGGGGTCAATCAATCGGGATACCATCAGCCCCGACCACGAACGGCAACGCCGTTGGACTGGACATGTCTACGGGACACGCTTCATCATCCGCCACCGGCTGAGGCTTCTCGACCGGAGCCGCTTCAGGCTTCTCAATGTGCCCGTGACTGTCAGCGTCCGAGGGAGCCACGCCGGTGGACTCGCTTATCATTGCCCGCAACGATTCATCCGCGAGCTTCTCAATCCATTCAGGGCCTGCGACATGACGGAAGCTAATCGTGTCCCCGTCCGAGCCGAGCGACGCACACACCGTACTAATGCGTCGGTTTATCGGCCCCTGTTTCGGCTCAAACTCGTCGTATCCATACCAGCCGCTCATAGGCTTATTAGACGTGAATATCACCGTGTCATACAACGCATGCTTATTCGCGTAACGGGCCGTCAGCTCCACAGGGTAACGGTCGGTCCAACGCAACACATCATCGAGCCTCATCCTGCCGTCGAAATCCTCGACGATGACCACGGACTCACCCCGGTACGCATCCCAAGGATGTACGTAATCCGTCAACCTGTATACGTCCCTATCATGCCGCTTACCATAGAGCCAAGCCCACAAAGATTTTCCTACGCCGGTTTCACCGTACACGTACAGGCAATGCACATCACGCATACCTTTTCCCCTCTCCTTCATCCAAATCTCATAGGCCCTATCCAAATGTTTTGCAAAGGCCAACAACTTCGGGTCTTTCCTCATCAATTCGTCCGGGTCAGCGCCCGCGAGAACCCTTTTCACCGCGTCATCGCGGGTAGCCAAATCCGTTCGCTTGCCTTGCTTGGGAAACTCAAAGCCGGGAGACTGCCAAGGGCCTTCTATTCGCGTCTCCATTTTCGATACGTACAGCTGTGCCGCCTCAGGACGACGCGCCACTTCAATGTCCGTTTGGTCTGGAAAAGATTTCGCAAAAGTCCCGCCGCGCATCTGAGGGGTAGCGACGAAAAAGCAATAATGCCTCATGCCATTATACTTGCCGCCATCCCCGTATAACCAAGTGCCATCGAGGGCTTTAGGCCGAGGCCCTTTTTCCCATTTCCCCGTTTCCGGATTCCAAACAGTGGAGCCATCCCCTTCTTCTTTCTGACCTATCCATACCCACGACGGATGCCCCTCCAACACCTTTGTGATGATACGAACATCCCCATGGACGTATTTCGATGGAATGGTGATGAACCATGCCGAGGCATTCATGTCGTGATTCAACTGCGAAATCTTCTGCTTCGACGGGTAGCGGATTTCACGCACGAAAGACAAAGCCATTCCAAGCACCTCCGTTTTTGTAGGGAAGTTCCCGCCATGCTCGAAATGCCGGAGAAACATATTCATCCAGACCAAGCACACGGTGCATTTCCATACATAATTTTTTTGTAGGGAAGTTCCCTGCATTTTGTAGCGAAGTTAAAAAGCCCCGCGAGGCCAATAATTCCAACGGTTTTCACCATTTTGTAGGGAAGTTCCCCCGTAATGTTGCGCGCCCGGGCGGCAAAGCCGCCCGTCGCGTCTGCGCCCCCTACGGGGGCTTGACCCCCGCTGACGCGGGGGCCACGGGGGAACTTCCCCCCAGTGTCCACATTTGTGGACATCACTTCTGCCGAGACCTACGCCACGACAGCATGTCGGTGAGCCGGTACCAATACCGCCCGTTCAGTCGCTGGATGGAATCACGGAAAGCGCCCTGCGCCGTCAGCCGCATAATCTGTGTGTCCGAGACCTCACCCAACACCGCTACATCGGATTGACTGACATAGACGTCACCGTCGATAATCCTCATCATTGTTCTCACCCCCCCTCTCGTCCCAATAGGCCTTATAGGCCCGCTCCCGTTCGCGGTCGCGGTTCCAAGCCTCGGCCAGTTCGCGGGCGAAAAGCCCAATAACAAGAGCAAGGACAGCAACCCATACCGGCACGCGCGTAGTGGTCAACCATTCCAGTACGTCATGCGCCGTCATCAGCCCGCCTCCGAACCTTGCGCAGTCCCCGCCTCAGCCCGTTCGCGCCGCCATCGCTCGTAGCCGCCCTTAGAGACCTCGATACGCTCGCCACGCGCGGGTCTATCTCCGTCTCGTCTATCGACTCCAGCCGGTCGGGGTTCGTCACGTCGAGGGGGTTCTGCTGAGCCTGTAGCCGTGCCAGTTCCCGGCGCACCGCCACCCCCACCAGTTTTGAGATGGTCATGCCCGGTATCGCCGCAGCCCACATCCTGAGCGCTGAGTATGTTCCCGGCTCCAGCCACGCTTTCACGGGCCGCTTCTTTCCGTCCATGATGAAAGTCCTTTCCGTCAATCCAAACCAACGCGACGAACAACACCGCCGCCGTTATCAGCCCCAGCAAAAAGCCGAGGGAAAAAGACGCAAGAAGCTCAATCATGCGAAGCCTCCCATCGAAGCTCCTGGGCTTCCTCGCGTTTCTCGCGCCGCCATTCACGCTCCATCTGCTCAGCAAGCGTGTCGTGTGTTTCGCCATCGCGCAGCATCTGCGATTGCATATGCCGCATGTCGGTTATGCCCTTGCGCATCAATCCCGCGTTGAATGCGACCGCGAGCGGTTCAAACAGCACGCCCTCGGCAATGGCAGTGTCAAGGGTCATCATTCCGATAAACCCCCATTGCCCTTCTACCGCAATGGGTTTATTGCCGAAATGGTGCCAAAGCCCCACGTACTCGGACAAGCTCATGTCCGTTCCTTGCAATGCCTCAGCGAGAGGCACAACACCGCTGGGAATAGCCATAAAAACACCTCCTTACGAGGGGCGGGGCCGAAGCCCCGCCAGTCGTACCAGTCCGATTACTTACCGCTTTGCACCGGTTCAAGGTCGTCCACGATGACGCTATAGCGCACCGAGGCATACTTGCCGCTCACTGCGGCGTATGGTGTTACGATGACCTTTTCCCCAGCCGGGGCGAGCGGTATGTATTGCGGCCAATCCCTGACGACACGGGACTTGACGCTGATGCCATCGGCCACGACCCACGCCCCGGCATCATTCTGAATCTGCACGACCACACCGCGCAGTGGGTAAACCGGTTTGCCATCGACAAGCTTCTGAGTATTGGAGGGCTTGCCGTCAGCCCCGCGTTCCATCTGAGGCTCCGTATCCTTATAGCCCTGAAGGCAAACGACGCGCATCAAAAAAGCGCCCGTAGGAAGAACGAGCCGAGAAATCCTGCCATCCATAATGAATGTCCTTTCATGTACTCACATCGGCCTTTCCGACGTGTCACCGTGGGAATATCGGACAGCGCGTTTTTCAAAAACCCCGGTAGACTGGGGGTTTCTGCGAAACAAGGAATAGTTAACATGTTCGTAACATAAGTTTTACAAACACGTAACATAACCCCAAAAAGCCGCTTGCGGAGGCCGTGAAAACGGGGCCTATAAGGGGCCTGTAGGTGACGAAAAGACACCGTGGCAGATATTAACATGGTGAGACCGGAAAGACCGGCCAAGAAAGGCAAACGTGAAGTACATAGGCCTCGCGGATAATCCGATACGGTTCCGCAAGATAACGGATGAACCCTTCGACTTGCCCATAGATGAGAACCTGCCGATGGAAATCATACGGGAAGACATTTCCGATAAGGCAGAGCAGATTGCCGCCATTGCGCTGAAGGCCTTGGGCCTGCCCCTCCTGAGCCGTAATGAGATGCCCACGAAAAAAGACAAAGACATTGCAGACGCCATCACGGGCAACAACGTCTCGGGCAACAGGCATCAGAACCAATGGGCCAGCGTCGAGGTGCCTCATTTGAAAATGAGCGCGTAATCCGGAGTGGTGCCTCACCTGTGGTGAGCGTGAAATCCTAGTCCGCGTCGGCTTGTGGGGTTTCGTCGTCTTCCGGTTCGACGCCCGCGATCCGGGCGAGCGTCTTGTTCAAGTATGCCATGTCCGGGCCCATGCGTCTGGCCAGCCGCGCGGTGCGCGGTGCCGCCAGTGCTTCGAGCCGGTCCTGGATGTCGTGGATGCGGCGGACGAGCTCGGCCGGGTTCACGGTCGCGAGCGTGTGTTCGATCTCCTCTCGCTTGTCGTCGGGTATGAAGCCGGGGCCGCCGG